>DATFXN010000040.1:0-79919 GCA_035315805.1 Chthoniobacterales bacterium
GACCCAGCAAGTTAAGGAAGCCATTCCTCTTTACCTTCGTCTGCTTGAGCTCGAACCGGAAGACAGCAACGCGCGGGAAAAACTCGCGACCGGTTTCGTTTTGACCAATCAGCGCGACAAAGCAGTGGAGATGCTCGAGGCAATCATCAGGGAACACCCGGAAAAATATCAGCCCTACGAGGTGCTCGCTGGCCTGCTTGACGACACCGCTCGCGCATTGGAGCGCGAGAAAAGAAGCGACCAAGCAAAGGCGACGTTTGCCAAAGCGGCCGCAGATTACGAGCAGAGCCTGATCATCAATCCTGGCCGGTCGAGCCCATACCTCCATCTGGCCGAGCTGCTCCTTGGGCCATTAAAGGAGAGCGAGCGCGCGGTCAAGGTACTCTCCGAAGCGCGGCACCGCTTTCCGCAAACGCCGGAGATCGTTTACTATCTCGGCATCGCGCAGCGCGAGGCTAAGCATTCTCAGGAGGCGGTCGCCACGTTCGAAGAAGCTTTGCATGAAGCGGAAGCCGAAGGGGCCGAGGTTGCCAATGGGCGATTTTATTTCGATTATGGTGCGGCCGCTGAGCAGGCCGGCCTTTACGACAAGGCAGCGGAGCTTTTCAGAAAATCGATCGCATTCGATCCGGCCAATGCCGCTGACGCTTACAACTACCTGGCTTACATGTGGGCTGAGCACAACATGCACCTCGATGAAGCGGAGCAGATGATACAACTCGCCTTGCAAGCCAACCCGGACAATGGTGCCTACATCGACACCCTGGGATGGCTCGAATTCAAGCAGGGAAAACTCAATCAAGCGTTGTCGGATCTTGTCCGCGCTCAGCAAAAGTTAGCCCGCGACGACCCAGTTGTGCTCGAACACATCGGAGACGCGTGCGCGAAGTTGGATCGATCTGCCCAAGCCATCGAGGCGTGGCAAAAAGCACTCAATCTCGATCCGAGAAACAAAACGTTGGCCGACAAGATCGACAACGCAAAAACTAAGATGAGTAAGGGTCAGCCCTCGAATGGAAATCCGATTCACTGAGGTCGCTTTCGCTGTCTGCTTGTTGTTTGCTATGGGGACCGGGAGCTGATCTCATTTCTGGATGAGCGCGTATCCAACGCCCTGGCAAAAAAGAACGATGTGGGCGGCGCTGACCGCTTTGTTCGTCGTTCTGCTGATTATCATCGCCGGGGCGGCTGTTTATGTCGGCGCCAACGTCATCAGTTTTCTCCAGCCAATTTTAATTCCCGTCGCGATCGCAGTGATTCTGGCCTATCTGCTCGATCCATTGGTGACCAAACTTTGCCAGCGCAAGTTGAGCCGCGGGTGGGCCGTGGGAGTGATTTTTGCCGGCGTTGCGATCGCACTGTTTGGATTGGTTGCGTGGGTCGCACCGACGATTTCCGTGCAGAGCGCGAACTTCGCGCGCGAACTCCCCAGTTACACCCAAAAGGCGCGCGACCGCATTGTCGATCTTATCGTTCAGTACAACCGATTTTTTGGCGGGACCACCGGCCGCGGCAAGTCCGCATCATCGAGTTTGGTTAATCTCTTGCTCGGAACACCGCCGCCGCGGCCTCCGTCTCCAACACCCACTGCCGCTACTGCGCCGAGTCCATCGCCGGAACCGAGCGCTGCGGCCGTTGAAGCAATTTCGGCCGCACCCACCAAAATTAGCTCGGCTGAACGCCAGCAACTTGAGGCGCGAGCTGAGAAGATAATTTCAAATCTGGAACGGTATCTGCCCACCCTCACGGAAAAAGTTTGGAGCATTGTTAAGAAAAGCGTCGGCGGGTTTCTTGGCGTAACTGGATTCCTGCTGAGCCTTGTCATGGTGCCCATCTATCTTTTCTTCCTTTTGAAGGAACGGCCGCGGATCGAAGCTCACTGGAGAGATTATCTGCCGTTGCGCGCGTCGCCGTTGAAGGACGAGATCGCGGAAGCGTTGGCGGAGATCAATAACTACATTATTGCCTATTTCCGCGGGCAACTACTCGTATGTCTCGTCGATGGGATTCTAATAGGCAGCATGCTGACTATTTATCCGGGCCTGAATTTTGCCCCCTTAATTGGCTGCCTTGTCGTCGTGCTCACGATGATTCCTTATATCGGGATTGTGCTTTGCTGGGTGCCGGCCGTGATCATTGCGGCGTTCCAGTTCGGCGATTGGACTCACCCTCTGATCGTCACCGGCATCTTTATTCTCATCCAGAATTTGGAAGGGATGTTTTACGCGCCGCGCATTGTCGGCCAATCGGTCGGTCTGCATCCGATGACTGTGATAGTGTCGATCTTTGTCTGGGGACTCTTGATTGGCGGTTTGCTCGGGCCAATTCTCGCCGTTCCGCTAACGGCGACGATCAAAGTGTTGCTTACGCGATATGTCTGGGGCCCGCGCCAGCGTGAGCGAGTTCACGAGCAAGTCGAGGCGGTTCCGATTCTGCCCAAATCCCAGGGCGGAGCATAGCCGCTCCAGTTGCGTGGTTGTCGCGGTCAGTTGCATTCCGTCGAGCGCGCACGCATAAGGGATGGATGCCGGAAAGAATCAGACGCGTACGCCGTAGGAGACGCAGCCGGTCCTTGCCAGGTGTCGAATCGTTTCCGAGTTTGCGCCTTCACTTTCCGCCGCTGCGAGTCGCCTTCCATGTCGTGGTCGCGGCCGTGGCCGTGTTGCTGATCGTCGTTTTTGGCAGTTACGGCTCCAAACTTTATACCGGCTGGCGTGAATCGCGTTTGCTCAAGCGGGCAAGCGTGATGTTGGAGAAAAAAGAATTCGTCGGAGCCGGCCGACTGGCTCGCCAGGTGCTGGAGCGCCGGCGCGATTCGTTGCCCGCTTTTTACATCCTCGCCGAAGCTACCGAAAAACAAAACTCGGAGGAAACGGTTTCGTGGCGGGCGCAGATCGCTCGCTTACAGCCCGACAACATCGACAGTCAGCTCAATCTCGCCTCGGCGGCGCTGCGGTTTGGTCAGATCGACCTTGCCCGAAAAACCTTAGGGCATGTTGCGCCAAGGGCACAGGATCTGGCGGCTTTCCACGTTGTGGCCGGCTGGCTCGCGCGAGCTGAAGGAAACGTCGCCGAGGAGGAACAACAGTTCGCGGTTGCCGTAGACAAGGATCCGAAAAATGATCTTTATAGGTTCAATCTTGCGGCTCTCCAGATCCGTTCTCAGGATCCAGTGAAAACCACACAGGCGCGCGAAACTCTGGAGCACCTCATCCAAATCCCGGAATTTCGCGCGGGCGCGCTTCGCGCCTTGCTCAACGACGCGGTCGATCACAACGACCTCGAATCCGCCGACCGTTTCGCCCAGCAGTTGCAGATGTCGCCCGAGGTGAGTTTCAGCGATTATCTGCTCTGCCTCAATTTCTATCTCAAATTGGACGCGAAGAAATTTGACGCCCTTCTGGAGAAAGTGAAACCGGTCGCGGCGCGCAACTTCGGTGACCTAGGACTTCTCATGGACTGGATGAACGAAAACGGCCTTTCGTCGAGAGTGGTGAAATGGATGGACAAATTACCCGTTGCCATTACGTCGAAACCGCCGGCCGCCATCGCTATCGCGTCCGCTTTTGCCGAACAGGATAACTGGTCCCGCTTACGGCGTTGGACGCGGAATGAGTCCTGGGGAAGCGACGACTGCCTCCGACTTGCCTACCAGGCGCTTGCCGCAAAACAGTCGCGCCAATCCAGCGCCGATACCGAGTTCGACACACTCTGGCACGCCGCCCTCCATAGCGCAGCCAATCATCCGGATTACGAACTCAAACTGGCGCGCCTCGCTACAAAATGGAACTTGGCGAATGAAAGCGAAGAGCTTTGGTCGCGACTCTCGCGAAATCCACCCAGTCGCCGCGAAGCGCTCGATGCACTTTACAAACTTTATCGCACGGACAACGACCTCCGGAAACTCTACGACGTCCTCCAGCGCTTGCACGATGCGTCGCCGAACGAAAACGAGATCACTGCCAACCTCGCACGTCTTGGGTTGAACATCGACCAGAACACCAAACAAGCGCAGGACCTAGCCAAGCAAGCCTACGATCGCGCGCCAGACGATGTCAATTGTGCCGTCACCTACGCATTCTCGCTTTATGTGCATGGTCGTACCGCCGAGGGAGTCGCGATTCTCCAAAAGCTGGCGCCCGAAGCTTTGCACGACTCCCACGCCGCGGTTTACGCCGCCGTTTTGCTGCTCGACTTAAATCAGACCGACGCCGCCAAGGAGTACATTCAACTGGCGAAGCGCGGCCCGATCTTCGGCGAAGAGAAACGCTTGCTCGAAGACGAGCTCAACAAAATCTCCGGCGCTTCGCCGATCCCGATTCAAGCTCCGACGCCATCGCCGACGCCGACTCCGGAGCCTTCCACGGCGGAAAGACTTAATTGATTTTAGTCTTTGTAAGGGTCGACAATGTCGCGGCCGGCCATGGCTACGCCGAGCGGTCGCAACGTGTGCAGGACACGAATGGTGCCCGCGTGCGCGTGCAAAACATCCGGCAAGCGCCGGTAGGCTTGTGGCGCTTCGTCCAAATCGCCGCCGCGCAAAATAATTCCGCGATCGTGCAACCACTTCATCATCTCGTCGTGCCGAACGAGTCCCTCCTGGCGGATGCGTTTCTTTCCGACCTTCACAAATTTTCCCTTCGCTGCCGTCCGCGACATGATTCTCCCCGCGCCGTGAATCGTTGAAAACAAAGCTTCGCGCGACGTTGGTGAATCGACGCCTTCGATGATCACGGCGTCGTCACCCATGCTTCCGCCGACAAAACCCTTTTGCCCTGGAAACGCCGGGGTCGCGCCTTTGCGCACCACCCAAAACTCCTCGCCATCATGTTTTTCCCGCCAGGCGAAGTTGTGGTGGTTGTGGACTTCTTCGAGAATCCGGGCGCTCAAAATGTTTTTGACGACGTGGCGGGCGACGGCTTCGCGACCCGCGTAAGCGTAGCGGCCGGCCAATTGCATTCCCGCGAGATAATCGTGTCCGATCTCTGATTTCTCGTCGACCACAGTCGGCGGCACGTCCATTCCGTCTTTTCCGCCGGCCTCTTTCAGAAAATGCGTGGCCGTTTTGTGCCCGAGACCACGCGATCCAAAATGCACGCCGACCCAAATTCGGTCCTGCTCGTCCGCAAAGATATCGACATAATGATTTCCGCCGCCGACGGTTCCCAGTTGATCCGCGGCCATTGATTTCAAATCGCGGATCGGTTTGATTTGCCACGCTGGGTCGTCGAACAATTCATGTTCGACGCGCGTTTTGCTTTTGCGACCGATCCCGAACGAAATCTCGTTCACGACGTCGTCCATGATCTTGTCGATCTTCGGCGCAACTTCTTCGCGTTTTGCGTCTGTCAGAATGGCGAGATTGCCGCAGGCAATATCGAACCCGACGCCGCTCAGCGAAATTTTGTCTTTGTACGCAACCACGCCGCCGATCGGCTGCGCGTAACCTTTGTGACCGTCGGCGCAAAGCACGCCGCGCTCGCCTCCCGCCACCACGCAGGTCTCGATTTGCTTGATCGTGGCCGGATCGTGCTCGCCGAAAATCTTGGTTTCCTTGCCCACAATACCAACGTAATTCCAAATGTAATTTCGCGCATCCCTTGTGATGCGCGCGTGCCAGGACAGGTAGGGACGATTGGTTCAATCGGTCCGAACCGGACTGGCGTTTGCGGGCGGTTCGGTGAACCTACCCTATCTAAGTCTCTTTTTCGCCAGGATGCGCCACGCTCGCACGTCAGCGCGACTCCGCACTGGCAGCTTTAATCGCACCGCCGCGACCGAGTCAAAGACAACCTCTCGAAATGGAAAGTTGATCGTGTCAGCCAACTCCTTCTCCGTAGCCTTCGTTATTCTGCGCTTATAAAGCAAGCTCAGATGCGGATCGCGTGGAGCGCCGGCCCGCGTGTGCGCTGCCCTTCCAAGATCGACGGCCATTTTTTTTAGCGCGCCGTTCGGCTTGAATCGGACGAAAAGCGTTTTGGTATACTCGCGGTCAAATGCCACCCTGCGAATTCGCAATCGAATCGGCGCGGATCTGAATTTTTGCAGGATTGGTTTCGGTGGGTGTCGATTTTCTTTCGCGACAAACAGCGTTAAATGCGGCTCAAACCTCGGAGCATCCAATTCGTGGCAAAGAATCCGAACGATCTCGCGAAACAATTCGCGCTCCAGTTTTGCCGGTAGCAGCCAGTAAACGATCGCAACTTTTTTCATGCGTGGCCGCGATCATAGATCACCGCGGTTGCAGATGTCGACCTTGGCTCGCACCGGAATCGACTGGCGCGAACCGGCGCTTCGGCGCAGATTAACTTGTGCACAAGGCGGCTAAGAGTGACGTCGATTGGTTAGCGCTCCGCGAGGAGTTCCCGATTCTGCGGGAGCGCGTGAATGGTCATCCGTTGATTTATTTCGACAGCGCGGCGAGTTCGCAAAAGCCCCGCGCTGTGCTCGACGTCGTCCGCCATTATTACGAACACGAGAACGCCAACGTCCATCGCGGCCTGCACGCGCTGAGCGCACGCGCAACTGAGCATTACGAGAGATCCCGGCAGCGCGTGGCCGACTTTGTCGGCGCCAAAAGCGTGGATGAGATCGTGTTCACCCGCGGCACGACTGAAAGCATCAATCTGGTCGCGCAGGCGTGGGGCGGAAAATTCCTCCGTCCTGGCGACGTGATCTTGCTCACTGAGATGGAGCATCACAGCAATCTCGTTTCCTGGCAGCTCCTCGCGGAACGAATCGGCGCGCGAATACACTACGTTCCAGTTCGAGACGACGGCGCACTCGAGCTGGAAAAACTTTCCTCGCTTATCACGCCAGAAGTAAAAATGTTCGCGTTCACTCATGTTTCCAATTCACTCGGCACGATCAATCCCGTGGCCGAGCTCTGCCAAAAAGCGAGAGAAGTTGGCGCCACCACGCTCATTGACGCCGCCCAAAGCATCGGGCACATGCCGCTCAACGTTGACGAGCTCGGTTGCGATTTCCTCGCCTTCTCCGGTCACAAAATGTGCGCCCCAACCGGAATCGGCGTGCTTTACGGTCGATCCGAAATTCTCGAGGCGATGCCGCCCTGGCATGGCGGCGGCGAGATGATCACGAGCGTCACGCTCGAAAAAAGCTCATTCAAAAAACCGCCACACCGTTTCGAAGCCGGCACACCCAACATCGCTGGCGCGATCGGACTCGCCGCGGCGATCGATTACCTTGAAGGAATCGGACGCGCTGAAATTTTCCAGCACGATGTCGACCTTGCGGGATATGCGTTGAAGGAAATGAAAGAATTGCCAGGGCTGCGCGTGATCGGGACGGCCAAAGCACATGCCGGCGTCATTAGTTTTGTGATCGACGCAGCCCATCCCCACGATCTGACCACTTTCGCAGATCGCTATGGACTGGCGATGCGCGGGGGCCATCATTGCAACCAACCGCTCATGCGCCGCTTCGGCGTGACCGGAACGAGCCGCGCGAGCTTTTATCTCTATAGCACCCGCGAGGAAATCCATTCCATGATCGACATTCTTCACAAAGCGATTCGGTTTTTTAAATGAAGACAGAACTTGGCGAGCTCGAAGAACTTTATCAGGATGTGATTCTCGATCATTCGCGGCGGCCGCGAAATTTCGGCGAGCTGCCGGATGCAGCGGTGCGTGTGCACGGAGATAATCCCGCGTGCGGCGACGAAATCCATCTGGCGGTGAAATTCAACGGCGATGGCGGCTTGCAAGATATCAAGTTCACCGGTCACGGCTGCGCGATCAGTCAGGCCTCGGCTTCGTTGATGACGACCAAGTTGAAAGGGAAAAACCGAGCTGAAGTCGAAGAGATGGTGTGCGCCTTTCACGATTTAGTAACGACCGATAAAAATGATGTGCCGAAAACACTCGGTGATCTGCGCGTGATGAGCGGTGTGCGAAAGTTTCCGCAGCGGGTGAAATGCGCCATGCTTCCGTGGCGCGCGGTTGAGCAAGCCCTGCGGCAGATCGAAGGCGAAATCACCGTTTCAACTGAAGAACCCGATTTCGGTTAGTCATGCCGACGAATGTTCTTGGGACCGAACTAAAGTGCTGTTGTCGCGACCCGATGACGGGATTTTTTCGCGACGGCTTTTGTCGAACCGCCCCGGAAGACATCGGCTTGCACACCGTCTGCGTGAAGGTCACGCGCGAGTTTCTCGATTTTTCCGTGCTCGACGGCAACGATCTGGTCACGCCGATTCCGGAATGGGGCTTTCCCGGATTAAAGCCAGGCGACAAATGGTGTGTTTGCGTGACCCGCTGGAAATCCGCGCTCGAGCACGGCCGCGCTGCGCCGGTTGATCTCGAGGCAAGCCATGCTTCTGCTCTCGAATTCGTTACCCTCGAGGACCTGAAGGCCCACGCCCTGAAATAACTTGGCCTGAAACTAGCTTCTGGGGGGACGCGTGCTACGCGTTTCCCTGCTCGCAGCTACGGTGGGTCTCTTGCTCGTCGCTGAATCCAACGGGCAAACTTCGCGAACGCGCGAAACAGTTTACACGTCGCAACTCGCCGACACCGGCGTTCCGCTCCAGCCGTTCACCCTTGATAAAGCCGCCTTCGGCAAGGGTGCGGCGGACAGGCAACCGCTGCGCGCACAGGCGATCCAAGTCGCATACTACACCCCGCCGCGACCGATTCGCCCCGCGCTGCCAGCCTATCGCGACGAAATCGATTCGGAGTCAACCACGCCGGGTTTCGATATCGGCGGTTCGCATCCGATGGTTCCCGGAAATCGCGCGGTGCTGCGAAACGGAATCGCCTACGCGCCGGCGAACGCGCCCGATAGCGTGAAACACGCAATCTGGGCCGTGAACATGATTTGTCACCGCCCCTACGTCTGGGGTGGGGGACACGGATCGTTTCATGATTACGGTTACGATTGTTCCGGCACAATTTCGTTCGCGCTGCATTATGCTGGGATGCTCGAGCAACCGTTGCCCTCGAGCGATTTTCTTCGCTACGGTGAACGCGGGCGCGGCCGCTGGTTTACGATTTACTCACGTCACGGTCATGTGTTCGCGATGATCGCCGGTTTGCGCCTGGACACGACCGATCTGCGTTATGGCAGCGACGTTGGCCCGCGCTGGCACTTTGATGGCCGCGACGCGTGGGGATTTCAGGCCCGGCATCCCGTTGGGTTGTAATCCGATAGATTCACGGCCAACATAACGGCAATTTGAAACTGCCGTTCAGTTTTTTTCTCGCGCTGCGTTATCTCAAACCCAAACGCACCTTTCTTTCCATCATCACGTTGATCTCGATCATCGGTGTGACCCTGGGCGTGACCGTGCTGATTCTTGTGATTTCGGTAATGACCGGATTCGATCGCGAGTTGCGCCAGAAAATCATCGATTTCGACGCACACATTCTCGTCAAGAGTGAGGACATTCTGCGTGACTGGCGCACGCTGCAGAAAAAGATCGCGAACACGCCGCACGTGGTCGCGACCGCGCCCTTTGTCCAAGGCCCGGTGATTGTGGAATTCCAGAATCAACGATTGGCGCCGGTGATTCGCGGAATCGACCTGGCCGCGGAGGAAAAAGTGATCCCGATCCGCAGATTCATTAAAGAAGGACAGCTCGATCTCGATGGCGAGTCGACCGTGCTCGGAAGCGATCTTGCCCGCATTCTGCGAATCAACGTGGGCGACAAACTGACCGTCTATTCGCCGGGGAATCTTGGCCAGATTTTGGACGGAATAAAAAAACTCGAGAACGCAAAGGGCGCGGAGGCCAAAGCCGCCGTCGACGAATTGCGTGATGTCATCCTTCCAAAGGAGCTAACGGTGACCGGCATCTTCGAGACCGGACGCTATCAATACGACTCCGAATTTGTCCTCGTCCCCATTTACATTGGCCAGGAACTTTACAACCTTGGCGATTCATTGCACGGCATCACGGTTCGGACCGACGATCCTTATGCCGCCGATCGCGTGAAAGAATCACTAGACGCGTTTCTGGAGCCGCCGGTGTTCGCTCAAACCTGGACGGAGATGAATCGCCAATTCTTCGAAGCCGTGCGGCTCGAACGCAACGTGATGTTCTTTCTCTTGTTCTTCATTGTCGTGGTCGCGGCGTTCGGGATCATGAGCACGCTCATCACCGTTACCGTCCAGAAACGGCGCGAGATCGGAATCGTGAAAGCCCTCGGCGCAAACATTTCCCAGATCATCTGGGTTTTTCTGGGGCAAGGGACAGTCGTCGGACTTTTCGGAACGCTGACTGGCCTCGGTCTTGGAATGACATTGATTCGTTATCGCAACGAATTCAGTCATTGGCTCGCCAACACGTTGCATATCGAAATTTTTCCGCGCGAAGTTTACCAATTTTCCGAAATCCCCGCGCAAGTGATTCCGTACGATGTGACCATTATTTGCATCAGCGCGTTTTTGATTTGTTCGCTCGCGGCGCTGATTCCTGCGTATTTCGCTGCCCGACTCGATCCGGTGAAAGCGTTACGTTACGAGTAGCTAGATTTTCCCTTTTACTCTGCTGACGAAAACGCCGAGCGCGCGGAACGCGTAGGTGTAAGCGCCAGCCCATTCGCTCGCGCGCGGTCCGGCAACATTCAAGATTTCAACGTCATGACCGACGACAAACGCGACCATCAAGGTCGCGGCATCTTCTGGCGAATACCTGGCCGCATCGATTAATCGGTGCGGTTGCCGAGCTTCGATGCAGCATCCGACCGTGTAAGCAGTTCCGCCCTCCAGTTCGTGAAAGTAAATCGCGATCGTTCCGTCCGAGTCGCGGACATTTTGGGCCGTGCGTTCTTCGTTTCCGGCATTTTTCAATTCTTTCAGCGGATAGCGATCCGGAATTTTTCCATCTTCGGCGAGACGGCCAGTTGGACACCAACCACCGCACTTCATGCCGTGCCTGAGCGCCACATCCAGCACCGCGCGATCTACTCCAGTTTGTCCGCCCGAAATAATTTTCACTGAGTTCTAGACAGGATTAACACGATTCTGAGGATTGGAATCAGAAAAATCCCGTAAATCTTGTCTAGCTACTCTCTTGGCCTTAGTCGCCTGTTGGAACGATGTCGGCCCGTTCGACCATGAGAATGACGCAACGCTGCGGCGCGCGCGTCCGATGTCGGACACCTTTTGGAACGACAAAGCCCTGACGCGGTGCGAGCTCGACTACTCGGTCCTCGAGATCGATCAGGAATTTTCCATCGAGCACAAAAAAGAACTCATCGATGTCGTTATGCTCGTGCCAGTGATATTCGCCCTGCAGCACACCGAGCCGGACGATCGAATCGTTCACCTGGCAAAGCGTTTGGTTGTACCATTTATCTTTGCACGCGTCGGCGAGCTTTTGGACGTCGATGAGCTCAAGCGGCCCGCGCAAAATGTTCAGGTAAGTCTTATACGGAAAATCCTCACGCCGTTTCGCACTCATGTTCCACTAGACAGGATTAGCACGATTCTGAGGATTGGAATCAGAAAATCCTGTAAATCCTGGGTCGTTACTCTTCCCCGTCGAAATAATCCGTTTCTTTGCCTTTAATTAGCGGCCGGTCCGCAAGCGACGTTCGGTTCACTCTCCATTTGCTGCTGTCCGCGAAGTAATTGGATTCGCCGATCGGATTATCGGCAATAACGTAGAAAATGAGATCTTCTTTGCCCGAATTTTTGATCTGGTGCGCTTCGTTAGGCCCGAAGATGAACGCGTCGCCCGCGACAACGTCAGTGGATCCATCTTTGTCGCGCACGCTGCCGTTGCCGCTCACGATGAGATACATTTCCCACTGTATCGAGTGTGAATGAAACGGAAAATTCGATTTCCCTGGCGGCACGCGGTTCCATTCCAAATCGAACGGCCACCGCTTCGCCAAATCGAGTGATCCCGGATCGCGTCCAAGCGCTTCCGAAATTCCTTTGAACGCGACCGCATACTTGCCCTTCGGCGATTGCCACGGCTCCTCCTTGATCTCGTCGATATTTACCTTTTTCATCCGCTTTCTGTCATTCCGACCGAAGTGGAAGAATCTCTAGATATTTCTGTTTTGCTGCGCTTTCTTGGCCAGAAATAGTCAGAGACGTCTCGACTTCGCTCGACATGACAAGTGTTCACTCTTCTCCATCGAAGTAATCGGTCTCCTTTCCTTTGACGATCACTTCCTCACTGCCTTCCTTGCAAACCGCGAACTTGCCACTGTCCGGATAATGGCACGCATCGCCGCGAGGATTATCCGCGATCACATAATAGACAAAATCTTCCTCGCCGGCGTTGGTGAGCTGATGTGCTTCGCCCGGTCCGAAGAAAAATGCGTCGCTTGGTCCGACGATTGTCGAGCCATCTTTGTCGCGAATGTTACCCTTGCCCGAAACAACGAGATAATGCTCCGACTCGCTCGAGTGCGCATGATATGGGCACAGCGATTTCCCTTTCGGAATACTGACTAGGGCGAGATCGAACGGCCACCGCTTCGCCAAATCGAGCGACTCCGGATCGCGCCCAAGCGCGACCGAAATGTTTTTCGTCTTCCGCCCAAACTTTCCCTTCGGGGACTGCCGCTCCTGCCATTCAACTTCTGTGAGATTTACTTTGCGCATATGCAAATGACCTCAATCCGCATGACGAGAAGTACAAGAAGTATCACTCCATGACAACAACTGTGCGTCTGCTCATGTGGCCCCTGCCCATCTCCTCGAAAGCGTTCGGAAGATGCTCAAGAGGTATGCAATTGACCTGAGGGCGGATCCCATGCAGTTCCGCGAATGCCAGCATATCCATGAGATCTTTTCGTGAACCGGCTGGCGAACCCATAAGACGGCGCCTGCCCATGATCAAATCAAAAGCGCTTACCGATATTGGCGCGAATGGAGCACCGAGAACCATCATTGTTCCATTAGGCGCCAAGCCGGGGAAGGCTTCTGCCATGACTTCCGCATCCGGTGCGGTCGCGAGAATTAGATCGGCACCGTCCCACCTCTTCAACGCATTTGCCGTGTTCGTTGTCTTGGCGTGAATGAATTGTTCTGCGCCAAGTGCTTCGGCTTCAGCTTTCTTGTTTGCGCTCGTCGAAATAACCGCAACTCGTCCTCCCATGGATTTCGCGAAAAGCACAGCCATGTGACCCAATCCACCAAGTCCGATCACTGCCACCTTATTCCCGTGCTCAAAACCGGCATGCCGCATTCCACTGAAAACAGTCAGACCTGCGCACATCAGCGGCGCAGCCTCTACGAACCCGATACTTTCTGGAATTGGAGCGACATAAGCGGCTGGAGCTAGCACGTATTCTTGAAACCCGCCATCTTTTGTGATGCCGGTAAACTCCAATTTTTCGCAAAGAAATTCATCTGCTCCGAGACACTGCGAACACACTCCACATGAAGAGAATAGCGCCGACAAACCTACGCGCGTTCCACAGGCAAGAAACTGAACGCGCTCGCCAATCGCTTCAATTACGCCTGCAATTTCGTGTCCAGGCACAACCGGGTAGCGAGCAAACGGAAATTGTCCCTCTTTCACCATCAGATCGCCGTGACACAGTCCGCACGCGCGGACGCGGATCAAAACTTCGTCGGATCCTGGGGTAGGGCGCTCGTGTTCCTGGATTTCGACCGGGCCACCAGCTGTTTTAATGACCGCTGCTCTCATGATTACGTCTTCGATTTCTTCGGAAGTTTTTGTTTGAGTTCTTCGACCCACTCGAAGAGGTCCCCTTTTTTCTCGACATGGGCGAGGACTTGGTCAGAGCGGAATTTCATTTTGGCGCTGGAAAGATGACGAGATTCATGTCGCCGAGGCGGCGGCTGCAAAGAATTTTCGTTCCATCTGGGGACCAGCGTGCATTCACAAATTCGCCGGGCGCGTCAGTCAGTTGTCGAACATTGCTACCATCTCGATCCATAATGAAGAGCTGGAATGCATCCCTGACGCGGCGGGAAAAAATAACGCGCTTGCCGTCGGGCGACCACGCGGGCCAGCCGTCGATGTTTCCTTCACCTGAAATGTTATGATCGCCCGAACCATCCGTACTCATCACGAAAATCTGGGACAACGCACCGTTGATGCGGCGATGCACGATCCACATCCCATCCGGCGAGAACGAGGCGTAAGTAAATCCGCCGCCGGTCGTGATTTGTTTTAGGTCAGTGCCGTCCGGCCGAATCGTTGCGAGGTCCATTTTCTTGTCAATCTGTTCGCCGATTACTTTGTTGTCGCTCGGCACGTTTCTCCCGTCAGCCGCGGTGGCTCCGACGAAATAGGTCGTGTTAAACAGGATCCGCTCGCTGTCCGGGGACCACGTCGGATGAATGTTCTCTGCTATGCCTTTCGTGAGCTGGCGAACGTCGGTTCCATCTGCATTCATGACAAAGATTTGCGAAACACCGTTGCGAATCGAGACGAATGCAATCTTCTTTCCATCAGGGGACCAGGCCGGCGTGTCGTCTTCCGCATCGCCGAATGTAAGCTGACGCATGTCGCTTCCATGACTAGCGTTACTCGCATCCATTACGTGCACTTTCATCCCGCCATGGCGACTAGAGATCAGCACGACCTGTCTTCCATCCGGTGACCAAAACGGTTCGTAATCGACCGTATAGGTGAACGGCCTGAGTTTTCTGAGCGGAAAGTCGTCGCCTTGCGCTCGATTCGCCCCGGCTACAACGCAGACGAGTGCGATCAGAACGAGCGGACGTTTTGCGCTTACACGTTCCATTTCTTCGGCAGTTTTTGTTTCAGTCTTTCGACGGGCTCGAAGAGGTCCCCCTTTTTTTCGACACGGGCGAGGACTTGGTCGGAGCGGAATTTCAAAAGATCGGCTTTTTTCTTTTTTGAACAATTGGCAACTTCGTCCCAGGTGACCGGAGTTGAAACGCTCGGTTCTTCCTTGGCGCGCAGCGAGTAAACGCAAATCGTCGTTTTGTGTTCGTCGTTCTGGCTCCAATCGACGAACACTTTTCCTTTTCGTGCGGCTTTCGACATGTTCGAGGTGACGAGATTTCCATGTTCGTGCTCGAGAAGTTGGGCGAGCGCGCGCGATAAATCTTTCGTTTGATCGAACGTCGCCGACGTGTTCAGCGGCACGTAAACCTGCAAGCCTTTCGAGCCGCTCGTCTTGGCGAACGATTTCAATTTCATTTTGTTCAACGAATCGCGCAGCCAAAACCCGACCTGGCAGCATTGGACGATGTCGGCCGGCGCGCCGGGATCGAGATCGAACACCATCATAGTAGGGCGGTCGATATCGTCCTTTTTCGCGAGCGACGTGTGGAGCTCGAGATCGGCCAGGTTCGCGGCCCAGACCAGCGTCGGCAGATTGTTGGCGAGGCAATAATTCATTGCTCGATTGTTGCTTTCGCTCCAGACTGTCGCCGTTTGCACCCATTTCGGCCGGTGCGACGGGCAATTCTTCTCGTAAAAAAATTCGCCGTCCACGCCGTCCGGATAGCGTTTCATCGTCAGCGGTCGATCTTCGAGGTGCGGCAAAAGCAGCGGCGCGATCCGAATGTAATAATCAATCACCTGGCCTTTGGTGAACCGGGCTTTCGGGTAAAGGACCTTGTCCAGGTTTGAGACGGAAAGTTTCTTTCCTTCAACAACGAGGTCGGCTCTTTCAGGCATGAGTTTTCATCCACAGATTACGCAGATTTGCTTAGATTAAAGAAAAACAGAATTCCGCTCTGAAAAATCTGCGTAAATCTGTGAAAATTGCGAACTAGGCAAAGAATCTTTCCGGCGAGAGCATTGGTTGCGGTTTACAGATGCGGTTGACGCAATGTTCCCACGTCTCGTGTCCGGTGAGGATCTCGATTTCGACCCGCATGAAATAAATCGGCACTTTCACCTTCGCTTCGGGCAAACGTGGCATCCGCACCGAGTCTTTTTCGGTGGTAACAATCATCGACAGATCCCGACGAATGCAGCGATTGATGAAACTGCGCAGCTCCGGTTCGGTGTAGTAGTGATGATCGATGTAGCGGAGAGCTAAATTGACATTCGCGCCGAGATTTTTGAGCGCGCCTTCAAAACTGTCCGGCGCGGCGATGGCGCAGATGGAACCGATGAACGAGCCGCGCAATCGTTCGAGCGTGAGTCGTTCGCCCGTGTAAATGTTCTGCAGATAAAGGGGCCGGTGCCCACATTCGATGATCTCAGCGGTGCGATTGTAACGGCGGATGCGCGCGATCAGTTTCTCGTTCGATTCGCCCGTGTTCTTGGTGATGAAAATGTAGGTCGCGCGGCGCAGGTTCCGTGGCGGCTCTCGCAAGGTACCGCGCGGCAGCAGAAATTCGTTCCCAAATGGCGCTTGTCGATCCACCAGCACGATGTCGAGCCGATGTTTGAGATGGAGATACTGCAAGCCGTCATCGAGCAGAAGTGTGTCTACTTTCCATTTGTCGATGGCGTACCGGCCACTCTTGACGCGGTCCTTGTCCACCAGCACGATCACATCCTTCAAATTATGCGCCAACATGTAGGGCTCGTCGCCGGCAGTCAGCGAATCGAGGAGCGGAAATTCTCCATCGGAGACAACGCGCGGAGGAGCGACATCTTGCGTAAGCAATCGGTCGAACCAATTTCGCTTCGCCGGTTTTGGCACACTTTTGTAGCCGCGGCTCAGGATTGCAACGCGCCGGCCGCCCGCTTGCAGCGCGCGCGCGAATTTTTCGACCACCGGTGTTTTGCCTGTCCCCCCAACGGTCAGGTTCCCGATGCTGACGACGAGACAACCGAGAGTGCGCTCGCGAAAAATCCTCTTGCGGTAAAGATAAAGCCGAAGCTGGACAACCCTTTCGTAGATGAATGAGAGCGCGTAAAGAATTCCGCGCAGGATCGCGGCGCGAAATCCGCGGCGACGGCCAAGGACCACGTCGATGCCGAACTGCTCCAGGTTTTCAAGCGTGCGAGGCATAGGGACGTTTGATGTTTGAGGTTCGATGCTTGATTTGAACCCCCTGATTGTCCGCAGTTGTAATTACGACGTTCGCACGGATCGAGCCGGTTGCGCGTCGCATCGCGTCGCCAACTTTTCGGGGACTGCGCAGGGTGACGGCGCAAATTGTCGATCCGGAACCGCTCAAAAATGCGCCGAGCGCGCCGGCTTTCTCGGCACCGGCAATTACCCGCGGCAGAAATGGAATCAGTTTCCTTCGAAATCGTTGATGAAATTCGTCCACGAACGCGCCGCGCAACCTCTTGTAATCTCGCGACGCGAACGCGGCAGTGATGGCGCAAGCGTTGCCTGCGCTCGTGACCGCAGCCGTGCGCGAGATTTTTGTGGGCAAAATGTTCCTCGCGGCTGAAGTACGGATTTCAAAATCAGGAATCAAGAGGACGAATTTTAATCGAGATGAAACATCGAAGCGCTGAAAATTTTCGCCGCGAACGACGTTGAAGCCACCGAAGGAACATGGCCCGGCATTGTCAGGATGACCTTCCAGTTCCGCGCACAATTGAAAGATCGACAATCGATCGAGCGGTCGACCTGCGAGCTCATTCAAGCCGTGCAAGACGCCCAGCCGAATGGTTGCGCTGCTGCCTAGCCCGCGCGAGCGCGGAATTTTTTCTATCGCCGAGCAGGAAAAAGAAAAGCGGCGGCGCTTGGTTCGTTTGAAGAACAAATCCGCGGCCGCAGCAACAATCGCTTCCCGTCGTTCACGTTTTGTTTGCCGCGAGACGGTGACCAAATTGTAAATCCGAAGCGCGATGCCGAGACAATCAAAGCCCGGGCCAAGATTAGAAGTGCTGGCCGGAATGCGAATCGTGGCGCTTTGCATAATCACAGCCGGACTAATAGTTCTGTCATTCCGAGCGGAGTCGAGGAATCTCTTACTATTTCAGAGATATCGAGAGATGTCTCAACTTCGCCTGACATGACAAAGCAAATGAAAAAAGGGGAATGGATCGACAGCGAACTCCTTCGGGCTTTCGAGAACGAAGGAACCAGCGCGCATCGGTTGTGCACGCTCGACGACGGCTGGGCGGAACGCTTCGGCGCGGATATTCTCATTTCATTTCGAACCAAACCGACGCGCGACCATTTGGTTGATGAACTTCAATCGTGGGCAAGTTCCAATGGGTTTCCGGTCGGGCGGTTGTTCGGCCGGTTTTTGCCGCGGAAAAATGAAGAGCGTGAAACGGCTAAGCTTCTTCTCGGAAACGAAGCCGAGAGTTTGCAGACGATCACAACGGAGAATCATCTCCAATTCGGAATCGATTTCGACGCGGGCTACTCGGTCGGGCTGTTTGTCGATCAGAGGGAAAACCGTCGATTTGTCAGGCAAACGAAGCCCAACCGCGTGTTAAATTGCTTTGCTTACACCTGTTCGTTTTCGGTCGCGGCCGCGTCGGCGGGCGCGCAGACGGTGAATGTGGATCTTTCCAAGAAATCGTTGGAACGCGGGCGGGACAATTTTTTGCTTAACTCGCTAGCCGTCGAAGGACATCAATTTGTCGCCGACGATGTTCGTCCTGCTTTAGGCGGGTTCGCGCGGCGAGGTGAGAAATTCGACATGATCATTCTCGATCCGCCAACATTTTCGCGGACGAAAGGCGGCGCAGCATTCCATATTGAGAAGGATTTCGAGGAGTTAATTGTGAGCGCGTTGGAGGTCGCCGAGCGCGATGCGCGCGTTTTGCTTTCGACGAACAGTGGGATGCTGAGCGAGCAAGCGCTGGAACGAATGGCGCGGTACGGTCTCAAGCGGGCGCGACGCGCCGGCACACTTTATCGGCCGCCGCCGCCGCCCGATTTTCCACCCGGCACCGCAGCGAAAACGGTCTGGCTGACTTTGCGTTGACCAAATCGCGGACGCGGACAACGTTAATCAAATGGACCAACTGGGGCATGGTGATTTGGCAGAACGCGGCCTGCGTTACACGCGCGAGCACTTCGATGAGTGGCTGAGCGATACGGAGACGTACGTGCGCGAAAATCCGATGCAGTCGCTCGCGTATGCGGTGCTGGCGGGGTTTGTTTTAAATCGACTGGGCATCGGCCGAATTTTGAGAAGCATTGTGCGACTGGCGCTTTTCGCGCTCAAACCGGCGATTCTGATTTACGGCGCGGCCAAGCTATACGAAGCGGCGCAGGAGGAGGAATAAATTGTAGCTGCGCCCTGCGGGCCGCGTCTGTAACGTCGCACACCGACGCGGCTACAAGGTCAAGCTTCCAGCGTAAAGCCTACTTTTAGCGTCACCTGCCAGTGCGCAACGTTGGCCGCTTCGAGATAGCTCCGCATTTCGGTTACTTCGAACCAGCGCATGTTACGCACGGTCGTTTTCGCGCGGGCGAGCGTGTTCTTGACGGCTTCTTCGATTCCTTTTGGCGAGGAACCGACCAACTCGATCTTTTTGTAAATGTGATCAGCCACGCTTGAGCCTGCGGCCCACGATTGGTAGCGTCAAGATCGGCCCGCCTGCGCCAAGGCTACGGTGGGCAGGCAATGGACAAGACCGACAATAAGAACATCGAATCGCACTTAAAGGAAAAGCGCGTCTTCAAGCCGTCGAAGCAGTTCGCGCAGAAGGCGAGGATTAAAAACCTCGCTCAGTACAGGCGAATGTACCGGGAGTCGATCAAACAACCGCGCAGGTTTTGGTCGCGCGAGGCGAGCGAGCTTTTGTGGCAGAAACGGTGGCGAAGCGTTTTGGAATGGAAAGCGCCATTCGCGAAGTGGTTTATCGGCGGGAAGCTGAACCTTTCCGAGAACTGTTTAGATCGACATCTCACTACCCATCGCCGCAATAAGGCGGCGATTATTTGGGAAGGTGAACCGGGCGAAAAGCGCACGCTCACTTATCAACAATTGCATCGGGAAGTTTGTCGCTTCGCGAACGTGCTCAAGCGAAACCAAGTCGGCAAAGGCGACCGCGTCATCATTTATTTGCCGACAAGTCCGGAAGTGGCTATCACGATGCTGGCGTGCGCGCGGATCGGTGCTGTCCACTCGGTCGTTTTCGGAGGATTCAGCGCTGACTCAATTCGCGACCGGATCCGCGACAGCGGTGCGATCGCGCTGATTACAGCGGACGGGAGTTATCGCCGCGGCGGGATTGTGCCGCTAAAGAAAAATGTCGATGACGCGCTTCGCGCCGGAACATCGGTGAAACGCGTGATCGTTTTCCAACGCGTGCACAACGAGATTCACATGGAAGAAGGCCGCGATGTTTGGTGGCATCGCGAGCTGGAATACGTCGATGACAGTTGTCCGCCCGTCGCGGTTGACAGCGAACATCCGCTTTACATTCTTTACACCAGCGGCTCAACTGGAAAACCGAAAGGAATTCTACACACGACCGGCGGCTATCTGGTCGGAATTTATTCGACCACGAAATACGTGTTCGACATTCGCGACGAAGATACCTTTTGGTGCACCGCCGATGTCGGATGGGTGACGGGGCACAGCTATGTCGTTTACGGACCGCTTGCCAACGGCGCGACCACCTTCATGTACGAGGGCGCGCCGAACTGGCCGGAGCCGGACCGCTTCTGGCGGATCATCGAACAGAATCGGATCAGCATTCTTTACACTGCGCCGACTGCAATTCGCGCGTTCATCCGCTGGGGTGATCAGTGGGTAAAGAAGCACGACCTTTCCTCGCTGCGTTTGCTCGGCACCGTGGGCGAACCGATCAACCCGGAAGCGTGGATCTGGTATCAGAAGACGATCGGCGGCGGGCGCTGCCCGGTCGTCGACACATGGTGGCAAACTGAAACTGGCGCGATCATGATCACGCCAGTGCCAGGCGCGATTCTCACAAAACCGGGTAGTGCGACGTTGCCGTTTTTCGGCGTCGATCCAGCAGTTATTGATCCGAACGGAAAGGAAGTCGGCGCGAACGTGGGCGGGAAATTAATTATTCGCCGGCCATGGCCGGCGATGTTGCGGACGATTTATGGCGACAAAGAGCGCTACGAGAAACAGTATTGGAGCGAGTACCCTGGAAATTATCTGACGGGCGACGGCGCCCGCCGCGACAAAGACGGCTATTATTGGATCGTCGGCCGTATCGATGACGTGCTCAATGTCGCAGGACATCGGCTCGGCACTTCGGAAATCGAGAGCGCGCTGGTGAGCCATGCGAAAGTGGCGGAGGCAGCGGTGGTCGGCCGGCCGGATGAATTGAAAGGCCAAGGCGTCGTCGCTTTCGTGACGTTAAAGACCGGAGTGGAAGCCGTGAACGATTTAAAAATTGAGCTGCGCGAACATGTCGGCGCGCACATTGCCGCGATCGCAAAGCCAGACGAAGTACGCTTTGCCGAAGCCCTTCCAAAAACGCGCAGCGGAAAAATCATGCGGCGATTACTGAAAGAGATTGCTAGCGGGGCAAAAGTTACCGGCGACACGACCACGCTCGAAGATTTCAGTGTGCTGGCGAAGCTGGCTGAACCGGAGGAATAACTTTTGTGAGCTTTATTCGGACAGGTCTGCGCGAGATGGGATTGAAAATCCGGCGGCAACGGACGCGCATGATTTTGCGGCACGAGAAACGGTTGCTTCAAAAGAGCGAAATTGGTCTCGGACGCGAAGGGACTTCGCAGGCGGCGAATTTTCCCGAGCTGCGCAACGAGATCGTCGCGCTGAAAAAACTCGAGCAGGAGCAAAAGGAAGTCGCAATTCGGATCGCGCAAATTGAAGAGGGAATCAAGAATATCGAGGCGCAGCGGGCGAGGAACTCGAAAGAGCAGAGCGACGCGATGGCAAAACTGGAAGCAGAAAAGAAACCAATTCTACAACGCCGCAATCAGGCTAAGGGCGCGGCTGAGTTGTCCGAGCGCGAAGTGACCGCGGTTGAGAAGCGGATTCACGGTAATGACGCCGCGGATCAGGAGCTGCTCAGAAAGCTGTCCGAGCTACAGGCGCTCAACCCGCCGCCGCCGGATTTGGAAGCGCAGAAAACGAGCATTAGCGCGCGACGCGCCCGTTTGCCGGAAGAACGCGCCGAGCTGGTCCGCGCTAGACTCGGCACCGCCGACGCTGCCCGGATTGCGAAGGAAAAGCTGGCGGCCGCCGAGGAAGAACTTTCCGCGATTGAAAAAAACATTGCGAAAGTGCGCGGTGAATATGAAGCGCGCGACAAGGGTTTCGCAGACAACATTCGCGCGCAACAGGACGCAGTCCGCGCAGCGAAACTGCGTCACCAGGTTGTCGAGGAGCGAAAGAATCCCGCTTATCTGAACATTGGAAGGCATCTCGCGACCCAGGGGATCGCGCCGCCAAACGCGCCGCATTTGCTCGAGACGGTGCGCAAGCACCGCGCGGCAGCGGATCGACATCAGCAGCATAACGACCAGCTGGCGTTGCTCTCGCGTGCCATCGACAAACAGGAGCTGCGGCAATTCTATTTTAGTGTGGTTTCAGTGATCGCGTTGCTGGCGATCATTTTGCCGCTGGTGGCGAAGTCGCCGCGCAAACGGGAATGGTTGCCGCAGCAAACGGAAGTAATTCTGTCGATCAACATCGATCAGTTTGAGCGCGATCTGTCCAAGCGCTGGCACAGGGAGCAACCCGACATCTGGCAGAATGTGTGGAACGGGCTGATCGGTCCGGCCGCGCGAGTGCCGGTTCTTAATCTCTTTCGCGATACGCTTCGAATCACACGCGCCACTACCAGCTCGGACATGGGAACAGTCCGCGAATTCATCCTGATTGAAAATCGGAGCGATGTTTCGCAAGTCATCCGCTCTGCCCAAAACGACAACGAATTTCAGCGGCGAAATGTCAGTGGGTTGCCGGTGTGGGAAAAATCCGATCTCGCGCTTGCGCGCGTCGGTTCGAGCACGCTTGCCGTCGGCACGTCGAGCGAAGTGGACGAACTGGTCCGGGTCCGTCTCGGGATCGATCTCGACCTGAAAATTACCGGACAGTTCTTCGACCGGTTCCAGGCATTGGACAGCGAAAGCGCGCTGCGCTTGATCTCGCGCAACCCGCCCAATCTACCGCGGGTGGTTCATCCGATTTTTGCGCCCGAGTTACTGGAAAACTCGGAATTGCTCGGACTCGCCTTAACCCTGCAAAATCCGGTCAAAGCACGTCTGTTGGTACGAGCGAAATCCCCCGAAGCTGCATCTGAGCTCGCGCGCAATTTGCACAACGAACCGCAAAAGTGGCTGCGTTTGCAGGATTCCAATTTCATGCTTTACGCGCAACCTCCGGACATCTCGCGCCAGGCGGCGAACCTCGAAGTGCATTTTAATGTGTCTGATGAGACCGCGCGGCTTCTGTTGCAGCGCGTCGCAAAGACGGACGTCACCAATTCAGTCGCCGGCGAGTGACCCCGAAAACCTTTGGGGTTGATTGCTTTCGGGGTTGATCGGACGCGGCGGTTTGCGCTTATATTGCCGCCCAATGTCTCGCCGCCTGATTCCGGTTCTTGTTTCCGCCGCCGTGTTGTCGATCTTGCCGGCGCCGCGCGCGGCGAATCCGGACCTGGTCGACATCGCCAAGGTCGATCCGACGATTGTGATCGATCTTCGCTATGCGACTGAGCACAACATCACCGGACATCAGTTGTATCCGACCGGAATGCGCGCGCTCGTTCTGCCGAGCGTCGCCCAACAGCTCGCTGGCGCGCAGGCTTGGCTCAGGCAATTTCGTTATCGCTTGAAGATCTGGGACGCGTACCGGCCGAAGGCGGTCCAGGAGTTGCTTTGGAAGTACGCCCAAAAAGAGGATTACGTTGCCGACCCAGAAAAAGGTTTTGGTTCGATGCATTCATATGGCGTTTCGGTTGACGCGACCCTCGTCGACGATTGGAGTCAGGACGTCACTATGCCGACGAAGTTCGACGAATTCACACCGCAGGCTATGATGTATTACTCTGGGCGCGATCCATTCGTAAAACAGCATTTGACCCTTTTGCAAATCGCGATGGCGCACAACAATTTTTACGGCCTGCATATCGAGTGGTGGCATTTCACTAGCGCCGATTGGAAAAAATACGTCCCGTATTGGGAAGATAAACAAATGTCTCAAGCGGGGGATGAGACGACGCCGAAAAGTTGAGGGCGAGCTGCCGCTGGGGATTGAATGATTGACGCGATGCTGCGCGGCCTCCGCCAGCCAGAATATATTCACGTTCTGCTCAATCCGCTGCCGATCTACGGATTGGCGATGGGATTGCTCGCGTTGATCATCGCGTTTTTCCTGAAAAGTCGCCGTGCCCAAGTGGTTAGTCTTATCATTGTGTTCATCGCAGCAGGGTCGGCCTGGCCGGTCTATGAATTCGGCGAGCAAGGGTACGATCGCGTCCTTTCAATGGCCGATGAGCCTGGGCAAGCGTGGCTCGAGGAACATCAGGATCGCGCCGAGGCCCTCATCTATTTCTTTTACGCGCTCGCCATTCTGGCCGCGGCGGCGGTTGCTGTGCCAATAAAGTGGCCACGATCAGCTGTCCTGCTTGCCGTTGCGGTGATCTTGGTGGGCGCTGTGACCTTGGGAATCGGCGGCTACATTGCCTATGCCGGCGGAAAAATTCGCCACCGAGAGTTTCGCAACGTTCCGCCGCCGCCGAAAAGATCCGAAGCGGAACGTTAGATCGACATTCAGATTCAAACGGATCATCGTGACCACGGATCTTGAGCGCGCCGAACAGAGCGTCGAAACGCGCAGCGAATCGCTCAAGAAACCGCTCCGGCTTTTCGATCTGGTTCTGACGCAGATTCTTTTCGTGGTCGGCTCGAGCTGGGTCGGCGCGGCTGCGAAACTCGGACAAGCGCACCTCTTTTTTTGGCTGCTCGCGATTTTTCTTTTTTATATTCCGCAAGCGGCGGTGGTGATTTATTTGAGTGAGCGAATGCCGCTTGAGGGCGGGATTTATCAATGGGCGAAACTCGGCTTCAGCGAGTTTGCCGGCTTCATCACTGCGTGGAATCTCTGGCTGCTTTCAATCACTGTCATCGCGCTTGGCGGAATGTTTACGACCACGAACATTTCCTACGCGCTCGGTCCCGCTGCCGCCTGGATGCCGAACAACAAATGGTGCGTGTCGCTGATCAGTTCCGTGCTCGTGGTCGGTCTCGGCTGGGCGTGCGTTCGCGGCTTGTCGTTAGGCAAATGGCTCCACAACATCGGCGCATTCGCAATGTTGCTGGTCTATGGCGCTTTGATTCTCTTGCCGTTGCTCGGACTCGCGCGCGGAGAAATTAAAAATTATCGGCCGCTTCCGCTCGCGCTCCCGGTGATGTCGATCTTTTATTGTCTGAACATTTTTACCAAGCTCGGGATCGGCGCGCTAAGCGGATTCGAATACGTCGCTATTCTCGCCGGGGAAACGCGGGCACCGGCGCGCGACATCGGGCGCTCGGTCTTGATTGCTTCGCCGGTGATCGCGTTTATGTTTATTTTGGGAACGAGTTCAGTCCTCGCTTTCATCGGGAACAATCCAATCGATCTGATCGGTCCCGTGCCGCAAACATTGCGGCTCGGTCTGAGTTCGTTTCCGATCGCGGGTGCGATCGCTTCGATTGGAATTCTCTTGATGACGACTCGGACTATTTCTTCGACCAGCGTCCACGTTACCGGGAGCTCGCGATTGCCGATGGTCGCGGGATGGGACCAGTTGTTGCCCGCTTGGTTCTCGCGGTTGCATCCGCGCTACAAGACTCCAATCAATTCGATCATTTTCGTCGGAACGCTTACTCTGTTGATCGCGATTGCGAGCCAGATCGGCGCCGGAATCCAGGAAGCATTTCAACTCGTCGATAACGCGGCCAACGTCTTCTACGGCATCGTTTATTTTATGTTGTTCGCCATTCCGATCTTCGGTGCCGGCGCAATTCGCTCCGGCGCATCAATCTGGCTGCGTCTCGCCGCGACCTGTGGGGCCGGCGTTTCGTTGCTCGCGATTTTCTTCACCGTCTATCCAATTATCGACGTCCCCAGTCCACTCATTTTCGGCGCCAAAATCGCCGCCGTCACTATCGTCGCAAACGCGATTGGCGTCGTAATTTTTCTTGTCGGCAACAAACGCCGCACTGCTGCTAAAACTTGACCGGTTAAACCGATCAAGTTTCCTAGCCACAGCTCCCGGTAACCCAGCGCAAATATTCTGGCAGGCCGTTCGAGACGGGGAAGAAGATGATTTCCGGAACCTCGTAGGGATGGAGTGAGCGCAGCTTTTCTTGAAAGGGCGATTGTCGATGTTCGCTTAGCTTAAAAAGAACGAGAGTTTCCGTTGCAATTTCGATTTCTCCTTTCCAGCGATAGATGGACTCGATTGCGGGCAAAATATTGGCGCAGGCGGCAAATTTTTCCGTGACAAGTTGATTCGAAATTCGTCGCGCGATTTCGCGATCGGGGAACGTGCTCAGCGCGAGAACAACTTTGTCCGCCATTTGCTAGGCCGGGACGAGAGCTTCGCGCCGACAAATCCACCCACCGCCAACGACGACATCGCCATTGTAAATTACCGCGGCTTGTCCCGGTGTGACCGCGCGCTGCGGTTCGTGCAATCGAATTCTCGCGCGCTGATTTTCAAGCGGCGTAACCGTCGCGGCAGTCCCGGGATGGCTGTAGCGAATCTTTACTGCGACTTCCACGTCGTCACGCGGCAGGTCGCGTTCGACCCAGTTCGTTCGATCGATCTCAAATTCGTCGCAAGTCAAATCGTCAGCCGCGCCGACAATGACGCGATTCGTTTTCGCATCAAGATCGACAACGTAATGCGGTCGGGCTGATCCGCCTGGCAGTCCTTTGCGTTGGCCAATGGTGAACAGCTCGATACCGTCGTGTTGGCCAACGAAGTTTCCATTCACATCATAAATCTCACCGCGACGAAACTTGCTTTCGCCGAGGTGTGAACGCAAAAACGCTTTGTAGTCATTCCCTGGAACGAAACAGATTTCCTGACTATCGATCTTGTTGGCGACTTTCAGGCCTAGCGAACGCGCAATTTTCCGGATCTCGGGCTTGCGCATCGTCCCGAGCGGCGTGAGGGCGCGTCGCAGCTGCGGCTGGCGCAAGCTAAAGAGAAAATAGGACTGGTCTTTGCGTGGATCGATGCCTTTGCGCAGGACCGCGCGGCCTGGGTGATGTTCGATGATCGCGTAATGCCCGGTAGCGATATAATCGCAGCCGAGCGCTTCGGCTTTGCCCCAAAGATTGCCGAATTTCAGTTTCTCGTTGCACATCACGCACGGATTCGGCGTCCGGCCGGCGTGGTACTCGCTGGTGAAATAATCGATGACCGTCCGCTCGAACTGTTCCGTTTCATCGACGACGTAATGCGGGATGCCCAACGAATGCGCGACCGCGCGCGCGTCGGCGACCGCCTGTGGGCCGCAGCACTTGTCTTCCGCGCGAGAAATGCAGTCCTGCGGCCACACTTTCATCGTCACGCCGATGACGTCGTAGCCTTCCTCGCGCAGCAAATAGCCGGCAACGCTGGAGTCCACGCCACCGCTCATGCCAAGCAATACGCGTGATCTTTTTTCCTTCATGTCGAAGCCGGAAGGTAGCAGTTCCCCTTACAATTTCACGCGACGGCTGACGAATTGGCTGCCACGGATCGTGAATCGCCAGGGATGATGCGCCGAACGGCTGATTCCGATACGTTCGTCGGCGACAAGATCGAGATCGTCATCGGCATAAGTGAAGCAGTGCTTCGGATCAGCGCACAGATTCATTTCGTGATGCCGCCTAGTGATATCCAGCGCTTCCGTCAATTTGCCCGGCCCGGAACAGAGCCGCCGTTCATCATCAGCGCCGCGTCGTTCTTTCATCAGCTCGATTCCGCGAAGCGGTTGCAGCGCACGAATCAGGACAAAGCCGTCAGTCTCCCCTTTGACCAGCACGTTGAGCATCCAATGATTGCCGTAACTGAAATAAATGTAAGCTGCACCCGGTTTGTTTCGTTGGATGAACGCGCGCGCGCTCGGGCGAGAAAAAGTGTGACAGGCTTCATCGTTTTCGGCCAGATACGCCTCCGTCTCGACAATTGTGCCGGCGCATTTTCCCCAGATCAGCTCCGCTCCGACAAGTTCGCGGGCGCAGGTGACCGGGTCGCGTCGAAAAAAGGCTGTTCGGACAAGTCGTCTTTTCACACTGGCGGCAGCTCGCTTCGCGACGGTGGAACGAAACGGAGGGCCGCTAAAATCCTTGTCCCTTGTAATAAACGGGGATCTTCACTTCGCACGCGACCGGTTTTCCGTCGCGAAATGCGGGAATAAATTTCGCTTTCTTGAAGTCCTCGAATGCGGCATCTGCGAAGCCCAGAAACGGCGGTTGTTCGGACAAAACCTTGAGGTCTTGCAAATTACCGGTCGCATCGACTTTCAGTGCCAGCTCGGCCGCGCCGTCCACCGGAACGGGCGCACTTTCGTTATTCGGATAGTGAAGACCACTAAATTTCGAATCGCCGCCCCAAAACGGCTGCGGGCTGATGAAGTCGTTTTCTTTTTCCAATTCGGTCCGTTCCTGGTTGGAAAAAATTCGAAGTCGCGGTTTGTCATCGACAATGATGAAAGTCACGGTGCCGTAGTAGATCGCGTCCACGGGAATGTGATTGTAAACCGCTGGAATAAATTTCGGATTCGCCGCGACGGACAATTTTTTCAGGATTTCCTGCTCGAGAAGTTTCGAGCCGGGCGTGCCGCGATAAGTCGACACTGAAAGCACTTCACCCGTCTTTTTAACCGAGCAGGAAAACATGACGGCGCCGTCCTTTTGTCCTTGCTGCACCAATCCGGCCGTGTCGATGCGGTTAATCAAAGATTCCGGCCCGGTCCCCAGCAGGATCGGCCGAAACGCGGGCAACTTCGTTTGCGCCGAAGGAATATCAACCTGCGACCAACCAAGATTGACAATCAACAAGAGAATGACCGCCGAAATTCCGAGAACGCGCATGGGAAAGATACGCAATCGAAGCCGCGAAAATTTTCAACCTCAATCTCGCTAAAATTAGGCCGCCGCCATCGGCCGAATTTGGGAAGCGATCTTGTGCACAACCTGGTGGCGCCGGAAATAGTCGATCATCGCGTCCCGCGTCTGAACCGGATGAAATGTGCAGCGGGTCGCCTGCGTCTCGAGTAGGCTGCGTAATTTCATGAAACGATGGCCCCCGCTGCGCGAATCGAACGTATTGAAAGCGACCGGGTAACGTTTATCGCACTCGAGACCTTGGCCACCCGCGACCCGCATCGACATGATGCGTCGCTCACCCCGAATTGCTTCGGCTTTAACTTCGAAACCGAGTAGGTTGCGCGGCTCCCGGCTCGCATAAACTTCTTCCATCACTGCTTTAATTTCTTCCGGCGTCAACTCCGCCGTGACAAGATAATTTTCGAAGGGAATGAGGTTCCAGATGTCGTTGACCGTCTTCGGACCAGCCACAAAATTGTTCCTTTCATCGAACACGCCGTGCATCACGCCGGTCACTGCTACGCTGCGCTCGCGCAATCCTTCCAGGATTGCCGCACCGATCAACGCTTCGACCTCGCTCGGTTCACCCGGGCGACTATGCACGCGGAGCGTCTCAGCCAAAATCCCGATCGGCTCTTCCAGGGCGGAGGCCGATGCATCAAGCTGCGGCTTGGCCCGCGAGAGGACAATAGGATCAGGGCGAATGCGACTGTTCATCTGCTCGCAGCGCGCTTCGCGATGCAGCAATTTTTTTGAAGCCCGATCAAACGTCAGGTCGAGCCGCCCCGCGTGAATACCGAAATGATCGGCTTGCGTCAGGAGGACACCATTTGTGAGATGGCTTGGAATTGCCTGGTGCGTATGCCCCGCAATGAACGCGGCAACTTCGGGAAACTCGGACGTTAACGCGACGACGTTGTTGGCGAAATCATCGCCACCACTGCGCGGCTTCAGTCCCATGTGACCTGCGAGCACAATCGCATGGGCCCCTTCGTTTTTCGCCTTGATCACCGCGCGGCGGACCGGTTCAACCGCGTGCTCGAAATCGAAGCCGCGTATGAATTCCGGCCGAAACCAAAACGGCATCCCCGGTGTCGTCACACCAATTGTCGCAATTCTGATTCCGCCGAACTCGT
Source organism: Chthoniobacterales bacterium (assembly GCA_035315805.1). GTDB lineage: Bacteria > Verrucomicrobiota > Verrucomicrobiia > Chthoniobacterales > UBA10450 > AV40. The sequence goes on from DATFXN010000040.1 coordinate 29,982, forward strand.
TCAAAATGAATGGTTGAACTTTAGCGAATGGTTTGTCAGCGATTGCACCGCTCGCTTTTCCTTCGATCGACACATTCGCTGCCAAAACTGGCATCTCTGATTTGGCGACTGCGTTCGCGAATGTTTCCACGCCCCAATCGAATTCGTGATTGCCGACGATCCAGGCGTCGTATCCAAGATGGTTGAAGAGATCGATCATCAACGCGCCGTTTGTGCGCAGGCTGACGTCGGTGCCTTGATAAACGTCGCCGATGTCGATCAAGATCGAGTTTCGATTTTGTCCGCGCCAGCCGCGGATTTGGGTCGCGCAGCGGGCAAAACCGCCGAGGTCCGGGTTTCCCCCGTAATCGCTCGTTGGCAGAATGTGTCCGTGCAAATCAGTGGTATGAAGAATTGAGATTTGGACCGTGTCGTCGATTAGTCCGGTCGTGGCGCGTGCAATTCCTGCCGCCGTGCAAAACAAGCCGGCTCGACCGATAGTTTTGAGAAACGCGCGCCGACTGGGGGAACTCATGCGTCATTTGTTATCCGAAATGAGGGTGCGCTGCAATTCTATTCATGCCAAGTTCTGGCGTGATTGACGTTGAAGGCATTGATCACGTAGCGCTGAGCGTGCGCGACGTGGAGCGGTCGGCACAATGGTACATTGACGTCCTCGGTTTCGATCGTCTTCACCAAGGAATGTGGGACGGCGTTCCGGTTTTCATCGGCAAAGGCAACACCGCGCTTGCGCTGTTTCCGGGCAGCGGAAGAGCGATCTCCACCAACGGCGGCGTGCGCATGCTTCATCTCGCGCTGCGCGCGAACCGGGAGAATTTCCTTGCCGCTCAGGAAGAATTGAAACGTCGCGGAATCCAATTCGAGTTTCGGGACCATGAAATTTCGCACTCGATTTACTTTCGCGATCTCGACGGCTACAAACTCGAGATCACGACCTACGAGTTGACGTAGCAAATGAGCCAGCGCGAAGAGTGGCCACGAATCGCGCTCATCGGCGCGGGTGCAGTTGGCGGCTATTTCGGCGGCATGTTTGCTCGCGCGGGTGCGCCTGTTGTTATGATCGGGCGAAAGACATTTGTCGACGCGGTCAGCACCAATGGTCTCCTAATTGACAAAACCGACGGCGAGGAGCGACTACACGTCACGGCGACAACGGAAATGAGCGCGGTTCGAAATTGCTCCCTGATTCTGCTCTGCGTGAAAGCAAACGATACTTCAACTGCGGCGAAACAAATGGCTCCATTTCTTGCACCGAACGCGATGGTCGTTTGTTTGCAGAACGGCGTCGACAGCGCCGAGCAAGTTCGCGCGGTCACGAACGTCTTCACGCTGCCGGCAGCCGTTTACGTTGCGGTGTCTGTGCCCCAGCCGGGCGTAGTGAAATATCTTGCGCGCGGTGATTTGATCATCGGGCCGCCGTCGGAAAAGACGACCGAGGTTGCGAATGTGTTTGAACGCGCAGGGATCCGTTGCCGGATTTCAAGCAATATCGAAGGCGAGTTGTGGGTGAAGCTCCTGTGTAATTGCGCGCTCAATGCGATTTCCGCGTTGGGGCAGGCCCGCTATCGCCAAATTGCCGAAAGCGCTGATGCGAAGCGGTTGATGGAGCAGATTGTCGATGAAGTCTTGGCCGTCGCGCGCGCGGCTCACGTTGTGTTGCCTGGCATCGGTGACCGCCAGGCAGGAATGGCGGCCGCGATGGAGATCGCGACACAAATGGCTGGTGCGATGTCCTCAACCGCACAGGATTTAGATCGCGGCCGGTCCACCGAAATCGATGCTTTGAACGGCTACATCTCCCGACGCGGGGCCGACCTTGGTGTCCCTGTTCCGGTCAATCGCGCGCTCTTTACACTGGTAAAATTGGCCGAGCAACGGGGCGTTCCTTAAAGGGCACTGGAATTTTTGTAAAAAAGGCTTGCCAGTGACGTAGTGTTATAGTTAGCTATAGCACTATATGAGAGCAAAGGATCGATTGAGACCGCCGGGTGCGCGGCTGTTCCCAGGGCCAATTGGAGCACGAAATGGCGCGTGAGTGGAACGATGGTCAGCCGATTTATCGCCAGCTTCGCGATCGTGTCGTTCACATGATTCTCGACGGCGTGCTCAAAGAAGGCGATGCACTCCCGTCGGTCCGCAATGTCGCCGCCGATTATCGCGTCAATCCGTTGACCGTTCTGAAGGCTTATCAGGAATTGGTCGACGAGGAGCTCGTCGAAAAAAGGCGTGGACTCGGCATGTTTGTTAAAGCCGGCGCGCACGATCTCTTAATTAAAGGCGAGCGCCAAAAATTTCTGAACGACCAGTGGCCCCGCGTCCACGCAACTATTCGAAGACTCGGCTTGGATCCAAGAGAACTGCTTGAAGCCGCTGCCCGGCGATCTACCAAAACTGGAAAGGAGGATCGCTGACACCATGGCTGTTATCGAAGCTCGCGGTCTTCGCAAAGTTTTTGGAATGACGGTTGCACTGGACGATGTCGATCTTCGCGTCGAGGAAGGTCGAATTTTAGGAATCGTCGGGCCGAATGGCGCGGGCAAAACGACTTTGCTGAATGCGATCCTCGGACTTACCGCATACCAAGGAGAGCTGAAGGTACTCGCGCGCGACCCTTGGGCCGCGCGCGAGCAGCTCATGCGCGACGTCTCGTTCATCGCTGATGTCGCGGTCCTGCCACGCTGGATCCAGGTCATGCAATTGCTCGATTACGTCGCCGGCGTGCATCCGAAATTCGATCGCACGAAGGCGGAAAGTTTTCTAGCGAAGACAACAATCAAGCGCACCAGCAGGGTCAGAGAACTGTCCAAAGGAATGGTGGCGCAATTGCATCTCGCGCTCGTGATGGCGATCGACGCGAAGCTGCTCGTGCTCGACGAGCCGACGCTTGGTCTTGACATTTTGTATCGAAAACAATTCTACGATTCGCTCCTCAACGACTATTTCGACCGCAGTCGCACAATCATTGTCACAACCCATCAGGTGGAAGAGGTCCAGGACGTTCTGACCGATCTCATCTTCATCGACCGCGGTCGAATCGTCCTCGAGAGCAGCATGGAGGAGTTCGAATCGCGTTATGTCGAAGTGATGGTGCATCCGGATCATCTCGGCGGCGCGCGTTCGCTCAAGCCGTTGCATGAACGTCAGGTGTTCGGCCGCAGTGTTCTGCTCTTCGATCATGTCGATCGTAACCAGCTCGCCGCGCTTGGCGATGTGCGGACACCGAGCATCGCCGACCTGTTCGTCGCAGTAATGAGCAATAACCAAAAACCGGAAAGCGGAAACCGGATACCGGAAAGAAAAACGTGAATACGGAATCGAATGCGGCGGCAATTCATCGGCAAGATGCCGATGCCACGCGACCGTTCTATTGGTCGGTGAAGCGTGAGTTGTGGGAAAACAAATCGATCTACGTCGCACCGACAATTGTCGCGGCTGTCGTGCTGTTCGGGTTTTTAATTAGTACAGTCGGGCTGCCGGAGCGCAGAAGCGCGATTTTGTTGCTCGGTTCAGAAAAAGCGCGCGCCGGCATCGAGGCTCCTTACGACGTCGCGGCCATGCTCCTAATCCTTACCACTTTTATCGTGGGCGTGTTTTATTGTCTCGATGCGCTGCACGGCGAACGGCGCGATCGCAGCATTTTGTTTTGGAAATCGCTGCCGGTTTCCGACCTCACGACCGTGCTGTCGAAGGCGATAATTTCCCTCGCCGTGCTGCCGTTAATCGTCTTCGCGATCATCCTCGCTACCCAGTTGGCGATGCTGTTGTGGACGAGCGGCGTTCTCATCGGACACGGAATGAGTCCGGCATCGACGTGGACAACGATTCCGTGGATTCAAAACTGGCTGGTGCTCGTTTACGGCCTGGTCGCGATCGCGCTCTGGCATGCGCCGATTTACGGCTGGGCGCTGTTGATTTCAGGTCTCGCGAGACGCGCGACATTTCTCTGGGCTGCATTGCCGCCGCTGGCGATCGCAATATTTGAAAGAATCACGTTCAATACTTCGTACGTGAGCGATCTTCTAAAAGAACGGGTGTTCGGTTTCGCGCCGAATGCTTTCGACTTTGGCGCACGCCACAACCCAACGGTCGATTCACTAGTTCAACTCACGCCCGGGCGATACTTGAGTACGCCCGGTCTCTGGATCGGACTAATTTTCGCCGCCGGATTTGTGGTCGCCGCAATTCGGCTGCGCCGTTATCGCGGACCGCTCTGATTCGGACGCCTCCAACAAACATACATAGGAAAACTCATGAAAATCATCAGCACAGTTAGCGCTTGTTTATTCTTGGTTGCCGCTTCGCTTTTTGCCTCGCCTTTGCAGGACCAAAACAAGGCGATCGCGCAGCGTGCATTTGAAGAAATTCTCAGCAAAGGGCGCTTCGAACTAGCTGAACAACTTTATGCTCAAGATTTCGTAAATCACGGTATTCATCGGGATGCTACCCTGGAGGAAGACCAGGCGGCGCTTAAAGGATGGCACCAGGCCTTTCCTGACCTTGTCATTTCACCTGAGAAGCTCATCGCAGAAGACGACTTGGTCACGATCTACTGGATTGCTCGCGGTACGAACACAGGGACGGGCAACGGGTTGCCTGCAACAGGAAAGAAAGGTGAGTTATCTGGAATTACGATCTGGCGGATCGTCGACGGCAAGATCAAAGAAGAGTGGTCTGCGTTTGATCAACTTTCAATGATGCAACAGCTCGGGCTGCTTCCGGCGACCAAATAGCCAATAGAAAGAGAAAGAAAATCCATGCACCCAACGGTTAAAGTGGCTCGCATCGCAGGCGCGATTTACCTCTCAACATTGCCGATTGCTCTCTACTGCTGGTCTTACATACCGGGCAAACTCATTGTCCGCGGAAACGCTGCCGTGACCGGCGAGAACATACTGGCTCACGAAACCTGGTTTCGTGTTTCGATCCTTGGCGATCTCGTCGGCCACGTAATTTTCATCTGTCTTGGCTTCGTCCTCTATCGATTGCTTCGGGACGTGAACAGGACCTGGGCTGTTGCGATGCTTGGCTTTGTTCTCGTTCAGGGCGCGGTTGGGTTCTTGAACGCGCTGAATAGCATCGCCACTGTCATTCTCTTTCGCGGCGCAGACTTTCTCGCCGTCATTGACAAAGCGCAACGCGACGCACTCGCCATGTTCTTTCTGCGTCTTCATGGTCAAGGCTTTGTCGTTAACGAGATCTTTTGGGGCGTCTGGCTTTTTCCTTTCGGTCTACTTGTTTATCGCTCACGATTTCTGCCGCGTTTTTTTGGTGCTTGGTTGATCGTCGCCTGTTTCGCGTGGCTCGTTCTCAGCGTTAGCGAACTATTGTACCCCGGTTCTTCCGCTACCATTTCAAAGCCGGTCCAACTCGTTACGCTTGGCGAAATGGCGATCGCACTCTGGTTGCTCATTCGAGGCGCAAACGTGCAGGCGTTGACAGCTCAACCGGCCTAATGCGTTTGGCCGATGAAGATAAAATGCCTAATCAAATGGAGTCTCGGCGCGATCCTGGCCGTTTCGTTCGTCTGGCTCTTTGTCGCTTACTGGAGTTCGACCAACGATTGCGACCGATACGCTGTCACTCCAACAAATCCCATGAAAGCGATTGTGAGTTGCGAATATGGTGCAGAAAACCTCAAGCTTCGTGAAATCGAAAAGCCGGTCCAGGCCGACAACGAAGTGCTCGTCCGCGTCCGCGCGGCTTCCGTTAATCCGGCCGACGGACATTTAATAAGAGGTGCGTGGCTCATGCGCCCATTGAGCGGGATGCGTAAACCGAAAAACACGCGCTTCGGCACCGACTTCGCTGGCGTCGTTGAAGCGGTTGGCAAAGATGTCACGAACTTCAAATCCGGCGACGAAGTTTTCGGCGCGAAGAACGGAGCTGTGGCCGAGTACATTTGCGTCAAAGCCGATCGCGCCGTCGTCACGAAACCGAGCAACACCACATTCGAACAGGCCGGCTCAGTCGGAATCGCTGGAGTCACGGCCTTGCAAGGCCTGCGGGATAAAGGGCGCATTCAGCCCGGACAGAAAGTTTTAGTCAACGGCGCGTCCGGCGGGGTCGGAACCTTCGCGGTGCAAATTGCAAAATCGTACGGCGCAGATGTCACCGCCGTTTGTAGCACGCGCAATGTCGATCTTGTGAAATCAATCGGCGCCGACCGCGTTATCGATTACACCAAAGAGGATTTCACTAAGACCGACCAGCATTACGACGTGATCTATGATTTGGTCGCCAATCACTCCTTCTCCGAGCGGCGCAGAATTTTGACTCCGAATGGTATTTGCGTCCTCGCCGGAATCGGCGGAGCGGGAATTCATCCGGGAACGTGGGGCCGAATTGCCGGAAATTTCTGGAACGCCTTCCGATCAAACTTCACCAACCAGAAGTTTGTTTTTTACATCGCAAAGCTGACTAAAGAAGACTTCGGCGTTCTGCACGATCTGATGCAATCTGGCAAAGTCACGCCGGTCATCGATCGAACGTACAAATTGGAGCAGACGGCAGACGCAGTCCGATACATGGAAGAAGGTCACGCCCGAGGAAAAGTTGTAATCACAGTGGAATAGCAACCGCCCTAACAATGCACTGCCGATATGAACTCAATTAAGAAGCAAGCAAGGCTGGCGGGATTACTCTATTTTCTGGCCAGTCTCCCGGCTCCATTTGGACTCATCTATGTCCCGAGTAAGCTGATTGTCCTGAACGACGCGACGGCGACGGCCAATAACATTCGCGCTTCAGAGTCACTTCTCCGCCTCGGCATCGGCTGCGAACTGTTGAGCGCGATCATGTTCATTTTTGTGGTGGTGGCGCTTTACCGCTTGTTCAAACCTGTTAACGAGATCCACGCCCTCGCGATGATGATCCTAATCCTAATTTCCATTCCAGTTTCACTTCTGAGCGTAGTGAATGAAGTTGTCGCCTCAATCGTCGTCAGCGGCGCCAATTTTTTGTCGGTCTTCGACACCGGTCAGCTAGACGCCCTCGCCTACATTTTGATGCGTTTGCATAGCCGGGCAATCTTGGTTGCCGAAATCTTCTGGGGCCTGTGGCTGATTCCGTTCGGGACCCTTGTCATCCGATCAGGCTTTATTCCTCGCATTTTAGGCTATTTGCTTTTTCTTGCCGCGCTGGGCTATGTGGCGAGCAGCGTGACCTTCTTACTTTTGCCAAGTTATGGCGATTTCGTTGATAAGTTCGCGAGCCAGCTCCCCCTTTGCGAGCTGCCGATTATCCTTTGGCTTTTGATTTGGGGCGCAAAAGTGCAACCACCATCGGCAGGTTCAGTCAGCGCGGCGGCTTAATTCCAGAGAGGCCCTTGAGCACAATCGACAATTCACAGCGCACCGCTGCAAAAGTCGCGGGCTGGAGCGGGTTGCTCACTTTCATCGTTGTGATCTTCGGTAATTACTTCCTGCTCAACCCACTGATTATTTCGGGCAACGCCGTGGACACCGCGCGCAACATTCTGGCGCACCAAACCCAATTCCGGTGCGCGCTCGCGTGCTTCATTACATATGACATCGGCGGCGTTGTCCTGCTCACGGCCCTGTATGTGATTTTCGCGCCCGTCAACTATGGTCTCGCGTTGGCTGGCGCGCTGTTCCGCCTTGTCTTCGTGCTGCTGTGGTTAGTTGCTCCACTCAACTCCCTCGGTGCGCTTCGACTCCTGAGCGGTTCGAATTACTTACAAGTTCTCGAACCTGAGCGCTTGCAAGCGCTGGCGCGCGTTCAAGTCGCCGCCAGCTTCGACGATTACTATGTCGGACTGCCATTCTTTGGGTTGGCCGCCACTGCTTGCGCCTGGTTGTGGCTGAAGTCGAACTACATCCCGAGAGGATTGTCGATCTTCGGCGTGATCGCGTCCACCTGGTGCGTACTCTGCGCTTTCGTTTATCTTGTGTTGCCCAATTTCAACAAAGTCGTTAACGATTACATCTTCGATTCGCCGATGGCTTTGTTCGAATTAATCGTGAGCTTTTGGCTTCTAATTAAAGGATTGAAGCCTCGCGCGCTCAACCAACTGCAGGCTGGAACACGCTGAGTTTTTTATTCATGATCGACAACCGCAGCTACCTAAAATACTCCTCCACCTTATGAAACGCATACTGAAGTGGGCTTTCATTCTAATTGTCTTTGGGTTGTTCGTTTGGTTCGAAGTGGCCTATTGGTCGTCGACGAACAACTGCGATCGCAAGACTGCGCCGACAAATCCCATGAAGGCGATCGTTTACTGCGATTACGGCGTCGCGAATCTGAAGCTCGCAGATACTGAAAAGCCTGTTCCGAATGACGATCAGATCCTGGTAAAAGTTCACGCAGTTTCGGTCAATCCGTACGACTGGCACTTCATCGAGGGCACGCCCAAAGTCATGCGGGCGATGATCGGCGGATTGCGGAAACCGAAAGACATACGTCTGGGCGTCGATTTTGCGGGAACGGTTGAAACAGTCGGCAAGAACGTTACCCAGTACAAACCCGGCGACGAAGTGTTCGGCGGAGCAGACGGCGCGTTCGCTCAGTATCTATGTCGTCGCGCAACCGGCTCAATGGCGCCGAAACCGGCCGGTCTCACGTTCGAGCAAGCAGCGTCGATCAACATTGCGGGCATCACCGCGCTCCAGGGTGTTCGCGACAGGGGCAAAGTCCAACCCGGGCAGAAGGTGTTGATTAATGGCGCGTCCGGTGGTGTCGGGACATTCGCGGTGCAAATCGCCAAATCATACGGCGCAGATGTCACCGGTGTTTGCAGCACGCGCAATGTCGATCTTGTCCAATCGCTCGGCGCAGATCACGTGATCGATTACACCAAGGAGGATTTCACGAAAGGCGACCAAAAGTACGACGTGATCCTCGATAACGTCGTGAACCATTCATTGTCCGAATGCCAGCGCGTGTTAACGCCAAACGGCACTTACGTTATGATCGGCGGCGGCGGCGCGAACGAGCAAGGCTTCCTTGGGGCCATTGGTAAAGCGCTGAATGCAGCGGTCTATCGGCATTTCGTTAAACAGAAAATGGGCATGATGATGGCGCAGCCGAGCACCCAAGACCTCACGCTCCTCGCCGATATGGTGCAGTCAGGAAAATTGAAAACGATCATCGACCGAACCTATAACTCGTTGAGCGACGTTCCAGAGGCGATCCGGTATCTCGAGGAAGGCCACGCACGCGGCAAAGTCGTGATCACGGTCGAATAAGCTTCAGTCTGACCGTTTCTTGGCGATCACATAGATGACCCACGGCGAAATCGTGGTTTCACTCAGCCATTCGACCGGTTCATCTGCGCGTCCGAATGGCGCGTGATGAGTTAAGAGCTTCATCTCCGCCGCCTCGAAAAGATTCACGTAATCCTGGTGAAACCAGATTATGTCGACCACCGGCCGCGCGTCATGGACGTCCTTCATCACGATTCGCACATTGTCGCCGCTTTTGGCCTCCCGATTCTCCGGGAAATCCTTCGTCGTGAACGACGCCCATTCATGGACATAGATTTCGGGCGCCGAACCAAGGATGAGGATGCGCCCGCGCTCATTCAACAAGTGACTTAACTGTCGCAACAAGCCGGTGCGCCTGTCGATGCTTGGGATATTATCAAATGCGAACGAAGAAAATATCAGGTTGAAATGCGCGGCCCGTAACGAACTGAAGTCGCCTTCCTCAACGAGGTGGTAGTCTCCGCTGGGATCCGCATTCCTCGCGAGCTCGATCATGCTGCGCGAGATATCCAGTCCAATCGCGTTGAACCCGAGTCGCTTAAGAAATCGCGTAGAGCGCCCGGCGCCGCATCCGAAATCTAGCGCTTCACGTCCGGCTACGTGCTCGCGGATGATTACCGGCAAATCGCGGTAGGCCAGATAATACGTGCCGGGAAATTCCAGTGTGGCGTAAGCTTCGGCCCTGGTTGAGTCATCATAGACGTTTCGAAATGGCGCGTTTATTTCCGCCTGCGATTTCATGTTCAAGGCGCGTCCTATAATCGCGTCGGCACGAGAATCGCGTCGCGCATTCCGTGCACAAATTTCTTGTCCGCCGGAACAATGGTCGCCAGGGCGCCGCGCAATTTCACGCGATCGCCCTCGACAAAATAATACGGACAAAGACGAACGCGGCCTTTCATCGTTCTCAGGTCGCCGGAATCTGGGTCGAAATAGCGATGTTCGAACAACCGGCCTTTGTGAAAGCGTTGCACGATGGTGGGCGACGAATCGAATGTCGCGAGCGCGTTCTCGATCCTCTTTTCCCATTCCGCGTGGCCCAGATCGGAACCGAGTGAAATTCCGCGACTGCCCCAGCCGAGCGGTGAAAATCCGCTCACTTTCAAAAGAAGCTCGCGATCCTTTTGGCTGAACTTGGCGGCTTCGCGCCAATTGTGAATTTCCAAGCGTGGAATCACCGCGTGCTGCGGCAACGGTGTTGGATCAAGCAGCCAGGAGTAGGGGGTGACTTCCTGTAACTTCAGAAAATATTTTTCACCCAGCTCACGCCGCCAGAACTCGTGCAGCGGCTTCAACCAAAAAAGCGCGAACCACATTTTTTCTTCCAGGTACGGCTTAATCGGCGGTGTGATGTCGATCTTGCCTTCGGCGTTGGCGCGCAGTGTTTTCTCAATTCCTCGAATGTTCGGAAGATCGAACAGCTCGAAGAATCGGTAAACCGATTGCCCATCTTTCGGTTCGTAGTTTTCAGCAGCGACGACGCGCAAGTTCAGACCGCGTTCTTTCAAGCGCGCGACGCCCCATTCCATTTCGGGCCGATAAGTCGACGCCTCTTGGGAAACAACAACATCGCCGCCGTTCGGCATTACGGCTTGAAATCCGTCCAGCATTCCATTGGCCCCGCCGATGATTTCCTTTTCGAACCTCGAGTAGGTTTGATTAAGCCACCCGGTTAAACCGATCCCGCCTGGAACCGAATCGATCTCGGCAATGATGTAGCCTTCTTCGGTCAAAATCAGATCGGGCCGGATAACGCGCGGCAAATCGTCGCGAATTTCCTTGCGTCGCGAGAATTCAATTAGCTCGTTCGGTTTACCGGCATCGAGATAACGGGATATCCACTCCGGCTGCTTTCCCTTGACGCTAAGTTGGTAAAGTTGATTGCACGCGCGCTGGAAAACGAACAATCGATGGCCGAGCTGCTCGAGCTCGCTCAGAAATTTCTTCTCGATCGGAAAAGCGTCAGGCGAAATCAGCCAATCCTTTTCCGCAAACAGACCCTCCTTCGGAAAAGCCGAGCGGATTAACGACAGGCGTTCGTCTTGAACGAGCATTAGTCAGAAAACGTCGAACGCCGAACGCCGAACGTCCAATCCTGAATGCAGATCTCTGAATTCGACATTCGGGGTTCGATGTTTGGGCGTTCGCCGGTTGCTTATCTTCCCGAGGCCATGCGTTTGAGCGCAAGCTTGACCAGGTCTTCCGTCGACTTCGCCTGCCCTTGCAAATCGCGAACGGCTTTATGCGCGTCGACTTGTTTGTAACCGAGCGCAATCAATGCCAGCACCGCTTCATTCGCATGTTCCTGTTCCGGCGTCGGCGCGTGCGCGGCCGTGGCTGCTTCCCAGGCCGCCGCCACGCCGAGCTTGTCTTTCAACTCGAGGACGATTCGCTCGGCAGTTTTTTTCCCGAGGCCGCTGATCTTGGAAATCGCCGCGATATCGGAATTTACCACCGCGGTCTTGAAATTGGTCACGCTCATTCCGCTCAACACAGCGAGTGCGAGCTTCGGCCCGATTCCGCTGACGTTATTCACCAGCAAGCGAAACAGATCGCGCTCCGGCGCGGTCATGAATCCGTAGAGCACGTGTGCGTCTTCGCGGACTGCAAGATGCGTGAGGATCCGGATCGGTTGACCCGCCACCGGAAGTTTGTCGTAACTCGAGAGCGGTATGAAAACTTCGTAGCCGACGCCGTTCACGTCCACTGTCGCTTGCGTCGGGAGCGCGCTGACGAGTTTGCCGTCGAGAAAAGTAATCATGATCGGCTTTAACGATTCAATGGTTTAACGATTTAGCGAATGATTAGTCCGGCTTCAAAACAAGCGTAAGATCAACATCTTTGCCTTTCGCGACGTTAAACCCGCGCGTTGAAAATGTTTTCCAAGTTGCAGGCGGATTGGGAAATAAGGTTGTGGCCAGCGTTGTTGGTAGCACAACAAATCTCGCGCCGCCCTTCTCCATGAATTCGCTGGCGCTCTTTTGGTTGAGCGGCGCCATCCAACCTTTTACTCGCGTCCGAAAATACCAAACCAAACTTGGCTCCTGGAAATCAATGGCGCCGAATTCCATTTCCGGCCGCAACTCCCCTTCGGCTTGTTGGCAAAGTTGCTTTGCTGGAAAGAATCGCCCTGCCAATGGCGCGGCGACGAATGCGAGCGCGAGATAAATACAGAGGGCAAAAGTCGCTGCGCTTTTCAGAAAACGTTCGCTGTCGATGTGTCGCGTTGCCAACAAAGCCAGCAGTGGAAACGCCGGCAACGTGTAATGCGGCAGCTTTGTTTTGATCACGGTAAAAATAACGAAGATGATCGCCGCGCCGACGAGAAGGTAGCTGTCGATGTACTGGCCGTCGGCCGTCTGACCGCGCTCCCGCCAAAGTTTTTTTGTGAGCGTCGGCACCTTGATCGACCAGGGAAAGAAGCTGATGAAGATTGTCAGGAAATAGAAGGGCAGAAGAAGGAGATAACCGCCGGTCGAATTCAGTCCGTGACTTTCCATCGTCACGAACGAGCGACCGATCACGTGGCGTCCGATACCGATTTGAAGAAATTCGCCATGCGTTTGAATCAACGCCGGCACACCCCAGAGCGCGACGATTGCGAGCATCAGTAGAATCCCGCGCACGAACTTGAATCGCGCAGCAAGAGCAACATCTCGCAAAAAGCATTTCATCGCGCCAATGGTTAGCAGCGGCGTCCACGCGATTGGCCCTTTTGCCAGGAACCCGAACGCCAGCGAGATGTAGAAGACGAACCACCATTTCCCACGATTCTCGATTCTCGATTCTCGATTTTCGATTAACTGGTATCCAGCCCAGTGTGCGGTGGTCACAAAAAAGACCAGCCACATGTCCGCGACCGCGGCTTTAGCGTGAAGAAAAGTTTGCAGCGACAATGTGAAAACAATTGCCGCCCACCAACCAACTCGGTCTCCGCCGATTTGCCGTCCCCAGGCTAAGATCGACATCGCCACGAGCGCCGCGGCAACTGCCGATGGAAAACGCGCCGCGAAATCGTTTTGGCCAAAGATCCTGTAGCTCGCGACCTGTGCCCAATAGGCGAGGGGAGGTTTGTCGAGGCGAAGCTGATTGTTGAACCGCGGCACGATATAATCACCGCGCTCGATCATCTCGCGCGAGGCTTCGGCAAAGCGCGGCTCATCCCGGTCAACTAGTGGAACACTCCACGTGCCCAGGACGTGAAAGGCGACACAGACCAAAAAGAAGAGAACGTAATTGCGAGTTGCCGATTTCACGGGTGGTCTCAGAATAGCTCGGCCAAGTCTGACGGGAACTTCTTGTGAAAGGCAAAACTGTTTTTTATTGGCTGCTCGGCTTCGTTATCGTGGCCTTGATCATCGCGGCCGCCTTTTATCTCGATGAGACCGTTCAGGGTTTCATCGCGCAACATCAGAATCGAACGCTTCGGGAGTTCATGCGCAACGTGAGCCGGTTTGGCGATTGGTGGGAACATTTTCTGGTCGGACTTGCCTTAACAGCGATCGCCTACTGGCGCGGAAACAAAAAATGGGCGCGCATCTTTTTGGCGATGGTAATTGCGCTTTCAATCGCGGGCGTCGCCGCTCGTCCACTGAAAATCTTCGCCGGCCGCGCGCGACCTTCGGTAAAATCGGAACAAGTCTGGAACGGTCCGCGCCTCAGTTCAAAATATCACGCGTTTCCGTCGGGGCACGTCGTCGCGTCGAGCGCGTTTTTCGCGGTGCTGGTGTTTGCCAACTGGCGAATCGGACTGCCATGCCTCGCGATTCCAGTCTTAATCGGGTTCTCGCGGATCTACGGCGCCGCCCATTATTTATCTGACGTTATCTGCGCCGCAATCATCGGAGTTTTGGTGGCGTTCCCAGTCTCGCGATTCGTTCTGAGGACAATCGACAATCGACAACCTAAAATCTAAAATGTCGTGTCCGCCGACACTTAGCGGCAGTGCTCCTGGGCGCAGCGCAGATTATTCCGCGCCAATTCGAAATCCGGTTTGAAACGCAGGGCGGCTTCACAAGCTGCCGCCGCCTCTTCGTATCGGCCGAGTTTATTGTTCGCCGCGCAAATGTTGTTCCAAGCTTCGGCGTAGTTCGCCCGCAGCTTGAGCGCTGCATTACAGGCAGCGATCGCCTCCTCGTAGCGTTCGGCGCGATAAAGCTCGAGGCTGCGATTGAGATAGTCTTCGGCAGTTTCCGATTGAGTCGGATTGGTCGTTTGCTTCTCGATTCGTGCCAGAAGATCGCGCGCCGTCAATTCGTTGGGACTCAGCGCCAGCGCCGTGCGAAGAAGCGTTTCTGCCTCTTGCGAGCGTGAGTGTACTAGCAACGAGCGCGCGTAGAATGTGTAGCTGTCGGGAGAATTCGGCGCGAGGCGCAGCGCCTCTTTGAAATGTTGTTCTGCGAGCGCGTCTTGTTTCGTTGCGTCTTCGGCGACAGCGAGATTGATAAACAAGACCGAATACTGCGGGGCGAGGGCGAGGGCGCGATGAAAGTAATCGAGCGCGCCGTTGAAATCGCCCTTTGCCATCAGGGTATTGCCATAATTCATCAGGCCGCGCGAATTGTTCGGACTTTTGATCGTCACGTCGTGCCAAAGTGTTTCTTCCGTTTTCCAAACCTTGTTGCGTTGAAACGTGGCGTAACCACTTGTGGAAAGAATCACCAAGATCGCGCTGGAAAGTGCGACTGTTGCGAATCGGCGCTGCGCGATGCGGAGCTGAAGAAGATATGCGGCGGCGCCAGCAACCCCTATCACAAGTCCGATGTAAGGAAGAAATGTGCGGTGGTCGTTCATTACTTCGGCGAGCGGGTAAAGTGATGTCGGCAACAGCGCAATCAAGAACCACAACAGACCAAAACTAATGACGCGTGTTTGTTTTGACCGTGCGCTCAAGATCGACATCGTCAGCATTAAAATGATGAAGACGACGCCGGCCCAAAATCGCGGATCGTTTATCGAGCTAAATGGATTCAGATCGTAATCCGCGGACAAATTGTTAGGCCAAAAGAACGTCTTGAAATAAAGCAGGGCGACGTAAGGCTGCGTGATCAAGTAGTTGTGCGCGTCGCGCGCGCCGCTAATCCACGTCCTCGGTGTCATCACCTTTATGAAGAGCAGAATCGCGGCGCAAACTAGGAATGGGACGATGATTTGCCCGATGCGTTGTAGCCGCGGCCCTGTGGGACGCGAATGGTTCGAGGCAAACAACATGAGATAAACCGCAAATAAAACGGGAAAGATCGCTGCAACCGGTTTCGCCAGGATCGCGATCGCTGCCGGCAGAATGTAAAAGTAGCAGCAGCGAATTCGCGGAAAGGCGAAGTACACCGCGAAGGAAGCGACGATTCCAAGCGTTGAGATGATTTCTGCCGACGCGATAATGTAGTTCACCGTGTCAGCGTTGGCCGGATGCAGAGCGAAAAGCGCAGCGGCGGCGAGCGCGATCCAGCCATTGTCGATCACACGTTTAATGACAAACGCGAGCAGCAGCGTAAGCGCGACGAAGAGCGCGAAGATCGACAAGTGGAACCAAAACGGATTCGAACCACCTAGGGTGTAGTCGATCGCGAACAAAGCGGAAACGACCGGGCGATACGATTGATTGCTCGGGAGCGAGCTGAACGTTGTGGCGTCGACGAAAAACCGCGGAATGTTTTTTAGCGATTGAATTGCCGCGTTGTTGACGATCGCGTGCGCGTCATCGAAATGGAAGCTGTTCTGAAAATGGTTCGCGTACGCTGCGACAAGAACCAGCGCGACTAACGCGACTCCGACGCGCTTAGACATTGAATTATTCTAATAATGAGCCGCGTCCTGCCGAGGTGCAAAACAGCCGCCACGCAGCAAAGCATGGCGGCTGTTAGACGGGACTACTTGATCACTGATTATTCTGGACCGTTTGCGGCGCGGGTTTGGACATTTCGATCTTGTCACTCACGGTTTGGATTTTCGCGTCCATTTGTTTCAAACGCGTGGCCAAATCCTTTTGCTGATCTGCCACAGTCGACTTCAACTCCGCGACAGTAGCTTCGAGTTCCTCCACCTTCTTGTGTTCCTTGAGGAATTCGTTGAGCAACATCGCGTTCACAGCGTCGTAGCGCACCGTGTAGATCTTGCCGTCAGCGTCACGGACGACCAGGTCTGGATTCACGTGTGCGACATCTTCGGCGATCAAACCGAACTGCGCCGTGTCGTTCTGGTCGTTCTTGTAGTGAAATGTCACTGGCTTAAGCGACAAGATCACATCGCTGCTTTCGTTCATCGGCTTGATATCTTTTTTGAACCGTCCCGAGGAGCTCATTGTACCAAGCTGGCCTGTTACGGAATCAATCACTACCGGTACCGCAGCATTTGGCGTTGTTACTCCGTAAACGCGCTGAACAAAGATGCCGCCGTTCTGGTAGCCGTCGACGCGCATTTTCTCGCTGCCGTTGATTTGGAAGACTACCGAGCCGTTACGTCCGGGGTCCCAAGTGTTGCCGGGGCCTTGCATGCCGGCGTCCAGGATCACGTCCCCGCCATGGCCAAAGTTTGGTGCGCCGCCGCCAAGTGTGATGCCGCCGCCCGTGCCGCCGCTTTCGCCGCCCGTTCCCGCCGCGAATGTGATCGAGCCGCCGGAGCCGTTAAACGCCCCCGCGCCGCCGGCAACGGTGACATTGCCTCCGGCGAGGTTATTGGCTCCGCCCGCGCCGGCTGCGATGTGCGCGCTGCCGCCCGCATTGCCGCTGCCATCCGCCGCGGTAACAGCCACATCTTGACCCGCAGCATTGGAAGTTAGCTCAGACGATTTGATTGTTCCGACTACTTCCAATGGCACCGACGGCGTACTAGTGCCGATCCCGACGTTGCCGCTGTTGTAGTAAACATTTGCGCCGCTAAGCGACCACGGAGAGGCTCCGGTTGCGCCCATAGCGCCAGTAGCTCCCGTAGCACCTGTCGCGCCTGCTATACCTTGGATCCCTTGAGAACCCGTAGCTCCAGTTGCGCCTGTCGCACCAGTAGCGCCCGTAGCTCCATTCGTTCCGTTAGTCCCATTCGCCCCAGGTGCTCCCGTCGCACCAGTAGCTCCGGTAGGACCTGTTGGACCTATCAAGCTACTTGTACTTCCGGTACCGAGTTGTCCGTTCGCATCGATGAATACCGGATTACCGCTACTCTTATCTACCCCGTTGATACCGGCAAGGAAGAGGGCAGTCTGATACGCCTGATCGCCGATTCGAGTGGTGTTGCCATCACTGGCCACACCAGTGTTGCCGATGTCGATGTTATGGTTGCCTGTAATGTTCGTTCCAGCGTTGGCGCCCAAGGCTATGTTATAGCTGCCGGTTGTGTTTGCTTGAAGCGCAGCAATACCTATGGCCGTATTTTGGACTCCAGTGGTATTGCCAAAGAGTGCTTGCATACCGTAAGCGTCATTCTGGGCGCCAGTGGTCTGGTGCGCGAGCGCGTTCGTACCAGTGGCCGTGTTTTGGGCGGTCGTGCTGAGAGCAAGGGCATGGAAACCAATAGCCGTGTTGGAGTCGCCGGTGGTGTTGCTGGAGAGCGCGCTGTTACCTTCGGCCGTATTTCCGTTGCCTAAGTCTCCATCTACGATTGGCGCAGCTGGACCAGTCGCACCAGTTGCTCCCGTTGCACCAGTGGCGCCGGTCGCGCCAGTCGCGCCAGTCGCGCCTGCTATACCTTGGATCCCTTGAGAACCGGTAGCCCCTGTCGCACCAGTAGCGCCCGTAGCTCCATTCGTTCCGTTAGTCCCATTTGTTCCGGGCGCTCCTGTCGGGCCTGTAGGACCGGTCGGTCCGGTTGGGCCTATCAAGCTACTCGTACTGCCAGTGCCTAGTTGGCCGTTCGCGTCGATGAAGACTGGATTGCCGCCACTCTTGTCGACTCCGTTTATTCCAGCAATGAAGGTGGCCGTCTGATTGCTATCGCCAATTCGGATCGTGTTGCCTTCGCCACCGACACCTTGATTGCCAATATCGATGTTGTAACTACCGCCGGTTAGATTACGGCCGGCGTTATACCCGAGTCCGATGTTGTTGCTTCCAGTTGTGCTGGTTAAGGCAAAGTAACCGTTCGCAGTGTTATTGTCCCCGCTAGAGCTATTATACATGGCCGCGTAACCTGTTGCGGTATTACTATCGCCAGTATTCTTATTCGTGAGCGTAAACGCACCAAGTGCTGTGTTTTGCTGCCCAGCTGTATTGTGATAAAGCGTCTGAGGTCCGATGGCGACATTGCCGAAGGCCGTGGTGTTGCTAAAGAGCGCAAGACTACCAACGGCTGTATTGTATCCGCCAGTGGTATTGCTATAGAGCGCGTAATCGCCGATGGCCACGTGACCGCCGGAGGTTTTATTACTAAAAAGTGCCTGATAACCATTAGCCACACTGCCGGCAAAGTTATTATCGACCGTACTCGTGCCGCCGCCGGTCGTGTTGTTATAGAGCGCTTGATAACCGGTGGCCGTGTTGTTGGCGCCGGTCGTGAGACTGAACAGAGCTTGAGTTCCTTCAGCGGTATTACCGTTGCCTAAGTCACCATCGACTATTGGCGCAGCTGGACCAGTGGCACCAGTTGCTCCCGTTGCGCCAGTGTCGCCTTTCACACCTTGCGCACCAGTCGCACCGGTGGCTCCGGTATCACCCTTTACGCCTTGAGGGCCTGTGGGACCTACAGCCCCCGTATCTCCTTTGACACCTTGAGGACCGGTTGTGCCGACTGGTCCTTGCACTCCTTGAATTCCTTGCGGTCCTTGTGCGCCGGTAGCACCGGTTAGACCGGTCGCCCCCATTGTACCCTGCGCGCCGGTAGCTCCAGTTGCGCCCGTTGCCCCTTTTGGTCCCGTGCTGCCGTAGGCGACATCAAAATATCCAGTATATGGCGTGCCAGTAGTTGTAGTCACTGCGAGATTGTACGAGCCCGCATTCAACCCAGTCGGCAGCTGTGCGACTATAGTTCCAGTTCCAGAGTTAAAGCTTTGAACTGTTAGAGGAACGTTCTGAAAAGTGACATTCGGGGTGGTCGGTCCGAAGTTTACCCCGACGATCGTGATCTTATTCATTACGTAGTCAATCGTTGTTCTGTTAACGGTAACCTGATTAGTGGAGAGAGCGTAAGTCTGGGTCGTAAGTGCTATAGCCAGCGCAAACGATGCAGTTAAGTACGTGAGCCTGAAACGCGCAAAAATAAGCTTCATATAAGTTTTTCCTTCCCCGGTGACCAACCTACGACTGCAAGTCCGGAGAAGGGGCAGAAGCTCGCCGGGACAGCGTCTCGCGTCTCTTCCAGATCGAATTGATATGAAGAGAGTAGCGACAAGCTACGGACCCGTCTATCAAAAAATCAGGAAAAATCCTAAGGAGGAGCGTAGGACATAGTCCTACTCACTTATAGAGACTACCTTGGGATGAAACCTAACTAGCGACTTCGCCCGAATCGCGCAAAATTCCGCAGTTTCGGTGTCCAAATCTGTCCGAAACGTTTAGCTCTCTTCTGTGCGTTCAACCTTTGTGCGCGAACTCGTCCGGGAGGTTGGCAATGCTCCGTGAACTGGCGGAGGGGGTGAGATTCGAACTCACGAGGCCTTTCGGCCTTCCGGTTTTCAAGACCGGCGCATTCAACCGCTCTGCCACCCCTCCGGAAGAATTGTCGGTCGCGAGAATTGTGCCACTGCCGTGGAGTTGGGCAAGCCTGCCGCGACGCGCCTGCGCGCCAAACGAAATGTGCTCGACAATTAGATACGTTCATGTGAACTTAAACCGTGCGGAAAAAGAAATTCCGGCCGGTTATTGAAGAGACGCCGCAAAGCCACGAGCCGATGCACGGACGCGGCGCATCGTGGAGTCCTGCGAATCGGTTCGAAAAGTTTCATGTCGATCCGGCCTTCGCCGAGGCTCCGGCGGGCAGGCTTACCAATCCTGATGAGGGGCAAAAGAACCTACATCCGACGCAGTATTTTCGTGACGCGACCAAGACGATCATCGCGCGCAACCAAAGTCCCGATGTCGGATTTGAGACAAGCATCAATCCGTATCGCGGTTGCGAGCACGGCTGCATTTATTGTTTCGCCCGACCGACCCACGAGTATCTCGGATTTTCCGCCGGACTCGACTTCGAATCGCGGATCATGGTGAAGCCAGACGCGCCGCGATTGCTCGAAGCGGAATTGTCTTCGCCGAAATGGAAGCCGCAGCTCTTAATGATGAGCGGAGTGACCGATTGTTACCAACCGATCGAGCGGAAATTGAAAATCACGAGAAAATGTTTGGAAGTGCTGGCGAAATTCCGAAATCCGGTCGGAATTCTGACCAAGAACCGCCTGGTTACGCGCGACATAGACATTTTGTCGGAGCTAGCGCGCCATAAATGTGCAGTCGTGAATCTTTCGGTCACCACCTTGGATGTCGATCTTCAGCGAATTATGGAGCCGCGAACTTCAGTGCCAGCCGCGCGATTGGATGCAGTCGCGCAACTGCGCGCGGCTGGAGTCCCTGTCGGCGTGATGGTCGCGCCGATCATTCCTGGAATTAACGATCACGAAATTCCGGCGATCGTCGATGCGTGCGCAAAAGCCGGGGCGCAATTTGCCGGGCATGTTTTGTTACGCTTGCCATGGGCGGTCGCGCCGTTGTTCGAACATTGGCTGGAGGAACATTTCCCGGAGCGGAAAGCCAAAGTGCTCGACCGACTGCGCTCGAGTCGGGACGGCAGGTTGTACGATTCGCGTTGGCGCAAACGACAAACCGGCGAGGGAATTTTCGCCGAGCAAATCTCAAGAATGTTCGATGTGACGTGTCGGCGCGCCGGTTTTGGCGAGAGGCCAAAACTTTCGACGGCCGGATTTCGCCGGGCTAACGGACAACTCAATTTGTTGTAGCCAGGCGCATGCGGCACGTCCGACGGCCCACAGGGCCGTCGCTACACCGTCTTCGGCTTTGAGAAGATGGTGCGCGATGCTGGTATCGAACCAGCGACCCCTTGCGTGTGAAGCAAGTGCTCTACCACTGAGCTAATCGCGCGTTAGCGAGGTTCAAAAGTGACGAGTGACGCGTGAGGAGTCAAGCGGCTTGCCATTTGGACGACGTGTTTTATCTAGAAGGCATGTCCGAACACAAAATGACTCTGACCTGGAAGCGCGGAGATGCGCCGTTCGAGTACCAGAAGTATTCGCGTAATCACACCTGGAAATTTGACGGCGGTCATGAAATGACCGGATCGGCCGCGCCGGCCTATCTTGGCGATCCAAAGAATGTCGATCCCGAGGAAGCGTTCGTCGCGTCGCTCTCGGCCTGTCACATGCTCACGTTTCTCGCGATTGCAGCCAAACAGAAGTTCGTGCTCGACGAATATGTCGATGAAGCAGTCGGCCACATGGAAAAAAATGCCGAAGGCCGCTTGGCGATAACGAAGGCCGAATTGCATCCGAAGCTGAAATGGGGCGGCGACAAGACTCCGACGGCCGAAGAGCTCGACAAGATGCATCATTTGGCACACGAGCAATGTTTCATCGCCAATTCGGTGAAAACCGAGGTGACCGTCGAGAAGTAAATCCGCGGTTATTCGTCCGCAGATTTACGCAGGTTTCACAGATTAGAAGAGGTTCAGAAATGGCTCCTCTGTTAGAAAATCTGCGCTACTCTGCGAAATCTGTGGAGATTTCATTCTTCTTATGAGTGATAGGCCTGACGCTCAGCGCATGGAAACGATCGTTAGCTTGTGCAAGCGGCGCGGATTCATTTTTCAATCGAGCGAAATCTACGGTGGGCTAAACGGTTTGTGGGATTACGGCCCGCTCGGCGTTGAGCTGAAACGCAACCTGAAAAACTATTGGTGGCGCGTGATCGTGCATGAGCGCGACGACGTCGTCGGCATGGACGGTTCGATTCTGATGAACCGGGCAGCTTGGAAAGCGAGCGGCCATGAAGACACGTTCACCGACCCGATGGTCGATTGTCGATCTTGTAAAGCGCGATTGCGCTCCGACCAGTTGATAGACAAAGGAAAAGGAAAGCAATGTCCAGTTTGCGGCGGCAAAGATCTGACCGAGCCGCGGTCTTTTAATTTGATGTTCAAGACTTACGTTGGCGCCACCGAAGACGAATCGAGCCTGACTTATCTTCGCCCCGAAACTGCGCAGGCGATCTTCGTTCAATTCAAGAGCATCCTCGAGATCTCGCGCAAGAAGCTGCCGTTTGGCATCGCGCAAATCGGGAAAGCGTTCCGGAACGAAATTAATCCGCGCAATTTCACGTTTCGTTCGCGCGAGTTTGAACAAATGGAACTGGAATATTTTTGCCGGCCGGAGCAGGGGATGAAGCTGCTCGAGTATTGGAAAGAGGAACGTCTCAGGTTTTACGAGAAGATCGGGATCCCGCGCGACAAGCTGCACGTGAAAACTGTTTCCGACGAAGAGCGAGCGTTCTATTCAAAGGGCACTTACGACATTGAATACGATTTTCCATTCGGCCGGCAGGAGCTCGAAGGCGTGGCCTATCGGACCGACTATGATTTGAGGCAGCACCAAGCGGCGAGCGGCAAGTCACTCGAGTATTTCGATGAGGATACGAAACAAAAATTTATTCCGCACGTGGTTGAGCCGAGCGCGGGGGTCGATCGTACCGTGCTGGCGCTGATTTGCGAGGCCTACGCCGAAGACGAAGCGCCAGATGAGAAAGGGAAAATGGAAACGCGCATCGTGCTGCGGTTTCATCCCCGCATCGCGCCGATCAAATGCGCGGTTTTTCCGCTCTTGAAAAACAAGGACCCGCTCGTGGCGAAAGCGAAGGAGATTGTCGATCTTCTCCGGCCGCACATGTTCGTCTTTTACGATGAATCGGGGGCGATCGGCCGGCGTTATCGTCGCCAGGATGAAATCGGGACACCATTCGGCATCACCGTTGATTTTGAAACGCTTGGCGAAAAAGATGCCAAGCTGCGCGACACGGTGACATTGCGTGAGCGCGACTCGATGAAACAGGAACGTGTCGGGATCAAGGACCTGGCGAGTATTTTGATTTCGCGAATCGCCTGATGGATCTCGCGCAATTTCGCGAATATTGCCTGAGCAAGCCGGACGCAACGGAAAGCACGCCGTTCGGGGCGGATGTTCTCGTCTTTAAAGTCGGCGGCAAAATGTTCGCGCTTACATCGCTCGATGAAATTCCCGTCCGGGCAAATTTAAAGTGTGATCCCGATCTGGCGCTGGAGCTGCGCGATCGTTATGAGCAGATCACGCCCGGTTATCATATGAACAAGAAGCATTGGAACACGATCGACATTGAAGCCGGTATTCCGGACGTCGAAGTCCGGAGAATGATCGATCACTCGTATGAGCTCGTGGCGAAGCGCTTGCGCGCGCGAGGTGGATCGGCTTCTCCGAAGACGATGAACACGTTACGGAGAACGCATTCCACCAGCTGATGTCGCCGGCCACTCTTTTCCTTTCACGGCGCGCCACCAGCCCAACGCCTCCAGCTGGCGGTAACGCCGCGCCAATGTTTTGCCATCGACGCCGTTGACCCGTTCGCCGTAAAGATCCTCGACGCGCTGCTCGTCGTGAAGTCGGAAAATGAAATTCGGCCCGATAACAGCGTTGCAACCGAAACCCACTTGAGTTTGCGATTCATTCAAAAGGTCCCGGCCAAATGCGTGATAAACAAAACCGCTCGGCGCGGCGAGGTCGATGAGCGTCGGCAAAATGTCGAGATGGCTTCCCGCCAGCGTTGCCGGAGCATGAACATTCTCGAGCGCTTTGCGGCCGTAGAGAACAAGGGGCACGGCAAACTGCTCGTAAAGCGTGCGCATTGGACGCGCGGAAACGAACTTTTTCCGCGAATAATGATCGCCCGTAAACGCAAATAACGGACGCTCGAGTTTTCGCTCACCTTCAAAGGCAAAGTCCGCGACGCATTTGTCGCAATACCAGAGATGGCCGAGGATGCGTAGTTGTCGCGTGGACAATCCTGCGCAAATCGGATTCGATTTCAGCGAATTCAAATCGAAACCTTTCTTCTCCACGTCCACGCTGTATGGCGGATGATAGGAGCTTGTCATGATTAGGTTAAACGTGGGCTCCGGCCCGGTTTTCTGGAGCACAAAACGGAACAGATCCTCGTCGTCGACGCCCCACTCATTTCGACCGGACGGCCCCGGCATCTGGTCGCCGCCGTAAACTTCATCGAAACCTTGCTCGCGGCAGAATTCGCCGCTTCGCTCCCAGCTCAACGTCGTACCTAAAAAATATCGCGTGCGATAACCGAGCCGTTTGAAAATGCTGGCGATCGCACTCGGCACGCCTTCGCGGACTGCGGGCTGATAATTGATCAAGACGCGCGCAAAGGGCAGCCCGGTGATGATTGTCCCCAAACTTTCCATCGTGCTGGAACCGGATGAAATGAAACCTTCAACGCGGACTCCTTCTCGACCCAGCTCGCTCAACCGATCGGTCAGATGAAGCGAAGTGTATTCGGATTGCATGGCCCAGGCGTCGTAGCTTTCCATCACCACAACAAAGACATGACTCGGCGGCGGATTTGAATTGCCCGGCGCCGCGCGTTGGATGCAATCATCCAACGTGGCCGCGTTTGGTGCTTGCGGAAAAAGCGCGGCGGCGGCCGAGCGAATATCGCCGTTCGGCAAAATTGTGCGCAAACCGGCGATCTTTTGCATGTTGCGCTCCTGCCAGACTGCGTAGCGCAGCGCGAAAAACGGATTCACCGCGATCTTATTGAGAAACGGGTCGCCGGCGCCGGGGGCATTTTTCACGCTCACCAAGTAGCCGTGTGGCCAAATTCTTGCCCCTAAGAGCAGCCACAACAGCACGATGACGAAATTGACGCCGCGCGCCCACTTTGTACCGAGAAACTTCGGAACGTCCCCCGCGGTGCTAACTCGACAGATCGTGTTCAATCCCCACACGCTCGTTGCAACCGCAAAGCCGGCAGCGATAACGAGCACGATGACGTGATAACTTTTCCAAATCGTCGTCAGAATTGCGCGCAGGTCGTCATAGACCAGTCCAAAAATCCGGTGATCGAATTGATTGTCGTACTCCGCGAAATAGCCGACATCGGTTATAAAAATGATTGCGCAAAGGGTTAGAACGATCGCGATTGTGAGCCAACGAATTCGTTCGTGCCATTTTCCGAGCGGGCGAACGAGCCCGATGAGCGTAAGAATAAGTGACGGAACGATTGCCCACATTGCGGCACACGTGTCGGAGCGCAGACCGGTTTCGAAGCAGCGAAAGAGCGCCTGAGCAGTCGGTCGCTCGGCTAACTCGCCTCGAAAGAGCCAGAAAAAGACTGCTCGGAAAGCGAGAAACAGAAGAACGAGCGCGAGCCACAGGACCATGTCGGCCACCAACTCCCGGAATGGTTCAGTAGCGCACCGCGCATCTTTTATTCGCATTGACGCTGAACAGGTACGATCCTCGGCGCTAGTCGTTTGAAACGCCCATGTCCGCAAGGATCTTCCAGGAACCATCGTTTTGGCGTTTCCAAATCGTTACGTAGCGGCCCTCTTCTGTCACAGCCTGCCCTTTTTCCTGAAATTTGTAGCTGTACTTTCCCGTCTCATAAGCGATGTCAACGTCCAGCCAGACATCGACGGTCGTAACGGTTGCCTTAACGCCTTTGCCTGCGCCTTCCATGACTTTTTTCTGGCGTTCGAAAATCTGTTGAGGCCCTTTGAACAGTTTCCCGCTTCGTCCCAATAGCACTCCGTCCTCTGTGAATAACTTGGCAATCAGCGAAGCATCCGCCTTGTCCCAGGCTTCGATCCATTGCGCGTTTCCTTTGTCGATTGCTTTTCGCGCTTCCGTCAGCGCGGCCGGCCTTGCGACGACTTCGTTCTTATTTTCCTGATCCGCCAAAACAGAAAAACCGGTCACGAGAAAGAGTAGGATAATTCGTTTCATTTTTTCCTCCAATCATGGCAAAGCACGGATCGTGATCTCACCGAAGCTCAATTGCAACGCCTGGCGAGCCACGTTGAGAAAATTGTCCGCCGCGTCGGTAAGCGCGACGTGCAACTTGCCATTGTTCAACGGCGCCGCGCGCAGGGATTGCCCGCTCGCCGTAGCTTCAGCGTAGGAGGGTCGATCCAACATTTCCTCGACGGCGCGCGCGCAATTGTGCGCGGAATCGACAATTGTGATTTGACGGCTGAGTACGCGCGCGATTGCTCCCGTGAGCAACGGATAATGCGTACATCCAAGCACAAGCGTGTCGATCTCGTCCTTCAACAAGGGCTCGAGATAGCGCAGGATCATCCGATCGGTTACTTCGTCGTTGAGCAGCCCTTCTTCGATCAAAGGCACCAATAGCGGACACGCCTGACTACTAACGTGGACATTTCCGTCCGCTGCGCGTAAAGCTTTTTCGTAGGCGCCGCTCCGAATTGTGCCGCGTGTCCCGATCACGCCAATGTGTTTGTTTCGTGAGACCGTGACTGCTGCTCTCGCACCCGGCTCAATCACTCCGATCACGGCCACAGGGAATTTTTTCGCGAGCGCAGGAAGCGCGACCGATGAAACGGTGTTGCAGGCAACGACGAGCGCCTTCGCGTTTTCGCCCACTAACATTTGGGCGAGCTCGATCGCATAGCGCTGCACCGTTTCCGGACTTTTAGGCCCGTACGGCACGCGAGCGGTGTCGCCGAGATAGGAAATGTTTTCGTTCGGTAATAAATCGCGCAGCGCCTTGACCACGGTCAGGCCGCCAATGCCCGAATCGAAAACTCCAATGGGCCGCTCGTCGCTCATGCCGCGGCAAGAATCCGCGCGCTTGCGCTTCGTCGCAAGGGCGTTTGAAGATAGCCTTTCAGGCTGTCTCGGCCGACGAGCATCTTGCCGGTCGATCAATTGCCAACCGCCAAACCGCAGGTTGGAAGCCTGTCTGCCGAGTCAGGCAAGATGCCTGACCTCCATTTGCAAACGCGCGCTGTGCTCGGATGATTGAAACCGAAAATGGCTGAGCTCTCTAAAACTTACGATCCGCGAACCGTTGAGCCCACATGGTATCAACGGTGGATCGACAATCACGACTTCGAAGCGGACGCGAACTCAAAGAAGAAACCATTTTCGATCGTGATGCCGCCGCCGAACATCACCGGCGTTCTCACTCTCGGCCACGTTTTGAACAATACCATCCAGGACATTCTTGTTCGGCGCGCGCGGATGCAGGGATTCGAAGTGCTTTGGCTGCCGGGAACGGACCACGCCGGAATCGGAACGCAGACCGCGGTCGAAAAATGGTTGCGCAAAAACCAAGGCGTGACGCGCCACGATCTCGGCCGCGAAAAATTTTTGCAGCGCGTGCTCGAATGGCAGGACAAACATGGCGGAATCATCATTCAACAACTGAAGCGGCTCGGCTGTTCGGCCGATTGGTCGCGTCAGCGTTACACGATGGATTCAGGATATGTGCGCGCGGTGATGCAAGCGTTCGTTGAACTTTTTCGGCGCGGAGTGATCTATCGAAGTGACCGCATAATAAATTGGGACCCGGCTGCGCAGACAGCGTTATCGGATGAGGAAGTCGTCAACAAGCCGCAGCGCGGAAATCTTTACTACGTCCGCTACGAGATTGCCGATCAGCCCGGCAAATTTTTGGAAGTCGCCACTACGCGGCCGGAAACGATCATGGCCGACACTGGCGTCGCGGTTCACCCAAAAGACAAGCGCTATGCGAAACTTGTCGGCAAATGCGTTTGGCGACCGATGCCGCGCGAAAAAATTCCGGTGGTCGCGGACGACGCGATCGATCGGGGGTTTGGGACGGGCGTGCTGAAAGTCACGCCCGGGCACGACACACTCGATTTCGAGATTGGCGCCCGGCACAAATTACCGATTGTCGACGTCCTGACGCCGGATGGAAGGATTGACTGTCCGGCGGTGCTGGAATTGCATGGCCTCGATCGATTCGAAGCGCGGAAAAAGGCGGCTGAATTGTTAGAGGCGAGGGGACTACTTGCCAAAGCAGAGCCCTACGAAAACAACGTCGGCTTCAGCGATCGGAGCGACGTTCCAATCGAACCGCGTGTCAGTCAGCAGTGGTTTTTGGAGTATCCGAAAACGAAGGAAGCGCTCGCAGTGGTGAAGAAACATCTCATACGTTTCTATGCGAAGCATTGGGAAAAGGTTTACGCGCAATGGATCGACAACATTCAGGACTGGTGTATCAGCCGTCAGGTTTGGTGGGGACATCGCATACCAGTATGGCATCCGCCACAGTCACCAAGCGACGACTGGGTGGATGTGACTGTGGACATTCATCCCCATGAGATTCAGCCAACGACTGATTTGCAGAAATCCGAAGCGATTATCAGATCGCTCTCCGGTATCAGTGGCCACGAAACTTTCTTTCAGACATACGGCGAGATGCGTCCAGGGTGGCAAGTACGTCCGTCTGACTTATATGCCGCCACAACTTCGCAACTTGAAGCACGAGAACTCGAACGACGTGGCTGGATTCAAGATCCAGATACGCTCGACACCTGGTTTTCGTCGTGGCTCTGGGCCTATGAAACGATGGATCCGAAGACGCGGAGGAAATTTTATCCGACCAGCGCGCTTGTGACTGCGCCGGATATTATTTTCTTCTGGGTCGCGCGGATGATTTTCGCTGGCCTCGAGTTTAAACCCGGCAAATCAAAGAAAGTCGAAGACAACATTCCGTTCCACGACGTCTTCTTCACCAGCATCATCCGCGATAAGCAGGGCCGGAAAATGTCGAAGTCGTTGGGCAATTCGCCTGACCCGCTCGATTTGATCGATAAATATGGCGCAGACGGACTGCGTTTCGGCCTGATGCGAATTGCACCGAGTGGTCAGGACATTCGCTTCGACGAGAAACAGATCGAGGAAGGCCGAAACTTCGCGACCAAACTCTGGAATGTCGCGCGGTTCCGGCAAATGCATGGTCCAAGCGCAGCCGCGCCAAAAATCGTTTCGAAGAAATTGTCGATCTTCGCGATCGAAGTCTTGGCTCGATTAAACGAAACGATCGACGCGATTGAGAAGGCGTATCGCGAATACGAGTTCAACACCGTCGCGCAGCGGCTCTATGATTTTATCTGGAGCGATTACTGTGACTGGTTTGTCGAAGCCGCCAAGACCGGGATCTTCAGCGATGACGAATCGAAGAAAAAATCCGTGCTCGCGGTGATGGATTACGTTCTTTCCGCAGTTGTGCGACTTTTGCATCCCTTCATGCCACACATCACTGAGGAACTTTGGTCGCTCCTCGGCTTGGGGAACGGTTCAATTCAATTTGCGCCGCTGCCGGTGCGAGCCGGACTGGCAGTTAACGGAGACGTCGCTAGGAAACGGCGATTAGTCGCTGCAATTTATGAAACAGTCCAAGCTGGGCGCAATTTGCGCGCTCTGGCGCGAATCCCCTCCAATCAAAAATCAAAATTCGCGCTTCGATCGAAGCAAAGTGCCTTGGCGAACGAGCGGGAAACAATTGCACGGCTGCTGAATGCCTCGGAATTGGTCATCGACCCAAACTTGAAAGCTAGCGCGGGGACGCCAATCGCGGCCACGAAGCTCGGCGAAATTTTGTTGCTAATCGAAGTCGATCGCACTGTTGAGCGCGAACGGCTCGACAAAGAGATTGCGAAAGTCGAAGCGGAGCTGCGCACGGTTGAATCCAAGCTGGCCAACAAATCGTTTGTTGATCGCGCGCCGAAACAAGTCGTTGAAGAACATCGGCAGCGCAAAGCGACCTTCGCGGAGCAGATCAATAAGCTGAAAGAGGCGAGACAGAAGCTCTGATCTGGGGAGCGCACGCGCGACAACATCCATTGCGCTCGGTTGAATAATTGTCGATCTTAGAAGCCGAATGTCTCTCTGGAAAAAACTTCTCTGGGTTGCGGTGACGCTGATTGGGTTGGCATCGCTCGCGGTGCTGGCGTTGTCGCGGGGCGAGCAGATCAGCGCGCTCTGGATTGTCACAGCGGGATTTTGCGCGGCGGCAATCAGTTATCGCTTCTACAGCAAATGGATCGCGGCGAAAGTGCTCGTCCTCAACGATGAGCGCGCGACGCCGGCGATGGTGAAGAATGACGGCAAAGATTTCGTGCCGACGAATCGCTGGATGGTTTTCGGTCATCATTTCGCGGCCATAGCTGGACCGGGGCCGCTGGTTGGTCCGGTACTCGCGGCGCAGTTTGGATTTTTGCCGGGAACGCTTTGGATTTTGATCGGCGCGACGCTCGGTGGCGCGGTGCACGACATGACGATGCTGTTCGCGTCAGTGCGGCGCGGCGGGAAGACGCTCGGCCAAATGGTGAAAGAGGAAGTTGGCCGCGGCGTCGGCGTGCTCGCGCTGATTAGCGTGCTCGCGATCATGATTATTTTGCTCGCTGTGCTCGCGCTGGTGGTCGTGCAAGCGCTCGCCAAAAGTCCGTGGGGCGTGTTCACGATTGCGATAACTATTCCGACCGCGCTCATCATGGGATTTGGGCTGCGCAGTGGAAAATTCAACGTGACGTGGATCACGATTTTCGGATTGCTCGGTCTGGGGTTCGGCGTTTGGGGAGGACAATTTCTCGGAAATTTTCCAACGCTCGAAGCGTGGTTTCGGCATGACGCGACTTGGGTCGCGTGGGCGATCATGATTTACGGATTGGCGGCGTCGATTTTGCCCGTCTGGATGCTGCTGACGCCGCGCGATTATCTGAGTACGTTTTTGAAGCTGGGCACCGTGGCAGCGCTCGCAGTCGCGGTGATTTTGATTCATCCGACGCTGCAAATGCCGTCGCTGACAAAATTTATCGACGGCACTGGTCTCGTGTTTGCGGGTCCAGTCTTTCCGTTTGTCTGCATCACGATCGCGTGCGGCGCGGTCTCCGGGTTTCATTCCCTGATCGCGTCCGGCACGACGCCGAAGATGCTGCCGCGAGAATGCTGTGTGCGGGGCATCGGTTACGGCGCCATGATCACCGAGATGATGGTCGCGCTGATGGCGTTGATCGCCGCGAGCGTTCTGCAGCCGGGCGAATATTTCGCGATCAACATGAAAGGAACGCCAACTGAAGTTGTGCAGAAAGTTTCCGCCGAGGGATTTCCGGTGACCGAAGATGAGATGTCGATCTTGGCGAAGGATCTCGGCGAGCAAACGATGTATAACCGCGCCGGCGGCGCGCCGACGTTCGCGGTCGGCATGGCGCACATGTTCGCGCGTGTTACGGCGAGCCCGACCGCCCTCGCCCTCTGGTATCACTTCGCCATCATGTTCGAGGCGCTCTTTATTTTGACGACGCTCGATGCCGGCACCCGGGTCGGACGGTTTTTGTTACAGGATTTGTTAGGCAACGTGTGGCGACCGCTCGGCAACACGCGATCGTGGAGCGTGAATTTTCTGACCAGCGTGCTGCTGGTTGCAGCTTGGGGCTGGTTTTTGTATCAAGGCGTGGTCGATCCGCTCGGTGGCGTGAACACTCTCTGGCCGCTGTTCGGTTTGGCGAACCAGTTGCTGTCCGTGATCGCACTTTGTTTGTGCACGACGGTCCTGATCAAAATGGAGAAGACGCGATTCGTATTCATCACCCTCGCGCCGCTGCTCTTTATGTGCGCGGTCACGTTCTCGGCGGGTTATCTGAAGATTTTTTCAGCCGATCCGAAACTTGGATTCCTGAGCGGAGCGCAGTCGCTCGTTGAGCAGGCGAGCAGCGATCCCACTAAAGTGCAAGAGTTGTTGCGACAAGCGCATGTCTGGCAATTCGACGCAATCGTCGCGGGATTTTTCATGTTGTTCGTGTTTCTGATCGTGGTCGGCTCAGCGGCGCAATGGTGGCAGCTGATCCGCGGGACGAAGCGAGTGGTGTTGCGCGAGAGCGAGTTTGTGCCGGTGGCTCAACTTGAGGTTGTAAGTTAGGGAGTTTGCCTAACTCCTCGCATTGATCAACATCTGTGGCGTCGGTGTTTCGAAAACGAAACAAGACTGAAATAGTCAGAGATCTTCGGCTGCGCTGCGCTGCGCTCAGGATAACAGGTTAGTTTTTGCTGACGGGCAGGAAGGAGTGGTCGAAGACGTAGTTGGCGACGTTGCGGCCCTGGGCGATGGCTTGGGTCTTGTCGAAGTGCCAGTGGATGCCGAGGTAAATCCGGCTCTGGCCGTTTTCTTCTTCCGCCTGGGAGAGGGTCGTGAAACTGCGCGGCATGAGCGGACGCACGTTGCCGGAGTTGTCCACGGTCACGCCGTTGAATTCGTCGGAGGTGAAGGTGAACGCGATGTTGTCGGTGCCGAAAAATCTGCGGATGATCTGGAAAAGCGCGCCGCCGAAACCGCCGTGCCCGGACGGATAAGACGGAAACGGTGGCGTGAAATTCGGGCCGGCGAGGTTGCTGGCAGGCGCGCCGAGCGGCATCCATGTCGGATCGCCGACGGTGTCGGGGTTGCCGTCGCCGGCTAGCGTGGGACCGGTGCCGGGATCGGATTCGCGGATGCCGGTGACTGGTCGCCAGAAATCGTAAAAGTATTTCGATTCCCAAATCGACATTGCAGCATCAGCCATCGCGGTGTTGGCGAGGGCGAGGAGCCGCGCGAGATCAGCCGTGCCGAGATGCATTTGGTCTGCGATGTGAACGGTGATCTGATTGTAGAGTCGCGGCGGCGCGCACAGGCTAGGGGTTCCGTCGTAAGCCCAAAAGGTTCCAATGAAGGTTTGCTCGGGCGTGCGCGTGGTTGGAGTGTGAACGCCGTCACCGCCGATTGATTTCGCTTCGTTGTAAGCGGCTGCGTACTCGGCGCTGGCGATGTCCGGCGGCGGGGGAACACGGAACTGACTCGGTGATTGAACGACGAAAGTTTTACATTCGCCCCAATGCGCGCCGAGCGCGATTGGAATCAAGCTGATCGGATCCTGGCGCCAATAGCCCGGGTTCTGATTGGGAAAATAATCGACGCCGAAATGTGGTTCGGGAACTTGCGAACCATCGTTCGCCCGGAGCGCAAGAATCGCAGCTGCGGCGCGTTGGCCTAACGAAACGCCGTTTGCCCGCTCGTTTTTATTTTTGATCTGTGCGAGATCGTCGGCCAATAGGGAATCAAACGCGGCGGCTTGTGACGGATAAAGGGCCGCGAGCGTGTCGTGTGCGGCTTGTGCAACAGCGGCATCGAGCGAGACCGGCGGTTTCACCGATTGGGTTTCAGCGTAACTCTGATAACCGCCAAGAACGGCGTTGACGGAATCGAAAATCGCAATGTGGACGATCGCCATGGCGCGGCTCGACCGTCCGGGTCCGAGTTGTTCGCCAAACGTCCGACTTTCGCCCTGCGCGACAGGGGTGTGATCCAGACCGCTGGCGTTGACGGCGATTGCGTTCCAGCGGTGAATCGAGTCCAGTGCGTCCTTTGGTGCCAGCGCGGTGCGATTGGTCTGCACGCTGTTGAAGCGCGGTCCGAAGAAATCCCTAAAGCTGAACGCACTGGCGTTATTGTTTAAAGACAAGCAGAACGCCAAAAGAATTGCGGGCGACAATTTCATATTCGTTTCAGATCAGTGGCTAAGGCGAGGCGGCAAGGATGTTGCCTATTTCTGCGGAAAAACTCAATGCGAATCCCGTGGGCTGAGCGATTTAGACAGCAGGATTCAGGCGACGGCCGTTTCGGATCCGCAGTTTCGAAGGCGGTGACTATTTGCGTCGAAGAGGCGCGACAATTTCTTCGTCGCGGCGGCTAAGGATTACCCGACCATCTTCGATTCGCTTGACCGTGACCTGGTAAACCTGAGTTCCGACCTGGAGGCCGAACTGCTGACCTTCTTCCATCGATTTGCCGTTGATGATCGCGAAGCGCGCCGCGCCGTCGAGCGTGATGCTACTGACGAGGAACGCACCAGGTGGAACTTCACCCTGGTCTGTCCCACCCGACGCAACTTTTCCGGTCGGTTTCCAGCCAATCGGCCAAAATGGGCTTCGCGATCCGGCATCGACGTGGAAGAAAGATTTATTCTTGAGCGTGACGGGCACGGACTCTTCTACCATCTTGGTTTTGACGTCGGCGGGCACGGGCTGGTTTGCTGGCTTGCTCTTAACCGCGACCGGCGCGGAATTTTCGTCTGCCGCCAACAGAACCGGAACCGTCAGGGATATACAGGTCAGTGAGAAAAATTTGTTCATCGTTTCTCAATGAGCGTGGTTGCAGCAAGCGCGACTTGTTGAAATTGCGGCTGATCCGGCTGCACGCGAATGCTGAGTTTTGTGATGGAAAGCAGCGGTTGCGTGTTCTCCAGTTCGGCGATGGATTTACCGAGAGCGACAAAATCAACCTGGGGCAGATCGATCAGCCAATTGTATTTGGTCCAGGCGGCGAGCTCGGTCTGTTTGAAATTGCCGGTGCTCTCGAGCCGCGCGACTGCGTGATCGATCTGCTGATTGGTGAAAAAAGTTTTCATGCGCGGGGGGAACCAAGCTATCGGTGCGCCGTCCGGCGTCAGCGCCTTCAGTGCGGCGAACCGGGCCATCGATTCCTTGGCCTGGCGTTCGAGCGCTGCAGCTTTGGCTACTTCCGATTTGGAATCGTCGATCTTTTTCTGGCAATCGGCGATCTCAGTCAAAGTGTCGTCGCGGATTTTCTGCAACGGTCCGAGGAAGAAGTTGAAATAGACGTAGATCAAGAAGACAAAACCGATCGCGCTGAGGAGGAGCTTCTTGATCTGGTCCTTGGATAGTTTAGGAAGATTCATTGCTTCGCTGTCGTCTTCGGCTGGCCGGCGCCGGCGTCGCGGCTGGTTTAGCAGCGGCGTTTGGATTGAACGTCAATAACAAAATATAGCGCGCGGTCGGAACGTTAGTGCCACCGAGGTTCGCCATGGCTTCGACGTCTTCGAGCGTTTTGAATTCGGCTTTGACGTCGTAATAACTCTTGCCGAGTTGTTCGAGCAACATCTGGCGAAGATCTTCAGCGGCCGAGCGGGGCTCCCGGGCCGCGGCGACGCCATCAATGGTCACGCTAACGCCGCCACCTTTGTCCTCGTCGACGACCGTTCCTTCCAGGTTGGTCAGTTGCGCGTTTGGCGGCACGCAGCGCGCAAGTTTTTCCAGAAACGGTCCCCAGAAAAAACGATTGTCGATGTAATCGTCGAGAACGCGAGTCGTATTGATGATATTGGTCAGCTCCGCCGAGCGTTTTTGCGCCTGGGTGACTTTCGGTTCGAGTTTCTTCCACTCGGCTTGGGCGACGCCCAACCTGGATTTGATTTGGAAAGTTTGATAGCCGTTCCAAGCGTAATAAAGAAAGAGCACGGCTCCGCAGCCCGCCAACACGAACATTCCAATCTTGAGCGGGTCGCGTTGCCGCTGCCGCTGCTCCAGAATTTCCTCATGGAGGAGATTGAGGTGAAGTGCCATGCTGCTGGTTAGGTTCGGAGATATTGAAAAGCCGCGCCGCAGGCGACGTTGAGTGAAACGAATTCGTTAGGCAAAGTCTGCCGTTTCGTGGCCGGGAGCGCTACTTCGCAGGTTTCCAACGGGTCCCAAATTTCGCAGGGCAAGCTGAGCTCGTCGCTCAATGCCTGCAAGACCGTTTCCACGCGGGCGAGTCCGCCGGACACGAAAATCCGGTTGATGCTTTCTTCACGCTGACCTTCAAAAAACCCAATCGAGTTGCGCACTTCCATCCCGAACCGGGCCAACGATCCTCGGCAAATTTCGCTCATCCCTTCATCGCCCTGTTGAATCATCAGCCAGGCGGCGCCGGCGTCGAGGGCGTCGTCGGCGGTGAGGGCGTGCATCAGTGCCTTGCCGCCGTAATCGATGCTTCGCACCAGCACGAGTTCGCCGTGGCTGCCGATCAGCACCGTACTCTGCAGGTGCCCCATGTCGAGAAGGAGGAAGGCGTCGTTCGCAAAAGTTTCGGGATAGGCGAATTCGAACGCGTTAAATGCACAAACCGGTGCGACCTGAAGCAGGTCGGTCGACAGCCGGATCTTGTTCGCCGCAGCCACGATCTGCTTCACCCGACTTCGTGGCAGTCCGCCGACGAGATATTTCGTTTGGGTAACGACACCGGTTCCAGCGGCCGGCCGCTTTCCCGTTGTTGATCCATCCTCGGTGCGAGCGCCGACCGCTGCGACATCGAGGACGAAGTCCTTGCATTCCTGGTTCAAGACCACGAGTCCATTGAAGCGAAGTGCGCTCCGCAGTAAGTCCAACGGAGTATCCGGCTGTTCGATGAGGCGCAGAATCGCCGTCGGATCGGAAACGGCGAATGCGCACGCTTTGGCGCTGCCGCCGAGTTCGCGAAGGAGCTGTTTCAGTTCTCTGGAAAGGTCGTCAGCTGACGCGAATTCTTCGGGTACTGGCAGAGAAGCAAAGCTGGTCAGAATGAAGCGCGAATCGCTCTTGCGCCGGAGTGCGACCCCTTTGAGAACGTGCTTGCCCAAATCGATGCCGACAACAGAATCTGCGCGTTTCGCCATGATGCTGCCGGGTCATGTAGCGGGAAACGTGCCCCGGGCTGGCGCTTTTTGAATCACGCGCTGCGCTTCCCGATCGACGGCGCCGCGCTAGATTTTCACATTCAAGCCGCTACTGCGGCCCGATAGCCGAAAAATTCTCGCGCTTTGATAATCCGTGCCACTTCGGGCGGCACCATCTTCTCCCAGCTTTCATCGCCAGCTTTAAGTTTCGCCAGCACTGCCGGGGGATAGATTCGTAAATAATCCTTCTTGTAATCCCGGATCTCCTCGATGTGGCGGTTGTCGATCAAGTGTTGAAACAGCGCTCGAAGGTGGGGCGCGACCTCCACATGTCTCGCCGTTAAAGTTTGGCCGGTGTTTTCATCGATAATCGGGTAAACATAGAGTTTCAGACCGTGCTTAAACATGCGTCCGAGCGCTTCCAGAATTCCGCCCTCAAGATTGAGATAATATTTTTCGTCGAAAATTTCGATTAAACTCGGAACGCCCATCACCAGCCCGATCATTTGGTTCGTGTAGCGCGACAGATAACCGGCCAGCCGATAATATTCGCCAAACTTCGAGATCAGCACCGTTCGCCCCAGCGCGCCGAGAACGTCCACCCGCTGCAAAAAATCGGCGTGATCGAGCTGCCCTTCAGACAACAAATTCTCCAGCGTCATCTCCATTAGCACGACCAAATCTTTTTCCGCGCAACGGGACTCTTTCAAGAATTGCCGGCGCGCGCCTTCCAACATGTCGTTGGTCGCGTAAGTGACTGGCCGAAAACTGCCGCGTTCGATCAGGATCGCGTTCTTGTGCAAAATCTCGGACGGCTGCACCATTTCGCCGTCGGCGGTGAACATCACCGCGTCAGTCAATCCTTGACTCACCAATTGCAAGCTCATCAGGCGATTGTCGATCTTCGCAAACGCCGGCCCGGAAAACTTGATCAGGTCTACCTGGATCCTTCCTGGCGCGAGATTTTCCTGGAGCGATGAGATCAATTGCTCCGGTTGCGATTCATAAAACGCGCCGTAAAGCAGATTCACGCCGATCACGCCGAGCGCCTCCTGTTGATCGACGTTCGATTCGTCGAGCATGCGCACGTGAATGATGATTTGGCTCGGTTCGGTGCGCGGCGCGAGTTGAAAACGAACGCCGAGCCAGCCGTGCGATTCGCTGTGCTGCTTGAAACTTCGCGCCGCCACCGTGTCGGCGAAAACGAAAAACGCGCGTTCGTTCCCGAGCTTTGCATCCAAGCGTTCCAACAGCAGGGCGTATTCGTGATCGAGCATCGTGTTCAATCGGACGCGACTTACGTAACGATTGGTCGGTCCATAAATCGCGTCGCTAAAAGTCATGTCGTAAGCCGACATTGTTTTGGCGATAGTTCCCGCGGCGCCGCCCACGTGAAAAAAGCGGCGCGCCACCTCCTGACCGGCCCCGATTTCGGCGAAAGTCCCGTACTTGTGCCGATCAACATTGATCTGGAACGCCTTGCGGTTCGTTCCGACATCCATCTCCGGCTTCATAGTAATGCTGTAGCGGCGATCTCTGATCGTCGCAAATGTTGTAGTCGCCTCGCTTTGTCGAGGCGATCAGGGTGACCGAGCGCCGTCGCTACATCCGCACCGGCTCGGCGCTGCTTTCCGGCATCCAGCCGCGCAAATTGTTCGGCAGCGCGGCATAAATCCAATCGCCGCGGTGACTGAGGATGTGGATCTCGCTTCCAGCAGGCAAACTCAAAACGCGACTGGCAACGTCTGCGGTCGCGAGCCGCGCCTCCACGCTTTCAGCCGTGACGACGGCCAATCCGGCGCCGTTTTTCCCATGGCCAAGGTCGTAGGCAGCGAAAACGGTCACCCCGAGGATCGTCAATGACAAGATCGACAATGCGAGCGCGCTGCGACGCCGGTTGAAGGACCAAGCGGCGATTGAAAAAATCCCGACCCAAAATGCGGTCGCGCCGGCCACGGCGTATTGATTGACGTTTGCGAACGCGAACGAGCGCTCCGATCGGCTCGGGATCAACTCGAGCGCGCGTGCTTCGTCGCGCGCGATCCGCAGATTCGCCTGCGCCTCCGGGTGGCGCGGTTCGAGCGCAAGCGCGCGTTCATAATTGAGAATGGC
Source organism: Chthoniobacterales bacterium (assembly GCA_035315805.1). Taxonomy (GTDB): domain Bacteria; phylum Verrucomicrobiota; class Verrucomicrobiia; order Chthoniobacterales; family UBA10450; genus AV40. The sequence goes on from DATFXN010000040.1 coordinate 68,744, forward strand.
GCGGCCGAAATCTTTTTGCCGAACATGAGCGTTCCCCAAGTTGTAGAACAGATTCGGAGTGTCCTGGCCCGAACGCACTAGCTCCTGGTAACTCTCGATCGCTGCTTTGAAATCTCCCGCCGCGTATTGCTGATTGGCTTTGGCGAATTGCGCAGCTGGTTGGGCAATCGACATCGAGCCGCTCGCCAGCCACACCGCCGCGCAGCCAAGAAGTATTCGGGTTTTCATGTCCGCAAACTTTCCAGCAACCGCAAAATTTCCTCCTGTTCGTCTCGAGAGATCGTGTCGGCGCCGTTGCCGCTTCCGCTGAAACGCAATTCGTCACTCCGATCGAATAACGTGCGCAGTTGCGCCCGTTCATTTTCACCCAACCCAAACGCTTTCGCTGCCGTTTCCACGTCCACCGCGTTGGGGTTAACATTTTTTGCGAGCGCCGTTTTCACCCGCACTATCCGCGACGCATCTGAAAAATATTCCTGCGGCGATAGTTCGGCGCGCCGCAACTTTCGTAACAGTTCGGCTGATTCCTGTTGCAATGCCGCCACTCGTTGTGCGCCGAGATTGTCGATCTTGGCCTGCCGGATTTTCCAGCCGATAAATCCCAGCAGCAAAAGCAACGGCCCAAGTTGGGCGATCCAAAAAACTGGACGCGCGTAAATCGGTGCGAACGATCGGACAGGCCCGAGATCGGTCAGCTGATATAAAATATCCTGTGGTTCCGGCGGTGCAGGCCTCGCGGCTGCCGTTGTTGCCGGCCTTGTAGACGTGGCTGGGGCCGCGGAAGCGGCGGCAACACCCGGCGCGGGCGCGGCGCCGCCTTCAACTTGGATCGGCACCGGCTCGCTCTGCAACGATACATATTTTTCTTTGATCGGGTCAAAAAAGGCGAAGACGAGCGGCGGCACCGCCGATTTTTTTTCGTTAGGCGCGAGCACCATCTCGAAGGTTTTCTCGCCGCTCATTCCGACGTCGTCGTCCTGCTTGAATTTCGAGGAGGGCGGATATTTGTGCCAGCCTCGCTCGTCCTCTAGCACCGGACTTGTCATCCGGTCGAAATTTCCACGGCCGCTAAGCGTCGATTTTACGGTGATCGGGTCGCCCACTTGCACCGTTTTCGGTTTTGCGTCGACGGTCATTGCGAAATTCCCGACCGCGCCGGAGAAATTTGCAGGTGGATTCGGCGGCAGCGGTTTCACGTTCAGCGTGACGGTTTCGCTTCGAATCGGAAGTTCCGTTCGTTCGCCCATGCTCCCAAAAGGATCACTAAAGAAGGGGTCCGAAAACGGATCATCGAGATTAAATAGATCGAACGGTGAGCGCGGACGCGTTCGCAGAGAAGTGCTTGGTCGCCGTGGCAGAACAACGGCGGCCGTCGCCGTGACCGGACCAAGTTCGAATTTTCCGGGCCGCGCAGCCGCGATTGCTGTTTTGAAAGTGAACACTTGATAAGTGCGCCCGCCGATTGTTTCCAGATTTTCGCGTGGTTGCTGCAATTTCTGAATGGTAAAACCCTGGCCGGAGAGCTCGGGCCCGTCCTGAAGTCTTCCGTGCGCGCGCGGATCGAAACCTAGCCGGATTTCAGCCGGCACCATTTCGCCGACGTAGGCGTCCTTTTTGGCAATGACCAATTCTGCAAACGCGATCCTGCTTCCGGTCTGACTCTGGCTACCTTGCGCCGAACTACTCGAGCCGCCCGCTCCCTGGCTCACGTTCAATGCCAGCTCGGGCGTGCGCAGCGAATTATTACCCACCCGAACCGTCTGCGGCGGAATCTTAAACTGACCGGCCTTTAACGGCAGGATCGTGTAATTGTAGGTGACGCTGCTGCTGACATCGAAATTGCGCATCTCGAACTGGCGTGACGTGCCGGTCTGATGGATCTCCAAACCGTCGATCGAAATTGTCTCGGGAACGTTCGCGCTGTTCGCGCCGGCGACTTTGATTTCCAATTGCACTATCTGCCCGACCGTTGGCTGCGAGTTGCTCAACACGGCGGTCACACTTGGCGAAGCCGCTAATGCGCCGCTGCGCGTCAAGAGGAAAACGAGCAGCGCGAAAGCAACTGTTGTGCGCGCCAGGATCGACATCTTACATCGAACATCAAACATCAAATTCAGTTACCAGTCATTATAGACATGGCGTCTAACCTTGCGTTCATCAAGCTGGACCCGCTCCTCTTCGTCCTTCATCGACTTCAAAAGCAACTCTGCCTGTTTCTCGCTCATCTCTCCTTCCTTTTCCGGTTCGCCTTCGGCGAGTTGAGCGGCTTGCTCTCGCGCCTGCGGCTGTTGCTCAGCGTTCGCCCCTTTAATTTCGCCGGCCAGTTTTTTGTGCGGCGAAGAAGTTGGCGTCGCTGAGGGCGAAGCATTTTCTCCTTCAGCTTCGCCTTCCCCCGGAGAAGGAGACGGCATGTGATCTTCTCCGCCGCCAGGACTCGGCGATTCTTCCGGATTTTCCTGCTTGCCCGACGATTGTCGATCTTGGGCGTTTTTGGTTTCGCCTTTTCCGGGTGAGGGCGAAGGCTGTGGCTGCTGATTTGCGCCTTGTGATGGAGTTGGGCTCTCGCCTGGTTTGGGCTGCTGATTTTTCTGCGGTTCGTTCTTCGCAAGCTGCTGTTTGTTTTTCGCGTTCTGATCGCTGCCCGATTTATTTTGTGACTGCGCCTGTTGGTTCTGTTGCTGTTGCTCTTGATCTTTACCGCCGGAACTGCTCTGGGACTGTTGCTGCTGCTCCTGGTTCTCTTTGCCGCCGTTTTGCTGCTGATTTTGCTTCTTTTGCTGCTGTTGCTGTCGAGGCGGCGGAGTCGGTTTTTCTTTCGGACGCTGTTTCAACCGCTCAATTTTCCTTCTGACTTCCTCGAGGTTTGCTCTGGCTGCTTCGTTCTTCGGATTCAGTTGCAGGGTGGATTCATAATGCGACGCCGCGTCCATCAGATCTTTCAACGCTTTGTCGTTTGATTCGTCCAGGTCCGCGCGATCCTCGAGTGTGCGCCCGAGATTGAAATGGCTATTCTCCTGGAGTTTCTGGTCCGGTGAAAGCAGCGCGTCGCTGAACAATTGCAGCGCTTTGTTGTAATCGCCCATTTTGAAGGCAGCCGCGCCGGCATCGAAGTCGATTTTCTCCTTTTGCGATGAATCCGGGTGCGACTTCAGATCTTCCTCAAAAGCCTGATAGGCGTCGTTGTATTTTCCCTCGCGATACAGATTCAATCCGGTGGCGGCACCAAAAATTTGCCCAGCTGAACAGAGGAGGAGCGCAGCAGCCGGCACCGCGAGCTTCGACCAACGAGGCAAGTGCGCGCGGACGCGGACTCGCTTGCGTTCGCGAATCAAGATCGACATCGTCAAAGCCAGAATTGCCGCGCCCAGTGGCCACTCGTAGCGTTCGATCGGTCTCCGCGACATTCGCGCATCGATCTCGGCCGCTTTCATGGTGGCGAGGCCTTGCGAGTAAAGTTGCGACATCGTTCGCGGCCCATCTTCCAAATGCAGATAGAATCCACCTGTGGCTTGGGCCATCTCGTGTAGCCGTTTGTCATCCAGCTTCGATTTCACCACCTGCCCGGCGGAATCTTTCACGAATGCGGTCTCGCCGTCCTCGTTGTTAATTGGAATGAGCGAGCCTTGCGGCGTGCCCACGCCTACAGTGAAGATTCGGACGCCAGCGTCGGCCGCGGCTTTCGCCGTCTTCGCGGCGTCGCCGCTCAACTCTTCGCCGTCGGTAAAAATAATCAGGGCGCGATTGCCGGCCGCGCTTTTTCCGAATGTGGTCAGCGCGAGATTGATGGCCTCCGAAATGTTTGTTCCGCCTTCAGGGATCGTTTTCGTGTCGAGATCGTTGATTGATTCGACTTCCGCTTCGTAGTCGATGGTCAACGGCGCCTGCACGAAGGCGCGGCCGGCGAACGCGATCAATCCAACGCGGTCGCCCTGAAGTTGGTTCACCAGATCCTGGGCCGCGAGCTTGACGCGCTCCAGCCGGTTCGGCTGCACATCGTTCGAAAGCATGCTGCGCGAAGTGTCGACGGCAAAGAGAAGATCGAGACCTTTGCGCTTCACGTCTTCATAAATGTAGCCCCATTGCGGCTGCGCGAGACTGATGATTGCGAGAGCGAGCCCGAGCATCAGTAAACCGAAGCGCAATATGCGGCGCGAGCGGTTCACGGTCGCAGAAAGCTGCGGCAGCAGTTTTGGCGAAACGAACGCGCGTAGTCTTGCAGCGGCGCGCTGTTCCGCCCGCGCGAACAAACCCGCGAGAATTGGAATCGCGAGCAAAGCCCAAAACCAAGCTGGTGCGCCGAAGCTCATGATGAAAACGATGCTCGACGCAGAAATCCAGCATCAAACATCCAGAATCTAGCATCGCGTGGCTTTAATTTGTGCAAGATCAGCATGGTCACGGCAATTTTTTCCAAATGGTCTGCGACAATAAAAGTTGCGCGACGAGCAGACCGCAGCCGCTCATCAGGCAGAGCGGGAAGAGATCGCGGTACTGCTCATATTTTTTCACGGCCACGGTCGACTTCTCAAGCTTGTCAATGTCTGCGTAAATCTGCTCGAGTGATTTGGTGTCGGTGGCGCGGAAAAACTGGCCATCGGCAATTTGGGCGACCTTGCGCAGACCGGCTTCATTAAATTCGACGCGCTGGTCTTGATAAACAATATTGCCGAGCATGTCGGTCATCGGACCACGTGATGTGTAGATTGGCGCCGGAGCAATCCCATTGATTCCCGCACCGATCGCGTAAAAGCGGATCTTCAGCGCTTTGACTGCTTCCGCGGCGGTGTTCGGTGAAATTTTTCCCGCGTTGTTCTCGCCATCGGTCAAAAGAACGATCACCCGGCTCTTGGAATGTTTATCGTTCAATCGATTAGCCGCCGACGCCATCGCCGAACCGATGGCAGTTCCGTCTTCGACGAGTCCGATCCGCACTCGCTCGAGATTTTGCATCAGCCAATCGTGGTCCAGCGTCATTGGACTGACGATGTACGGCCGTCCGGCGAACGCGATTAGTCCGATCCGATCATTGGGCCGGCCTTCGATGAACTTGCGCGTGACTTCGCGGATCGCGTCCACTCGCGTCGCCTGTTCGCCGCCGATCGTGAAATCCTTCGTTAACATCGAGCCCGAGACGTCCAGCACGAGCATGATGTCGATTCCGCTCGCCTCGACCTGAGTGAGACTTTTGCCAAGTTGTGGCCGCGCGAGCGCGACCACGAACACGGCCAGCGTCGCAAAGATCAACGCGCGCAAAAACTTCCCCGCGCGTGCGGCGCTCCGTTTCCCGATCGCACGGACTGTCGATGTCGATGAAAAAGTAAGCGCCGCGGCGGGTCCGCGTTTCCCGCGCAAATAGGCGAGCAGCGGAATCGCCAACAAGAGCAAGAGCAACCATGGCCTTGCGAATGTCAGCGCGGTGTTTTGTGGCCACCAATCAAGCATTTTTGTCATGTCGAGCGACAACGTGACGTTACATCCCGTTTAAGCGGCGAAGCCGCCATTCCGCAGCCTGTTCTGACCGAGCGGAGCGAGTCGAATCGGAGACATCTTTCATTGTTCTCTGGTAATATTTTAAGCTCCCGCCGCTGCGTGTGCCGCTGTGGCCATCTCTTCCCCCTTCACAAAGCGCATTGCCTCGTCGAGCAAGAGCCGGCTGTCCGCCGACGTCGCTTCGTAACGCGCGAACTTGATCAAGTCGCATCGGTTCAAAAAATCTTCGAGCAAAAATCTATCGTTCGCAGAAAACGATTTTGAGTTCGCGAGCGACGTTAAAAATTCGACGGAAGTCTGGCGCGTGACCGGCAAGGCGTAATGATTGGTTACGTAGCGCCGCAAAATATCGGAGACGCGAATGCTAAATAGGTAAGGATTCGTTGTTTCGATTTGGTGGAAGATCACGTCGAGTTCTTCGAGCGCAATTTCTCGGGGCGTTTTTGGCGGCAGCGCCGGCTTTGGTCTTCGCTTAACGAACCAAACGATCAATCCGACGAGACAAAGACCTATAAAGCTCGCAACAAAAATCGCCCAGGCCGGAACAAACGAATAATCAACCGGTGGCGCGATCTCGTGAAAATTTTGTTGGCCCAGTAGGATCGACGTCATACTAGCGCATTGCGACGCGGCGTTCGCGCAGTTTGAAGAACGAGCGCAGCGCCGGCAGATAATCTTCGCTCGTCCGCAGCGTGATCGCGTCAATGTTGTTTCGGCGGAGCGTGCGCCAAAGCTCCTGGGATTTTTCTTCCGCCAAGTTGCTGAAGCGTGTGCGAGTGCTGCGGTCCGCAGTGTTGAGTTCAATTTGTTCGCCGGTCTCAGCATCTTCAAGCGTAATGATTCCGACGTTTGGCAAAACCTGTTCGCGCTCGTCCTGGATTTGGATCGCGACAAAATCGTGGCGGCGGCCGCTGACCGCGAGCACGTGCGAAAAATCCGGCGCCAGAAAATCCGAAATGAAAAACACAACCGCGCGGCGCGTGATGACTTTGTTCAAGTAATCGAGCGCGAGCGCGGCATCAGTTCCGCGTCCGTCCGGTTCAAAGAATAAAATCTCGCGAATCAGTCGCAGCGTGTGCGAACGCCCTTTCTTGGGCGGAATGAAGAGCTCCACCCGATCCGTGAAAAGTATCAATCCGACTTTGTCGTTATTGCGAATGGCGCTGAAGGCCAGGAGACAAGCGACTTCCGCGGCCAGCTCGCGTTTCGATTGGGTCGCGCTTCCGAAATTTCCAGACGCGCTGACATCGACAATCAGCATCACGGTCAGCTCACGCTCCTCTGTGAATTTCTTCACGAACGCATTGCCGAGGCGCGCGGTCACGTTCCAATCGATCGTGCGGATCTCGTCGCCGGGTTGATACTCGCGCACGTCTTCAAAATTCATTCCCCGGCCTTTGAAGACGCTGTGGTAATTCCCAGCGAAGACGGTTTCAACCAGCCCCTTGGTCTTAATCTCCAGCGTGCGGATTTTCTTAAGAATCTCCGCGGTTCTTTCCTGCAAAGCGTTCATCGCAATCTACGGGACTGGGAGTCCCGCAAAAATACGTTCGATAATCGTTTCGCTCGTGACCGCTTCGGCTTCGGCTTCGTAACTGACAATGATGCGATGCCGCAGAACGTCCGGCCCAATGCTTTTCACATCCTGGGGCGTGACGTAGCCGCGTCCGTTCAGAAAGGCGTGGGCACGCGCGCCGAGCGCGAGATAAATCGTGGCGCGAGGTGAGGCGCCGTAACGAATCAATCCCTCGAGCGCCAAATTGTAGGAACCTGGATCGCGTGTCGCCCAGACAACATCGACAATATAGTCTTTCACGCGGTCGTCGATGTAGATTTGGTTCACCACATCGCGCGCTGCAATGACTTGTTTGGGATCGATAACTGGATTAACCGACAAATCCGGCGCGGAGGTCGCCATCAAATCGAGAATCGTCCGTTCCTCGGATTTTTGCGGATAACCAATGTTCAATTTGAACATAAACCGGTCGAGCTGCGCTTCAGGAAGTTGATACGTGCCTTCCTGCTCGATCGGATTCTGGGTCGCGAGGACAAGAAATGGATCGGAGAGGGGATAGGTCTGTTCGCCGATCGTGACTTGGCGTTCCTGCATCGCTTCGAGTAACGCGCTCTGAACTTTTGCCGGCGCGCGATTGATTTCGTCGGCGAGAATTAAATTCGAAAAAATGGGGCCGAGTTTGGTCGTGAATTCGCCGGTGCGCGGATTGTAAATCAGTGTGCCGATCAAATCGGCCGGCAAAAGATCAGGCGTAAATTGCAAGCGCTGGAAACCGGTCTGGATCGCCGCCGCCATGGTCTTAACGGTGAGTGTTTTGGCCAAACCAGGCACTCCCTCGAGCAAGATGTGGCCGTTGGCGAGAAGACCGAGCAGCAGGCGGTCGACCAGATATTTTTGGCCGACAACGACATGCGAAACCTGCCCGCGCAGAGGCGGAATCCAACGGCCAAGCTCCTGCACTTCGCGGGTGATTTCCTGGGTCGATTTCATGTGTGTTTTTTCAGACAGATGCGAGTAGGAAATGTTCGATTCCCAACAGTAGTCGCTCGCTGCGGCGAGCGGCGCCCCAACGGGCGTATTACTTTTGGCTGCGCGGGCGTAAAGTCAAAATGATCGGCAATCCTGAGTAAGGCTGCGCCTTGCGAATCTGCGCTTCAAGGTAACGCCCGTAAGCCCGCGGAAGTAATCGCGGATCGTTCACAAATAACACAAACTCCGGCGGCTGGAGAGGTTTTCCCCGGGCTTGCGTCGCGTAGAAAAGTTTCAGCCGTTTGCCTTTCACCATCGGCGGCGGGTTTGCGGTGAACGCCGCGCGCATCAGTCGATTCAGAACGCCGGTGCCGATTCTCGCCGCAGACGCGCGCTCGACTTTGGAAATCGTTCCGAACAAGCGATCGATATTCTCACCAGTTTGCGCGGAAACAGTCAACACCGGCGCGTAATCGAGAAAGAAAATTCGTTCGCGCGCTTCAACAACAAGCTCGTGGATTGTCTGCCGCGCGCCGCGTTTTGGCTTCACCAAGTCCCATTTGTTTAAAACGATCATCGCCGCTTTACGCGCTTCCTGAATCAGGCCAGCGATTCGTTTATCCTGAGCGGTCACGCCGTTCGTAAGATCGACGATCAACACGCAGAGATCCGCGCGGCGAATACTTCGCTCTGCCCGCATGACGCTGAAGATTTCCACTGAGCTTGAGAGTTTGCCGCGGCGCCGGATTCCGGCCGTATCAATGAACAGAAACTGCCGGCCGTCGCGTTCGTAAGAAATGTCGATTGCATCACGCGTTGTTCCGGGCAACTCGCTGACGATGGCGCGTTCGCTCTGCATGATCGCGTTGATCAGCGAGGATTTTCCGACGTTGGGACGGCCGGCGATCGCGATTTTAAGCCCGTTCCCGATTACCGACTCCCGAATCTCTATCGTTGTGGGCGACAACTCCTCGATCTTCGCAAGCAATTCGGAAATGCCGCGGTTGTGCTCGGCGCTGACCGACACAGTTTCGCGGAAGCCCAACGAGTCGAACTCGGCAGCAAACGGCAGGCGTTTCTCGTGGTCGATCTTGTTAACGACGAGAACGATTGGCTTTCCGGATTTGCGGAGCGTGCGGGCGAGGTCCTCGTCGAATGGCGAGAGACCGTCCGTTGCATCGACAACGAACAAGAAGAGATCGCTTACACGCAGCGCTTCTTCGGCGGCGCGCTGAATCGGCTCCGTCAATTCTTTCTCACCCGCGCCGAAAATTCCGCCCATGTCCCAGAGTGTGAATGGGGTTTTCGCGCCCGAGCAGATTGCCGAAATCCGGTCGCGCGTGATGCCCGGTTGATCATGCACGATCGCGATCTTGCGGCCGATCAATCGATTGAAGAGCGCGGACTTGCCGACGTTCGGCCGGCCCACGATCGCGACACTCGGCAGTTTCCGGTTCACCGCGACCTCCGAATGGAAATTAGTCCTTTTCCGCGTGCGCATGCCCGGCGGCCTGGAGTTGGCGGACGCCGTCCATCACATAAACCACTCCTGAGACAAAAGTGAAAATTCCCGCAACGATGATTACGAAAATCAGTGGCAAGAAACGCAGTTGCAGCATCACCCACGCGATCGCACACATCTGACAAACGGTTGCGACTTTGCCGGTCCAACTCGGTTTTATTTTTATTTTATTGCCAATGAAATAGTGCAGAATGACCGCTCCGACGAGAATTACCGCGTCGCGCGTAATCACGAGCACTGGAAACCAAATCGGAAACTTTCCGTAGTCTGGATCGCTCTCGCTCCAGTTGCTGATGCTGAGCGTAATGATGCCGCTTAAGAGTAGGCCTTTATCCGCGATCGGATCTAGAATCGCGCCGAGCTCGCTCCGCTGTTTGCAACGACGCGCGATGTAGCCGTCGAGACCGTCGCTTACAGCCGCGATGAGAAAAATAATGATTGCGGCAAAACGCTGCCATTCCAACGGCTCGTGGCGCTCGATGCTCTGGCCATAATAGATCGCCATCGTGACGAAAGCGGGGATCATCAAAATGCGCGCTACCGTGATCTTGTTCGCAGTCGTCATCGCGGTCAGTTACTCTACCGGCGCTCAGCGCGCGCCGACAATTTCTTTTCCGTTTTTGAATCCGCGGTCACAGACCCCGCCGCAATGGCTGGAACGGTCAAGTGGGGGGATTTCCCGCCAAAACAAAGGAGCGGCACAACGAGAAGTGCCGCTCCAATAGGGGGAAAACAGCCGCTGCCGTCCTTTGCTCTAAAGATGAATACGGTTTTTCCAGATCAGAGTTCGCGTTTTTTTAAAAATTTTGCGCCCGGCAGAAACAATATTCACCAAACGGTGGGATGCTTGTGGAGCGATTTCCCGGGGGAGAAAGCAAGACCCGAAAGCTCCGGCGGTCAGTTAAATAATGCCGTTTCCTGAAAGAAATGCTTGACCGCGGCTGTGACCAGCAGCACGACCTTCACCGGCCTGGCTTCAGGGACCTACCCAGCGAGCACTGCAGACGACGTCTTCGCCGGCAGCAATAAGACGGGCGACAACCCGAACAGCAGGGACTTTGTCCGTGCTTCGAGTTTTTAAGGCGGTCATTGCCTGCACCGTGATCTCGCTTTGGCGCCAGGCGTTCTCCGCGACTACAATTCAGCCGCCGCAGCGCCGATGTGGCGGAATGGCAGACGCAACGGACTTAAAACTCGTTGTAACCCACTCGTGCGCAGTCGCTTCTCTCGCATATGCACGAAGGCTTGAGAACAAAAATGACCATTTGAGACGTCATACCGTCAACATGGCGTCAACAGTTTCTGGAGCGCCGCGCTCCCTCACGCGCGCTGCCTCAACACAGTGAGAAGGCATCTGCTCAGGGGCGGTGCTGCGCTGCTATGCCGTATTTATGGGGGAGCAAGTCCGAGGCAGCTACCGCGTGCTTTGACTCCGGCTGAAAGAAAAAGCTTTGCAAAGAAAATAATGCCATTATTATGGCAAAAGAATGGCACGAAAACCCAACCCTGTAAAATCCGTCCAAATTACCATCTCGACGACTCCTCTCGTGCATGGCTATTTGTCTGCGCTTGTAGACACGGGCTTATACGGGAAGAACGCCGCCGAGGCAGCTGAGCGGTTAATCGCCAAGGGTGTCGAAGTCGCGCTCGCGGGTGGGATTATTCCGCGGAGGGAGACT
>DATFXN010000041.1:0-9051 GCA_035315805.1 Chthoniobacterales bacterium
GGCACCGGCCAGGAGGCGATGCCATTTCAGAAAAATGGAATTGTCGATTCAACCGTGCTGGTGATGAATCCCGACTACGGCAGCCGATTGCAGTTGCAGAAGATCGTGATGCTCGATTTGGCTGACATCGTGGTGGTGAACAAAAGCGATCTCCAGCGTGCGCGCACGGCGCACACGGAAATCGAGCAGCGTCTTGAACAAAACCGGAAAGACCAGTACCTGGTCGACACCGTAGCGAAACGGCACCGCGACTCTGGCGTGGACCGGTTGTTTGAGTTAATCTCAGATCGTCAGTAACCAGGGTTGTCATGTCGAGCGGAATCGAGACATCTTTGGAATTCTCAGTGCTGAAAACAATTCGAGATTCCTCGACTTCGCTCGGAATGACGGAACGATAAAGGAAACTCTATGAGCAAGCTCGGACAAGTCGTCGAATCGGTCGAAAATTATAACAAATTTGTTCTCGATCAGGTGAAGCGGGCGCGCACCGATCAAAAATTCGGATGCGATTTGCTTGGACGTTGGAACGATACAAAAGCGAAGATCCCGGTTACGCGCACACCGACCGGTTTGCCGCTGCCGCGTCTCGCGTTACCCGAGATCGATGAACCAGGCGAGATTGCGCGTTTCATTTTCGGTGAAGGCTTGCCGGGCGAATTTCCATACCTCAACGCCGCGTATCCCGAGATGTACCTCGAGCCGATCCGTGAGATTGAGAGCTTCGAGAAGGACGGCGACAAAACCGGCAAGAAGCTTACGCAACCTGAAGAGCCTACACGCTTGTTCTCGGGCCTGATGCTGGCTGAAGACACGAACGAGCGGTTTCACTATTTGACGCGGCACCAGCGCACCCATCGGCTCAGCACCGCATTCGATGGACCGACCCTTTACGGACTCGATAGCGATGCCGACGGCGTTTTCGGGAAAATCGGAGAGGGCGGCGTGGCGATCGATACGGTCGAAGACATGGTTCGTCTTTACGACGGATTTGATCTTGGATCGCCCAATTTTTCCGCCTCGATGACCATCAGCGGTCCGGCCCCGATGATCATGGCCATGTACATCGCCGCTGCCAAAAGGCGGTTCGGTCCGAAAGTTGTTCCGAGATTGCGTGGCACGGTGCAGGCCGACATCTTTAAAGAAGTCCAGGCGCAGAACGAAACCATTTTCCCGGTCGAACCGTCGCTGCGGTTTCTCACCGACATGGTGGAGTTCACTACGCGCGAAATGCCGCGCTGGTATCCAATCTCGATCAGCGGTTATCACATCGGCGAGGCCGGCTCGACGCCGGTGCAACAGGCGGCGTACACGCTCTCGAACGGTTTTGCGTACGCGGAAATGTTCGCCGCACGCGGAATCCCGGTCGACCAATTCGGGCCGCGGCTTTCGTTCTTTCTCGATTGCGGCCTCGACGCGGAGTACATCGCGCTCGCACGCGTGTCGCGCCGAATCTGGGCGATCGGTATGCGCGACGTGTTCGGTGCGGGTCCGAGAGCACAACTTTTTAAATTGCACACGCAAACGAGCGGACGCTCGTTAATCGCCGCCGAATTCAAAAACAATCTCACCCGGACGGCCACGGAACTGATCCTGTCATACATGAACGCCACGAATTCGTGCCACTCAAACAGCGCGGACGAACCGTTCACGACGCCAAGCGAAGAATGGATCCGGCTTGCCGCGCACGGACAGGCGATCTTGCTGGAGGAATCCGGCATTTTCAAACACACCATGAACATGCTGAGCGGTTCGCCCGGTATGAAAGCCGTCGAGCGGGCTGTTGAAGCGGCGATCCTGGGTGAGTTCCGCGAAATCGAACGACTCGGGGGCGTGCTCGCAGCGGTGGAAGAACGGTATCAACGCAGCCAGATTCAAAATGCCGCGCACCGTTACGAACAACAGATCTATGACGGCACTCGGCCAATCATCGGCTTGAACAAGTATCGCGACGGCGACGAGGATGCTCCGGAAGTGAAGCTCGTTCGCACGCCGAGGGCGAAACGGCAATTGCAAGTCGATCGGCTCCGCAAATTCAAAAAGAAAAACGCCGATAAAGCGAACCGCGCGCTGGACAAACTGGCTGAGGTCGCTGACAGAGGTGAAAATGTTTTTCCCGCGCTGCTCGAAGCAGCCGGAGTCTGTTCGTTAGGCCAAATCACCGGACGTTTGCAAGAAGTGGTCGGCCGTTTTCGGCCGATGGTGTAGCACCTGGCTGAACCAGGTGTTGATCAGATTCGCTTCTGGCAATGCGCGCAAAACCATGACGTCCGGCCGCCAATCGTTGCTGATTTCAACGCACGACCGCAACGCGGACATCTGCCGCGTTTTTCACGATGTGTTAGCAGCCACGATTTCGGCAAGCGATTGAAATCACTTTTCAATGCAATCGCTTTCTCCAGAACATACCGTATCGCGCGAAACAACCGCGTCAGATCCTTGTCGCGCAATCTGGACGCTTCAGTCGCCGGGTGCATGTGTGCGTAGAAAAGAATTTCATCGGCGTAAAGGTTGCCGATCCCAGCGATCAATTGCTGGTTCAGCAAAATCGCTTTCACTGCGCCGCGCTGTTTTCCCAGCATTGCTTTAAATTGCGAGAAACTAATTTTGAGCGCGTCAAAGCCAAGGCCGCGTGTTCGCAGAAATTCATCGACATCCTCGATCAACTCGACCTCGCCAAATTTTCGCTGATCGTCGAACGCTAAGCGGCAGTTATTCGCGAAACGAAAAATCACGCGCGCAGTTTTCGGCGCTATCTCCTCGTGTTTTAGGTACTCAAGCGAACCGGTCATGCCAAAATGCAATCGCAACCAGAGCTCATCACTGACGCGCACAAACAGATGTTTGCCATAGCGGTGACTTTTTTCGAAGCGACGCCCTTTCAGTCGCCGTGTCAGTTCACGCGCGGAAACGTGTTTCAAAACATACGAGTCCTGCACCGCGACGTTGGCGATCCGCTGGTGCAGTGAGGTGCTGTTCAGATATCGCTTGAACGTTTCGACTTCGGGCATCTCTGGCATTGCAATTTATGTTTCTAATTGTAGGGGCGGGCGCTCCGCCTGCTCAGACGGCCGGCAACCGAAGCGGTTGCCCTACAAATAAATGACGCGGGCAATTTTGTCTGTCAGCTTTGCGTCCGACAAATGCAGGATCACAGATGAGATCTTATATCGCGTCACTCAGCTATGCGCTCGAGGTGCTCCTTTAATGCCACGGCGTTATTGTGTGCGGTGTCTTTCGCGCCGAACAGAAGAGTTACACTCCGTTTCGTGGACTGGCGCGCTAGTTTCTCGATTTCTTCGCGATGCTCCTTTAGTTCGGCAGCGTACTTCCTTTTGAACTGGTCCCATTTGGTCGGATCGTGCTTGAACCATTTACGCAAGCTGGTGCTAGGCGCAATTTCCTTCGGCCATTCATCGATTCGCGACTCGCTTTTCTTAAATCCTCGTGGCCAGATCCGGTCAACTAACACGGGATGGCCGTCGGATTTCTCCGGCTCGTCGTACCCCCGTTTGATTTTCAAGCCCACGTCGACCCATCGCATCAACAGCTTCGGCCGGCTGTGCTCAGTCGATACAGTTTGAGATTTGAGAGTTCTCATGAGCACCAATTCGGTCGAGCGCTTCGTTAGGCTACTAAAGCAATCGCCAACGGGCGCTGTATTTAATCCGTGGTGGCAAGTCGACGGGCAAAACGACATCGCCCGAATCGCGCCAATGATACGGCGTCATCAACTGAGTGCTTATCTCCAACAACGCCTCGGACGCGCAAAGATCGCCGTTATCGGCGAAGCGCTCGGTTATCGCGGTGGTCATTTCACCGGAATTCCGATGACTTCCGAGTGCATGCTGCTTGGGAAAAAGCCTGAGATCCTAGCGGCGCTCTCAGAGAGCCGAAATCGAGAGGCGAGATTCAAGAACGGCGGTCATCCCGACAAGTCAGGACTACAGATTCTTTCGCGCATCGAGCCTCGCCGAACGAGCAAACCGAGTGTATGTCCGAATGGATTTTCGGAACCGACAGCGACGATTGTCTGGGGCGCGTTGCGGAAGATTGGCGTGTTGCCGGACGAGTTCGTCCTCTGGAATGCGTTTCCGTGGCATTCCTTCGATCCGCACCGAGGGATGTTGAGTAATCGTATGCCTAACAAGCCAGAACAACTTTGCGGTCGCGCTGCGCTGAAAGCGTTCCTCCTATTATTTCCTTGTGAAGAAATCGTCGCGCTGGGAAAAATCGCCGCCGCTCAGCTAGACCAACTTGGTGTTAATGCGCACTGTGTTCGCCATCCAGCATCCGGTGGCGCCAGACTTTTTCGCGAGCAAATCGCTAGGATCGTTCGCTGACCGTGGGACAAACTACGACTTTGGTGGCTCGCCCCTTTTTAACGGTCCAAACAAGTCGAGCGGCACTGGGAGAAACGTGGTGGTATTATGCTCGCTGGAAATCTCCCGCATGGTTTGCAGGAAGCGTAATTGGAGCGCGATCGGTTCCTTACTCATAATTGCCGCAGCCTGCACCATTTTTTCCGCGGCCTGGTATTCGCCCTCGGCATTGACGACTTTGGCGCGGCGTTCGCGCTCGGCTTCGGCTTGCTTCGCCATCGCCCGCTTCATCGTGTCGGGCAACGCGACGTCCTTCACCTCAACCGCCGTGACTTTGATTCCCCACGGATCGGTTTGGCGATCGATAATTTCCTGTAGCGTGTGATTAATTTTCTCCCGGTGCGACAACAGTTCGTCCAGCTCCGCCTGGCCGAGCACGCTGCGCAATGTGGTTTGCGCGATGAGCGAGGTGGCTTTCAAAAAATTCTCCACTTTCACCACGGCGGACTGCGGATCGATCACGCGAAAATAGAGCACCGCGTCCACGCTCACCGGAACGTTGTCGCGCGTCATGACTTCCTGTCGCGGCACATCAATTGTGACCACGCGCAGATCCATGCGCACCATCCGATCGACGATTGGGATAAGGAAAATTACGCCCGGTCCCTTTGCGCCGAGCAATTTTCCGAGCCGAAAAATCACGGCCCGCTCGTATTCCCGCAGGACCCGGATGGCCTGAGGAAAAATAATGATGGCAAGAACAATGATGGGCACCGCCCAACTGATCAATCGCGGAAACGCATCGAGTAATTCCATGGCAGTCTCCTCCTGGAACTCATTCTGACTCAAATCAGGCGGTATTCCAGAACGATGATGCGGACCTAAAGATCATCGCGCCTGAAGGCAAGCCGTCTCCAACGAACGCATGTTAAGATACAGGTTGATGGAGCCGGGTCGCCCTCGGCCCGCGTTGGCTCCTTAATTCAGCAGTTCGTACCAGTTGTTTCGCCGACGCGGTTCGTATCCGGCTTGGCGAATCAGCGATTCGATTTGAGCGGCATCCAGCCGAAACGTGGTGCCGGCGCTACTGACCACATTTTCTTCCATCATCACCGAGCCAAAATCGTTTGCGCCGTATCTAAGCGCGATCTGCCCGATGTCCGGCCCCTGCGTCACCCACGAGCTTTGAATATTCTCGATGTTATCCAGAAAAATCCGTGCGAGCGCTTGCATCCGCAGGTATTCCGACACGCCAGTCGGCTGTTTCACTTTCAACACCGTATGCTGCGGTTGAAAGGTCCAACAAATAAATGCCGTGAACCCGCCGCTGTGATCCTGTTGATCGCGAATCCGCTGCAAATGTTCGACGCGATCTTCAATGGTTTCGACATGGCCGAACATCATTGTGGCGCTCGACTTCAATCCGAGCTCATGCGCCACTTGCATCACCTCCAGCCATTGGTCACTGTTGATTTTTAAGGGCGCAATCTTCTTCCGTACCCGGTCCACAAGGATTTCGCCGCCGCCACCAGGGATAGAGCCGAGCCCGGCGGCCTTAAATTGCGAAATCACTTCTCGCAGCGGCATCCGGAATGTCTCCGCGAAATGTCCAAACTCCGGCGGACTGAACCCGTGAATATTGATGTGCGGATATTTTTCGCGGATGTGCTGTAGAAGATCGATGTACCAGTCGAACTGCAATTTTGGATGATGCCCGCCCTGCATCAGGATTTGCACTCCACCTGCGGCAGTAAGTTCGTCCAGTTTTTGATCCAGCTGCTCAAGACTCAACACATAATGATCTTCGTCGCGTTCGGTTCGATAAAATGCGCAGAATTTGCAGTAAACGTTGCAGACGTTCGTGTAGTTAATATTGCGGTCGACGATATACGTCACGATCTCGCGGCCGCGGCCGCCATAGCTTTTCGACTTCGCCAAATCACGCCGCGCGTTCGCAAGCGCTGCCAGTTCTTCCAGCGGCCAGCGATACAATTCCAGCGCGTCATCCGTCGAAATCCGCGCGCCCTCCAGGATTTTTTCCGTGAGCGCATCTCGATTAAGTGAAACCATCGCGAATAAATCTTAGACGCTGCCGACGATTTGGCACGTACCAACTGTAAAGATCGAACGGCGCGCAGAGGACTGCCGGCCGATCGTGCATGGATGATGGTAGGGAGCGACCGCCCGGCGCACCGTCGTCATGATGCGTCGCTAAAAATTTTGCGGACGGCCGGGCGATCCGTCCCTACCATTTGGAAATGGATCGAAAGGTCGCAATTATCGGCGCCGGCGTATCCGGCTTGACCTGCGGTGTGGTGCTTGCTGAGCACGGCTATCGCACTGCGATTTTCGCGAAGAATATCGGGCAACAAACGACCTCCAGCGTGGCTGCGGCTGTTTGGTTCCCCTACCATGTCAAGCCTGCGGATAGAGTAATTCCATTGGCGCTGGAGACGTACCAGGTGCTCGTCGATCTCACTCGCGTTCGTGGGAGCGGTGTCTCGATGATCGAATCGCGGCAGTTTTTGCGCACCGGTGAAATCGAAATTCCTGATTGGGCAATTCCGCTGGGCGCAAAGCGGCTTTCATCTGTAGCAACCGGCCAGTGGCCGGATCGGAACCGCGCACAGCGCGGTGGCTACAGCTTCAAAAGTGGTTTCTCCCTTCCGGTCCCTTTAATGGACACTACGATTTACCTCGAGTACCTGGCCACGCGGTTTCGCAGGGCTAGCGGCGAAATCCACACCAACGTCCACTTCGAAAAACTTGAAGAGGTCGACACAAGATTCGACCTCGTGATTAATTGCGCGGGAATTGGCGCGCGCGAGCTTTTGCAGGACCTCGATCTCGAGCCGCACCGAGGCCAAATCGCAATCGTGCCGAAAATCGACGCGCTTTCGTGCGCGATAGTATGTGATGACGAGCCGCTCATGTACGCAATCCCGCGCAGCAATGATTGCGTTTTCGGTGGAACGAATGAACTCAGCCACGTTCTCGCCGCCAATCCCGCAACGACGTCGCGAATTGTCGCTGAATGCAGCCGAGTGCTGGACATCGATAAGCCCACCATTCTCGCCGAACGCGTCGGTCTGCGCCCGTTCAGGAAATCAGGCGTTCGCCTGGAACGCGATCACCTCCGCGACGGTCGCACCGTCATTCACAACTACGGCCATGGCGGCGCTGGCTTCACGCTCTCCTGGGGCTGTGCAAGTGAAGTCCTTGAAATTGCCACGTTGTAGCGGCGCTTGTGTTCAAGCGTCGATTGCCCAATCCAAGTGGCGATTTACGTCAGCGCGATGCACTGAAACGAGCTGACGACGTCGTCCGGGCCTTTTTCGGAAAAGAAACTTTCATAATAGCCGGGGCCGAGGTCCCAGTACGGACCCTTGTAATAATCGTCGCGATAAAATCGCCAGATACCGCTCGCGACGATGACGCAGCTCATACGGTCATTCCAGTAATCGCCGACGTAATGGAAACTCAAATTCGTTCGGGCGTAGGAACCCTTGAACCCGATATGGTCATAAAGCACTACTTCAGGCAGCCGGGTGATTTCCTTAGTCGGTTCGATGTCGACTTTGCCGGCACCGGAAGAGTGATAGCTCAGTGGGCCGAGGCTCCATTTCATGTCGATGACGCACCCGTTATCGGGTGACAATTCAATTTTAGATAGTCGTGGCATAAGCGTGCAGGGCGATGGTTTTCGGTAATTTGATCAGATGAGATCTGCTCTGTCGAGCAAAGAGATTTTGAACGAAGCTCGGGATGACGGCGAGGGCAGCCATCGTTGAAAGTCGGACATGATCTGCGTGCAGACGGGAAAACGCTCGCCTATTGGCTTTTCGCCCAGCCGATTACGCCGCAGGCGATGCGCCCACCTGCGTCGCCGGATGGTTGAGTCTTCAGATCGTCGGGTTTTGCGTGGACGACAACCGAGCGGCCGATTGCCGATTTCGCATCGTTCCCGAGGGAAATCTGATGGTCGACGTAATCGAGCTTCGCGTTGCCGGAAGCGTCTGCTTCGACATTGCCCATGTCGCCCTCGTGCCGCGCTGCTGCATCTGGCCCGGCATGCGGTTGGTTGGTGGGATTGAAATGCGCGCCTGCGGAACTTGCATCGCCTGCGCTGCAATCGCCAAATTCATGTATGTGAAAGCCGTGCTTACCAGGCGTCAGGCCCGCGATTTCCGCGCGAACCTGCACGCCATCGGCGACTGGCGTGAATGTGACGGTGCCGCTGACTTTACTGCCCGCAGTGGGATGCAGTACAGAGATGCCTTTTGATGAAGCCGCGGATTTCGCCGCGGGCGTTTGTGCCAGCGCGATTAAAGCTGCGAACGATGCAAGCACCATCCCGATGAAAAAAGTTTTTAGGAAGTTCATGTCAGCATTTGTATTTCGCACGGGTCGGCGCGTCCAGTCGCATCAATGTTCGAGTGAAACACGGCGCGCGCGTAGTGACGCGCCCTACCTTCAGACGCGGTCCTTCAACTGCGTTGTGCCGGAAGCGCGTGCGCAATGTACACAACAGAAGATTTGGCCGTCCGCTTCGACGCCGTGGCCGACGATACGGCAATTGCAGTGCGGGCAAACAGGCGCCAGCGCGTGGATTGCGCACTCGAAGCTGTTCGAAGATGTGACGCTCTCCGCCTATGACCACTTCAAACGCCTTGTCATATTGGTTTTCGCAAACTTCGCATTTAGGCATACACAATTCGTTCGCGCGAGAGGA
>DATFXN010000042.1:0-84372 GCA_035315805.1 Chthoniobacterales bacterium
TTTGCGACCGCACCAATCTTAAGGTGCTCCTCGCTCATCACTTCGATCGTTGCAGTTTAGCACGAATCCCAATGTCGCGTGCGCGCTCGACATTCGATTGCGCTGGATCAGTCTCCACGCGCGTGCGCGCGAGGGATGCCGGTTAATAGTCGAATCCTACGTCGTCCTCCTCTGCCGCATTTTCGTTTGGCGGCAAGAGATAGCGATACTCTGAAGCCCGTCCGTCTGGGATCTGTTCACCCTCGCGAACAATTTCGATCACATCTAATCGCTCAAGTGCACGGTTGATGATTGCAGCTTCAGTTTTGGACAGACCGGGATATACCTTGGCCGCATCACGGCAACCGAGGAAGTAGGTTTTATCTTTCTTGGTTGAGCGCCGAGACAGTTCGCGATGCAGTGCAGCGACTCTGCGCAGACTCTCTGGCGCGTTCGGCACTCCGGGAATCATCGGCAATTCAGAGAGAGGCAGCTTCAAAACGGCCTCAACGGCTTGTGTGATTGCTTCACGCCCTGCCGGAACCCGGACCTTTCGCAACTCAGCCAGCCCGGACAATAAGTGGAAGTCGCGCGTGTCTGCGGGATCGAGAACCGGCTGCGAAAGCCGATACCATTCATCGAACGCCAGCGTCAGTTCGGCATTGGTCAACTTCCGGCCAATCCGTTCCTCAACCGCCTTCAACCCGCGAGCGACCTCAAACCGTTTCTCCGCCGCGACCTGCCGGAACCCGTCTGTGCTTGCCTCAGTGCAGCGGTTACGCGCTGCCAAAGCTCTCAGCTCTGCCTGTAGTCCTTGTCCATTACTGGACACAGAAGACACAGACAACTCAGAGCACTCAGGAGACTCTGCCGGGAATCCGGCCATCTCCAAGTAAAGGGATACGGCTTCGCGCTTCGATATGCCGCGCAATTTGCAGAGGAAATCAATCTCGTCGCCGCCGCCGCACCCGGCGTGGCATTTCCAACGCCATCGCCCGTTCTGTTCAAAGACGGAGAACGATGGCCGCTTGTCGGGATGGAACGGACACCGCACGTTCTTGTTCTTCTTAACCTGAACGCCAAGGCCTTCCAACTCCATCAATCTCGGCAGCGGCAGTCGCGTCCGGGCTTGGACAATTTTCTCCTCTAAATCGTTATTTCTGCTCATGGCCGGTTTGCCGCTGCTTGCGACCCTCCTCGAAAATTTCGACGTGACCCTGGGCGTTTTGAGCCGAGAAACGCTCCATTAGCCGGCGTTTCTTCAGCTTGGCCTTTCAGATACCGCTTCACCAGTTGCCGAGCACGCCACGGCTCGATTTGTTCTTGGTAGATGCGCAGATAACCGCCCAGCACCGACCAGCCGACGAGTTTTGCGCCAGAACGGTCTCCGAACTTACGGGCAAATTCCGGCGATCTTGTCTGGAACCGGCAAACACCGGGTCCAACCGGCCATGTGCACAGTTCCGCTGTCCCGAACGTCTCCCCATCTGCCCCGAATGTCGGAGCTAGTTGCTTTTGCGCGATCATTTGCCCACACCTCCAACTGCTGTTGGGTTGTATTCAGCTGTGCGTGCCAGAAATGATTCGAGCTGCGCGCGAGGAATGAGCAGCCGCCCACAGTCGGAGATAGGCTTAACGCGCCCGGCGTAGATTTGCCGATACGCCCAGGTAGGCGAGCGACCGCACAACGCGGCAAACTCTGCCGGACTCAGCGCGGCACGCTGTGTTAATGGAATTGGTTCACGCGCAACACGCGATTGCGTCTGCGCCCGTTGTCGATGACTTACACCGTCTTGCATCGACAGTAACAATATGCATGAAAATGCGTCGGCAAGCCACCCGAAATCTGCTCGTTAGACTTCGGGCATCACGAAACAACAAGAAAATGCACAAAAAATCACGAGAACGAACGAAAATGCAGCGATTTTTGTCACGCTATTTTGTCAAGATTTTTGTAATCGATGCCGTTGCTGACGAAGTCGCGCCGCTTCCCTCTTTTTCTGTTTCTTGGCATCTGCATCGGTTCGAAGTTGCTTCCTAACCTGAAAAGCAATTCGGGGGTTCAGCTTTCGGGGTTCTCGAACTTTCGGATGCCCAATCTTCACTAACCAAGAAATTAATGGTCTGGCAGATTCCAATGCTTGCGGCTGAGCCTCAGAGCAATGCGCTAAAACACGAGTCACCATGCGATCGACAGCCCGGCATAGCTGAAGTGAGGTGCTCCGCCTATCAAGCCGTTGAATTGTTTTCCATGAGATACGGTTCGTGCCACTGAGAGCCATGATGTTGACCTCAAGCGATTGGAGAAAACTGTCTGAAGGCCAATCTTCCTCTGATTCGCGCCAATAAAGGGTGTGCCGAGCGCGGTGCAGCCGATTTTTGGCGCGCGCACGCTCCGTGCTACTCATTGGCTCGCTGCTGGAGATTTATGATGTCAGCTTGCGTGTGCGGCGTCGGAGCAAACGTCACACGCTGCGCCTGAGCGATGCTGTGCTCGCGACGCAAATGACCATATGTCTTCATCGCGAGTGCACCGCCGTCTTTATGTCCCAACCAGCGCGAGACGGTTGGAATGTCCACGCCGCTTTCGATGCAGCGCGTGGCGAATAAATGCCGCAAATCATGATGCGTGATGCGATCTGTCCCGACTTTCTTACAGGCCCGATCAAGAGACTTCTGGCATTCAGCCACTCGAAAGACTTTTGCATCCAGCGACTCGTCGGGACGTTCAGCCCTCATTCGCTGAAACAACTGGCGAGCATCTGGAATCAATGGGACGCGGCGCAGTTCCCAATTCTTCGTGCCCGTCTCGGCGTCGCCACGCACAACGATTTCACCGACTTCAAAATCGACATCGCGCCACTCAAGCGCATTCGCTTCTCCCTTTCGCATTCCCGTGACCGCCAAGCCGGATGCGAAATCCGCGCAGTTCACCGAGTCGCGGCTGTGCCCATTTCGCATTTCGGTGATCAGCGCGTCGAATTTCTCCGTGCTCGGCAGCGCGAGTTGTCTCCCGCGAATGGTAGCGCGTTTCAGAACCGCTGCCGGGTTGCCGTAAATTACACCTGCTTCCACTGCGACGTTTAGGACATGCCGGAGAACCGCGACCGTGTTGTTGTAGCGCGTCGGCGATGCTGTCTTGCCGTAGGCGCTCGCCCATTTTTTGCAGTCGGCCTTTGTGATCTTCCGCACTTCGGTTTCGGTCACACCGCGCCAACTCCTTTGCAGTGCCTCAAGGCATTCGCGCCAGTAGTCCCGCGTCCGCGGCTTAATGCTGAGATTATCATCGAGATTCCGAAGGTGAATCGCGGCGGCCTCGCCGAATGTCATCTTGGCATCGCCGTCGGCGCTGCTATTACCAGCGCGTTCGCGGTGTCCCTTGAGAAATTCCGCAAGCCTCGCCCGCGCTATGCTTAGATGCGAAGTCTTGAGTGACTTCCAGATCTCTTTGCCGTTCGCGTAAGCTCTGGCATAGTAGCGCCCGGATTCGACATGGCGGACGAGATTTTGCTTTCCAGTGTTTTTCCAACGGTTGCGGCGCTTTTCGGTCGTTTGCATGGCGTGACCGTAGAACAGCACCGTAGAACTGGCAACAAAAATCTTTCTGCCGGGCCGATTTACCTAGTATTGCGCCCGTAGCTCAGCTGGATAGAGCAACGGATTTCTAATCCGTAGGCCGGGTGTTCGAGTCACCCCGGGCGCGGTCCGAAGCCGGAGTCGCGGTTTGTAGCCACAGCGCTGCGGTCTTCATCAACAGGCCATAGGCGCGTGGTGACATCACCAACGATGAAACGCGGGATGGCCTTCCTTCACCGCGACGAAGATCCCGCGACAGGTCGCGCAGACTTTTCCGCCTACGCTCAGCCTGCCTTCAATCGTCGCGCGGTCGTCGTTTAAATCGACAACGTGCGCTGAGAGCGAAATCGGACCGTTCGTTGGCGTCGGTCGCAGAAGTTTGATCGAATATTCGGCGGTCACAGTGCACGGCGGATGATCCGCACCTGCGCGTTTCATCAAATGATAAGCCGCAGTCCAGTTACAGTGACAATCGAGCAACGTGCCGATAATTCCGCCGTTCAAGACGCCAGGAAACGCTTCGTACTTCGGTTGCGGCGTCCATTCGGCAA
The DNA here is from genome assembly GCA_035315805.1 of Chthoniobacterales bacterium. Classification (GTDB taxonomy): domain Bacteria; phylum Verrucomicrobiota; class Verrucomicrobiia; order Chthoniobacterales; family UBA10450; genus AV40. The sequence goes on from DATFXN010000042.1 coordinate 4,107, forward strand.
CGACTTCGCCGTTTTTTAGAAAACTGCGGATGTGCAAACCATCCGGATTCGCGGGACCGCAGCCCCAGCAGGAATTTTCAGGAGCGTATTGTTCTTGAAGTGATTTCTCCGCCATCAAACTTCTGTTTAAGGCCAGTCAAATGCTCAGTCCGGCTCGCACCTCGGACTCGATCTTACGACTTCGGCGGACCCGGATATTTCCGAGGTTTGGGTCCGACGTAAAGAGAGCGCGGCCGGATCAGCCGGTTGTGATCATGCTGCTCAATCACGTGTGCGCACCAACCGGCCACGCGGGATGCGGCGAAGAGCGGCGTGTTTAATTCGGGCTCGAACCCGAGCATCCAGAACACCGGCGCGGCGTAAAGATCGACATTGGCGCAAAGTCCTTTCTCACGTTCCATCACTTCTTCGAGTTTCTCGCAGATCGGCACCCAGTTCTCTTTTCCGGTCCGTTTCCCGAGATCGCGCGCAATCTCGCGCATGGCCGGCACGCGCGAGTCGCCTTTTTTGTAAACACGATGCCCAAATCCCATGATCTTGGCCTTCGCCGCCAGCTGCTTTTTCAACCACGCCTCTGCGCGATCGGGCGTTTTGATTTCCTCGAGCATTTTCATCGATTCCTCGTTCGCGCCGCCGTGCAACGGACCCTTCAACGTGCCGACCGCGGAAGTGACCGCCGCATAAATCCCCGCGAGCGTCGAGGCGGTCACGCGCGCGGCGAAGGTTGATGCATTGAACTCATGATCAGCATACAAATTAAAAATCGTGTCCATCATGCGCGTCTGCCACGCTTCGGGAACTTTGCCATTTAGTTTGTAGAAGAAATTGGCGGCCTGGCTCAGTTCCGGTTTTTCCGATAACGGCTTTTGCCCTTTCGAAATTCGCCAGCCATCGGTGATCAACGTTTCGACCCGCGCGATCAATTTGATCGATTTGCGAATGTTAGCGTCGTGCGAATTGTCGCTCAGATCTTTGTCGAACGCGCTCAACATTGAGACGCCGGTCCGCAACATGTCCATTGGATGGGTGTTTTTCGGCAAAAGTTGCAGCATTTGCTCGACTTCCTTCGGCAACGGGCGTTGCGCGGCGATCTGCTCCTTGAATTCCTTCAACTGTTTGCGGTTCGGCAGCTCCCCGTTGAGCAGCAGATACGCGACTTCCTCGAATGTCGCTTTGTTCCCCATCTCATGGATGTCGTAGCCGCGATACATCAGCCCTGCGTTGGGATCGACCCAGCAAATCGCCGTCTCGCCGGCTATTACTCCGGCCAGTCCGGGGCTATATTCAGGTTTTGCTCCGGTGCTCATTGAATTGTTGCACGTTAACAACGATACGCCGTTCGACAAATATTCAGTCGCGAAAACCTTTCCATTCTTCAGCGGCGGGATCGTAATCGAGCAAATCGTAAAGCTCTTCCCGTGTCTGCATCTGATCGAGCCAATTGGTCTGCGTGCCGGCGTTTTTCAATGCCGCGAAGAATTTCTCACTCGCTTTCATCGAAACGCGGAACGCGCTCTGAGGGAAAATCACCATCCGGTAGCCAAAGTCCGCGAGCTGTTTAAACGTCAGCAACGGGCTCTTGCCGAATTCGGTCATGTTCGCCATTAATGGCGCTTTGATTTCCTTGGCAAAATCACGAAACTCCTCAGCGCTTTGCAATGCTTCCGGAAAAATCGCGTCTGCACCGGCTTCGATGTAAGCCGCGGCGCGTTTGATTGAACCTTTGAAATCCTCCACGCCGCGCGCGTCGGTTCGCGCAATGATGAGAAAAGCTTCGTCCCGGCGAGCCGCTACCGCGGCGTTGATTCTCTCCGACATCATCCCAACATCGACAATCGACTTGCCGGCGAGATGACCACAGCGCTTCGGAAATTCCTGATCTTCGATATGACAGCCGGCAAGTCCGGCCTTTTCCAATTCCCGAATTGTTTGTGCGACGGCTTCACCTTCGCCAAAACCCGTGTCCGCATCGGCGATCGCTGGAATTCGCACCGCGTGCGCGATGTAACCAGCGAGCCGCCCAACTTCTTCTCTGCTCAATAATCCGATGTCCGGCACGCCTGCGGTCGAGTTCGCCATCCCTGCGCCGCTGACATAAACCGCGTCGAAGCCAACCTGCTCAACTTGCCGCGCGATTGATGCGTTCGGAACGCCGGGCAGCATCACCGTGCCTTTTGCGATCAGCTCGCGCAGTCTCTTACTCTTGCTCATCTATCATCGAACTCGCAGCAGCTTCATCAAAAGATGCACGTCGCGCTGCTCATCCAAACGCCAGACATGATCGAGAATTTTCGCGGCCTGATCGCGGGTGAATGTCCGCTTGACCAACGACAAGAATTTCTTTTCGACTTCGAAATCTTCGAGCCGGTTCTTCGCGTGCCCCAGTGGATAATCGACCCGCTTGGTCAAACGTTTCCCGTCGGCAAGATCAACATGTACGATGTTTGCGACTGCGCCGGGATACATCGCACTCAGCCCGGCGTTGCGTTCGACTTTCACGTTCTCCAAAAATTTCCAAATCTTGGGATCAGTGAAACGCTGCGGCTGAAATTGTTTCTCGGTCACTTCGCCGTCGATGAACGCGATCGCTGTGATGTAGGGCAAACTGTGGTCGGCGGTCTCACGAGTTTCCGGTTTCCACTTCTCCGCCTCGCTCCCGATGATGTCGACCGACGCATCGTGACTTTCGATGGTCATCGATTTCACCTCTACGCCGCCGCCGACTTGTTCGCGCAAAAACAATGCGGCTTCGATCGCGCTCTGGCTGTGATATTCCGCCGGCCAATACTTGATGCTCGTTTTCAGAATCATCGCTGGCGCGCCTTTAAATTTTTCGCCGACGTCGCCCAACGAGACACCCAGCTGTTTTTCAAAGCCCATCTGGCCCTCGAAAATCGGTGCCGGCCCGGTCATGCCTCCACGCGCAAGCAGAGCTGAGTAAACGCCACGTCGCGCTGCGTCTGCGAAGGCGACCCCTTTCCAGTGCGAAAGTTCGCCGACCCGCGCCTGCCGCATCGCCGCGCAACCGACCCCGGCAATGTTGACCGCGTGTCGCGTTTTCTCCGGATCAAGTTTCATCAAACTGGCGCAGGCAAGCGCGGTTGAGAAATCACCGTAAGTCGGATGATCCCAGCCCCGCGCGCGAATGCTCGCGGCGTCACAGAAACGGCATTGCACTTCATAGGCGAGCGCGATCGCGGCGATCAATTCTTTGCCCGTCGCGCCGACACTTTCCGTGATCGCGAGCGCAGCCGAAATGTTGTCGCTCGGATGCGCCGGCTCTTTCGATAGATAAGTGTCGTTGTAATCGAAATACCGAATGAGAGCGCCGTTCGCGAACGCGGCCCAGTCCGGCGGCGTTTGATGGTGGGCGCCGATAATTGTCGATCCATTCCGCGCAGAAAATTCCGATGCGACCTGGCGCGCAATTCGGCACGGCTCTTCGTCCCAAGCACCGATCGCGCAACCGAACGAATCGATCACTCGCCGTTTTACTTCGTGAACGACCTCCTTCGAAAGATCTTCGAAACGAAGTGAGCATGCATAGTTGGCCAGTTGATGGGCAAGCGTCTTAGTCATTGGAAATTGAAACTCCAATCTGCCGACGAATATTGGGTCGGCAAGCGGTTGTAGGGCAGGCGCTCCGCCTGCTATCTTATTTCGGCAACCGATGCGGTTGCCCTACAATTCAGAATCGCGCAGAATTGATCCGTGAGTGAATTTCAATTCGGCGGCGAATTTGTCTGGCAGCCTCCGCCAGAACTCATCGCCCAGTCGAACCTTCAGCGCTTCATGAAGGAGCACGAACTGGCATCTTTCGAGGAATTGATGCGTAAATCGACCACCGACATCGCTTGGTTCTGGGACAACGTTCTGCGCGAACTCGATATCCAATTCTCCAAACCGTACTTAGCGATTGTCGATCTTGGCGAAGGCAAACCGTGGCCGAAATGGTGCGTCGGCGGGGAAATGAACATCGTCCACAACATGCTCGATAAATATGCCGGCACGAAGATCGACAACCGGCTTGCGATTAAATCCGAAGTCGAAGATGGCACGACGCGGACACTGACTTACGAAGAACTGCGCGACGAAGTGAACAAAATGGCCGCGGCGTTACGTTCGTTAGGCCTGAGGAAAGGCGATGCGATCGGCGTTTTCATGCCGATGGTCCCAGAGATTGTGGTCGCAACGCTCGCCATCATCAAGATCGGCGGAATTTTTCTGCCACTTTTCTCCGGCTTCGGCGCGGCGGCAATTGTGTCACGGCTGAAAGATGCCGACTCGAAAGCACTCTTCACCGCCGACGGAACTTTTCGACGCGGAAAATTCTGCGCGATGAAACCCATCGCCGATGAAGCGGCCGCGCAGATTCCGACCCTCAAGCAAGTGATAGTCTTGGAAACAGAGAATGCGCCCTCAAAACTCGACTTTAAGCCGTCAAGTTTCAAAACGCATGCGTGGCGCGACCTCTTACGTCAAACGTCAAACATCGAACATCAAACATGTCCAACGCTTGCCGAAGACCCTATGATGATCATTTACACGTCGGGCACCACCGGAAAACCAAAGGGCGCGGTCCACACGCATTGTGGTTTCCCGATCAAATCCGCGCAGGATATGTGGATGGGTCTAGATCTTCACGAGGACGAAACGCTTTTCTGGATGACGGACATGGGCTGGATGATGGGACCGTGGGAAGTTTTCGGAACGCTCATTCTCGGCGCGACCATGTTGCTATTCGATGGCGCGCCCGATTTTCCGGGCCCGGATCGCGTGTGGCAATTGGTGGATCGACATAAAGTGACGGCTCTTGGTGTTTCGCCAACACTGATTCGCGCGTTGCGCCGTCACGGCGACGACATCGTCCACAAGCACGATCTCGCCGCACTCCGCAAGTTCGCTTCGACCGGTGAGCCGTGGAACCCGGATCCGTGGATGTGGCTCTTCCAAAACGTCGGCCGCGGAAAACTTCCCATCATTAATTATTCCGGCGGCACCGAAATATCCGGCGGAATCGTGATGGGCAACGTCTTAACACCGATGAAACCGTGCGCGTTCTCCGGGCCGCTGCCGGGAATGGCGGCGGATGTTGTCGATGAAAACGGAAGATCGGTGCGCGGCCAAGTTGGCGAGCTGGTGATTCGCGAACCGTGGATCGGAATGACGCGCGGTTTCTGGAAAGATCGACAACGCTATTTCGATAGTTACTGGTCGCGGTTTCCCGATGTTTGGGTGCATGGCGACTGGGCCGCGATTGATGATGATGGGCTTTGGTACATTCTCGGCCGGAGCGACGACACGATCAAAATCGCTGGGAAACGTCTCGGTCCGGCGGAAGTGGAATCGATTCTCGTCGCGCATCCGCAAGTGAGCGAAGCCGCCGCCGTGGGCGTCCCAGATTCGATCAAGGGCGAAGCGTTGGTTTGTTTTTGTGTTCTGAAAAAGGACGCCAATGGAGATGTCGATCTTGCCAACGATCTAAAAAAGAAGGTCGGAACGGAATTAGGCAAAGCGCTCGCCCCGAAAGAAATTCTCTTCGTCGCTGATATTCCAAAGACGAGAAACGCCAAAGTCATGCGCCGCATTGTGCGCGCGGCGTACCTCGGCGAAAAACCGGGAGACACTTCGGCGCTGGAAAATCCTGCCTCGGTCGAAGAAATCCAGCGCGTTGCGGCCAGCCGGTAGCGGCGATTGACCGCCATCGCCAGATTTCATAACTTGTGCCCGCAATGAATCGCAGAGCCGTTCTTGGCCTCTCGCTTGCCGTCCTTAGCGCCGCGACTGGTTCGGCCAGTTCGCAAAATTTTGCCGGCGAGTACGCGGACAGGAATTTTTTGAGTGGGCAGGCCACGTTTCAAATGAGCTTGGAACAAAGCGGAAGCACTGTGTCGGTTTGGTTCAGTGCCGGTTACAACGACGGCCGCGGTATTCAGCCGGTCGCCGACGGCACTGGCAGAGTCAGCTCCAAAGGGACGGTCGAATTCAGCTTCACGGACAGCGCCCACAATGCGGGCACCGGCACGATTACGCGCGCCGGCGACGATCTCGTCGTGTCGCTCAAGATGACGCGGGTGGCTGATTCACGGTGTCTTGAGCTTTACCGGCAAAACGTGCGGCTCAAGCACGCAGGCAAAAAATAGGCGCAAGAATCGGGTGTTTGTGCGCGACAAGATCGACATCGTGTCGCCATGCAAACAAATTTTCGAATTGTTGGGCTCTCCGCGGCGCAATTTGAGCCGCTCTATTCGTTGAACGAAAAACAATTGGCCGCGAAAGGTGCCCGTCGCGTGCCTGTAGATGCCAAGCCCGGCTTTCCATGCCGGGTCAGCCTCGAAGACGCGGAGATCGGTGAGCATGTGATCTTGTTGCCGTTCGCGCATCACGATGTCGATTCACCCTATCGCGCGTCGGGTCCAATTTTCGTGCGCGAAAAGGCGACCGAAGCGAATTTGGTTCCAGGCGAGATTCCGGAAGTCGTCAGCAGCCGAGTGATGTCAGTACGTGCTTACAACACAAAGGGAATGATGCTGAGTGGCGAGGTAGTTGCCGGTCGAGAATTGGAATGGCGAATCAACGAACTCTTCGCTAACTCAAAGATTAGCTACCTGCATCTGCACAATGCCGGTGCCGGATGTTATTCCTGCCGGGTCGAGCGTGCCTGATTAAACCATTGGCCGGAAGCGGCCGACGACTTGCTGCAAACGGCCGGTAACCTGGCCTAACGAGCAGACTTGGACAGCGTCGAGCAGCGCCGGAAAACAATTCTTCCCGCTCTCAACAACGGCGGCGAGTTTGTCCAAGGCGCGCTTCGATTTCTCAGCGTTTTTCTTTTTGAATTTCGCCAGCCGGTCAACTTGCAACTGCTGTTTCTTGCGCGGCGTTCGCACGAGTTTTACCTCCGGGATATCTTCGGCGCCGTCTCGGTATTTGTTGAGTCCGATGACCGGTCGGGTGCCGTCGTAGATTTGTTGCTCATAGCGATGCGCGGCGTTTTGGATCTGGCTGCGCTGATAACGTTCTTCGACGGCGGCGAGCACCCCGCCGAGCCGCTCGATCTCGCGGAACTCATCGAGGATTGCCGCTTCCACCGCGCGCTCGACCGCCTTCATGCCGGGCGAACCGCTCAACATGTTCATGGTGTGTTTAAAAATTCCCGACTCCTCGAGCAAGATCGCCTGGCCGTGTGCGGCGAGGCGGATCCATTCTTCGCTCGGCGTCGTGAACGGTTCGTCCGCGCTGTTGGAATGGCAGGAGTTGGTCGCGTTCATGTACGCGAGCATCAATTCCGCTGCCGTGCGGGTCAGATTATTTTTGAATTCGGCCGCAATGAGCGAACGCCCGCTTGTTTGAGTGTGCAATTTGTAAAGCTGCGCTTTTGGCCCTGCGCCAAAGACGTCGCGCATGCCGATTGCCCAGATCCGCCGCGACACGCGAGCGAGCGCAATGTATTCTACTTCCAAGCCGCAATCGAGGAAGAATGAAAGTCGTGGCCCGAACTGATCGACTGGGATTCCGCGCGCGGCGAACATTTCCGCGTAAGCGAAGCCGTTCGAGAGCGTGTAAGCGGCTTGCTGCACCGGCGTCGAACCGGCCTCGCCAATGTGATAACCGCTGATCGAGATCGGATACCAGCGAGGCATCTCGCGCGTCGTGAATTCCACCATGTCGGTCAGAAAGCGGAGCGAAGGCTCGATTGGGAAAATGGTTTCGTTTTGGGCCTGAACTTCCTTGAAAATGTCGGCTTGGATCGTCCCGCGTAGTTTCGGAACCACGCTAGGCCCGAAACGCCGTTTAGCGGCTGCGATGTACATCGCCATGATGATCGGCGCTGGCCCGCTGATCGTCATCGACGCGGAGAAATTGGCCGAGCCGAGGTCGAAGCCATCGTAAAGCCGCACCATGTCCTCGACCGTGTCTATAGCCACGCCGCCTTCGCCGATTTTCCCAAAGACGCCGTCCGCGTCGCTGTCGATTCCGTAAAGGGTTGGGCCGTCGAACGCTGTGCTGAGCCGATGGGTTCGTTGATGCCGCGTTAAATAGTGGAAGCGCTCGTTTGTATCTTCGGCCAGCATCAAACCCGAAAACAAACGCGTCGGCTCCTCCGCCTGCGTGATTTTTTTCGACTCGCCATCCTTCTCGAAACTTTCCAGTTCTCGAATCGGCTCGAGGTACATTTCGCGATACGCGCCGTTCAGATACGGAAATTCCCCAGGTAGACCTTCGCCAAAAAGATAGCGAGCAATCTCACCCGGTTCGTCGATCTCTGGCAGCGCCAGTCGCGGCAATGGCAAGCCGGTCGGTGCGCGCGTCGTGGGAATTTTTGCCTTGATGTCGTTCCAGCGGCCGAGCAAATCGCATCCGAATTTCTCGTCAGTGCGCGCGCGCTTTACCTGATCGAGAACGAACTGGTTATATTTCTCAACCGACTCAACGACTTGTCCGAGCTTGCTCATCTCTTTCTCCGTTGTTGCGTTTTTCCTGAAACTAAATCGAACAACCGGTCCACGCCAGGGTCGCGATGACGTTTTGCGACGGTGTCGATCAAACGCTGATCCCGGCGATTTTGCTCAAGTCGTTGCTCGATCTCAGTGTGCGCGGTTTTCGCGCGCTGCAAATCGCTTTTGTTGACCACCACTATATCGGCCAGATCGAGCATCACGATTTTTTGCAGCTGCAACCTGCTGCCGTAATCCGGGTTCATAACGAGCACCATTTGATCGACAATTCCATTCTTCTGGAACGGCATCGCTTCCTGTCCAGTGCCGACGGTTTCGATGATCACGTAATCGAACCTGGAACGCGCGAGCAACGCGAGACAGTCGTGTGTCGCAGGCGAAAGTCCGCCGGCTTGCCCGCGCGTCGCCATGCTGCGCATGAACACGCGGTCGTTTTGGGAATTGATCATAGTGGCGCGGTCGCCGAGCAACGCGCCTTCGCCGATCACACTTGGGTCGTGCGACAAAATCGCGACGCGCGATAGCCTGTCTTTGTTAAGAAAACGAAGCACTAACTCGTCGATCAGAGTCGTCTTTCCCGCTCCTCCCGGCCCTGTGAAACCGATGACCTTTGCATTTTGAATTTTGCTGCGAGCCAGACTGGCCCTTTTTGGATTTTGGGTTTTAGCCTTCGCGTCCTCGATCTCCGTCAGCTTATGCGCCAGCTCTCGGTCGGCGGACTTCGGATGTGGCCGGCTCGGGCGCGGCTTGCCGTAGCGTTGATGAACAAACTTCACCATGTCTTCGAGCGACGTGCCGGCAAAAAAAATTTCGTCCACGCCTCTGTGCCGCATGATCGTAGCGTCGGCATGCGTGATCGTGCCGCCGCCCCCACCGAAGACTTTGATGTCGCCGGCGCCCTTTTTGCGCAAGAGATCGACAATTTCCGTGAAAAACTCGACGTGGCCGCCGTTGTAACTGGAAATACCGATCGCGCGCACATCCTCGTGAATCGCCGCGCGCACGATGTCGCCGACGGACCGATGGTAGCCCAGATAAATGACTTCGATCCCGTGGCGGATGAACTCGAGATTGATGGTGTTGATCGCGCTATCGTGTCCATCGCAAATCGGGACAGCAGTCAGAATTCGAATCGGCGAATCCATGGACTAGACAGGATTAACAGGATTTTGTGGATTTCCCAAACAGGAACATTTTCCGTTTCAACTAATCGAGCTAATCCTGTAAATCCTGTCGAGAAATGTGTGACTACGATTTCAGCGATAAAGTTGTTCTCGTGACCGGCAGCTCCCGCGGCATTGGCGCGGAAATGATTAAAGCGTTTGGCCAACGCGGCGCGAAATGCGTAGTCAATTATTTCACGGATCCGCAGGGCCAAAACAAAGCCGATGCGCAAGCCGTCGCGAAAGAGTTGAAAGATCCGCTAATGATCGATTGCGATGTCACAGAACCGCCGCAAGTGGAAGCGATGATGAAGCAAGTCCAGGATCGACATGGCGGGCTCGACATTCTCATCAACAATTCAGGAATCATTCGCGACCGCACGATCAAAAAGATGTCGCTGCAAGAATTCGAGAGCATCATTCGCGTGAACCTCACCGGCACATTCAACGTCACGCAAAAAGCGATGTCGATCTTGCGGAACGGCGGACGTGTCATCAACCTTTCGAGCGTCAGCGGCCAGATGGGTCTCTTCGGCCAGGCGAATTATTCGTCGAGCAAAGCTGCCATCATCGCGCTGACGAAAGTTTCCGCGCGCGAGCTGGCGCGCCAGAACATCACCGTCAACGCGATCGCGCCCGGTTTCATCGACGTTGGAATGAGCAAAGGTATGCCCGACGAAGTGACCGAGAATTTTAAGAAGCAAATTCCACTCGGTCGGCTCGGCGACGTGCGCGAAATCGTCGATGCCGCACTGTTTCTCGCTTCGCCGATGGCAAGTTACATCACCGGCCATGTGCTCAACGTAAATGGCGGCTTTTACATGGGTTGAGACAGGTTCGGCTAGTCCCAGGTTTGGACGAGCAGCCAAACCAGGCCTGAAAGCATTCCGGCAAAGGTAGCGAGCACGAGCGCCGCGCGGCGCGATTGGCGTACTTTGAACTCCGGGCGCGGGATGTCGTCGTGGATGTGGCTCCCCTCATAGAGTTTCATCAAGACAAAAGCCACGATGAAACCAACCGCCGCCCATTTTAGACAGCCCACGATGAGTCCAAGCATCCCGATGCTTAGTCTAGCTGTGCGATGGCAAAGTTCAATTTTCGACTGAGATCAAATCACGGCGATTCGCCGCGCATCTATTTGCGAAGCCGATAGAGACGAACGGCCGGATTGACAAACGAGAACGTTGGAGGAACCGGGTCGCTCGACCAAACCAATTCACCTTTCTTGAACAACTCATCGTAGAAACGGCGACGGACCGCGTAGTGTGGATCATTCGCCACTGATACAGCGGCCCATTATCAACGACTCAAGGACGATGCCGATCTTGGTTCCTAACCTTAACGGCTGGCCTGCACGCTAAGCTCCCACCGGTATCCGTCCGGATCGTGGAACCAGAGGGCCATGTGCGGCGAACCTGGCGCTTCCGGACCGATCTCATCGCCGGGGTCTTCGATCTCGACTTTGTGTTTTTTTAAGTGGGCCAGCGCCTTGCGCAAGATCGACATGTTCGGCAGATGAAACGACATGTGCTCGAAAGCTTCCGGCCGCGGCTTCCCTTTGAAGAGGGCGATCGTTACGTTGTCGTTGCCGACCGCGATTCCGTTTTCGAGTTCAAATTCCTTGCGCAAACCGAGCACGTGTTGAAACCAGAGCGCACTTCTCTTCGGATCGCGCACCGCCAAACCAAAATGCCCAACAACGCCGAGCTCAAAAGGTACGTTCATTTTCATATTCCAAATAAACCGCCGCCGTGCCAAAAGAGAACGCATCCAAACATGACCGCGTTGGCATTAATCTTGTGCGCCGTCATCGCCACGATGGGAGCGGTCATAATTTTCGCGCCCACGCGGGCGAATGACCTCACGCGGTTGTTCGCCGACAAAACCGGCATGTGGGTGGCGGCCGCGATTAGAATGGTGTTCGGTTTGGGCCTCCTGGCGGCTGCGAGCGAGTCGAAAGCACCAAGCCTGTTGCGCATCCTCGGGTTGGTCATTTTTATTGTCGCAATCGTGATGCCAATCCTGGGATTGGATCGACATCGGCGAATAATCGACTGGTGGCTTGAGCGCCCGCGAACGACCCAGATCGTCTGGGGCACGGTGAGCTTTGTCCTAGGCATAGCGTTGATTTATCTGATCTTGTAGGGGCAGCTGACACGAGATCGCTCAGGCAAGCAGGCGAGCACGGGAATTGCTCCGTGATTCTTTATGCCTCTTGCCATCGACTCCACCCTGCCGGCGGCGAAACGACAATCGCGCAACACTCCGACGCTGACGTCAGCGTTTGGCTCGGCGTATTCCATCGCCGAGATCAATGCCTACATCGCGATTCGCGATCAATTGCTGGCCGAAGCGGAAGAGCAATGCACCAGCGCCAAGCTCGCGAGTGCAACCTTGGCGAACGATTTCGTCGAAGGCTGCTTGCAGCCGGCGCGTTCGCCTTATGAAGCGCAATGCCTGCCGGAAACGGATGCCAGTCGCGAACGTAAACGCTGCGAGACCGTGCGAGATCGGATCGCGCAGCTCCGTGCTAGCGCCGCTTAATCGCGCCCCCACAACATTGCGACGGAGGTGGTCAGACTTCCGCCCATGTTGAACGTGAGATAGCGCTTGGCGCTCGGAATCTGCCGAGCGCCGGCTTGTTCGGTCAGGTGCTGGTACGCTTCCACGACCTGACGCACACCAGTTGCTCCAACCGGATGGCCATCACCGATCAATCCGCCCCCAGCATTAACCGGGAGCTCGAACGCATAGGGCCCGTGCATTTTTTCGTTGCGAACTTGCCGCAGCGTAGTCGCGCCGCTCTTCGCCAGCTCGGCGCCTTTGCCGGGATCGGCCAGCCCTAGAATTTCGTAAACCACGATCTCAGTGATCGAGAAGCAATCGTGGACGTCCGCGCCGCTTAGATCGCGCGGCTTCAAGTTCGCCATTCCAAAGGCTTTCTCCGCTGCTTTGCGCGCGATCGAAAACGTCGGCGCATCCTTCTTGTCGAGTGGCAAGTAATCGGTTGCGTGACCAAAGCCGAGCAAGCGCGGCGTTTTCTTTTTGTCGCCCCCGATCTTCTCCAAATACTTTCCCGAGACGAGGACGACGGACGCCGCGCCGTCGGTGATCTGCGAGCAATCGGAAACTTTCAGCGGCGGTGCGACGCTTGGATTCTTATCCGAGACCTGCGAGGCGCAATCGAGCGTCAGATCGGCATCGCGCATTTGGGCTAGCGGATTGAGCTTCGCGTGGGCGTAATTTTTCCAGGCGACCGTCGCGAGGTCGGATTCCTTGGCGCCATATTTGTCAATGTAAATCTGGGCGATCCGCCCGAACAATTTCGGGAACATGAAGTCGCCGTATTCCGGTTTCTCGTTGTGGTAATCGGCCGCCGCGCCGAGAACGTCCGAGCCATCGAGTGACGACATCGTTTTCTGTTGCTCCGCGCCGACCACGAGTACGACATCGTAAAGTCCGCCCATGATCCATTCCGTGCCGAGCAAAACCGAGAGCGCGCCGGATGCGCAGGCTGCTTCGGTATGCATCGTTGGAATACCACGCAGCTTCGGATCGATCTCTGGAATGAATGCTCCCAGCTGCAATTGCTTGGTGAACTGGCCGGCGTTAAAATTACCGACCGCTCCCGCTTGAATTTCGCCCGCATCGATCTTGGCGGCATCAATCGCTTTCTTGCCGGCCTCGATGATCAGATGTCGGATCGTTTTCCCTTCCTTCTTCAGATTGCGCTTAAAATCGGTCCGCCCGCCGCCGAGAATGTAAACTGGCTCACTCATAATCCTAAATTTAGCCAATCTTCAGGCGGTGTCACCACGCGCGATTAACCTCCGAACGCGTCAAGACCGGTGATGTCTTGGCCGACGATGAGCAGATGAACGTCATGTGTGCCTTCGTAGGTTGAAACGCTCTCGAGATTCATCAGGTGCCGGATCACCGAATGCCGGTCCGTGATGCCGGTCGCACCCAGGATGTCTCGGGCGAGGCGCGCGCATTTCAGCGCCATTCGCACATTGTTCCGTTTCGCCAACGAAATCTGAGGCGGGCGCGCCGTGCCAGCTTCCACCATGCGCGTGAGACGCAGTGCGAGCAATTGCGCCTTGGTAATTTCCTGGACCATCCACACCAGTTTCTCCTGAACGAGTTGGAACGACCCGATGGGCCGCCCGAATTGCGCGCGCGATTTTGCGTAGGCCAGGGCTGTTTCGTAACAATCAATCGCTGCACCGATCACGCCCCAGGCCACGCCTATGCGCGCTTGCGAAAGACAACTCAGGGGCGCGCGAAGTCCCTTCGCGTTTGGCAATCGATTTTCCGCTGGAATGCGGCAGTTCTCGAACCAGCATTCCGACGTGCGCGACATGCGAAGACTGAATTTTCCCTCGATATCCTGCGCGCGAAATCCGGGCGCGTCTTTCTCGACAACAAATCCGCCGACATGTCCGTCGTCATCCTTTGCCCAAATCACTTTCACGTCGGCAATCGAGGCGTTGCCGATCCAGCACTTGCTACCATCCAAAATATAATGATCTCCGTCGCGACGCGCGCGCGTCTTCATTCCACCGGGATCCGAACCGTGTCCGTGTTCGGTCAATCCGAAACAACCGACGCCTTTACCGGAAACCAGTTCCGGCAGCCAGCGTGCCTGTTGCTCGGTTGTACCAAAAGAATGGATGGCGTGAATCACAAGCGCACCTTGGACCGACGCGAGCGAGCGCACCCCCGAGTCGGCCCGTTCCAATTCTTCCATGATGAGGCCGTACGCGGTGTAGCTCAGTCCCGCGCAACCATGCTCTTTCAGATACGGCGCGTAGAACTTCAACGCGCCCATTCGCGCAGTGAGATGTTCAGGAAATTTTCCAGCGCGATGACACGGCACGACCTCAGGCATGACCTCCTCCTGCACAAAACGCCGCGCCCGATCGCGCGCCGTGCGTTCCTTGCCGGTCAGCAGTTCTTCGATCCCGTAGTAGTCGAGTGATCTCGCCGTCATCAGTTTTCGGCGAAACGACACTATTATGCCCGCATTGCCCGATCAATAAGATCGACATCCACTTCTGAGTTTAATGTTGGACGTTGAGCGTTGAACGTTTTCATCCGAAATAGCACGTGAACGAATGGCTCGACTGCACGAATACCAGGGCAAAGCAATTCTGGCCGCCAACGGATTTCAGATTCCGCGCGGCCGGGCCGCTTCGACGCCGGATGAAGCCATCGCGATCGCGAAGGAGTTCGCTGCGGACAAGACAGCCGCCGAAGTCGTGATCAAAATTCAAGCCTGGACGACCGGTCGCGCCGGAATTGGCGGCGTGGCTTTCGCTAAAAAACCAGCCAACGTTCGTGGTCACGCGGCCCGCATGCTGTCGATGAAAGTCGGCCAGTTTCCGGTCGAAGCCGTACTCGTGGAAGAAAAGATCGACATCGACCGGGAATTCTTTCTTTCGTTCGCGATCGATGACGCCGCGCGTGCGCCGGTGATCATTTTTGCAGCCGGCGGCGGCACTGGAATCGAACAACGCGCCGCCTCGACCCGACGAATTCCGTGCAACGTGACGAGTGGACCGCTGGAATCGGCTTTGAACGAGGCGACAGACGCCTCTGGACTGTCGAAGAACCAAGCGCAGCAGCTCGCCGAATCGATACGAAAACTATTTGCCGCGGCCCGCAGCGTTGAAGCGCGCTCGCTCGAAATCAATCCATTTGTCCTGACGAAGAGCGGCAAATTCGTTGCCGCCGATTGTCGAATCACGATTGATGACTACGCCGTCGCGCGACATCCCGAATTGAAGATCGAGATCGCGAGAGAGTTCGATCATCCGCCAACGTATCTCGAACGCGTCGCTTACGCGGTCGAACAAAACGATCATCGTGGCACATTTTACTTTGCCCAGTTGGCAACCGCAGCCCCGAAGGAATCGAAAGGCCTGGCCGGTTTTCACGGCGCCGGCGGCGGCGGCTCAATGATGTCGATGGACGCGATCGTAAACGCCGGATTCACCATCGCCAATTTCACGGACACGAGCGGTAATCCATCTGCGTCCAAAGTTTATCGCGCAGCCCGCATTATTTTGGCGCAACCCGACTTGGTTGGCTATTTCGGTTCCGGATCGGGCGTCGCGAGTCAGGAGCAATATTGGTCGGCCTACGGACTTGCGAAAGCATTTTGGGAACTTGATCTCGATATTCCCGCGGTCATTCGCCTGGGCGGCAATACGGAAGATCGCGCGGTCGATATTTTGGCGCGAATGTCCAGACTGCTGCGCGCTCCAATCGAAGCTTATCGCAAACTGGATGCACCAGCGACGATTGCGAATCGCTTCGCCCAACTCGTTGCCGAATCAAAAGGAAAAAAATGGAAACCGCGTCCGCTGCGAACGCCAAGGTTTATTAAGACTGGTTCCGCGACAAAGTTTGCTGTAAAAGGCGGCCGTGTCTGGATCGACGAGACAATGTGGCCGCTGATCCGGTCCGCGATCGAAACTCATTCTGGCGGCTTAATCGTCGATCACGCGGAGGCGCCCGCGATCGCACTGGCAAACGAGGAATTCGCCACCAAAGATTCCGAGCTCGTTGCGTGCGATGTGGAATGTCGACTCGCAGGAATCGACGGATTTTATTTGGAACTGGATATCCCGGGACTGGACGAACTTATCGGAGGCGCGCGCTGAATGGCCATTTTAATCGATGAGACCAAGCGCGTGCTCGTGCAAGGAATCACCGGCCGCGAAGGACGCGCCCGCACGCGGCTGATGCGCGAGTACGGAACAAACGTCGTCGCCGGCGTGACGCCGGGAAAGGGAGGAGAAAATGTTCTTGGCGTTCCAGTGTTCAATTCGCCCCAGGATGCAGTCAAAGCGCTGGGCAAGCTCGACATCTCCGTTCTCTTTGTTCCAGCAGCCGGAGTGAAAGATGCGGCGATCTCTGCAATAGACGCCGGAATCAAACTCACCGTGCTGGTGCCGGATCGCGTTCCAGTTTGGGACGCGATGGAAATCGCCGCCGCGGCCAAAGCGAAAGGTGCGACTTTTCTCGGACCCAATACGCTCGGAGTTTTAAGTCCAGGTAAAGGCGTGGTCGGAATGATCGGAGGCCGTGCCGACAGTGCGAGAAGTTGGTTCAAGCCCGGAATTCCAAAAGGCGTCGGCGTCATTAGCCGCTCCGGCGGTATGGCTTCGAGCACTGGTTATTATTTAGGGCAAGCGGGCGTCAGGATTTCAACGATCGCCCACATTGGAGGCGACGCTGTCCTTGGAATTCGGATTCCTGACGCGGCGCTGATGTTCGAAGCCGATCCACTCACTGAAGGAATCGTGATCTTTGGCGAAATCGGTTCGTCGCAGGAAGAAGAGCTCGCGCAATTGATTGTCGATCGAAAAGTGACCAAGCCGGTGATCGCTTACATCGGCGGCAAAGCGGCCCGCGAAGGGACGCGCTTCAGTCACGCGGGCGCGATCATCGAAGGCGGTCGCGGGACGCACGCTGGAAAAGTGAAGGCGCTGCGGCAAGCCGGCGCCACCGTAGTCGACGCGTTCGGTGAAGTACCGGCTGCAGTTGTTGAAATTCTCACGAAATTGAAAGGGGAAAGTCTGATGAGTGAAACCGACAAGAATGCGGTCTGGAACACAGCGGTGACGCGCGTCGAGCCGAATCGGGTCGCTGTGCGCGGCTACGACATTGCCGAATTGATGGGGCGCGTCCCGTTTGGCGCCGCGGTCTATTTGATTCTAACAGGTGAATTGCCGAAGCCCGCGGTCGCGCGCTTGATGGATGCGATTCTGGTTTCATCGATCGATCATGGCGCGACCCCTCCGAGCGCATTGGCCGCGCGGACAACCGCATCCACCGGCGCGTCTTTAAGCGCGGCCGTCGCCGCCGGCATCATGTCGATCAACCGCCATCACGGCGGCGCGATCGAAGACTGCGCCCGCCAATTGAAAGCGATCGCCGATCGCGCGACGCGTGAATCCATTTCGATCGAGGAATCAGCGGCGCGCACGCTGGCCGAGATGAGAGAAGCAGGCGAGCGCATGTCGGGATTTGGTCACCGCGTTCACACGAAGGACCCACGAACTGCACGCTTGTTCGAGCTCGCGCGCGAAGCGGGCGTGGATGGCCTGCATACGAAAGCGGCGCGCGCCGTGGAGAAATCATTCGCTGACGCCAAGAAAGCGCTGCCAATCAATGTGGACGGCGCGATCGGAGCAATCCTGGCCGATCTGGGAATGAATCCCGCCGCGTTCAACGGAATTTTCATGATCGCGCGCACGCCTGGCCTGATTGCGCATGTCATCGAAGAACAAACTCGCGAAAAGCCGATGCGGCGAATCGATCCGGTTAAACATGGCTACGACGGGCCGCCAGGGAGAAAACTTGAAAAGCGCACGGAGTAATGAGAGGTGGATCGAGCTCTCCGAGCTCGATGTTAGAATTCAAACCGTGAAGCAGCTCAAATTTGATCGCTTCGCGATTTTACTTTGGCCACGCGCTCGGAGATCGCGTTCCACCTTGTAACATCGACAATCACCATGGCAACGACCCAACCAAAGACCTACGGCGTCAAAGAAATCGCGAAACTTTTTCCAAGCTTGATGAAGATCAAGCAGAAATCATTGCGCGAAAAAGTGGCGGCAGTTTGGAGCGAAGCGATCACGACCGGCTGCGGCGGGAACGGATGGACTTTTGCTGAACTCCGCGCGCTCAAGTTCACCCTCCTGGCCGGCGACACCGACATGAAGTTCGTCGAGCATCTGAACTCGTGCGCGCGGCAATGCATCGCCATCGCGGACGTACTGAAAAGGTCGTTCCGGTCCAGCATTCCGATCCAGCGCGATTATCTCATCGCCGGCGCACTGCTGGCCGACGTCGGCAAACCGCTCGAGTACGACAAGGACGCTTCCGGCAAAGTGATTCAGGGAAAATTTGGGCAACAGGTGCGCCACCCGTTCAGCGGCGTCGCGCTAGCTTACAAGCACGGCATCCCGGCCCAAGTGATGCACATGATCGCGACGCACAGCCACGAAGGCGACAAAGTCGAGCGCTCGATCGAGTCGATCATTTTTCATCACGCCGATTTTGTAGACTTCGACATCGCCAAGCTCCTTGGCAAGCGCGCGGCCAAAAAGAGCAGTTGAGGGTTGAGAGTTGATTGTTGAGAGTCTGGTATGGGCCTGACGCTAGTCGAGAAGATTGCCGCGCGGCACGCAGATGGGCTTGCTCCCGGAACGGTGGTGCGCTCGGGAGATTTCATTTCGATTCGACCCCGGCACGTGATGACCCACGACAACACGGGTGCGGTGATTCCGAAGTTCAAGCAGATCGGCGCGACGAAAATCGCCGATCCGGCGCAACCGGTCTTCGCGATTGATCACGATATCCAAAACACTTCGCCAGAAAACCTGGCGAAGTACGCCAAGATCGAGAAGTTCGGTGCTGAGCACGGAATCGATTTCTATCCGCCGGGGACCGGCATCTCGCATCAGGTGATGGTCGAGCAGGGCTACGTCGTTCCCGGAGCAATGGTCGTGGCGAGCGATTCGCACTCTAATTTGTACGGCGCCGCGGCGGCGCTCGGCACGCCGGTGGTACGGACCGATGCGGCAAGTATTTGGGCAACCGGCGTGACCTGGTGGCAGGTGCCGCCGGTCGCCAAAGTCATTTTAAAAGGAAAACTTTCGCCGGGCGTTGTCGGCAAAGACGTGATCATTGCCCTTTGCGGACTCTTTAATAAAGACGAAGTGCTCAATCACGCGGTTGAATTCGTCGGTGACGGCGTCTCGAACTTGCCGATGTCGGCGCGAATGACGATTGCCAACATGACCACCGAATGGGGCGCGCTCGCTGGCGTTTTTCCGTTCGACGAAGTGACGGTGAATTATTTGCGCTCGCGCGTGCCGGAGTTTTCAAATCCAAATCGGCCCGGGAAACGCGGACCAAAGAGCCGATCGGGTTATAGCAAGATCGACATCGACAATTGGTGGAGGAATCGCGACGAGTTAAGCGCAGACCCGGACGCTGAGTACGAGATCGACCTCGAGCTCGATCTCGCGACCGTAGTCCCGCACGTTTCCGGGCCCAACGAAGTTAAGACGATGGTTTCGCTGCCCGAAATAGAGCGGAAGCACGTCCCGATTCAGAAGGCATATTTGTTGTCGTGCGTGAACGCGCGCTTCGAAGATTTACACGATGCAGCGCAAGTGATCCGCGCGCGTGGCGGCCACGTTGCCAACGGCGTCGAATTCTATCTCGCTCCGGCGAGCGCCGAAGTACAAGCGAAATCTGAATCGAATGGCGACTGGAAAACGTTGCTCGATGCCGGCGCGATTCCATTACCACCCGGTTGTGGAGCCTGCATCGGTCTCGGTCGCGGTTTGGTCGAAAAAGGTGAGACTGCGATCAGCGCGACGAACCGCAACTTCAAAGGCCGGATGGGCGACCGCGACGCGCTCGTTTACTTAGGTTCGCCGGCGGTGGTCGCGGCCAGCGCGCTGGCTGGATTCATTTGCGCCCCGCAAAGTTTCAGCGAGAAATCGGCAGGCATGGCGGTTCGTCGTCCGAAAATCAAAACAAGATCGACATCGTCGGTGCAGATCATGGAAGGATTTCCGGCGACCGTGCGCGGGCGCGTACTGTTCATCGACAAAGACAATCTGAACACCGACGGCATTTACGGAAGCAAACACACTTACCGCGATGACATGACGCCGGAACAAATGGCCGCAGTGACATTTGAA
Source organism: Chthoniobacterales bacterium (assembly GCA_035315805.1). Lineage (GTDB taxonomy): Bacteria > Verrucomicrobiota > Verrucomicrobiia > Chthoniobacterales > UBA10450 > AV40. The sequence continues at coordinate 24,459 of DATFXN010000042.1, forward strand.
AACTACGATCCCAATTTCAACACGCTTTACCAAAAAGGCGACCTCGTCGTAGCCGGATTCAATTTCGGAACCGGCTCAAGCCGCGAACAAGCCGCTACGGCGCTCAAGTTCAAAGGAGTTCCGTGCGTGATTGCCGGAAGCTTTTCGGAAACTTACAAGCGCAACGCGTTCAACAACGGTTTCGTCGTGTTCGAGTGCCCCGAGCTCGTCACGCATTTGCGCGCGACCTCGCGGCTGCGGGACGCGCCGACGACCGTTGGACCTGAGATTACGATCGACTACGGCAAATCAACTCTCACTGTTGATGGAAAATCATTTTCTTTCCCGCCGCTTAGTCCGGCTGCTCAGGAATTGATCGTCGCCGGCGGCGCCGAAAAATTGGTCGCGTCACGTCTGCGCGCGAAGACGTAATTGTTAAACGCAGAGCCAGAATTGAGAATAGTTTTTCTCTGCGAACTCCGCGATCTCTGCGGTAAATCTACTTTGTTGCAACGCTTGCGGCCTGACGAGCCGCCGATAAGGTCGACATCCTATGGCGAAATATCGAATCGCGTGGATGCCGGGAGACGGCGTCGGACACGACGTGATGGAGGCGGCCCGCCTCGTCTTGGACCGGATCAAACTCGATGCCGAGTACGTCCCTTGCGACATCGGCTGGGAATTTTGGTGCAAGGAAGGTAACGCGCTGCCCGACCGCACGGTCAAAGCGTTGAAGGAAACGACCTGCGGCCTTTTCGGCGCGATCACGAGCAAACCGCAATCCGAAGCGAGGGAAGAATTGGCGCCAGAACTCAAAGGAAAAGGGATGGTTTACTTTTCGCCGATCGTTGGGTTGCGGCAGTTGTTCAATCTCCACACCAACATGCGCCCGTGCAAAAGTTACCCCGGGAATCCCCTTAATTTTCGCGGCAACAAAATCACGAACCCCAGCGGCGAGGATGTGCCAATCGACCAGGTCGTGTTCCGCGAAAACACCGAAGGCATGTACGGCGGTGTCGAATTTTTTCCGTTGCCGGAATCCGTTTACACCGCGCTGTGCGCGAATCCGAAGATGAAAAAGTGGAAGGACAAGGCCGGTCTCGAGAACATCGCTCTCTCCACGCGGATCATGAGCACGCAGGGCTGCACGAACATTTGTAAACAGGCATTTGAATACGCGAAAAAAACCGGACGCAAGCGTGTCACGTTGATCGAGAAACCGAATGTGCTCCGCGAAACCGGCGGTATGATGATGCGTTGTTTCCGCGAGGTCGCCAAAAACTATCCGGAAATTCGCGCGGACGACGCAAACATTGACGCGATTTGCATGTGGATGTTCAAGAATCCGCAGGATTACTCGGTGCTGGTCGCGGAAAATATGTTCGGGGATATCGTCAGCGATCTATGCGCCGGCCTCGTTGGCGGACTCGGCTTCGCTCCAAGCGCGAACCTTGGTGACCACTACGCCGTGTTCGAACCGACGCACGGTTCGGCACCGAAGTACGCCGGCCAATACAAAGTGAATCCGATCGCAATGCTTCTAACGACGAAGCTGATGCTCGATTGGCTGAATGAAGATGACAAGGCCACGCGCTTGGAATCGGCGATCGCGCGGGTAATCAAGGAAGGCAAAGTCCGCACCTACGACATGGGCGGCAAGAATTCGACGCTCGAAGTTGCGAAAGCGATCGCCGATTACGCCAGCTAAAGATCGACATGGTTATGGGAAAACAAGCAACTGAATCGAACCGTCTGCTCTCGCACGTCATCGCGAAATGGGCGTGCGCGTTGAAATACGAAGATCTGTCGCCGGAGGCGATCCAGGCCGCGAAATTGTTCTGGTTCGATTCGATCGGCTGCGCGCTTGGCGGCAGTCAGCAGAAGGACGCGAAGATTTTGCTGGAGCACTACCGCGCGATGTCCGGCCCCGCACGCGGGGGCAAAGCCACGACTTTTGTGTCCGGTTTCAAAACGAATCCGGTCGACGCCGCGTTTCTAAACGGCCACATGATCCGGGCGATGGATTACAACGACATTTACTGGAAAGCGGATCCGTGTCACCCGAGTGATCTCATCGCCGCGCCGCTTGCGTTGTGCGAAAGCGAAGGCCTCAGCGGCAAAGATCTGATCCTCGGCACAATCATCGCCTACGAAATTGAAATGCGGCTTTGCGAAATCGGCCGGCCGGGCGTCCGCGAATACGGCTGGCATCACGCGACACTGAGCGCGTTTGCGGCGCCGGTCGCTGCCGGTCGCGTTCTAAATCTCACTGTCGATCAAATGGTTTCCGCGATTGGCATCAGCGCCGCGCGAACGTTCTGTCCGGGCGCCGTCACTGCGGGCAAATTGACGAACATGAAGAACACTGTCGATCCGTGGGCTGGACGAATGGGCGCGGAGAGCGCGTTGCTCGCGCGGGCTGGATTTTCCGGGCCGGAACACATTATCGATGGCAAGGAAGGTCTCTTTGCTTTGTTCCATCATGTCCAATGCAAAGGCCAACCCGCAACGTTCGATGGCGACGGATTAATCAAAGACCTGCCAACCTCACCGAAATCGCACTACCGCATTCTGGACTGCGGGATGAAAAGTTTCCCGATCGAGGCGTTGAGTCACTCGCCGCTGACCGCGATGATGAAGACCGTGAAAGAAAACAAAATCAAGGCGGCCGACGTGAAAGAAATCAAAGTCGAAGTGATCGCGCGAGCGGCCGACATTCTGGGCGATCCGCACAAGTATCGGCCCGATTCAAAGGAAACGGCCGATCATTCGCTTCCCTATTGCATGGCGGTCGGACTCGTCGATGGGATGGTGACACCACTCCAATTCAAAGAGGAACGCGTGCTCGACAAGACGCTGATTCCCATCATGGACAAAGTGAAAGTGGTCGCGAACGACGAGTTCGAAGCGCTCTTCCCAAAATTTCAGCCCAGCCGGGTGACGATCACGACAAACGGCGGCAAAGAACATTCAACGCGCGTCGATGTCCCAAAAGGCGATCCGCGCGATCCGATGACAGAAGAAGAAATCGCCGTCAAGTTCACCGCGCTCGGCGGCGACGTGATCGGCAAAGACCAGTGCAAAAAATTACAGCGCTGCATCACGAGCATCGACCGCGCGAAGACGCTCGATGAACTTCTTGGGCTGACGATCGCGAACGCATGATCGATCCCCGCCCGGTCACGCTTGAAGGAAATGGAGTGCGTCTGGAGCCTCTTCAATGCTCTCACGCGGAAGCATTGCAAGCAGCGGCCGCTGACGGCGAGCTTTGGAAGCTGTGGTATGTCGCCGTCGCCGGGCTTGCACCTGGCAAAGAACATCAATACGTGGCGGAAGCATTGGAGGGACAGAAAGCCGGCCACATGCTGCCATGGATCGTGCGCGAGCTTTCCAGGGGAGAAATTGTCGGCAGCACGAGGTACTCGCACATTGTCCGCGAGATCGATCGCGTAGAGATCGGCTACACCTTTTACGCCCAGCGCTGGCAGCGCACGCATGTCAACACAGCGTGCAAGCTCCTGCTGCTCAGACACGCGTTCGAAGCGTTGGGTTGCAAAGTCGTTGGATTCCGAGTGGACAATCTCAATCTGAAATCACAGCAGGCAGTTGAGGCACTCGGCGCGAAGACAGATGGCGTGATACGCCATTTCGAAAAGCGCCTCGATGGGTCCGCACGCGATACCCACATCTACAGCATCCTCGCCAGCGAGTGGCCGGAAGTTTGTAAACGTCTCGAACACCGACTGCGTCGGCACAGTTTGGCACCGGCGGTCCGGACGGCCAACGAAGCGTAACTTATTACCAGGACTACGCCGTCGCGCTGCCTTCGTCAGCGCCAAACTGGATTCCCTGTGCGAGGGGAAGCGCCGATGAAAAATTGATCGTGTTGGTCTGACGGCGCATGTAGCTCTTCCATGAATCGCTGCCGCTTTCGCGTCCGCCGCCGGTATTTTTTTCGCCGCCAAACGCGCCGCCGATCTCGGCACCGCTAGTGCCCGTGTTCACGTTCGCGATTCCGCAATCGCTCCCGACTGCGCTGACAAATTTCTCTGCTTCCCGCACGTCGTTTGTGAAAATCGAACTGGTCAGGCCCTGCGGCACGCCATTTTGGATTTCGATCGCTTCGTCGAAATCGCAATAGGTCAGCAAATAGAGGAGCGGCCCAAATGTTTCCTCATGGACGATCTTGAAATTAGGCTTCGCTGTCGCGAGGCAGGGTTTCATGTAACAACCGCCGGGAAGTTCCATTCGTTCACCGCCGTAAAGAACTTCGCCACCCTCGTCTTTCAGTTTTTGAATCGAATCCTGCACCATGTCGACTGCCTTCTTGTCGATCAAAGGCCCCATCAACGTTTTTTTATCGAGCGGATTCCCAATTGGCAGCGATTTGTAGGCGGCCAACAATTTCTCGCGCACTTTGTCCGTCATCGATTCGTGCACGATCACCCGCCGCGTTGAAGTGCAGCGTTGACCAGCCGTTCCAACCGCGCCAAAGAAAATCGATTGCGTGGCAAGATCGACATCGGCACTGGGCGCGACGATGAGCGCGTTGTTGCCGCCAAGTTCCATAATTGTTTTGCCGAGACGGCCGTGAACTGTTTTCGCAACGTTTAAACCCATTGCGACCGAGCCGGTTGCTGAAACCAATGAGATTTGAGGGTCGTCGGCGAGTTTTTGGCCAACGGTTTTCCGGTCACCAATTAGCAAGCTGAAGATCGCGGGGTCGGCGCCGGTTTCGCGACAAACGCGCTCCACAATCTTCGTGACCGCAATCGCGGTCAGTGGAGTTTTTTCGGACGGCTTCCAAATGGTTGCGTCGCCACAAACGGCCGCGAGCGCGGCGTTCCACGACCAAACCGCGACCGGAAAGTTAAAAGCGGTAATGACCGCGACGAGCCCGAGCGGATGCCACTGCTCCATCAACCGGTGACTCGGTCGCTCGGATTGAATCGTGAGCCCGTAAAGCATCCGCGATTGCCCAACGGCCAAATCGCAGATGTCGATCATTTCCTGCACTTCGCCCTCGCCTTCCGCGATAATCTTCCCGGTCTCGAGCGTTACCAGTTGTCCAAGCTCGTGTTTCAGCTCCCGCAATGCATTCCCCAACCGGCGGACGGTGTCACCACGGACTGGTCCCGGAGTCCGGCGCCATTTCTCGAACGCTTCCTGCGCCCGCGTGATTGTTTTTTTATAATCGTCATCCGAAGCCGTGCGAATGCTCGCCAGTCTGGTGCCGTCAATCGGCGAGATCTTGTCGATCTTCGCGCCGCCGCCGGACCATTTGCCGTTGAAGACGCCGGAGTTTTCCTCAACGATTCCAAGTCTTTCCAACGCAGATGTCATACGTGGATCGGCCCCTCCGCGGACGATTTTAAATTAATGCGGCTTCGCCGCCTCAAACTAGCATCGAGGTCCGAGCCGGACTGGCATTGAGGACTGCTCGATCCACCTCGCGCATTCATTTTCTTTTCCGGCAATATTGCCGGATCAAACCCATCGCTTCGTCCACCACTTCTGCGGTAATGTCGAGCGCCGGGCGAAACCGGATCGAGCGTTCGCCCGAACGCAACGTCAGCACGCCGAGATCGAAGAGACCTTTCCAAAATCTTTCGCGCGTTTCGGCGTCGGGCAAATCGAACGCGAGCAACAATCCGCGGCCGCGCACGGCTGAGATGGTTGGTTCGTAACGTTGCAGATCGCGGAGCTGATCCAAAAAGTAAGCGCCAACTTTGGCCGCATTCTCGACCAGAAATTCCTCCTCGATGATGTGCATGTAGTGCGTCGAGCGCACCATATCGGTCAAATTTCCGCCCCAGGTCGAATTCAAACGGCTCGGCAACCGAAAAGCGTTGTCCTTTACTTCATCCAGTCGCGGGCCAGCCATCACCCCGCAGGCCTGCACTTTTTTGCCAAACGCGAGCAGATCGGGCAGAACATCGAAGTGCTGGCAACACCACATTTTTCCAGTCACGCCCATACCGCACTGCACTTCGTCGAAGATGAGCAAAACATTGTTCTCGTCGCAGATTTCGCGCAGCTTCTTTAACCATTCACCACGGAAATGATTATCACCGCCCTCGCCCTGGATCGGCTCGATGATGATGGCGCAGATGTCGAGCTTGCGTTTGCCGATCCAATCTCGAATCTCCGCCTCCGCTTTTTTCTCGCGCGCGACGACCTCCTTCTCGCGCTCGGATTCCGGCAACGAAAAATCGATGTGCGGGCAGGAAACGCGCGGCCAATCGAACTTTGCGAACAAATCGGTCTTGCGTGGATCGGTATTGGTTAGGCTCATGGTGTAACCGCTGCGACCATGAAACGCGTGCCGGAAATGCAGAACCTGCGTGCCACGTTCGCCATTTCCGGCGGCCATGTTCTTGCGCACTTTCCAATCCATCGCCGCTTTGAGCGCGTTCTCGACCGCAAGCGCGCCGCCTTCGATGAACAAATACTTTTGCAATGGCTGCAAGCCAGCCACACGTCCAAACGTTTCGACAAACTCCGCGTAAGCGGTAGAGTAAACATCCGAGTTTGCGACTTTCGCTTTTGCGGCGCGGAGCAGATCGCGCTGCACGTCCGCTCGATCGAAATAGGGGGGATTGAACCCGACCGGCATCGAGCCGAAAAATCCGTAGAGATCGATCAGGCGATGCCCATTGGCTGCGTCATAAAGATAGGAGCCGCGGCTCTTCTCCTGGTCGAGAATGATTTTAAAGCCGTCGAGCAAAATGTGTTCGCCGAGCACATCGAGAACGCGTGAGGCGTCGACAGATCTTTTCTTTTTGCTCTTACTCAAACGCGGCCGCGAAGTGCTGGCCGCCTGGGTGAGCATGGGCGGCATACTCATCCGTTGAGATTAGCTTTCGCCGCAGATTTGGTCAACCGAGGTAGGAGCGGTTTGCCGAACCGCCATGGCGAGTCCGAGCCCGGACTGGCACGTCAATCGCCGCTACCTATTTTGTGCCCGCGAGCGAATTCTTTTCGGCGGTCATTTTCGCCAGCGCGGCGTTGTACTCCGCGACTTCGGCATTGTAATCGATGTTTCCCTGCACATCGCTTCGGAGCAAATCGCGCTTTTTCAATTTCAATCGCTGACTCCATGCGGCGAGGCGCTCCATTTCTTTTGCACTGGCCGCGCGACGCTCTTCCCAGCTCAGTGCCACGCCTACCTTTGGAACCTTCTCGAGCGCATAATAATTCGCGGGAGCGGAGGGGACCGGTATGCGCTTGAAGAATTTTTCGTAATCCGGAGTACTCGGGCGCAGGACGAAATAAGCAAGGATACACGGCAGTGCGAACAATCGAAACGTTCTCGATAGCGGCGCGAGGTGGGGGTAGCTCAGTCGAAAAAGCAACGGCCCGAAGGGAAGAAAAATTCCGAGTCCCCACCAAACGCTGACGCCGAACGCCGCTCCGATCAGAAGAATTCGCCCGATCAAAATGCACATCAGACCGATTCCGAGGAAAACGAGAGAAATCACACCCGTATTTAAGCAGCCGGAATGCCAGAAGGTAGGGGTGGTTCACCGAACCGCCCGGGCGACCGGGGTCAATCGCCCTACCTCACAATTCCTTCGCGCAGAATCGAATGCTTTCCCGCGAGCAATTCCTGTGTGAGCTGATAGCCACGCTTGTCCACGTTTCGCGCCGTGCCCGCAAAGTGATTGTCGATCCTCGCACGCGCGGAATTGCAGAAGTAATTGGCGACCGAAAGAATTTCGTCGGCGGATTCGCCCCGACCGATTTTGTATTGCGCGAAAGAGCACGTCGCGCTCATCGCGAAAAGTTCGGTCGCGATTCCGACAAATCGGGAAAGCAAAAGCTGCTCGCGATCCAATTTCGGGCCGAACCGCGCCATCGCGTGAAACAACTTGCGCGCCAGTTTTTTACTCGTCCGTGCCGCGTAATCGACGTGCTTTTGCAGATCGCGATGGAGATTGTCGACCTTGCCGGCGCCGTTGGAGAACCACTGCCGTGGATACCAGGCGGCGTAAAATTTCCCGGAAGTGAAAACCGCTTTCGCACGCTCGGACATCGGCAAAGTCGAATTGAAGATCGCGCCGCCGACTTTCAAATGCGGATCGAGCGCTTCGCGTGCGATGAACAGCCGCATGATTTCGCTCGAACCTTCGAAAATGATGTTCACGCGGCAATCGCGCAGAAATCTTTCCACCGCGATCGGCGGTTCGCCGCGGCCGGCGAGTGATTGCGCCGTCTCGTAGCCACGGCCGCCGCGCACTTGCATCGCCTCGTCGGCAATGCGCCAGGTCGCTTCAGTCGCCCACATTTTGCACATCGCGGTTTCAATTCGAATGTCGCCGACTCTGCGATCGAGTAGCGCCGAGCTCAGAAACGTCATTGCTTCCATCGCGAAAACGTTGCCTGCCATTTCCGCAATTTTGCCGGCGATGGCCGCGTGTTTCCCGATCGGCACGCCCCATTGAATTCGTTCGCCGGCCCATTTTCTCGAAATTTCGAGCAAACGTTTCGAAACGCCGACGCACGCGGCTGGCAAAGTGAGTCGCCCTGTGTTCAACGTCGTGAGCGCGACTTTCAATCCCTGGCCTTCCTTGGCGATGATATTTTCCCGCGGCACGCGCACGTTCGTGAACTTCACGACGCCATTGTAAAGCGCGCGCAGTCCCATGAACCGGCATCGATATGTGATCTCGAGTCCGGGCGAATCGACATCGACGATGAACGCGGTGATTTGTTTGCGCTCCTTGCCGTTCAACATTTTCGACGGCGTGCGCGCCATCACCACCAGCACGCCGGCTTTCACGCCGTTGGTGCACCAAAGTTTTTCGCCGTTGAGGATGAACTCGGAGCCGTCGGGCGCCGGTTCCGCGCGCAGACTGAGCGTCGCGGGATCGGAGCCGGCGTGCGTTTCCGTTAACGCAAACGCAGAAATCTCGCCGCTCGCAACGCGCGGCAAATATTTTTGTTTTTGCCCTTCAGTTCCGAACAAGAGCAACGGCTGAGCGACGCCGATTGATTGGTGCGCCGAGACCAGCGCTGCGACGTTGCCGTCCCAGCTCCCCAACAGAACCGCCCCGCGCCCGTAGTTCGTCTGCGTCAAACCGAGTCCGCCGTATTTCTTCGGAACCTTGATGCCAAAGGCGCCGATCTCGGCCAGGCCTTTGAAATTTTCCGGCGGAATCTCGCCGGTGCGATCGATTTCGTCCGCGTCGACATGTTCGCGCAAATAATTCTCCAACTTTTGCAAAAACTCGGCGCCGGCGGCGCGGTCTTCTTCACTTTGCGCCGGATACGGATAAATCCTACTGAAATCGTAACGGCCGATGAAGAGATTGCTCGCGAAACTGCCGCGATCATCCAGCGGATCGCGCGATGCTTCGGCAAGCTCGAGTGCTTCGCGCTGCCCCTTTGACATCTTGGAAGTGTCGATTACCGACGCCGGCACTGGCTTCTCCGGTTTCGCGCTCGTCTCTTCGGCGATCTGTTTCTCCGGCGCTTCCAGTGACGATTTCATGTCTCGTAGAACTTCGTTCCGTCGCGAGCTTGTTTCTTCAAGATCTCGCACGGTTCGAACTTGTCGTCGCTCTTCGCGAGTTCGCTCATTTCATCGACAATCCGCTTCAAACCGAAATGTTCCGCGAACCGCAACGGTCCACCCCGATGCGGCGCAAAGCCAGTCCCGAGAATCATTCCGTAATCGGCGTCCTCGGGTGATTCAACCACCTGCTCTTCAACGCAGCGCGCGGCTTCATTGACCATTAAAAACATCAAGCGGTTCGCAAGAGCCTCCTCCGCTGAAGCTACCGCGGCCGAGTCGACATCTTCCCGCGCGCCGCCGCTGCGCCGCCATTGCGCGAGCGATTCGTTCGGAGATTGGTGCCTGCCTTCATATTTGTAAAAGCCGGCGCCAGCTTTGCGGCCGAGCAAGTTTGCTTCGCGCATCCGCTTCAAAATTTCCGGCACGCGATCGCGGCGTCCGTACGCTTTCTCAAGCGTCTCCGCGATATCGACCGCGATATCGATACCGATCTCGTCGATCAAACGCAACGGCCCCATCGGCATCCCCCATTGCACCAGCTTCTCGTCGATCTTTTCCAATTCGACGCTCGCTTCGAACAGCGCCGTCGCGTCAAGCAGATACGGAAACAAAACGCGGTTCACCAAAAAACCCGGATTATCCCGAACGACGATCGGCAACTTTCCGATTTGGCGTACGAACGCGAGCGCGTGCTCCTTCGTGTCGTCCGACGTTTCTTTCGCGACGACGACTTCGACCAGCTTCATCCGGCTCACCGGATTGAAGAAATGCAGACCAACTACATGATCGGGCGAAACGGTGCAATCCCCCAGCTCACTCACCGGAAGCGCGGATGTGTTCGTCGCAATGATCGTTTTCGGTCCCGCCTGCATCGACAGTTCGCGAAAAATCTCCCTTTTGATATCGATCTTTTCCGATGCGGCTTCGATGATGAATTGGACGTCGCGCAATTCCATCGGCGCGGTTGAGGCAACGATTCGCGCACGACCCTGTTTCGCTTTTTCGTCGCTCATCAAACCACGTTTTACCGCGTCCCCGTAAGTTTTTTCGATGTTGGCAAGCGCGCGATCGCACAATTCACGACTCACATCGCGCAAGATCACGGTCACGCCGCGCGAGCTCAGCCATTGTGCGATTCCTGAGCCCATGACGCCCGCGCCGATCACCGCCGCGTGCGCAACTTTCTGGAACTGTTTGCTCGAGCTCCCTTTTTTGTATTTCTCGGCCAGGAAAAAATTTCGAATTAGATTCTGGGTCGATTCGGTTTTGCCCAGATCGACAATCGCATCGAGCTCGAGCTTGAGCGATTCAGCGATTGGATTGCCAACGCTAGTCGTGATTACGTCGCGCGCGCGAGCGCGCGCGGATTTCGGATCGGATGGCGCCGGCATTCCTCCTTTGGACGGTGGGATTTTTGATTCCGGTCGTTTCCCCGCGCTCAATTTCTTTCGCGCTGCTTCGAGCAATCGCTCGCGCGACACGACTTCATCAACGAGCCCGAGCTTCAAAGCTTCGCTCGCGGGATAAAGCCTTCCTTTCAAAATGACTTCCGCGGCGTTGTCTTCGCCGATTAATCGTGGCAAACGCGTGCTGCCGCCCCACGCCGGAATCAATCCGAGCGTTGTTTCCGGTAATCCGATTCGCGTTGCGGGATCGTTCGACGCGACCCGCCAGTCGCACGCGAGCGTGATCTCGTAACCGCCGCCGGCGCACGCACCGTGAATTGCCGCCACGGTCGGAATTTTCAGCGCCGTGACCCGATTGAAAACGCGCTGACCTTCGGCGATGAAGTCGCGCATCTCGCCGGTTTGCGCCTGTTTCAGCAGCGCCTTCAAATCTGCGCCGGCGATGAAAATTGCCTTTTTTGCCGACGTAACGATCAACCCGCGCAGCGATTCGTCGCGCTCAATCGCATCGATGTGCTCGCCCAGCTCGCTCATTGTCGAGGCGTCGAAAATGTTCGCGCTCGACTCGGGCCGATCGAAGGTGAGCAGGCAAACTTTATCGTCGCCGACATCTCGGCGAATCATGGAACGTGTCGCTACCGCTGGCATCACCACCACTTTGGAATCGTTTTAGGCAAATTCCAAGCGCGGAACAATTGCTCTTCGCGAGGGAGAATGCTAGAAACTCGGGCGGCGGCGCGCCCGGAGGTCCTCATGGTCGGCAAACTTTTAGCACCGGAAATCAAGGCCTTGATCGACGCGCGCGATTTCAATGCCCTGCGAGAGCTTTTCAAGGAATGGCCGCCGGCTGACGTCGCCGATGTGATTCTCGATCTTCCCGAAGACGAGCAGGTGATCATCTTCCGTGTGCTGCCGGCCGCGCTCGCGGCAGACGTTTTTGAATACATTGGCATCGAGGAGCAACAGAATTTGTTGCGCGCGATGGCGCACGAGCAGGTCATCGCGATTCTGAACGAGATGTCGCCAGACGATCGTACCGCGCTGCTCGAGGAAATGCCAAGCGAGGCCGCGCGAAAGTTGATCAAACTCCTCACGCCGGACGAGCGTAAGATCGCGCGCTTGTTGCTCGGCTACCCCGAAGACAGCGTCGGCCGTTTGATGACGCCGGACTTCATCGCCGTGCATGAAGATTGGACTGTACAACAAGTGCTCGATTTCGTCCGCGAATACGGACGCGATAGTGAGACGCTGAACATCATTTACGTGGTCGACGAGCACAACAAATTGATCGACGATGTGCGCATCCGCGAGTTTCTCCTCCGGCCGCTGACCGCCAAAGTCAGCGAGATTCGCGACCGAAATTTCGTGTCGCTCAGAGTGAACGACAAACAGGAAGAAGCACTCAACCTTTTTCGCAAATACGACCGCGCCGCGTTGCCAGTGCTCGATTCCAACGGCGTGCTCGTCGGTATCGTCACCAGCGACGACATGCTCGACGTCGCCGAAGAAGAAGCGACCGAAGACATCCAAAAACTCGGCGGTTTGGAAGCGTTGGACGAACCGTACACGACCATCCCGTTCGTGCGCATGGTCAAAAAGCGCGCGACCTGGCTCATCCTTTTGTTTCTCGGCGAAATGCTGACTGCGACCGCGATGCAGGGCTACAACAGCGAGATCGAAAAGGCGGCGATTCTCGCCATGTTCCTGCCGCTGATCATTTCAAGCGGCGGTAATTCCGGCTCGCAAGCCACCACGCTCGTCATTCGCGCGATGGCGCTGGGCGAATTGACGCTGCGCGATTGGTTTCGCGTGGTGCGCAAGGAATTGCGCGCCGGACTTGCGCTCGGATTAATTCTGGGCGCGATCGGATTTGTCCGAATCAGTCTTTGGCAATACCTCCATATTTTTGATTACGGTAAATATCATTGGCTCGTCGCAACCACGGTTGGCGCAGCTTTGGTCGGCGTCGTCGCGTGGGGAACAATCGGCGGAGCGATGCTTCCATTCGTGTTGCGCCGTCTCGGTCTCGACCCCGCGACATCGTCCGCGCCCTTCGTGGCCACGCTCGTCGATGTGACTGGACTCGTTATCTATTTCAACGTCGCGCTCTTTATTCTCCGCGGGACGCTGCTCTGACTAAGATTGGAGGAATTCGGAAACCAGGAAACCATGAATGAATTCCTTTCCTGGCTTCCGGGATTCTGAATTAAATCCCTTCAGAAGTTTTTGGGCGGTTTGATGCCGAATTGTTCAAACATTTTCTTCAATCGTTCGCGTTTCTCCGGAGTCAGCTTCGCTTCCTGCGGATTGTCCGCCCAAAAGAGCACGTCGCGATAATCGCGCTTCGCGACCGCGGTGAACTCGCGCAATTTCTCTTCGTCGCCTTCGCTCAGTTTCAGGATCGCGAGCTGCACCCGTTCGCGTTCGCGCTCGGACGATTCAACGCCGTAGGTATCGAGCAACTCGAGCAAACGCGACCACGAAGTTTCCGGAAAAGTTTTCTGAACAACCGCAAGAACGCGATACTTTCCGAGCCACGGCATCTCCGCCTCGTTTTTTTAATCTGCTCGTCAAGGTATCGCCGCAAGCCTTTCCAATCAGCATCGGACGTAGTGACAAAGGGGCGTCCGTATTCAGCAAAATCTTGTGCAAGACTGCGCAGTTCGGCGTCCAGAGATTCTTCGGTCCAATAGTTCTCCGGATAACCATGCGTTGGTGCAGAAGGATTCGAGAAAGCGACAATGTTTGCTAATCCAATGTCCCTCTTATCATCAACGTTGAGCGTATCGCTCGGTATTCGCCGGCGCACCTTTACGCACACTCCAGGGAAGTGACCGTGGTAAACGCCGATCGTTACGACGGCGTCGACTGTCATAAACCCGAAAAGCGAGTCCGAAATCTGCCGCAACTCAGATCCAAAGCTGCTCGCAATGTCTGAAAAATGCGACGCAACGCTTCGCTGGAAAGCGCGCATCAGTTCCGGGGGAAGACGTGATTTCAACGAAAGGGACAATTATTTCTTAATCGCGACCCACTCGTTCCGGGCGCGGGAGTCGGCCACCGCTTGGACGACGCGCATGTAACGGACGCCGTCCTCGAAACTTGGTCGCGGCCGGATGCGGCCTTTTGATTTCACCGCCGCGATGAAATCGTTTTCCACGCTCCACTCGGTCACCAATTCTTTCGGAACATTCATGTCTCCCATTTCGCGGCCGCCATATTTCACGCTACGGACGCGTTCGTTTGTGAAATCGTAAAGCAAAGCGCCGCGGTCCCCGAAGAGTCGCAACCGATCGTTAGGCGCGCCGGCATGGACGCCGCTGAATTCGAGCACGCCTTCGGCGCCGTTATCGAACACGCAAAGCACATTCAACATATCGGGAACGATGACATGATAACCGCGCCGCTCGGCGTTCAGAATTTTTCCGCGCGCGAACACACCGGTGATGTCGCCGAGCCAGCGTTGCATCACTTCCACGTAAATCCCGAGTGTGAGCACGTTGAGCCCGCTGATCTCGATCTTTTGCCGCCAATGCGCCGGCGCTTCCGGATTCAAATAAACGCCGGTGAAACTTTGCATCCGGACGTCGTGCGGTTTGCCAATGAAATTTTCGGCGAGAAGTTTCTTGATCAGTAGATCGGCGCGCATCCCGAACGGCGGCGGACAAAGCATCGTGACCAACTCGGGAAACCGTTTCGACGCCGCGAGCATCTCCTCCGCTTCGGCCAGGTCCATCGACATCCGCGCCTGACAGAAAACGTGTTTGCCAGCCTCAAGCGCCGAGATCGTGACCGCCGAATGCATGTACGGCGGGGTGCCGATCCAGATGATGTCCAGATCGGGCAGCGCGAGGAGATCGGCCCAGTTCGCCATCGGCGTCGCGCCTTTGCAATTTTCCTGACAAAACTTTTCGCTGCTCTCGTAGGTCGAGTTCGAGACCGCGACGATATCGACGTCGGGATTCTTCTTCAGCGCGGGCAAATGCCGCGTGCGCACGATGTTCCCGGCCCCAACTACTCCGATCCGCAACTTCTGACCGCTTTTCTGAGCCATTTCCTCGTTTACTATTAATAGAAACCAATGAACACGAATAAAGACTAGCGACTAGTTTGTCACATCATTTATGTCCATTCGTGGTTAATTCGTTTGACAATCCGGGAGCGCGCGGCATCTTGTGCGCCCTCGTTTCTTCCTATGGCAAAAGTCTGTGACATTACCGGTTCGAGAGCGATGCGCGGCAGCGTCATTCATCGCCGCGGTATGGCCAAGAAAAAGGGCGGCGTCGGCCGGCACGTCACCAAGAACGTGCCGCGATTGTTCGCGCCGAACCTGCACCAGCACCGGATCTGGGTGCCGGAGTTGAAGAAATTTGTCCGCATTCGCGTGACCGCGCGTGGCTTGAAGACGATCAACAGGAACGGCGCTTACAAAGCTCTGAAAAAAGCCGGCGCCATCTAACTTCCGCCGATTTCTGTTTCTTCAGATAGGGACGGTTCACCGAACCGCCCGCGGGCGATTGGGTCAATCGCCCCTACCTCAACTTCCGCCGGTGGCGCACCTGCTTCAACGCGGGCTTCTTTTTCTGCGGCTTCCGTGGCCGCCCCCACATTTTCTTTTTCTCCGGCCGGCACGGCCGCCTCTACAGCTTCTTCTTCTTTCGGTTTCGGTTTCGCCCGCGGCAGATCGAGCGAGCCGTCGTTGAACTCGACCACATGGCCAGCCGAAATCAGCCAGAGGAGGTCGGAAGCGAGCGCCAGTTTCGCGCGCTCGGCGTCTTCGCCGGTACGATCAACAATCAGCTTGTCGGCAAGTTCCTTGCGGCCAATTCGCGGCGTCGCGGCGATCGCATCCACGATCGTCCGCACTTGTGATGAGACCGCGGTTTGTCCGTCGGTAAACGCGTGCGGATAAATCGATGAAACAAAAAGCATTCCCCGCCGATGCCGAAAAACGTAGAGACCGGCTTCACGAAATCGCCCGGCAAGTTCCTGCATCATCTGCGATGGCGACCGGGTTGCAGCGGTCCACTCGTTTTCGATGACCTTATTCAGAATGCGGTCGTGCATCCGCCGGCTCGCTGGGCCATCGATCACGAGTTCCGAAGCTGAACGCACCAGTCCGGGCAAATAATGTTTCTCGAAATGTTGCTCCGCCTCGGTAGCGGATGAAAATGTTTGGGGCGGCTCTTCGCGGAGCGTCACATAAGTCGTGACCTTGCGCGCGTCTTCCTTCCATTTCTCGATTTCCGCCGGATCGGTAATGATGTCGATCTTGCGTTGATAATCAGCGAAGCTCATGCGCCGGCTGAACCGTTGCTCGTAAAGATTTCGCAAACGCCGCTGATAATCGTGATGGTTAGTCGGACCGAGCGGCGTGCCACTCAATCGGCAACGTGCGACGTTCGTGAAATTTCCTTTGACCGGTTCGGTCTCAGTGATGTCGACCTCGTAAAGGTCGGCCTGCGCGAATCGAAATGCGTTCCGCTCCAGAAATTGTCGATCGACTGAGACGGCGCCGTTTTCGCCAAGCCGAAACAAAGAAATTTCAGGCGGCGCAGTTAACTGGACATCGTGCCGGGTCGCCTTTTCGAGAAACAAGCGTGCGAGCGCAAAAAGCGAATAGGCAACCCCGCTGGATTTGATTTGTGCGACAACGTTCCCAAAAGCAGCCGCGCGCGCCAAAAACTTCACCGCGATTGGCGGCAACGGTCTCTCACGCGGCTGCCGATCATGTCGATCTTTGCGATGATCACGTTTGCCATACTTCTCTTTTTTTCCACGGAATCGGTCTCGCGGCGGACGATTTCGCCCAAAACGAGGAGGTTCTGACCTTGAAATTGGGCGGTCCAAGCCGGACTGGCCTTTGTTGAACGTTGGGCGTTTTCTGCTTTTATCGCGCCGGTCTGGCCCACGGGGCTCGCTAGTATCTTCGCCTTCGTGTTGGGCGTAACGTTCGCCCGGCGCCGGCCCGTGGACCCACGCCGGGAGCATTTTCAGGTCGACCAAATCATCGAGTTCGACAGGGGCATCTGGCACGAATCTCTTTTACTCCACGCGGCCGAAATTGTCATATCGAGCGACGCGGAGACACCCGCAGATATTTCAATTCTTTTACTTGCGGTGCGGCAGGGCGTGAGGTAAGCGTTGCGCTCCAACCCAAAAATTTTTATGGCTGAGAAATCGATTGAGGAAAAGGTCAAGGACATCATCGTCGAACAGCTCGGCGTGAATCCAGAGCAGGTCACTCCCCAGGCGTCGTTCATCGAGGACTTGGGCGCCGACTCGCTCGATATCGTGGAACTGGTGATGGCATTCGAAGAGGAATTTTCCGTGGAAGTTCCGGACGAGGACGCCGAGAAATTGCAGACCGTCGGCGACGTGATCAACTACATCAAAGAGCGCGCCAAGCAGCAAGGCGGCGGAGAAGCGGCGGCGAGCTAGGTCACGCCGATTTTGTAGGGGAAGCTGTCAGCTTCCCAATCTTGACGTTGAAATCGAGACGCTAACAGCGTCTCCTACAGCTTTCGCGGTTGCGCGCGCGGGCAACGAGCCCAGACTAACAACAATGGATTTCAGTATCCTCGAGAAACCGTTGCTTCACGTCTTCGGACACGACGTGTCGTTTCTCGGGCTGATCGCCTTTGTCTTTTGGTTCGCGGTCGGTCTGGCCATGGCGCGAACGCTGCAAGGCGACATCATTCGGCGTCTACTGAGTCGGCTGAAAATCGACGTCAATCTGATCGCGATTATCACCACGATTCTGAGCCTGGCTGTGCTCGTCTTTTTCTCTATGACGGCGGTCAACGCCGCCGGCGTGCCGCTTTCCTGGAACGCGCCACTGCCGGGCGTGAACCTGAGTCTATTTCAAATTTTTCTACTCATCGCCCTGTTAATCGCAGTCTTCTGGGTCTCCTCGCGGACAAAGCGTTTTCTGTTTAACCGATTCCTGACCAAAAGCGGACTCGACCGCTCGTTGCAGTACGCCATCGCCCAAATCATCAGCAACATCGTCCTCATCGTCGGGATTTTCATTGTTCTGGATAACGCCGGGATTCATCTCGGCGCCCTGGCCGTTTTTGCCGGAGCGGTCGGCGTCGGTGTTGGATTCGGTCTGCAAAACATCGCCAGCAACTTCATCAGCGGCCTGGTGATTCTGGCCGAACGGCCTATCACAATCGGCGACCGCATCGAAGTGGCGGGCATCGCCGGTCAAGTCCAGCACATTCGCGCCCGCAGCACCGTGATCGTGACCAACGACAACATAACGATGATTGTGCCAAATTCGAAATTCATCGATTCGCCGGTGACAAACTGGACCTACGGCGACCCGCGAGTGCGATTTCGTTTGCCGGTCGGCATCGCCTACGGCAGCGACATCAAAAAGGCTTGCGAAGCGTTGCTGGCGGCGGCGCGCGAGAATCTGAACACGTTGAAAGATCCGGCCCCGAGCGTGTTTCTGGAAAAATTCGGAGACGATTCAATTCAGCTCGAGCTGGTGGTTTGGAGCAGCGAGATGAGCTATCGACCGCGCCGTTATCGAAGCGATCTCAATTTCGCGATCGAGAAAAACTTGCGCGAAGCCGGGGTCGAGATCGCGTTTCCGCAACGCGACATTCACATTCGCGACGGCGTTTTGAAAGTCGAAAACGTTTCCGGACAAGATCGATCCGCCGACGAGCGGATTCGCCGTGGCGGACATGGGCGATAGCGCGGTGATTCCGTTTCGACACGGAATCGCGAAAATCGTTCAACGCTCCGAGTTGCAGAGCTCCGAAGCGTGGAAACACGCGTTTCAGAACAAATGCAAAGACCACCGTTACTACGAGCTGATCGAAGAGACGCTCGCGAACGATTTCGAATATCGCTACGTCGCTCTCGAAGACAGCTCGGGAAAAGTTCGCGGCATTCAGCCGATTTTGTTCGTGCGACAAAATCTGGTCGAAGGCATGCGCGGCACTCTTCGCGCGATGGTCGATCTCGTCCGGAAAAAATTCCCGCGCTTTCTCACAATGCGGGTCTTGATGGTGGGCTGTGCCGCGGGTTGCGGCGAGCTCGATGCATCCGAACCGGAAAACGAACGATGGATCGCTCGAGCGTTGGGCGCGACGCTGCGAGATTACGCGCGGCAGAACAGAGCTTTGCTGGTCGTGTTCAAAGATTTTCCTGCGAAATACCGCCAAACGCTGGGGATTCTTTGCGAACATGGTTATGCGCGCGTCCCGAGTATGCCGATGACTCGACTCGCGCTCTCGTTTCAAGATTTCGACGAGTACCTACAAACGCTGGGTTACGTCAGCCGAAAAAGCTTGCGCCGAAAATTTCGGAAGACTGAACGCGCGGCAAAGATCGACATGAAAGTTGCCGGCGACATCATCCAGCACATTGACGAGGTTTATCCGCTTTATCTCCAAGTTCACCAGCGCTCGCCGATGAAATTCGAAACGCTGACGAAGGATTTTTTCTGTCAGATTTCTCAGATCATGCCGGAGCGGACGAAATTTTTCATCTGGCGCCAATCGAATAAGGTAATCGCCTTTAGTTTCTGTCTTGTTTGTGGCGAAACAATTTACGACGAATGTCTCGGCCTCGATTACAGCGTCGCGCTCGATCTCTATCTTTATTTTTATACGATGCGCGATGTGATCCGATGGGCGATCGAGCAACGCTTGCGCTACTACGTGAGTGGACCGCTGAATTATGATCCGAAACTACATCTCGGCCACGAGCTCGCGCCGCTCGATCTTTATGTGCGCCACACGAACTCGTGGCTGAATCCCATCTTTTCCGTCGCCCTGAAATATCTCGAACCGACCCGCCACGATCCAATTTTGAAAAGATTTCCAAACGCAGATCAGCTTTAAGTCCGAGCCGGACTGGGATTATACAATTGGCATGACAAAGAAACGGCCTCTCGGTTTTGCCAATCCGTGGGTGGTCCTCGGTTTCGAAGTGATTTGCGTGCTTGTTTATGAGCTGCTGCAGAAACGCGGTGCAAGCGAGACGGCGAATCTTTCGCCAATTTGGTCCTGGACGGGCATCACCGCTCTAGTGTCACCGCTCGTCTGGCTAGCGATGTTGTTAATGATCTTTAGTTTGCTTAGCTGGCTTTACGTTCTCCGATACATTCCGCTTTCAATCGCGTTTCCGCTTTCGCGGGTAGTTGATGTCCTCGTTCCCTTGAGCTGCTGGGTCATTCTCGGCGAAAATATTTCCGCGCGTCGCTGGTGTGGCATCACCCTCGTGATCATTGGATTGATGCTGACCGCGAAGCCAGTCGCGCGACTGGAGGAAAAGTTATGAGATGGCTGGTCGTCGTCCTTATTCCTATCGCGTTGATTGCATTTGTAACCGGCCAGCTTTTTCTCAAACACGCTATGGAGTCATCGGCTGTGAAAGGATTTCGCGACGCACAGGTGATTTCTTTTCTCAGCTACGGAGTTCTTTCCATGACCGTTCACTTCTTCCTGATGCTCGGTCTGCTCGCCCATCTTGACCTCAGCTATGTTTATCCATTTCAAGGATTGAGCGTCATCATGATCAGCCTGGCGGCCGCGGTCATGCTGCGCGAAAGACTGAACCTTCGCTTAACGTTCGGCTCGTTACTCATCAGCGCCGGAATTGTACTGGTATCAATGAGCTAATGCCGGCCAGAGTCGTTCCAGCGTTCGCAAATTCGTCTCGCGAATCTTTTCTTCTCCCGGCAATTCCAGCTTTGGATGATCCCATTCGGACGCGAAACGCTGCTTCCAGCGCGCGTAAGTCGGCTGCGAATACGCCCCGCAAATGTCGCCGCCCATGATTCTGCTTTGCTCACGCAATCTTGCCAGCGCCCATTCAAGATCGACAATGCCAAAGCGCCCGCTCTCCCAGTTCGTCACCGCGTCCTCGATGCAGAGACAATCGAGGTCGATCGTCACGTAAAGGTTCGCGCCGCCAAGTTTCGCCGCGAATGTTTCGAATTGATTTCGCCAGTTTCCCTGCAAAATCGCCCCGCGCCGTTGTCGATCTTTCGTTGGGCGATCGTCAGCCCAGGGATGAACTTCGAGTCGCCCGGTGCGCTCACCGCTGCGGTTTGCGAAAATGTTGTGCGGCCACCAACACTCAAAATTTCCGCAACCCCAAATGGCGACGTGTCGCACGTGATGAAGGTCCAGCGCGCGATTGATCCAGCCGCCGCAACCCCATTTCGGCGGACGAATGTCCCAATCGGGATGATTGTCGAAGGTCACTAAAACGACCGGCTCCGATAAGCGACGGAGCCAAAGGCCACTCAGGTAGTGAAAATCACCGGAGCCGTAGAGGACGAATGGCGCCAATCGCGGCGCGAATGCGGAATAGAATCTCTCAACCAACTCCGGCGGCGCTGAAAAACGTAATCGCGCTCCCCAATCACGCGCATCGACTATCGGCAATTCGAGCGGCTCATCCCGCCACGCGTCGTCGAGATTAAGGTGCAGCGCGTGAGCCAGAAAAATTAGCGCGGCGAGCGCGCCTGAAAACGGGTATCGCTCTGCTTCGCGACCCGAAGATTTTCCGCTGCTTCGGTCAGATTTGGATCGATTCGCAACGCTTCCTCGTATTGAATGATCGCCTGAGATGTTCGGCCTTCGCGCAAGAGCAAACTTCCGAGATTGTTGTGAACATCGGCGCGTTTGGGATCGAGGCGGGCCGCTTCGAGATAGTGCACTTCGGCTCTTTGCGAAGCGCCTTTGGCCAGGTACGCCGTTGCCAGTTCGGAATGCGCGTCCGCCATATTTGGATCGACATCGAGCGCGCGCTGATATTGCGCGATCGCGGCATCGAGCTGCCCGCGTTTATCGAGAAACGCGCCGTAGGTGTAGATGAGACGCGCCGATCTCGGACTTAGCCGGACCGCTTTTTCGTACTCGGCGCGAGCTTCATCGGCACGCCCCATGTGTTCGAGGAGATAGGCGTAACCGCCGTGCACTTCGCCCGCGCTTGGCTCAATCTGGAGGGCGCGCTCGTAATATCTTTTCGCTTGATCCAATTTGGAGCGCGAGATGTAGATCAGGGCGAGGTTCACATGCGGTTTCACATAGTTCGGATCCAGGCGAAGCGCGACGTTGTATTCCTGCTCGGCCTGATCGAGCTGCCCGGATTCTTGCAAAACTGCGCCGAAATTGTAATGCGCCCGAGCGCTGGACGGCAGATCGGCCACGACCTGACTGGTGAGATTTGCCGCAGGAGCGGCCCAATAAACTTTTCCGAACCACATTGCGCCAAGCGGAATCACGAACGCCACCGCCCATTTGGTTGCGTGCACCGCCCAACCTGGGACTAAACCGCCCAGCTTCACATCCGCCGTGCCACCGGTGAGTCCGAGCGATTGGCGAGTCGATTTCTCGCGCACCTTCCAGATGAAGCCGTCGTAGTAAAAATGCAACAGACCTGACGCGGCTACTACTCCGGTCAAGATCCGCGTAATGGTGTCGATGCCGATCTTGGAATTCAAGAAGCCGATCGAGCCGTAAGCGAAAACCAGTCCGATATACAGGCCAATCAACGAACCGCTGCGGCGAAAGACAAAACGCATGAATCCACCGATGGAATTATCTTTCTCGACCCGGTTGCGATTGTAAATCCAAACCAAAGAAAGGTACTGCACGTCGTGAAAGACTTCGAACAAGGCAATTCCGGCCAGAATATTGGCCACGCCGTTGTTGCAGTACCACCAAAACGCGAAGCTTGTGATAAAGAGCGCCAGCTTCACCGGATTCTGGCGCGTTCCCGCCACCCACATTCGTCCGTAATTCCCCAGCCAGAGGACCGAAATTGCCGCGGCAGCGAACATGAAAGCTTGTTGGAGCAGGTGGACCCCGGTCGGCGAAATAAAGGGCAGACCGCATCCGTACAGTCCCTCAAGGGTATCGGTCATCCTCGCCGGTGAAAGAATCACTCCCGCGGCGAACCAGATCCCGCAGGTGGCGAAATCGAGCCGTCGCGTCAGCGCAGCAAACGACCCTATCTTTGCGTCGTAAATTCGGCCGAAACCATAGGTCTGCATCATTCCGTGCCAGACGCCCCATAGAAAAACGATCATCACGACCGGATTGCTCTTGATGTCCCAAAAATAAAAACCAACGCAGACTACGAGCAGAAAAATTGGCGCGATAATGAAACGCCAACGAAAGCGCTCGAACAAGGTGCGGTCGCCATAGGCGCGGATCATTCCCGGCAAGTGATGACCCATTGCGCCGAAAGCAGCGACAAAGAGATAAATCTCCTGTGCGCTCCAACGGGATTGCGCGACCGTGAACAAAGGGATCAGCAACAGCGGCGTGCCGACGTAAAGAATCAGATCGCGCCAACTATCCAGGATCCAAAGGTTGCGCTTCGGAACAATTGCTCGGACCGGCGGAACGGTTTCCGGACGCGAGAAAGCGGTGACGTGCTGCATGGCGTTGCTGCGGGGCATTATTTTCCTCAGATCGACGGGAAAATCAATCCCGAGCTCTCTACCCGGCTGCAAGATTGACATGTTCCATGCGCGCGCCCGCCCGCTCCAAGGCGAAGATAAAGTGGGACTTGTGAATCACTCTCAAACGCAGGAATTAAAAAAACACGAAGAGGAACGCGATTTGTTTTGCGTCATCAATGACGCATTCCGCATCTTTGCGCGCCACTCGTCGATTTTACTCGGAAGCGCGTGGGCGTTTGCGGCGGCACTGCTTGTCATTCTCGTCTGGCTCGCTACCGGCCCCATCTTTCATTTTTCCGATACCTGGCAACTGATCATCAATACCGGCACAACCATCGTCACGTTTCTGATGGTGTTTCTGATTCAGAATACCCAGAACCGCGACGCCAAAGCAATGCATTTGAAGCTCGACGAGCTCATTCGCGCGCTCAGAAGAGCCCGAAACGAACTCGTCGACTTGGAAGACCTTTCCGATGAAGAGTTGAAGAAACTCGAAGAGCAATTTAAACGCGTGCGGACAAAAGCCGAACACCACGGCAAGAATTTACGGCACGTAGAGCCGTCGGAGCGTTGACGCTAAATTGAGGAAGATTTTTGCGCGACGCCGGTGCGCAGAAAAACTTTCCCACTCGGGCAGAGATTGAACACCTCGCAGGTCGCACAATCCGGCTTGCGCGCGAAACAGCGGCGGCGGCCGTGCCAGATGAGCCAGTGGCTCCAATTGGTCCAATGCTCTTTCGGCACCAGCTTCATCAAGTCCTGCTCGATTTTTTCCGGATCTTTCTGCTTCGTAAGGCCAAGTCGCTGCGACAAACGGATTACGTGCGTGTCCACAACGATGCCTTCGTTTTTTCCAAATGCGTTGCCGAGGACCACATTCGCCGTTTTGCGGCCAACGCCGGGCAACTCGCGCAGTCCGTCCATTGAATCGGGAACTTTGCCGCCGAATTGTCTTGTGATTGTCGATGCTGCGCCCTGAATGCTTTTGGTTTTGCTTCGAAAAAACCCCGTCGACTTGATCGCGTTCTCCAGCTCCGGTGGCGGCGCGTTCGCGTAATCTTTCGCGCTCCGATATTTCTTAAAGAGCGCCGGCGTGACCATGTTCACGCGCTTGTCCGTGCACTGCGCGGAAAGAATTGTCGCGATCAGGAGCTCGAGCGGCGTTTTGAAATTCAGCTCCGTGTGCGCGTCCGGATAAACCTTCGGCCAAATCTTGATCAGTTCTTGTACTCGCCCGCGCGCAGTCATTGACGGCAATCTACGCACACGCAGGTGTGTAGGGAAGCAGCCTGCTTTCTCATGGGACGCTAACGGCGTCCTCTACAGATTCGTGTAGCGCTCGAGCTTCTGCGCCAGTTCCGGCGGGACGTGTGCGACGATCAGCGCACCATCGCCTTCGTAACGCAGCTCAAGCACGTGACCGACGCGGTGAATCTCGGCAATGAGCGCCGATTCGCTCGCCGGAATCTTGAAACGCGAGCGCAATCGCCACGCGCTGAGCGCGTCTTGTAACGCCTGAACGAGTCCCTGGACACCTTCGCCGGTCCGCGCCGAAATCGCCACGCTGCCGGGAAATCTTCGCAAGTAGGTATCGATCAGCTCCCGATTTGCGAGATTGTCGATCTTGTTGAAGACGATCATCGTCTGTTTGCCGAAGGCATCCAGTTCCTTGATTACGCCCTCGACTGCTTCCATCTGATCGTCGACCCTGGGATGCGAAAGATCGACAATATGAATGAGAAGGTCCGCTTCGCTCACTTCTTCGAGCGTCGCTTTAAACGATTCGATCAATGTATGTGGCAGCTTTCGCAGAAATCCGACCGTATCAGTGAGCAACACGCGTTGTTTGTTCGGCAAAACAAAACTGCGCGTAGTCGGATCGAGGGTCGCGAACAGTTTGTTTTCGGCGACAACATCAGCGCCTGTCAGTAAATTCAAAAGCGTCGATTTTCCAGCGTTCGTGTAACCAACAACGGCCGCGACCGGCCACTGGTGCCGCTTGCGTCCCTGTCGCTGGACCGCGCGCGTTTTCCGGACCGATTCCAATTCACGTTCCAATCGCGCAATCCGCTCCTGGACGCGACGCCGGTCTACTTCCAGTTGCGTTTCACCGGGTCCACGCGTGCCGATTCCGCCGGTCTGCCGCGACAAGTGATGCCACATTCGCGTTAGTCGGGGCAAGAGGTATTGCAGCTGTGCCAATTCAATTTGCAATCGTCCTTCGCGACTGCGCGCACGCTGCGCGAAGATGTCGAGAATCAACTGCGTGCGATCGAGAACTTTGCGCGCGAGCAAATTTTCGAGATTCCGTCCCTGTGCGGGTGAAAGTTCGTCATTGAAAATCACCGAGGTGACTTGTCGATCTTGCAACGCCGGCCTGAGCGATTCGGCTTTGCCTTTGCCGATGTAATACGGCGCTGTCGGCTTCTCCAGCTTCTGCGTGACGGTATCGACGACTTCAGCGCCCGCCGAATTTGCGAGCTCCGCCAGTTCTTCGAGCGAATCTTGCAAGTCCCACTTCGAAACACCTTGCTTTTCCAGACCGATCAAGAGTGCGCGCTCGTGAGTTCTTTTCAGACGTGTCTCAATCATTCCCATGCGCCCGAGCGAGACGCGCTCGCAGCGAAATCCTGGCTTCGTTGTGCGTAAGAAGCGATAAATTCAGCGGCTGAAAATTAGTTTGCCGCCGAAACCAGGTCAACTGCCTTTTGGCGTAACGCCGGGTCGCTTGTTGAATCGCGGCCACGCATTGCAAGATTGACATCTTCCCGTTCAGCAGATCGCGAATCTCGCGCAAGCCGATCATCTTCGATGCGGTTTCGCTCAGCGCACCGGTTGCGCGCACTTCTTCGATCACGCCCAAGTCGAACATCGTTTCCACACGACGGTTAATTCTTTCATAGAGTTCATCGCGATCGCGAAGAACAAAAACGCCCTCCGATCGAACACCAGGACTCCATTTGGTTTGTTGTTGCGATGCCGGTTTTTCGGTGAGCAAACAAATCTCAAGCGCACGCACCACCCGGCGTCGATTCTTCAGATCAACTTTGCACGTGCTTTCCGGATCGAAGTCGAGAAGCCGCTGGCGTAATTCCTCGAGACTGAGTTTGTTTAGCTTCGCGCGCAAGTGTGGATCTGCCTCTGGCAGGCTCGGCAGCCCGTGGGTCAGCGCTTTGACGTAAAGCCCGCTTCCGCCGACAACGATCGCCAATTTCCCGCGGGAGTGAATTTCGCTGATTGTTTGCAGGGCGAGCTTCCGGAACTTTTCCGCGTTCATCCCTTCCGAGATCGATTTCGTGCCGATGAGATGATGTGGCGCTATGGCCAGCGTAGCTGCGTTGGGCTTCGCCGTGAGCAACGCAAAGCCGCGATAAATCTGAAAAGCGTCCGCGCCGATAATTTCGGCATCGACTTCGCGCGCGACGTCAGCCGCAAGTTTCGATTTGCCGGTCGCGGTCGGGCCAACGATGAAAAACACGCCCCGCATCACGGACGAAATCCGAATGGGCAAGACCAGCTCCGAAGCATTTTGTCATTCGTACTTGGACATTCGACCTTCGCGCTCGTCATTGGCAAAGCAAAACCGGGAGCTACGCTGCCGCGGCAACTCCCGGTTTGAAAAAACAGGCTGCGATGGCTGTTACGCCCTGTGTTCGCTCGATTTCGCGCCGCTGACTACCAACTTGCGGCCGAGGAATTCCTTGTCGTGCAATTCCTCCACCGCGCGCTTCGCTTCCTCGATCGTCTGCATTTGGACAAAGGCGAAACCTTTCGAGCGCTGGTTGTGGCGATAGCTCACGACTTCGGCGTTCTGGACGTGGCCGACGCCGTTGAAGAGCTCGAAGAGATCGCTCTCGGTCGCGTCGAATGACAAATTGCCGACGTAAAGGCGCGGCGAAGTAACTTCGACTGCTTCAGGTTTACGCTGCGGCCGCGGCTGCGGCTGTTGCTGCTGCCCGTTGCGCGATTGCGTCGCCGGTTTCCTTTGGCCGCCGCCATTTCCAAAAAATGCTGCGATGCGTTGCCAAAGTGTTTTTTGTTTCGGGGTCGGCGCGCGCTGATCTTGAAAACGCCCGCGGCCGCCCCGTTGTCGAGACCGACCCCGCCCATGGCGCTGGCGCCTCCCCGGTTGATAAGAGTTCATGTTGATCCTTAATATTGGCCCAATTGTTTAGTGGGCGGAGCGCCCCGAGAAGATTCGGGACACGGTCCGCGGCGCGCGAATCCCAAAAGATTCGCGAAATGCAAACAGTCTGCGACGCCGTCGGAAACTCCGCCTCGTCACGCCGGAAATAGAATCGTCTCAGGGTGCAGCCCGTTTTGGTCAGCCAATCAAATCGCGAAGATGACGAACCTCGCTTCATACTCTTAGCCTTAATGAAACGGATGCGAGATCGAATCAGACTCCCGGCATCTGGCCTGATTATCCGCGAAGCCTGTGCGCTTGGCAAGGGGCGGTTTTTGCGGGATTCCGGATGCTTGGTAATTCTGAAATCCAGCATCCAGTATCGAGCATCTAGTAGCGGTGGCCAATCGCGTCGCGCAGCGAATAGATCCGCGATTTCGCATATTCGCGTAGCCGCTCTTGCCGAATCGGTTTCAAGAAATAGGTGAGCTTGCGCGATTCTGTTCGCGCTTCGTAGCCGAACTCCAGCATCAGATCGCGGCAATGCCATTCCACCCAGCCGATTTCGTCCGCGGACAATTCTTTCTCCCATCGCGATGCCGGTTCGGCGCTCACCTTTGAAAACACGATCTGCGCCGCAGAATTCCCTCCCCATGGTTCCCGCATTTTCGTTGGCTTCAAGACGACCTCTGGATCGAACCCGATCTCGAGATGGTCGCAAACCTCTTTCATAATGGCCGCCGGTTCGCTCACAAGCTGTTCGAATTGGATCACCAA
Source organism: Chthoniobacterales bacterium (assembly GCA_035315805.1). Classification (GTDB taxonomy): domain Bacteria; phylum Verrucomicrobiota; class Verrucomicrobiia; order Chthoniobacterales; family UBA10450; genus AV40. Next base: position 52,703 of record DATFXN010000042.1, read on the forward strand.
TCCGGGAAAGATTCCGACTCGGACGCTCTTGGCCAGCTTCGCCGCCACGCGCCAGTGCGCGATCACGTAGTAAACCGAGAACCGCTTTGTTTGACGCGTTTTCTCCAGCGCGATCTGTGTCGCCAGGATCGCGCGCGGATCGCGCAGCGTGACGATCACTTTCGCGCTCGGAAATCGAGAAAAGATTTCATCGACATGATTTCGGTTTGCCGGTGTCCTCTCGATCCAGCGTTCTATCCGATCGAGCGGCACGCCGATCGTCGCGGCGTACGACTCCGCCATCAGCGCAAGCAAATCGCGCCGCGCGTTTTCCCGACCGAAAGCTACCCGCTCGAACGTCTCGCGAAATCGTTGCTGTGGAAAATCCTTATAAACATGCTCGCGCCATTTCGGTTCTCCGCCGAACAACACGCGCGAAAAAGATTCTTTCGTCAAATAATCGAACTGCGCGCGTCGGCCAGCGTCGCGATATTTTTTGAGAACGGTCGGGAAATATGCTGTCTCCTGCGGCAAAACTAACAACTCGGGATGACCATCGAGCAACGCGGCGACGAGAGTGGTCCCCGATTTCGCCTGGCCGGCGATGAAGCACGCGCGCTGATCAAACGGAAGATTCTGCATTTAGAGTGACAAGATCGACATCGTCATTTCCCACCGCGCGATTTCAGGAACCAATCGATGAATCGCGGCAGGCCGTCCTCGAATTTCGTTTTTGGATTATAACCGAGAAGCCTCCGTGCTTTGGAAATATCCGCGCACGTCAGCGGCATGTCGCCCGGTTGTTCCGGCAATCGATTGATCTTTGCTTTTTTCCCAAGTTCTTTCTCGATCGTCGCGATCAAATCCTTGAGCTGAATCGTTTCGCTCTCGCCCAAGTTGAAGACATCGAACATCGGTCCGTTGTATCTTAACGCCGCCAAGGTTCCCTGAATGATGTCGTCGATGTAAGTGTAATCGCGGCGTGTGGTGCCGTCACCAAACTGATCAATCGAGTCGCCGGCGCGAATTTTTCGCGTGAACTGATGGATTGCCAGATCCGGACGCTGTCGCGCGCCGTAAACCGTAAAGTAACGCAGCACGATGATCCGCATTTTGTAGAGATGCGAGAAAGTCGAACAGAGAAATTCGCCGGCAATTTTAGTCGCCGCGTATGGGCTGAGCGTTTGACTGAGATGTTCTGCTTCGGAAAATGGGACCTTCTTCGCCGCGCCGTAAACCGACGAGCTCGATGCGAAGATGAATCGCTCAACTTTGCTCGCGCGTGCAGCTTCGAGCAAATTCAGCGTGCCGGTGACATTTGTGTCGTAATAAAGCCGCGGCTCTTCAATCGACGGACGAACACCTGCGCGCGCGGCGAGATGGAAAATCGCGCCGGGTTTCTCCTTTCGGAAAAGATCTGCGACTTTGCCGGCATCGCGAAGATCGACGTTGTGAACTGCAATCTTTTTCGCGATCGCGGAGATGTTCGCGCGTTTGATTTGCGGATCGTAAAAGTCGTTAAAATCGTCGAGGATCGCGACGTTGTGCCCATCAGTCAGCAGTTTTTCCACAAGATGCGAGCCGATAAATCCCGCACCGCCGGTCACTAAGATCCTCATCAACCACGAATTAACACGAATGGACACTAAGAACAGCAAGTTGTTTGTGATTCGTCGATTTACGCTCCCGTAAGTGCGCCAATAATGGTCCCGTGTCTGTCGTTTGCCGCAGAGCGGCATGGCTGTGATCTTCGTGGTGAAAGTTCATGACGAATAAGGATCCGGGGACGATTTTATTGATTGTCGCGATCGCGATCGGTTTCGGAATCGAGCTCGCGACCGGGAGTCTTGGAAATGACGCGGCGCTGTTAAAACTTGGCGCGCTGCCGGACGATGGCCGGCTCCACGGAGAGTTTTGGCGAGTAGCGACCTACTCGTTTCTGCAGTTCCATTGGCTCCATCTAATCCTGAATGTTGGATTGCTGTTCTGGATTGGCCGGATTGTTGAGCAACAAGTCGGCACCGGGCGCGGCACACTGATTTATTTTGTCAGTGTGCTTTGCTCAGCTTTCGTGATTCTTCTCGTGCATAACTGGCATCCGAAATCCGGTGCAACCGTAGGGGCGTCGGGCGGCGTTTTCGGATTGCTCGGCGCGGCGTTGATCATTTTGTATCGACAAAACAAGGGCGAGCGCTTCCGAAAATGGCTTTGGATCGTGCTTGCGATTGGATTCGGCGTCTCGCTGCTTCCCGAGATCAGCATGGCGGGCCACATTGGAGGAATGTTTGGCGGCGTTGCAACGGCATTACTCATGAGCGTTCGAAGAGATGAAATTTGATGGTTGCAGCGCGCTAATAACGGGCGCTTCGGCTGGAATCGGCCGCGAATTTGCGCAACAGCTGGCGTCTCGCGCGAAAACGCTCGTTCTCCTCGCGCGCCGCGAACAACGATTGAACGAATTGCGCGAGGAGCTTCGCAATCGCAACGAGCAACTGAACGTTCACGTGCGCGTTGTCGATCTTTGCCACAAAACGCAGATAGACGATCTCGTTCGCTGGCTCGAACAAAACAAGATCGAGATCGATTTCTTAATCAATAACGCGGGGCTTGGCGATTACGGTCCGTTCGCAACTTCACTGCCGCAACGGAACGATGAACTGCTGCAGCTGAACATTGTCGCCCTGACGACGCTGACGCGCGCAGTGCTGCCGCCAATGATTTCCAGAACACGCGGCGCGATTTTGAATGTGAGTTCGTCCGCCGGCTTTTTGCCGATTCCGAAATTTAACGTTTATGCCGCGACCAAAGCCTACGTGAATAGCTTTACGGAAGCGTTGCGCGCAGAAGTTCGCGGAAGCGCAATTACCGTGACCGCGCTTTGTCCCGGTCCGGTTCACACCGAATTCGGCGACGTTGCCGCACGGTCGGGCGGCGAGCCTGCGAGAGGTCCCGAATTCACGTATGTATCGGTCGAACAAGTCGTGCGCGATGCGCTCGACGCAATCGAATCCGACAAACCGCTGGTCATTCCCGGTCTCTTCATGAAAATCGGAATGTTCCTCGTCCGCGTCACGCCGATGCCGATCTTGCGCTTGGCGTGGCGCCTTGGCGCCAAGCGGCGATAGAACAAAAGCGGCGGTCAATGAAGACCACCGCTTTGAAAACCTTAGGTGGACCGTGCTCTCCGAGCGCGATCAGTAGGCGTCAGGGACAACGCGTTGCACCTTATGAAGATTTGTAGGTGATGTGGCAGCCGTAGGGCTTGGTTTGCGAGTTAGAAACTGGTTTGCCGGCGAGTGATTCGTCGAGTGCGCTTTTGACGTAGTTGGTCGACGTCGGAATGTCAGCCGGATTCGGTGACGCTTTGCTGTCGATCGCGCCTTCGTAAACGATTTTGCCTTCCGGGTTAATGATCACCATGTTAGGCGTGTTTTTCGCGCCGTAGAGTTTGGCGATCTTGCTTTCAGGATCGAGAAGCAACGCGGTCTGTTTTGTTTTCCACGAAGCCATGATTTTTTGCGCCTGTTCGGCAGTGATGTTGCCTTCGCTGCCGGGAGCGTTGGAGTCGATCGTCAGCCAAACCACACCTTTGCCGGTATATTCGGCTTGCAGCTTCTGCATGTTGTCGGTGCCGTAATGTTTTTTCACGAATGGACATTCAGGATTGAACCATTCGAGCACGACGTATTTGCCTTTGTATTGCGAAAGCGTCTGCGTTTTGCCGTTGGTGTCCGGCGCTGAGAAATCCGGGGCGGCGCCGCCGACCGGCGGAACTTCCGCGATGAGAAGTGACGACGCGAGAAGCGAAAAGACTGCAACGAGTATTGTTTTCATAAATTATTCTGACGCGATAGCGGTTGAAATGGTTTCAAGTTTTTCGAGGACAATACTTTTAGTCAGCAACTCCGGAAAAACAATCGGCTCCGCCGATTTTCCCGGGTACAGCACGTAGAGTGGGACACCCGGCCGACCAAATTGTTGAAGGATTTTCGTGATGGCCGGATCTCCGTTCGTCCAATCGGCTTTTAATTTCACAACAGCGTGGCGTTGGAACGCATCGCGCACTTCGGAATTTTCAAGAACTGCTTTCTCGTTGAACTTGCAGGTCAAACACCAGGCCGCGGTAAAATCGACAAACACGGGATGGCCCTGGTCGCGCTCGGCTTGTAATCGCCCGGGCGTGAATGGTTGCCAGTCACCGGCAGCGCTCTGCGCGATGTCGATCTTCGATTCGCGAAATTTGTCGCTGACGAAATAAACGGCGCCCGTGAGCAAGAGTAAGAGCATGAGCAAGAGGACGGTTGTACGTTTCGCCGCCGATGCGGTTGGAACGATGAATGCGCCTTTCATCCAGCAGGCAATTGCGACGATTAGCAAAAAGCAGCTCGCCCAAATCGCGCCATCAAGTCCGCGTTGCGCGCCGAGCACGTAAAGGAGGAAAAGCAAAGTCGCTAGCAACAGAAAGCCCATGAACTGCTTCAGGTGAGCCATCCACGGGCCGGGCTGCGGGAGATAGCGCAGCCAGGCCGGTTGCGCGCTGAGCAGAAAATAAGGCGCGCTCATACCGGCCGCGATCGCCAGGAACATCGACAGGATAATTCCGGGCGATTGAGCAAAAGCGAAACCGAGCGCCGTTCCGAGAAACGGCGCGGTGCACGGCGTCGCCAGCACGGTAGCGAACACGCCTTGAAAAAATGACCCCAGATCGTCTTTCCGCTCGGCGCTGGCGAGCAAACCACGGTTGAGACGTTGCGGCAGCGAAATTTCGAAGACGCCGAAAAGATTCAGGGCGAACGCCAGCACGATTACGCTGAGGCCGAGAACGAAATAAGCGTTGGTGAATTGAAAGCCGCCCCAGGTCAGATCTCGGCCAGCGGCTTTGAGAGTAATAAGAAGCAATGCCAGCGCGATAAACCACGCAAAAATTCCAGCGGTAAAAGCGAATCCGCTTCGAAAGATTTTCTGCCGGCTTTGGCCGGCCTGTTTAATGAAACCGAAAATTTTGAGTGAGATTACCGGCAAGACACACGGCATCAGGTTGAGAATAAAGCCGCCGACGAAACCGAGAAATAGTTGGAAGGCAACAAATCCGACCGAAGGTTGGGTCGCTTGTGCAACTGCAGCGATCACCGGAATTCCGAGTTGCCAGGCGGTGCGGTCGTTGCTGTTTGGAAATTTCGAAAAGACAATAAGGCCCGGCATCGTCGAGAGATTTTTATCGGGCGAATCAATTGGAATCCGAAAGCTGATTTCGCCAGCGTTGCGTGATTCGACGCTTGGATGCCCAACCACAGTCTCGCCTTGCGGCAGCGGGAAAAAATCAATGGTTTGGTAATTCGCGATTTCGTCGCTTGAGACCTTGAGACGCAGATCGTTGCCCGCGCGACTCCAGCTTGAAGTCGCAGTTTTGTTCGGAAACCTTTGCGGATGCAAACGGCGATAGCGCGCGAATAGATCGGTGTTTTTTGGTTCGGCAGTTGGTGCCACTGGCAGCTCAAGATCGACATTCGCTCCGCCCGGAATACAGATTTTCTCGCACACCAGCCAATTCGCTTCGGCGCTCAGCTTCACCGGTGAGATGTCGATCTTCGCCGGAGGCGTGATTTCCTGAATGAGCAGAACTTCATCTTGATAGCCGTAAGTTTGGATATCGCCGGGATCGATCGTCTTCAGCGGAATCGGCCATTGAATCTCGCCGACTTTCCAGCCAGGCGGCAGTTTCCAATTGATTTCGGTCGGAAGACCGGCGTCGCCGGAAAATTTCCAGTAGGTGTGCCAGCCGGGTGCCATCAGCAGAAGCAATCCTGCGCTGAATGGCTTGCCGGGAACAATCGCGGAGGTGTCAGCGACGAGGATCGCTTTGACCAGTTCCTTGCCCTGATAGTTTTGGGCGGACTGCGTTTGCGCGAACAAAATCGCGCCAAGCGCAGCCAACCACCGCCAGGAAATCATCCGCATAATTAACATTGGCCAACCTCACCGGCAAAGGGCGCTGGCTCGCATCATGCTCCAAGTTATGACATGCGCGCTCTGGCAACGTTCATGGTAATCGCGGCACTGGGCGGCGGTTTGTTTTTATGGCAGAAGCGCAACGAGCAAAAATCGGCCGCGGCGGCAGAAACCGCTCAGCCGACTCCCTCACCGCGCCAAACTTACGAACACGATTGGGCGAAGCATTCGCTCGACACCACTCGTTCGGTCATTGGCAAGATCCAGCAGCAACGCAAGGACGATGATCTGAAAGACGCGGTTGGGCGTCGCTAAGATCGATAAGCAAACATCGTTGGCGCGAATTACTGCGTGGATTGTTTGGAGTGATCGCTCAGCCGCTTTTCGATGTTCGCTTTTAAGTCATCCGGCGAAATCGCCTCTGCCGGATTGGCCGAAGCTGCTGCCTCCTCGTTGTGACCGAGCTGCGATAGATCCCCAAGCGGATTACCGTCGTGCGTGGCGATGAACTCGCGGCCGGTCTGTTGATCGCGTTCGATGCGCATTTGGCCGTGGAAGATTCCGACAAGCGGGACGAACTGCTCATTATTATGTTCGACGAACAGAACCTGACTTTCGCCGACCTGGAATTTGGGAGCGCACGTCACTTCCATCGTGTCCTCGCCAACGGTGCCGCCAAGGACGCGGATCGTGTAGGAGCCGCCCGGATTACCCTTGAGAGCATTACCGATCTGAAAGGTAACGTAAGTATCAATGTGTCGCTGAGCCCCTTCACCCTCCCACACCGAACGCACATCCGTGACGGTGCCTTGGAAGATGAGCTCAGCCTAGTCGACCAGTTGTTCGAAGGTTGGCGCGATCACCGTTGTGCCCAGAGCACCGGTAACGGTGATACCGATTAAGACGAGTGGGAGAAGGTATTTTGTTTTCATGTGAGTAAGAAAGGTTTTCGCCGTTTATGGCCTTATGGAAACTGAGGCGCTTGCAGGAAACGACAGTGTGTACCCGGAGCCAGAAGTAAGGATCAAAGTCGCAGTCTTACTCCATATTCCGGCACTCAAGGCACTCAACGTAACCGTTGCGGAACTTCCGCCCGGCTGAATCGTAACCTTACCGGAAGTTCCGCTAAGCGAATAGTTCGATCCCAAAATTGCGTTGCCGCTCATTCGGTAGCCCACAGTCATTGCGCTGGTCGCAGACTTTGAAGTCGAGATGGTGAACACCACGCTACCTCCAGTTCTGACGCTGCTCGGCGTCGCCACAACCGAGACCGAAAGACTGGAAGGCGTTGGTTTCGGGGTTGGAGTTGCCGTCGGACTCGACGTTGGTGTTGCCGTTGGCGTCGGCGTTGGGGTTGCGGTTGGTCTTGGCGTCGGCGTTGCGGTTGGCGTCGGCGTTGCGGTTGGTGTCGGCTTCGGGGTTGGCGTTGGCGAAGCTGCGCCGTAGAGTGCTTGGGCACCAGCAATGTCATCAGCCGAAAGCGTGTAACGATCACTGATAACGGAGTTCATGATGGCGTCGACCTGTTGCCCGGCCTGATCGGGATGCGCTAACCCTAGCCCGTGGCCCAGTTCGTGCAGCGCGACGCGTTGGATATCATAGGCGCTATAACTGAGCGCGCCGCGATAAGAGTCGAAGGGCTGGGCCAGATTAAAGAGAATGTCTGCCTCTGTCATCGTAGAGCCGAAGTACCTGTAGTAGGTCACCGCCAGCGTATTTGAGCCAAAGCTCTGCCCAAAAATCGTGCTCGAAAACGCCATCGAGTTAACTCCATCACCAGAGGAGACTGCGGCCGTGGAATTCATGACCCGGCCAAATTGCATTTGCCCAATATTTTGGTTCCACATATCCAAGGCTGGTGCTACCGCCGTGTTCCAAGAGGTATTGCCATCGACAAGGGTTCGGCCCGGCGAGCCGAGCGAAAGTTGCATTACAACGTTAGCGCCATTAGGCCACTTCGGTCCTTCGAGCGAATAGGCGCTGGCACAGCGCGGTCCGAAGGCCCAGGTTGCTAGCGCTACTAAGAGGGTAGCTCCTCTTGTGAGCAAGGCCGGAAATTGGCCCGGGGAAAGTGAATGCGTTTGAGTCATATTTTTTATGCACACTAGAAAAGCAATATCTGTGCGCGGGGGGGCGAAAAAATGCGCTATAGCCGCGGAATGTAGAAAACATCGTCCTGCGCAAGAACGATTTTTACGCTACTTACGGAAAGCGGTTTAGGCCCTTAGCACCCGAACAAGCTCTTCCGCTTCGCTGCCCCAGCTCAGGGCACAATGAAGATCTGTTGCGAGTCGGGATCCTTGACTTTGCTCCCGGGCGCGTAACCACTCACGTCGATATAGCCGCCGTTGGCATTGAATGGATTGAAAACGAGACCCGGCCGGCCCGGCACGGGTTTGGCCACCGGAAACTGTGCGCTGGCGGGCTGTTGAGGTGATGGCGACGGTTTTGCCGACGCCTTGCTTGAGGCCGCTCGCGGCGCTGCCGATTTGCGGGAAGCAGTGCGCCCGGTTGCTGTTGGCGAAGGCGCGGCGACGGGCTGACCCGGGTGGGTCACGTCGGAAGCGTTTGCTTCGCGAGTAGTTTCCGGCCCACGGAAAACATATCGCACTGGTGCAGTTACGACGCGGCCAACACCACAACCAACTAACCCGCTTGCGATCAGCGCGGGCAGCAACATCCTCGCTATCATTGCGCTTTTATACAGACAGGTTTTCCTCTGTGCAACAATCGCTGACAAACAATTCGAGGTCCTGCTCCGTCGTCGCCCACGAACACATGACCCGATAGACATCCGGCTCAACGCATTTATAAAAATGCCATCCGCGCGAGCCCAGATTTTGCACGAACCCCTCCGACATGCGGACAAAGATTGCGTTGGCTTCCAGCGGCAGCACGATGTCGATCTTCGCGGCCGTCCGAAGATGCTGGGCGAGTTTGCGCGCCATGCTGTTAGCGTGTTGCGCGTTTCGGAGCCAAACATCGTTTCTCAGAAGGCCAAGCCACTGGGCGGCTAAGAATCGCACTTTAGACGGGAGCTGGCCGGCCTGCTTCATTCGGTAATCGAATTCTTGAGCGAGCTCCTTTTTGAAAAAAATTATCAGTTCGGCCGCTGCCGCTCCATTCTTCGTTCCGCCAAAACAGACAACGTCCACGCCAATCTTCCAGGTAATCTCTTTGGGCGTGCAACCGAGCGCTGCGATCGCGTTGGCGAGTCGTGCGCCGTCCATATGGACAAACATTTGGCGCTTCCGGGCAACTACCGCGAGGGCCGCAACTTCATCAGGCGTGTAAATCGTGCCGAACTCGGTTGCCTGGGTAACGCTGATCACGCGTGGTTTGTGCGCATGCACCTCCGGTTGACGTGCGATCGCTGCTTCTGCTAAGTCGATGTCGATCTTGCCGTTGGAGCCGCCGACGAGAACCAGCTTTGAGCCGTGCGTGAAAAATTCCGGCGCGCCGCATTCATCAGTATGAATGTGGGCGTGATCATGGCAAACAACGCTGTGAAACGACTGGCAAAGCTGCGCGAGTGCGAGCGCGTTCGCCGCCGTTCCATTAGAAACCAGATAGGCCTCACAATCAGTTTCGAACAGATCGCATATCAATCGCCGAACCCGCTTCGTTAATTGGTCCGTGCCATAGGATTCTATTGCGCCGTGATTGAGTTCCTCCAGCGCAGCCAACACTTCCGGGCACATTCCGGCGGTGTTATCGCTCGCGAACTGGTGATGCTCATCGCGGGACTGCATCTCGAACCTTGCTACGCGAGTTCGCCGCTGACGGCAAACGGCAATCTGAAAAGAGAAATTGCCTGACGGACCCGAGCCCCAGGGCCTGCAGGGTCGCCAGACAAATCACTCTAGTATTCTCCTGAATCTAGGCCGCTTTGAGAGTGGCTTTTCATCCCCACTTCGGAATTGACCCCCAAAGTGACCGTATTCGGGGCAAAGTTTTTTTTGACCTTTCGAAACTTGCTTCGCCTTTACCTGCGATTCACGCGCGATTACTTTCTGGCTATGGGTGATTTGGAGGCCGAAATCGAGCGACGCGGCGAGCGCATATTCGAACTGGTCGATCAGTACCCGGAACCACTTTTCAGCAAGGCTGGCTTTTACCAGCGGATGATGGCGCTGTCGATGCGGGACGAGCATTTCAAAGTGCAACTGTTCCGCTTCGTCGACGTTTTGGCGTCGCTTAATCGTGGCACCGACATCGTTCAGCATCTCGACGAATATTTCGCCGACATGCGCAACGGTTACGTCCCACTGATTCGAACTGGAGTCCGCGCAGCGCGGATCGTTCCATGGATCAGCGGGCAGCTTCTGCGCTGGAACGTCTCGGGCATGGCGCGGCAGTTCATCGCGGGACGAAATCCGGAAGACGTAATGAAAACGGTTCGCAAGCGTCGCGCCCAGGGGATCGGCTTTACTGTCGATCTTCTCGGCGAAGCGGTCGTCAGCGAAAAGGAAACGGCCGAGTACGCCGCGCGGTGTTTGGAATTATTAGAGCATCTCGGTCGCGAAACACGCGGCTGGACCGATCCGCTGGGAAAAAACGCCGAGCTGTTCCCGGTGGTGAATCTTTCTGTAAAAATCTCCGCGCTCTATTCGCAAATGAATCCGGCCGATCCGGCGGACGCCATCGCGCACCTCGCTCCAAAGCTGCGGCCAATTCTCCGCCGCGCCCGCGATCTCGGCGCGTTCGTGAACTTTGACATGGAGAGCTTTGCCCACAAAAATTCCACGCTCGCGCTTTTTAAGACGCTCTTTACAGAACCCGAATTTCGCGACTGGCCGCATGTCGGGATTGTCAGTCAGGCTTACCTCCGCGATGCGGAAGACGATTTGCGCGATCTGCTCGATTGGGGACGCGAGCGTGGAACACGGTTTGCCGTTCGATTGGTCAAAGGCGCTTACTGGGATTTCGAGAAAATAAAGTCGCGACAGAACGGCTGGGCCTGTCCGGTTTTTCTTCAAAAACCAGAGAGCGATCTAAATTTCGAGCTGTTGACTCGCATTTTGCTCGAGAACGAATCAGTCGTGACTGCCGCGTTCGGTTCGCACAACGTCCGCAGCATCGCACACGCCCAGGCACTCGCCGATCAGCGCGGGATTGATCGCAGCCGTTTCGAATTTCAATTGCTCTACGGTATGGCTGGGCCGGTCAAACGCGCCCTGGTGGAGATGGGTTACCGGGTTCGAGAATATTGTCCGGTCGGCGAGCTGCTGCCGGGCATGTCATATCTCGTTCGGCGCTTGCTCGAGAACACTTCAAATGAAGGTTTCTTGCGCGCGAAATTTTCGGAAAACGTTTCCGAAGAAGAATTGTTACGCAATCCGGCGGACCTTGTTGCCCAAAACCCAAACGCCGCGCGCCACGTCGATATTAGCGGCGACGGTGCTTCCCTCAACACGCCACCGGGTGATATTTATGACAACGCGCCGCTCGTGAACTTCGTTTACCCGGACAACCAGGATCGCATGCGCGAAGCGCTTGCGCACGTGCGCACGCAACTCGGCCAAAAATATCCACTGGTCATCAACGGCGAACGGGTTTGGACCGACAAGACGATCGCCTCGATCAATCCGAGTTCGCCCGACGATGTCGTCGGTCATGTAGCCGAGGCCGGAATTCCGGAGGCAGAGCGCGCGGTCAAGGCTGCACGCGATGCGTTCGACAGATGGAGTCGCACTTCATTCGAAACGCGCTGCCGACTGCTCGAGCGCGCCGCCGACATTATGCACCGGCGCCGCTACGAACTTTCTGCGCTCGAAGTTTTTGAAGCCGGTAAAGCTTGGGCCGAAGCGGACGGGGACATCCGCGAGGCGATGGATTTTTGTCGGTTTTATGCGCACGAGATGCGCAGAATCGGCCGGCCGCGGCTCACCCAGCACGTCCTCGGCGAAGAAAGTTATCAGCACTACTGGCCGCGCGGCGTAGCACTTATCATCGCGCCTTGGAATTTTCCGATGGCGATTCTCTGCGGAATGACCACGGCCGCGCTCGTCACCGGCAACACTGTGATCATGAAACCGGCCGAGCAATCCGCAGTCGTCGGCGCGATGTTGATGGAGATTTTCGAGGATGCCGGCGTCCCGCGGGGTGTCCTGAATTATTTGCCCGGCAAAGGTTCGGTAATGGGCGCGCATCTGGTCGACCACAAGGATGTCGATCTCATCGCGTTCACCGGCTCGCGCGAAGTCGGCCTCCGGATCTTTGAGAGCGCGGGAAAAACGAAAGAAGGTCAGCGACAGCTCAAACATGTTGTCTGCGAAATGGGCGGCAAAAACGCCGTCATCATTGACTCCGATGCCGATCTCGACGAAGCGATCGCGGACACGATTTATTCCGCGTTCGGTTACCAAGGACAAAAATGCTCCGCCTGCTCGCGTCTGATAATTTTGGACGATATTTATCCGCGCGCGATGGAGCGATTGCTTAACGCCGCGGCGAGTTTGCGCGTGGGAAATCCCGAAGAACCGGGAATCACCGTCGGGCCGGTCATCGATGGCGCGGCGCACAAACGAATTTTGGCGTACATCGAGATCGGCAAGAATGAAGCGCGCCTCGCCTTCCAACGAGCCGACGTTCCGGAAAAAGGATTCTTTATTTCGCCGACGATCTTCACCAATGTCGATCCGAAGGCGAAGATCGGTTGCGAAGAAATTTTCGGCCCCGTCCTAAGCGTCATGCGGGCGCACGATCTCGATGAAGCATTTGAAATCGCCAACGGCACCGAGTTCGCGCTCACCGCCGGATTTTTCTCGCGGAGTCCGGCCAACATCGAGCGCGCCAAAGCCGAGATCGTCGCCGGCAACGTTTACATCAACCGCTCATGCACCGGCGCAGTCGTGGGCCGGCATCCATTTGGCGGATTCAAAATGAGCGGCGGCGGAACGAAAGCCGGCGGCGCCGATTACCTTTTGCATTTCATGGTCCCGCGCGTCGTCACCGAAAACATCACCCGGCACGGGTTCGCTCCCGAAACCACTCCGCCATACCGCGACGAGTTTCTCCGGCCGCGCTAAGCGCTAATTAAATCCTAGTGACCCGGCGGCTGGTGTCGTTGCAGCACCTGCCAAACGGTGACGATCATGTAGAACACTGGCGAGGCCGCAGCGGCGAGAATGATGGCGAACACGACCATTTCCTTGGCGCGTTCGCGCGCTGATTCGATCAAATACTCGCGGCCGAGATTGTAGCGACTAGAGTTCCAGCTCTCATCGCCTCCGTAACCGCGCCACCGTCCGTCCCGAGCTTGAAAGCAGCAGTCCGTACGCGGAAATCGCTCATTCTCGAGCTGGGATGTCGGCTTCACGGAGCTCCCTTACAGCTTGGATCATTCCACACGTTGGCGAGTCATCCAATTGATGATTTCGTCGTGGGCGTGATTAAGCACACTGACATGGTCCGCCCCTTCAACCGCAAAAAATTCCAAGAACGGAAATTCGCACGCTAGCTCGCGACTCATTCGAACCGGAATCACGTCGTCATCGGTGCCATGGAAAATCGCCACCCGTGGATCTGGATTCCGCGTCGCGATTTCCCGAAGATTTTCCCGGTTATCGTAACTTTCGATGAGCAGACGCGCGATCCAGCCGCCAAAGATTGTGGCAGCTTCCTCGCGCAAAGTCGTAAACGGCGCGACCAGCACGATCTTCTCCACGCGATGATGCGTCGCAAAATCAAGCGCGACGGCCGAGCCTAACGAATGCCCAATCGCGCACAGAGTCAGATGATCCTCATCGGTGTGCAATCGCTCCGTCAACGCTTTGAGCGCAGCATCGGCCGAAACGCGCGTGCTCGCGATCGTCGCATAACCGCTGTTCTTTCCGTAACCCGGGTAATCGATCAGCAGAAACGCGTCGCCGTTCCAAGGATAATCGCGGAGAATTGTCGTCCAATCGAGCGCGAGCGAACCATTGCCGCAGAACGCGAGCCAGAGTCGTTTAGGCAACGTTTGGGTGCACGGAATGTAATACGCGGTGCACGCGGCTCCTGCGACCGCATAATTGATCTCAACGCCATCCGCCGGCAACGCATAGGCATAGCTCTCGTCGTACGGGCGTGGATGATACACCATCGAGTGCTGTCGAAAGTAGAGAATCGACAGTCCGGCAAGGAGAAGAACACAAACGCCGACAATCGCCCGAATTACTTTTCGCGTTAACGATGAACTACGCATCGCACCACAAGAACGCGCGCAGCCCGGCGCGATGCAAATTCCATTCGCCGATTAGACGCCCGTTATCGCCAGTGACCGGGAACCCAAACCCAGCCCGCGCCTCGGCTCACCCAATGTCCCGGGACCCAAACAGCCGTAGTCCGCGGCGGTCTGACCCAGGCACCGGAGACCCACACATACTCCCTTCCGGTCCATCGCCAGTAGCCAGGTGTCCAAATGTAACCGGGGCCGGGCGCTATCGTTTGCGCTTCAATTCGAACGGACGGCGGCGCCTGCGGCACGACGACCTCACGCGTTACAACTCCGGTCGCTGGAACTCCTGTCGTCACCTCTTGAGTGGTAGTCGTGGTTGTTGTCGTTGTGACCGGCGGCGATTCCTCGGCGCAGCCGATCAACCCGAATGGCGCCAGCACTAACATCCAGATGCGTATTCTCATAACTCTGCCTCCTGTATAATTTCGTTTCTCGTTAGACAAGTTGGCCTTATTCAAATTCATCGCCATGCTTTACGTCGTCGGCACACCGATTGGAAATCTGGGCGACATTACGCTCCGCGCGCTCGAAATCCTGAAAGATGTTGATCTTATCGCGGCCGAGGACACGCGACACTCGGGAATTTTGTTGAAACACTACGGAATCGACAAACCGTTGATCAGTTATCACGAGCATAACGAAGCGATGCGCACTGCGCAGCTCGTCGAACGCCTCGCCGCCGGCGAAAAAATTGCCCTCATCACCGACGCCGGTACGCCAGGCCTTTCGGATCCGGGCGTGCGATTAATTCGCGAGTGCGTCAAACGCCAACACGATTTCACGGTTGTTCCCGGACCATCGTCGATTCTCACCGCTCTGGTCGGCTCCGGATTCCCCATGGAGAGATTTTTCTTCGGCGGCTTTCTGCCGGTTAAGAGGGGACAACGGGAACGCGAATTGCAGGCCACCGCGGCGCGGGAGGAAACCGCTATTTATTTTGAATCACCCTAC
Source organism: Chthoniobacterales bacterium (assembly GCA_035315805.1). GTDB lineage: Bacteria > Verrucomicrobiota > Verrucomicrobiia > Chthoniobacterales > UBA10450 > AV40. The sequence goes on from DATFXN010000042.1 coordinate 67,803, forward strand.
CGACTGACCAAAACGCTCAAGACCTCGATCGACATCCTCCAAGATCGACAACTCTGTGTCGCGCGCGAGCTTACCAAAAAGTTCGAAGAATTTCGGCGCGGCACCGCGGCCGAGTTGCTTGCGCATTTCGAAGCGCATTCGCCTAAAGGCGAGATTGTTCTCCTGGTTTCGGGTCGTAAAATCTGACGGTATTTCTGGTTGCCAAAACCGTCCTTCTGTGAGACTTTGCGCGGCTTTTTCTCCCCCGGAAAGAACTGTATGACCTACGCAATCATCAAGACTGGCGGACGGCAGTATCGGGTCGCCGAGGGCGACACGGTGGATGTCGATCTTCTGGACGTGGAACCGGGTAAAACCGCCACGTTCGCGGTCTTGATGCACGTAGATGGCAAACACATCACGCACGGCGAAGGAAAGGTCACAGCCGAAGTGGTCGAGCAGCGCAAGGACAAAAAAGTAATCGCCTTCAAATACAAGCGGCGCAAAGGTTATCACCGCACCGTTGGCCATCGCCGCAAATTGACCCGGGTGAAAATCAAAAGCATCACTGGCGGCTCGAAATCGAAGAAGACCTAGCTCTCAATTCTCAACCCTAAGCATCACCTTCTCTAGAAATGGCACACAAAAAAGGACAAGGTAGCGTTAAGAACGGCCGCGACAGCGTCAGCAAGCGGCTCGGCGTAAAAAGATTCGGCAGCGAAATGGTGCTCGCCGGCAATATCATTGTGCGCCAGCGAGGCACGAAATTTCTCCCTGGCAAAAACGTTGGCCTCGGCCGCGATTACACCATTTTCGCGCTCGTGGACGGCAATGTTCGTTTCGATCGAGGCGGTCGACGCGTAAATATCGATCCAGTCGCAGCCAAATAACTTCCCTTCCCGATTCGCCGCGAGTGCGGTATAACGAGTCGCTGCCATGAAATATCGCACGTTCATTCTTTTCGGCGCGCCCGGCAGTGGCAAGGGCACCCAGGGCAAAACACTCGGCTCGATCCCGCGATTTTTTCATTGCCCGTGCGGCGACGTGTTCCGCTCAATCGATACGCGGACAAAAGTCGGGCAGGCGTTTCTACACTATTCGAGCAAAGGTCAGCTCGTGCCCGACGATATCACGGTCGAATTGTGGAAAGAAGCGATCGATGCGGCAGTCGAAGCGCACAAGTTCAAACCCGACATCGACATTCTCGTGCTCGACGGGATTCCGCGGAACGTCGGCCAGGCTAAGATCATGCAGGAGATGATTGATGTGGAAAAAGTTTTTCATCTCGCGTGTCCCGATCGCGAAACGCTTTTCGAGCGTTTGAAAAAGCGCGCGCTCAAGGACAATCGCCTCGATGACGCCAACGAAGAGGTCATTCAGAAGCGACTCGATATTTACGAAAAAGAATCGAAGCCGGTGCTCAGTTATTATCCAAAGCAATGCATCACGGTGATTGACGCGATGCAGCCGCCCGCGAAAGTGTTGTTCGATATTCTAGCGAGCATAAATGGGATTAAGAATGAACCTGCACCCGCACGAGCAGCCTTCGCCGCCGCCGCAGTTTGAAAATTTCACTGCGTCCACTCTCTATTGCGAAAAATGCCGCGCGGCTAGGCCCGTGCGCGAACGATTGCTGCTAGTCCTGCCCGACCGCGAGATTTTTGATTATCTCTGCACCGAGTGCGGTTCGTCCGTTGGTCAACGCGAAGTCTCCGCCGGTGAAAAAATGATGGCCGCGTCAACGGCCGGGCGTAAGCGACGGATCCCAATTCGATTGCGTTAAATAACATACCGCACATGCGGATCCTATTCATTGGCAGCGGCGAAATCGGAGTGCCGACGTTGCGGGCGCTGCAAAAGTCCGAGCACAAATTGGTCGGAGTCGTGACGCAGCCCGACAAACCGGCGGGCCGCAAACAAAAAATCACGCCGCCGCCAGGGAAAAAAGCGCTCCTAAGCGAACCGTTAAAGAACAGCTCGGCTCGGACCTTGCAGCCGGCAAAAATCAAAGATCCGGAAGCGATCGTGCAAGTTCGCGCGCTTGCACCGGACGTGATTGTTGTCATCGCTTACGGACAGATCTTGCCGCGTGCGGTCCTCGAGATTCCAAAAGTCGCTTGTCTGAATTTGCACGCATCGCGTTTGCCGCGTTGGCGGGGCGCGGCGCCCATTCAAGCTGCAATCGCTGCCGGCGATCGCGAAACGGGAATGACTGTGATGTACGTGGATGAAGGTCTGGATACCGGCGACATCCTGCTGCAGCGCGAGATCGAGATCTCGCCAGACGACACAGGCGGATCGTTGCACGATCGGCTCGCGCAACTCGCGCCGGAGGCGCTCTTCGAAGCCTTGCGATTACTCGCAGCGGGAAACGCGCCGCGCATTCCGCAGGATCAAACGCTGGCGACCTACGCGCCGAAGCTGAATCGCGAAAGTGGCCGTATCAATTGGAACGAAGCCGCCGAGATCATCGAAAGAAAGACTCGCGCTTATAATCCCTGGCCCGGCGCGTTCACCGAACTCAATAATCGAAGGTTAAAAATCTTTTCCGTGGCGATTGTCGATCTTCGCGGCAAGCCGGGAGAAATTTTGCGCAAGGACAAACAGCTCGTCATCGGCACAGCCGATCAAGCGCTATCGCTCACTGAAGTACAGCTCGAAGGAAAACGGCGAATGAGCGCTGCCGAGTTTTTGCGCGGCGCGGAGGTGGATCGCCTTGTCTGAAGACGACATTGAACAAGTCACGAGCAAGCGGGCATTTATTCATAGCAACGCCTTAGGGACAACGCGTTCCATCTTTACAAGATCGACATCTTCTCGTTTCATCTTGGGCTGCCATGAAGACGGAAGCGCCCGCCTATAAACGTGTCGTGCTCAAGTTGAGCGGCGAGGCGCTTCAGGAGCGCGGTGCGCGGGAAAACATTTCGCCTGCAGTGGTGCGCGAGATCGCGGACCGGATCAAGGAAGTGAATGCGCTCGGGGTGCAAATCGCAGTTGTGATTGGGGGTGGAAATATTTGGCGCGGTTCGTCTGCCGCGGTGCGCGGGATGGACCGCACGACGGCAGATTACATGGGCATGCTCGCGACCGTGATCAACGCGCTGGCGCTGCGGAGCACGCTGACAAAAATCGGCGTCGAAGCGCGCGTGCAAACGGCAATCGAAATGAAAAATGTCGCGGAACCGTTCATCCTCGGCCGCGCTATTCGGCATCTCGAACTCGGGCGGGTCGTAATTTTCGCCGCCGGCACCGGCAATCCTTATTTTTCAACCGACACGACGGCCGCCTTGCGCGCGAGCGAGATTGGCGCGGACGTAATTCTGAAAGCAACAAAGGTAGACGGTGTTTACGATCGCGACCCGGCCACGGATGCGAACGCGAAACGGTTCGACCGGATCACGTTTACGGATGCACTAACGAAGCGCTTGCAGGTGATGGATTCGACCGCGTTCAGCCTCTGCATGGATAACAAAATTCCAATCGTGGTGTTCGACATGTACAAGCCGGGGATTTTGCGCGACGCGGTGCTCGGCGGGAAAGTCGGCACGCTGGTTTCCGACGAGATGGAGGAGGAGTAGGAATTTACGGGCATGGACAGAGACGACATTCTGCTCGAAGCCGAGATGTCGATGGAAAAGAGCGTCGATTATCTGGTGCACGAGTTTGCCGGCGTACGCACCGGCAAAGCATCGCCGGCGCTGGTCGAGAATCTCGACGTGCAGGCCTACGGCTCGACTATGAAATTAAAGCAGCTCGCGCTGATCACGACGCCAGAGTCGCGGCTGCTCGTGCTCCAACCGTTCGACGCTGGGACAGTTCAGGATATCGAGCGCGCGCTCAAAGAATCGAAGATCGGCATTACGCCGTCGGTCGACGGCAAGATCATTCGGCTGCCGATTCCCGAATTGTCGGAAGAGCGGCGCAAGGAATTGGCGAAATCCCTGGGCAAAATGGCCGAGGAAGCACGCGTCCGCGTCCGGAGCAATCGGCGAACGGCGCTTGATGAAGCGAAAAAATTAGAGGCCGGCGGCGGAATCAGCGAAGACGATCTGCGGCATCTGGAGAACGAAATCCAGAAACTGACTGACCGCTTCATCAAATCAATCGACGATCATCTCAAGCACAAAGAAACTGAGATCATGAAAGTGTGAGGGCATTCAACAATTTAGCGATTCAGTGATTTAACGATTTTTGCACGACCCGATTTCGGGCCTTCAATCGCTAATTCGTTAAGTTGCTAAATCGCTAAAATCGTCGCTAGAGGCGAACCAGATCGAGCAAAAACTGGCACCAGAGATAAATCATTCCCCGCCAGGAATATTTCACATCCCCTTCTGGCGTATGCTTGAGCACGCCTTTGTGGATGTTGTGAGCGATTTGCTCGCGTAAGTCGCGCTCCATCTCTTGCTGAATTTTCTCGTCATCCAGCGCCTCAATGGCATCGATCTGGACATTGTTCTTGCGCAAGAATGCGCGGTGGCTTTGATAAAGCTGCCAGAATGTTTGATCCGGACGCTGCCGGTTGATGCGGAATTGGGGCGTCAATTTCAATCCGTAGGAGAGCGGATAATTCCAAGTCGTCCAAATGATGCCGCTCCTCGCGCGCGACGAGATTCGCAAATAGTAAAACGCGAGATCGTGCTGCTCGTTCAGGCAAATGGTCGCCTGTGCGTGGTCTTCGGCCTTGTAAAAAAGGCGAAAGAATTGCCGGTAATCTTCCCAGTCCCAGCCCGCGTCGTTGACGTGGACGAAGCCTTCGCTTTCGATCTCGCGGGTAATCTCGTTGAGGGTCGGGAAGGTGTCGCTCGATGGTGGTGACTTCGGACGAAGCTGTTTTTCCTTTGGCAAACGCAATGTGCGGATGCGAGTGAGAATCTCCACCCACGGCAAAAAGAACCAGCTCGCCGCGGCGACCGCGCCCAGAACGTGGCTGCCAGTCATAAAATAAATCGCCAGATACGAGACAATCAGGATCCCAACCGCGCCGGTTTTCTGTGAAAACGAGCTTTGGAAGCTGCGCAGGGCGACGCTGAGCACCGCGACGCCGAGCGTGAGGAAAAGATTAAAGAGCATTAGGGGAGATTCGATGCTCGGTCAGGAATTTTTCCAATTGATCGGTGTCGAAATTCGCCAGCACGTTATTGCCCGCGACAAATGTCGGGACGTAAGTCTGCTCGGAAAGCTGCTTCATCTCCTCGTAGGCTCGTCGATCTTCGCCAACGTCGATCTCGGTGAACTTGTAGCCGCGCGCTTCGAGATATTCTTTGGCGTCAATGCACCACGAACACCATTCGCGGCTATAGAGTTTTAATTCCATCAACAGCGGAAATAACCGACGGCTCGTCGCGCGTCAATAAGTTCGCGCTTAATAAGACTTGGCCCAAACCACGCGCTTCGCGCTCGGTTCGCCGGTAAAGATGCATTTGCCAGCCTCCGCGTCGCCAAACGGAATCACCCGAATCGTCACTTTGAGGTCGTTTTTGATTTGTTCCTCCACGTCGCGTGAACCGCTCCAATGCGCGACCGCGAAGCCGCCGTGGATCTCAGGTTTGCTAGGATTTCTGGCGGTGAAGAAATCGTAGAATTCCTTTTTCGATTCAATCACTCGGGTGTTTTCCTCCTGAAAGTTCTTCGCACGATCATAAAGGCTCTGTTGGATCGAGAATAGAATCTCCGGCGCCTGGGCGGCGAATTCCTGGATCGACATCGACTCTTTCGATTTGATCGGCTGGTCGCGCCGCGAAGCTTCGACTGAATTTTTCTCCAAATCGCGCGGTCCGATCTCAACCCGAATCGGCACGCCTTTTTTGATCCATTCCCAGTTCTTCACGCCACCGCCGAGATCGCGTTTGTCCACTTCCACTTCGAGCGGCGAATCAGCAAAATATTTTTCCCTGAGCTGTAGCGCGAGAGCGTCACACGTTTCCAAGATTCGAGCGCGGGTTTCTTCCTTGGGTGTAATCGGCAGAATCACAATTTGCGTCGGCGCAATTCGCGGCGGCAAAACAAGTCCATCGTCGTCGCTATGCATCATGACAACCGTCCCGACCATGCGGGTCGTCATTCCCCAGCTCGTGGTCCAACCGAATTCCTGTTTGCCTTCACGGTTCTGGAATTGGATGCCGCTCGCGCGCGCAAAATTCTGCCCAAGAAAATGTGACGTTCCGGCCTGAATCGCTTTCCGGTCCTGGACCATCGCTTCGAGGGTCAGTGTTTCGACCGCTCCAGGAAACTTCTCGTTTTCGGATTTCGCGCCGGTGAAAATGGGCACCGCTAGATGATCGCGAACGAAGCGCGTGTAGAGGTCGAGAATCAACGCCGCTTCCGCACGCGCCTGCGCTTCCGTCTCGTGAACAGTATGGCCCTCCTGCCAAAGGAACTCGGTCGTACGCAAGAATAAGCGCGGCCGCATTTCCCAGCGTACGACGTTCGCCCATTGGTTTAACAGAATCGGAAGATCGCGGTACGATTGCACCCACTTGGCGTAGCTCGCACCGATGATCGTTTCGGAAGTCGGTCGAACTACGAGTGGTTCCGTCAGCGCGCCACCGGGTTTCAATTTTCCATCTGCATCGGCTTCGAGCCGCGTGTGCGTGACTACCGCGCATTCTTTGGCGAAGCCTTCGACGTGTTCGGCTTCTTTCGCAAAATAACTTAGTGGAATGAAGAGCGGAAAATAAGCGTTGCGGTGTCCAGTCTCGCGAAACATGGCGTCGAGCTGACGCTGCATATTTTCCCAAATGCCGTAGCCCCAGGGACGAATCACCATGCAGCCACGCACGTCGCTCGGCTCAGCCAGCTCGGCCGCACGCACCACCTGTTGATACCACTCCGGAAAATCTTCCACCCGCCGGGGACTGATCGCCGTTTTCTGAGCATTGGAATTCGCCATCGCGACAACGAATTAAGCTGCCGCACGCGAAATGACCAGCGGCGTTTTGCAAGACCGACAGCGATTCCACGGGTTGACAGTAGAGCTCGAGACCGGTAGTTTCCGTGCCCTTTTTCAAACGCCGATGAAGACGTTTTCCGCCAAAGCCAATGAAGTCGACCGCAAATGGTGGCTGATCGATGCCAAAGATCATGTGCTCGGCCGCGTCGCCGTGAAAGCAGCAAAGCTTTTGCGCGGCAAGGAGAAGACGATTTTCACGCCCCACGTTGATACCGGCGATTTCGTGATCGTCATCAACGCCGATAAGGTCCGCGTTTCGGGAAAAAAGGATGAACAGAAAAGTTTCATGAGCTTTTCGGGTTATGTCGGCGGCCACAAGTCCGAAAACGTTCGCGCGCGTCGTGCCCGTCATCCGGAATTGCTGATCGAGCGTGCCGTGCGCGGGATGATTCCGCACAATCGACTCGGTCGCTCGGTTTACCGAAAGCTCAAGGTCTATCGGGGCGAATCCCATCCCCACAGCGCGCAGAAGCCGCAATCGGTTAGGATCGCTTAGAATTTTGTTTATGGCTCACGCACAGGAACTCATCGCCACCGGCCGCCGAAAAACTTCGGTGGCGCGTATTCGCTTGACTGAAGGCAGCGGTAAGATCGATATCAACGGCCGCACCTTCGAAGATTATTTTCCGAGCGTGCCGTTGCAAAACGTAGTCCTTCAACCACTGCAAGCGGCAAAAGTTGTTAATGCTTACGATGTCTCCATTAATGCGAGCGGCGGCGGAGTTGCCAGCCAGGCCGGTGCCGCGAGGCTGGCAATTGCGCGCGCACTTCTTCAGACCGACGCCAACCTGCGTGGCGAATTGAAAAGCGAAGGATTGCTCCGACGCGATCCGCGGATGAAAGAGCGGAAAAAATCCGGGCAGCCGGGCGCGCGTAAACGCTTCCAATTCTCGAAGCGATAATCGTTCTATTTGTGGTGGTAGCCGTCTTGGCCGCAATTCAGAAACCCACACGCGAGACGGCTGCCGCGACAGTTACCTCGGTTTCTTTGGGGCCGACGCGCTCGCGGAAGGCTGCGGCGGCGCAGACGGTGCCGCAGCAGGCGGAACGGCGATCATCGGCGGGGCGCCGGGCGCATTCCCAGCCGGCGTGGGTTTTGGCTTTTCGGGCGGCTTCAACAACCGCAACTGACGCATCGCTTCCCCTGCCCAAATCGTGCCCATTCGCTCGTCGCGGGTAGCTTCGGCTTGCTGTCTCGGCATTCGATATTTCGTCAGGATCTCTTCACAAACACGACGCGCGTCCTCAATCCGGTTTTGCGCCTTCAATAACGGCACCTGCGAAATAAGCGCGAGGGGTCCATTGTAAGTGTCTGTGTATTTGGTCGCCACCTCCTTGTAAATCGCCAGTGCCTCATCGTTCTTACCCATTGATTCAAGGTTCGCCGCCATTGCCAAGCGCGCGGTCGGGACAAAATCGTGGTCCGGACTTTTGTCGATGAACGCCCGGAGCGTCGCGTTCGCATCAGCGAATTTCTTTTCCTCGCGCTGCTTTTGCGCCAACAAGAGGTAAGCGCTCGCTCCGGCGGCGGTCCCCGGGTAACGCACAATCACTTCCTGAAAGTCCTGCTGTGCTTTGGCTTTGCCTAACAACTCAGCAGCCGCCGAATCACGCCGATGTTTATAGAATCGGTAGCCGGCATATCCGCTCATGGACAGAATGACAATGATCAGCGCAGCTGCGATTTCCTTTTGGAAGCGCAGCCAGAATACGCGGGTTTCAATTGCGACGTCGGAAGTTTGCGAAGCTATAGGCATCGGTGATTGTCGATCTTCCACGGACCGATCCGGCCCGCGCGAGCGTGCTCTTATGCCATGCGAAACTTTGTCGCGCAAGTCCGCCGGTGGGAGGAACCCGTCCCGCGGCGGGCGCGACAAGATCGACATATGCTCGCCAGATTCTGCGCCGCCGATAACGTCTTAGATATGAATACGTTTAACCATTTCGTCAGCTCGCTTCTTGGCTTGGATCTCGGACCAAAAGATCTCTCTTTCGTGCAAATTTCCCTGCGCGGCATCATCGTCTTCCTCGCAACTCTCATTATGATCCGGCTTGGCCACAAACGTTCGCTCGCGCGCAAGACCGCGTTCGATGCCGTGCTGATCGTCATCCTCGCATCCGTTCTTTCCCGCGCTGTCAACGGCAGCTCCGCGTTTTTCGCCACCATCGGAGGAAGCGTCGTCATCGTTCTGGTTCATCGGATGCTGGCGTTCATCGCTTATCACTCCCATGCGTTCGGCATTCTCATCAAAGGCAGTCCCGAAATAATCGTGGAAAATGGCGATCTGCTTTGGCCGATCATGCGTCGCAACCACATTTCCAAACACGATCTCGACGAAGATTTGCGGCTCGACGCGAAAATGGATGACGTTTCCAAAGTAAAAGTCGCCCGCGTGGAACGCAGCGGCGACATTAGCTTTATCTCGAAGTAAAAAAATCTGCGAAAATCTGCCAAATCTGCAGATTATTAATTCCGTGCTTCCACACGACAAGCTTTTCACTCCCGGCCCGGTTGAGGTATCTGCGAAAACGATGGCGGCGTTTTCGCGACCGATGATCGGACATCGCGGCGACGATTTCAAAAATCTCTACCGCGACATTCATCCGAAGCTGCAGACGCTATTCAGCACGAAACAGCCGATTTTTCTTTCCACGTCGTCGGCGTGGGGTGTGATGGAAGCGTCCATCCGCAATCTCGTTGGTCGTGGCGTCCTCTGTTGCATGTGCGGCGCGTTCTCCGACAAATGGCTCGACGTCGCGCGTCGCTGCGGCAAGAGCGCCGAGCCGTTGCAGGTCGATTGGGGACAACACATCGACCACAAAGATCTCGATCGCGCGCTCGCGTCCGGGAGATTCGATACCGTCACGCTCGTCCATAACGAGACTTCCACCGGCGTGATGAATCCGTTGCCGGAGATTTGCTGCACGCTCGCGAAATATCCCGACGTCGTTCTCATCCTCGACACCGTCTCGTCGTTTTCAGCAATAAAGATCGACATGGACGCGCTCAGCATCGACGTGATGCTGACCGGCTCGCAAAAAGCGCTCGCCCTTCCACCCGGCTTTTCGCTCTTCAGCGTTTCGGAGAGAGCGTTCACGCGCGCCGAGAAGCAGAAGGGTCGCGGCTACTATTTCGATTTGCTCGAGTTCAGAAAACAGCAAGCCAACTGGATGACGCCGAGCACACCGAGCATCGGCCACATCTTCGCGCTCCAATCCAAGCTCGAGGAAATATTCGAGGAAGCACTCGACGCGCGTTACGCTCGCCACGCGCGCACTAATGCACTCGTGCACGATTGGGTGAAACGAACCGGTTTCGAATTCTTTGCCGAAGAAGGTTTTCGATCAAAAACGCTGACCTGCGTCGCGAACAGTAAAAACATCGACGTTGCTGATCTTGCAAAGCGGTTGCGCGAAAAACATCACCTCGTCATCGACCCCGGTTACGGCAGACTCCGCGACAAAACTTTCCGGCTCTCGAACATGGGCGACGAAACCGAAGAAACCGTTTCGCACCTCCTCGCCTGTCTCGACGATTGCCTGGAAAGAGTATGAAGCGCGTTTTTACCGTCGGAATCATTCTCGCGGTGTTTGTTAGTTCGGCGCGGACTGAATCGGTAATGCTGGAAGATGAGCTGATGAAACACGCGCAGGAACTCTTCGACGCCGTCGCGGCCGGCAATCAGGAGCCGTGGAAAAAATATTTTGCGGATGATTGCCTGTTCTTTGACGAAAAAGGCCGGAATTTTACCAAAGCGCAGTTAGTCGCTGATATCCGACCTCTCCCGAACGGCTATTCCGGGAAGATTACCGTCACCAAACCCAAGAGTTTGATTCACGGAGATACTGCGATCCTGAGTTATGATGTCGATGAAACCGAAACCGTCTTCGGACAAAGTCTCCGTGCACGTTATCATGTGACTGATACCTGGCTGCGACGCAACAACGTCTGGCAGATCGCCGCGAGCCAGGTGTTCCGCTATTACGAAGATCCGGCGACTGGTAAGATCGATACCAGCAAGCTGCGCGACTTTGTGGGAACCTACGAACTTGCAACTGGACAAACGCGAACGGTTTCAATCGACGGCGATCACCTGGTCGTCGAGCGAAACGGAAAATGCGAAATATTGCTGCCCGAAGCCTCGGGAATTTTTTTTCGTAAAGGAGTAGAAGGCCGAATCCTATTTCGCGCTGATGAAAGCGGCCAAGTCGACGCCCTGATCGACCGTCGGAACAATGAGGACATCGTCTGGCGAAAGGTGAAGTAAATAAATAAACGATTCCGGCTCCGGCAAACTTCGCGGCCAAACCTTTCGCCTTTCCAACATGGGCGACGAAACCTACGGAACCGTTTCGCACGTCCTCGCCTGTCTCGACGACTGGCTTTAACTCAGAGCCAGCGCCGGACTCGGCGTTTGTAGCGGAGATATTCTTGCTCAAATTTTCGTTCGAGGTAGCTCTTCGCGCGTGACAACGAAGCGATCGGCTAGGACGAGTCCGACTGGCGCCGCGAGTCAATGCGACAAAAAGCGAAGGGCGCCTTCGCTTCCGGAGACGCCCTTCATATTTGGATGGCGGTAAGCCGAATTCTGTCGTGGATGATCATTTATCTAAGCGACATACCCAAGGATTAAATCGGACCGGCTGTCCTGCCTCTGTTTTGTCTTGCACCGCATGGGGTTTTTCGTGCCGCCCCGCTTACGCGGAACGCGGTGAGCTCTTACCTCGCCTTTTCACCCTTACCTGCGCTTCTTTCAAAGAACCGGCGGTGTCTTTTCTGTGACACTTTCCGTCAACGCCCGCTTTCGCGAACGTCGCCCACGTCCTCTACGTGGCATGCTGCCGTATGGTGTTCGGACTTTCCTCCAGCGAATCCCGCCGAGGCGAGGCTCACCAGCGATCATCTGCCATCGGCGGATAAAGTAACATAAAAAGGCGAATTTGGAAGCCAGGAATCGAGGAAGTACTGACAAAATTTCCTGGGTTCCTGGTTTCCTGATTAGAAATTTTCTTTATAGTGAAATTCCCCCGTTAGACTCAAACCGGAGGACTCGCTAATGCCACTTGCACTTGGAACCAAAGCGCCAGATTTCACGCTCGCGACCAAAACCGCGGAAGGCCCGAAGAAAATCAAATTGAGCGATAACTTGGGCAACAAAAATACTGTGCTCTTATTTTTCCCAATGGCGTTCACCGGCACCTGCACCGAGGAAATGTGCAGCCTCACCCCCGAATTGCCGAATTACAACGGGATGAACGCAGTCGTCTACGGAATCAGTGGCGACAATCCGTTCGCGCAGGAAGCGTGGGCGCAAAAGGAAAAGATCGGCGTTACCTTGCTGAGCGATTACGAACACAAGGTCGCAAAGGATTACGGCGTCGTTTACGACTCCTTCCTGCCGCAAATCAATCTCGGGATGGGCGGCGTGCCGAAACGTTCTGCGTTCATCATCGATAAGAACGGCGTGATTCAGTACGCGGAGAGCAACGACGACGCGAAACAGCTGCCAAACTTCGAGAAAATCAAAGCGAAACTGGCCGAACTGAAGTGACTGACGAGTTCAAAACGCAGAAGGAGTTCGACGCCGGCAAAGGTCGCGAAGGATTTTTTTATTCGTTGCCGGCGCTGGAAGAACAGGGCATCGGGAAAATTTCGCGATTGCCGGTCGGCATTCGGATCGTGCTCGAGTCAGTGTTGCGAAATTGCGACGGCAAGAAAGTTCGCCGTAAAGATGTCGAAACGCTGGCGAACTGGAACGCGAAAAAACCTGCGAACGAAGAAATTCCATTCGTCGTCGCACGAATTGTTCTCCAGGATTTCACGGGCGTGCCATTGGTTGTCGATCTTGCCGCGATGCGAAGCGCAGTAAAACGGCTCGGCGGCGATCCGAAAATTATCGAGCCACTCGTTCCGGTCGATCTCGTGGTCGATCACTCGGTCCAGGTTGATTTCTTCGGCTCGCCGCGCGCGCTTCAATTGAATTTGGACATGGAATTCAAGCGCAACCGCGAGCGCTACCAATTTCTGAAATGGGGACAGCAAGCGTTCAAAACGTTTCAACTGATTCCGCCGGGGATCGGCATCGTTCATCAGGTGAACTTGGAATATCTCGCCAAAGGCGTACTCGCCCAGAGGTCAGAGGTCGGAGGTCAGAAGTCAGAAGTCTTTTACCCGGATACTTTGGTCGGGACCGATTCGCACACGACGATGATCAACGGCCTCGGTGTTGTCGGATGGGGCGTGGGCGGAATCGAGGCTGAAGCGGGAATGCTCGGCCAACCGGTTTACTTTTTAACGCCGGAAGTCGTCGGCGTGCACATGACCGGGAAATTGCGCGAAGGCGTGACCGCGACCGATCTCGTTTTGCACATCACCGAAATGCTGCGCGCGCAAAAAGTCGTCGGGAAGTTCGTGGAGTTTTATGGCGAAGGCGCGGCGTCGTTGCCGGTGCCCGATCGCGCGACGATCGGCAACATGTCGCCGGAGTACGGTGCGACGATGGGATTTTTTCCAGTCGATGGCGAATCGGTCGCGTATTTGCGAGCGACCGGACGCAGTGACAAACAATGCGCGGCGTTCGAAAATTATTTCCGCGCCCAAAAAATGTTCGGGATGCCGCGCAAAGGCGAGATCGATTACTCGGTCGATCTCGAATTGAACCTCGGTGACGTCCAACCCGCGGTCGCAGGACCGAAACGGCCGCAGGATCGAATCAGTCTGCCCGCGCTCGGCGAAACATTTCGTTCGCTTTTGAAAAAACCGGTGAAAGACGGCGGTTACGGAAAAGCCGATGTCGATCTCGGCGCGAAACACTTGGTCCAACTGAATGGCAGCGGACCGACCGACGGCGACCTGCCCTCAACTGATAACCCGGACCCAACAATCGAGCCCGGCGAGGAGCGCAACAAGATCGAGATGGTAAACAACCGGCCCACGCCTGATCCCGCCAAAGAGTTAAAACACGCGGACCCATTCCGACACGGCCAAAGCGAGATCGGTCACGGCAGCGTGTTGATCGCCGCCATCACGAGTTGCACGAACACGAGCAACCCGAGCGTGATGATCGGTGCCGGATTGCTGGCAAAGAAAGCGGTTGAACGTGGAATGCGCGTCGATCCGGCAGTGAAAACTTCGCTCGCACCCGGGTCGCGCGTGGTCACCGAGTATCTCGACAAGACAGGCCTGCAAAAATATTTGGACCAGCTCGGCTTCAATCTGGTCGGCTACGGTTGCACGACTTGTATCGGAAATTCGGGGCCGCTCCATCCGAACATCGAGAAAGCGATCAACAATTACGATCTCGTCGCCGCCTCAGTTCTTTCTGGAAATAGAAACTTCGAGGCGCGCGTCCACCAAAACATTAAAGCGAATTTCCTAATGTCGCCACCCCTGGTGGTAGCGTTCGCGCTTGCCGGCCGCGTCGATGTCGATCTTAGCAAAGAGCCGATCGGCAAAGACAAGAACGGGAAGGAAACTTTCCTGCGCGATCTCTGGCCGTCCCTCACTGAAATCTGCGACGTGATGCAGTCCGCGCTGAAGCCGGAAGTGTTCCGCAAACTTTACCGTGATTTCGCCGATCAAAATCCGAAGTGGAACGAAATCCCCTCCAGCACCGGCGAAGTTTATCAATGGGACGAGAAAAGCGATTACATCCACGAGCCGCCGTTCTTCAAAGATTTCTCGATGAAGGTGGGAAAGATTGAGAACATTACCGGCGCACGAGCTCTTGGAATTTTCGGCGACACGGTCACGACCGACCACATATCGCCAGCCGGCGCGATCAAAGCGACTTCGCCGGCCGGCAAATATTTGGTGTCGCGCGGAATTCAGCCGCAGGATTTCAACAGCTACGGGTCGCGTCGCGGGAACGATCTGGTGATGAGCCGCGGCACATTCGCCAATGTGCGGATCAAAAACCTGATCGTGCCGGGGACCGAAGGCGGCGTCACGAAACATTTCCCCGACGGGAGGGCGATGTCGATCTTCGACGCGGCGATGCTTTATCAAAAAGAAGGGGTGCCACTCGTTATCCTGGCCGGAACCGAGTACGGGACGGGTTCGTCGCGCGATTGGGCCGCAAAAGGCACGCGTTTATTGGGCATCAAAGCAGTTGTGGCCGCAAGTTTCGAACGCATTCACCGTTCAAATCTGGTCGGCATGGGCGTCCTGCCGCTGCAATTTCTCGACGGTGTGACCGCACAATCGCTTGGGCTCGACGGCTCGCAGAAATTTTCGATCGGCGGTTTGTCGGACGAGATTCAACCAGGACAGCGGCTTACCATCGAGATCGAGAACAACGAAGGAGAAAAGCGTTACGTGCCAGTGAAATTGCGAATCGATACGCCGATTGAAATCGATTACTACCGGCACGGCGGGATTTTGCCGTTTGTGTTACGTCAGCTGCTCGCGAAGTAAGACTTGAATCGCCGAGCCGTCGGCAATGAATGCGGAGCGCGGCACTGCGCTCAGCGGTTCGACAAATTGCTCGCCGTAAAGCGCGGCAATGTTCGCAGATAATTCAAAGCTGTTCGCATTCCAGGTTTTCCAGCGCGGATGTTCAACTCGGTATTCGCTGCAACCGCCTTTAACGCAAGTGTAACCCCAGTAATGCTCAGTAATGAATTCGGCGTGTGAGCCGGCGGGAATCGTCTGAGCTTCGCCGCTCGCGCTTATTTTCAGCGATTCCCATTTCCGTCCGCGTCGCCAGGAATATTCAACGTCCAGCTTAGGATCGACATGGTCGATTTGATGTTTCATCGGGAGCGCGACGTAATTTTCGCCGTAGAACGTACGTGCGACGAGCGCGATTGCGAGGCGCGGCACTAATTCACGAACGAACACAACTCCACGTCTCCAAGTATCGGCGGATTTTTTGCGGACATAAAAGCGCAAGTTCACTTCCTCGAAGTCCCGATGGAGCGGAACCGGCAGACCAAGCAAGCGCGTGTCGAGGAAAAGGAAACCGACCACGCTGAGAAACGTCTCGCCATTTTCGAAATCGATTTCAGTTCCCGGCGGAACCAGAGGTGCGACGATTCTTGGATCAACAACGTAATTGAGTATGGCGAGATATCGCCAGTTGGCGGTGAGAAATGGGCGCACGCGACAATCTACAGCATCAACCTGGCGGCCCTAGACCGCCGCAGCTAGTGTAGCAACTTTTCGAGCGAGGGGTCGGGCTCGGCGCCGAGCTTGGTCGCGATCGTGTAGTGCTGCTTCGCCTGTTCCTTGGAAGGCGGCGACGAGGTAGCGTAGATGACCGCGAGATTGAAATGCGCGTCGGCGTAGTTGGGGTTTTCATTTATCGCTTCGAGCAATTCCTTCTCGGCTGCTTCCTGCCAGCCTTTTTGGCTCGCGGTGATGCCAAGATAGTTGTGCGCGGTCGAGCTTTTCGGATTGAGGCCGAGCGATTTGGTCAATTCGGCAAGTGCGTTATCAAACTTTGCCTGCCGGTAGTAAACAATTCCCAGCGTGGTGTGGGTGAATTCGTCGTTGGGAGAGAGTGCGACCGCTTTTTTCAAAGTCAGCTCGGCGGCCTTGAGTTTGCCGGTTCGGAAATAAACGACGCCCAGATTGGAAAGCGAATAAAGATTGTTCGGCGTTTTGGTCAGGATTTCCTGATAAGTTTTTTCTGCCGT
>DATFXN010000043.1:0-32567 GCA_035315805.1 Chthoniobacterales bacterium
CGCAGCGCCGCGTCCAGTAATGTGCGCAACTCGTCCACCGTGAAGATTTCCGGCGCTTTATCGATTAGCTTCGGCCTCGCCGTAAACTCAATTGGGTTGCTGTCGATCAGGCGCCGCCGTTTCGCATATGAGAACAACACGCCAATGTGTTGCCGGTAATTCAGGCGGCTCTTGGGCGAGTAAGGCAGATCGCGCAAATATGTGTCCAATTCTTCCGGAGTGACTGTTGCAATCAGCCGGTCGCCAAATTCCTGACAGAACCGCCCTAAATAACCGCGCAGGCTTTCCAAATATCGGGGCGCTTTCCCGTCGCGGCGTTTTGCTTCAATCAATTCCTTGGCAAGCTGCTTGATTGTGACGTTGCACCGCCGAATGCGTTCCTCGTGGTCGACAACAAAGGTCACGGCGTCATTGATCGTCTTGCCGTATTTTGCCAGTTTGTCTCTAGCGGTGATGAAATCGGACATCTCCCGCTGCGCGAGACCGATAGCTTCGCGGCTGTGGCGTTCTAGGAGCGTTTTTTGCCGCAAGCACTCCGCCTCCGCTTCAGCGCGCGTTTTGAAGAATTTGCGTCCACGTCCAAATGCGCGAAGATCGAGGACGAATTTATGTTTAGCTCGGTGCTTGTATGGCCGGACTTCCAATTTGGGCTTCTTCATGCCGAAAACCCTGCCGTAATGTCAACTTGATGTCAACAGCGGTTTTGTCGAGTCGTGCTGCCTACAATGTAACTATCTTATTATCACCAATTTGCCAGGGTGGCGGAATTGGCAGACGCGCCAGACTTAGGATCTGGTGGAGAAATCCTTAGGGGTTCGAGTCCCCTCCCTGGCAGTCCCAAGCAAAGCAAACGCCTAACGCTGAACAGCCAATGCCCAACGTCGAAATTCAGAAGACGCGTCGTTCGATGTTCGGTGTTGGATGTTCGGCCTTTCTTTTTCCCGAATGGATGATGTCGATCTCGGCTCAGAAGATTTGCCACGTCAGGTGATCAATTCCCGGTTCAGTTTCCCAAAGACGCAGCCCACCAAGAAAAGCGTTTTCGTTTTCCCCGCGCTCGATCCCTTCCGGCAATTGATGGAAGCGGTGCACATTGCCACCCCCCAGCACGACGTAATCAGCAATGAAGCTTTTCTTCAACTGCGTGACCGCGAAGATGACTTCGCGTTTCCATTCTTCTACACCGACGCGTTCGATCCCGGGGATTCCGAGAAAATTTTCGATGATGTCGCGGTCGCGATATGGAAGATCGCCGAGCTCGAGCGGGAAAAGCATCTTTTCGAGCACGAGCGCCGAGCCGAGACCGGTCCCAAGGCCAAGAAAAAGCATTCGTCCGCCATGATAACTTCCCAGGGCCTGCATTGCGGCGTCGTTGATCACGTGGGTCGGTTTGCCCAACGATTTTTCGAAATCGAAACCGACCCAACCCTGGCCGACGTGTTTCGGCTCCTTGCTGATTTGGCCGCCCCGAACCACTGAAGGAAAGCCGATCGAGATAGTGTCGAATTTCCAATCGCGAGTTGTCTCTTTAAGCCGGTCGACAAATTCGGCGGGCTGCATTTTCGCGCCGGAATCGAATTGCCGTTGGTCCACGCCCTTCATCAGCAGCTTCACATGCGTTCCGCCGATATCGACGACGAGCGTCTTCTTCATCGCCTTCCGTTGAGCAGCGAACACTATTCGCTGAGACCGATCGCCTGACTGAGTCGCTGGAAAACTCCTTTGCGCTCCTGTTTCGCCCCACTTGTGGCCGGCCAGCATTCGACAATCTCAAGGGCGAGGAAGCGGAAAAGCGTGACGCTCGCAAACTTTAGGTCGAGGCGAAGATTCCTGGCAATCTGTTGGACGGAGCGAACGCCGTTAAATTGCGAGGCAAACTGCGCTTCCGCCGCATTAAGCTGCAACTTCTGCACACGCTCGAAACCATCGCGAGTGTACGCTGGAATCGAAGCCGGATCATAATAGGCGCGGTCGCCGAGCTGCGGGAACTGGACAACGCGCAAGGTGGCCAGTGCCCATCGATCGACGTCGAGATTGCTGGCCAGCGCAGTGGCGAAATCCGGGACTTCCCCTTGCTCAAACAAAAAGCGGACGCCCGGCGCGCTCCACAGCTCAGCGAAGAGTTTTTGCCCGTGATCATCCGTCAACTCGATCGCCAACTCCTGCGAAATCAGATTCTCCTGCATCAGGGCAATGAAGATCGGGCAGCCCGTTTCCTGTTGCAGAGCGCGTGCCGCTGCGATCCGGTCCGGTGCGACGTCGCCCAAAGTCTCCGGCGTTTCCGGACAATAAAGTTCGGTGTCGCGCGTTGTCGCCAACAGTAACTCCCCCTCTTGGCTGAAGAGCTCGACCGGCTGTTTGTTCCAGAAAAATCGCAGCGTACCGGTAAGCTTTTCATTCGCGACGATTTGCAGAGCGCGATTCAACGAGAAAAAGCGCGTGTCGCCACAGAAATAAGCGCCGCCGGTGACGCTTTCGTCAGGCATATAGTATTCTTCGGCTGCCGGCTCGAAGGTGGCCGGCGTTGGAGCCGGTGGTTCCACCGCCGGAGCCGGAGTCCACCACTCTGCTTCCTCCGTTTGCTTGACCTCCGGTGCCGCTTCGGTCACTTCGCTGTAGGGGCGTTCTGGTTCGACCTGAAAATCCGTTTCCGGCGCCGGTTCCGTCTCCGCAGGTTGTTGCTCGGTTGACTCCAGTTCGTCCGATTCTCGATGCATATGCTTCTCCACCGTTTTGGTAAGCAAATCCGATGTGAAGGGCTTATTCAAGAACCCAATCACGTTCGAGGTTTCGCTTCGCGCCGCCCTTAGCTCCCCGCCGTAGCCTGACATGTAAACTACCGGAATGGCGGCTGTCTCCGGACTTTCTAACAAACGGCGGCAGACTTCATCGCCGTGCATGTCCGGCAAGATGAAATCGAGCAAAATGAGATCGGGCAAACTGCTCCGCGCCTCGCGAATCGCTTCTTCGCCGGTCGAGGCCGAGGTCACGTCGTAATTCGCTTCGGTCAAAACTTCTTTCACGAAACTGATGAGCATCAGGCTGTCGTCGACCGCCAGTATTTGGGGTTTGCCTTCCCTTTTGGAGGATTTTGTCTGTGCGGCCGCAGCGGCCTCGTCCATAGCGCGGACCGCTTCGATGAGCAAATGCTGCCAATCCATCTCGATCGTTCGCGGATTCGGAGGAGCGTCTGTAACCTCGGAAACGGTCCCGCCTTTCCAGCGCAAAATTTCATTGAAGGCTTCGATTCCCTGCCGCCCGGGCGCGGTCGCGTGCCGGACCTCGCCGCTCTCAAAGAAAACGCGGGCCTTTTCGCCGTTTGGTCCGGTGAATTCCACCACCGAAGTCCCGCCGCTCATGCATTTAAGCTGGATGATGTCGGCGAACTGAAGATCACGCAGCGACCCTTGAAATTTTTCGGCGGTATCGGTTGCAGGCCTCAGTAACCGCTGCACCAGCTCTACAAAATCTTCATGCGGCACGGGTTTCTCGAGAAAATGAATCGCGCCGAGCCCGGAGACCTGCTCACGATGCTCCGGCAGGTGTACGCCGGTTAAAATAATCGCGCGCGCGTTCGGATGACTGGTGCGCAGGTCGTAAAGAAAATCCTGGCCAAGGGCTGGGACTCCATCCACATCGAGAATGAAAAGCTCGGGCTTCGCTCCGACAACGAGCTGTTGCGCTTGCTCGAGGCCACGCGTTATCTCGACTAGCGCATCTGGTGCTGCTTCGTTCAGCAGGCGAGAGATTTCGGATCCCAGTTGTTCGTCCGGTTCCAATATCAAGATCCGCGTGGTCTGTCCGGATTTCATCGATCTCGAATCTGGAGGGGCAGCCATTTTCTCCCACCCAACTCGTAGCAATGCCCGCTTCTTGGCAAATGCAAACGTTTTTCACAACCCGGGCGAGCCATTTCAATTTCGTGTCGTCTATGCGGCGTAAACTTGAAATGAGCCATTTTAGGCAGAAAAACGGTGGCTCAAGTCGCGCCGGCTGATTTTTCCGCGCTCGTTCGCCGGAATGGAATCGACAATAAAAACGCGCTTCGGCACCTGCCACGCGCTCAACCGTCGTCCACAGAATTCGATTAGTTCTCTTTCTCGAAGTTCGACATCGGCGACGACGCAGGCCGCAACTTCCTCGTTGCGCAAAGTTGATTCGCGACCAAAGGCAACTGCCTGACGAACGCCAGGAAAGCGCAGCAACGCCTCTTCGATCTCGCCGGGGTTCACTTTTTTTCCGGCGACGTTGATTACATCGGAGACACGTCCGACGATTTTGAAACCGCTGCCTTCGGGTGCAAGCAAATCGTCGGGAGTGAAAACGCCGCCGCCCAATTTCTCCTCAGTGTCGGGAAAGTAACCGTCGCCGACGGCCGCGCTCCGGACACGCACCTGACTCGATTCCGATTTTGAATCGATCATTTCGAGATCGACAGCGTTCATCGGCGCGCCGACAAAACCTTCGATGTCCCTCGTGCCGTCGCGATCGTAACAAATTCCGCCGCACTCCGACGCGCCGTAAAAGGAATGTATCGGCACTCCGAATCTTTCCCGAAATTTTTTCGCAATAGCGAGCGGCAACGGTGCGCCTGCGGAAATGCAAAGCCGCAACTTCGGCAATGCCGGCACATTTTCCATTTCGCAAAACGCCTGATAAAAGACCGGCAT
The DNA here is from genome assembly GCA_035315805.1 of Chthoniobacterales bacterium. Classification (GTDB taxonomy): domain Bacteria; phylum Verrucomicrobiota; class Verrucomicrobiia; order Chthoniobacterales; family UBA10450; genus AV40. The sequence continues at coordinate 4,671 of DATFXN010000043.1, forward strand.
TCCTGGAAACACCGTTGCATTCGTTCTCGCAAGATCGTCGAGGACCGCGCGTGGAGTTCGGTCGCTGCTCAAAGCCATCGGTACACCGCGCGCGATCAGTAGCGTAAGCAGATTGCTGAATCCGTAGGAATGCGAAACCGGAATCACGCCGAAGTTAAGATCGACATCGAAAATACCCATCGTCTCGCCGATCTGATCGCAATCGGCGAGCAACTGCTCGCTCTGAAACCGAATCGCCCGTGGCGCGGCGGTAGTGCCGGACGTTAATTTAAGAAGCGACGGAACGTTTTCGCCCCAACTTGGCATTGTAGTTGGTCCTGTTTCTGGCGGCAGAGATATTGAAAGTCTGCCGATGTGGACATCGGCAGCTACAACACAACTCGAATTACAAACTTTTAGTGCCGCATCGCGCTGCCGCTCACTAATCGATTGCTCGAGCGGAAGAACAACAGCGCCGCGGCGCAAACACGCGATCAATATTGACGGCCAGTCTTGATGATTGCCGATTTGAACCGTTACGACATTTCCGGTTTGGAAGTTGTCGATCTTTGATTCGAATTCGCGCGCGTCGCTGTCGATTTGCCGAAAGGTCCGAGCTACTTCGCCGCGGGCATTGAAAATTGCCGCCGCTTGGTCCTTTTCGCTCAAGACCGCCTCCCATCGTTCCAGCAATGTGTCCTTTTGTTTCATCGCTTGCGTAAGACTCCTGCGCGGTTACATTCGGCGCTCATTTTGACGAATGAAAGCAGGCATTCACCCAGAATATTATGAGACCGATATCGTCTGCGCGTGCGGCGCGGTTTATCATACTCGCTCGACCCGGCGCGACATTAGAATCGGCATTTGCGCTGCTTGCCATCCGTTTTTTACCGGCGAACAGAAATTCGTCGACACCGCCGGTCGCGTGGAAAAATTCGCCAAGCGCTATGGCAGCACCAAGGCCGCGCGCTCGGGCAAAAAAGGTTAGCTGACTTCTTCTGTAGCGGCGGTTTCTCACCGTCGCATTTCGGCGCTTGGAGAGCGCCGCGACACCTATGGACTTTGAGCCTCTCATTCAACGTAAACGCGAACGGTTCGAGCACCTCGAACGCGAAATTGCCGACCCGAAGCTTTTCGACAATCGCAAACGCGCGAGTGAAACCATGCGCGAACACGCAAGCATTAAAGCGCTGCTGGCGAAGTGGGACGAACTGGAAACCGCTCGTAAGCAGCTCGACGACAATCGCGAACTCGCCTTGTCGCGCGACGTCGAGATTGCGGCAATGGCCGAAGACGAAATTCCGGATCTCGAAAAGCGCGTTGTTGAGCTCAAGCGCGATTTGCAGATTGGATTGCTGCCGCCGGATGAAAATGAAGGTCGCGACGCGATTGTTGAGGTTCGCGCCGGTACGGGTGGAAGCGAAGCCGCCATTTTCGCCGCCGATCTATATAGAATGTACCATCGCTACGCCGAGTCCGCGGGACTCAAAACCGAAGATCTTGAATCGAGTCCGTCTGAGCTTGGTGGATTAAAAGAGGTGATCTTCAAAGTTGCCGGTGAATCTGTTTTTCGAAAACTGCGCTACGAGAGCGGCGTGCATCGTGTGCAGCGTGTCCCGGCAACCGAAGCGCAAGGACGCATTCATACTTCCACCGCCACAGTCGCGGTTTTGCCGGAGGCGGAAGATGTCGACCTTGAACTAAATCCGGAAGACTTGCGGATTGAAGTCTCACGTGCGGGCGGTCCTGGCGGCCAGGGTGTGAACACGACCGACTCCGCGGTGCAGGTGCTGCACATCCCAACCGGAACGATCGTTCGTTGCCAGGACGGGCGGAGCCAGATCAAGAACAAGGAACGCGCGTTGTCGATCTTGCGGGCGCGCTTGCTCGAACGAAAACAGCGCGAAGAGCAGGAAAAATACAGCGCTCAGCGGCGGGGACAGATCGGTACCGGCGGACGCGAAGAAAAAATCCGGACATATAATTTCCCTCAGAACCGCCTGACTGACCATCGGATCGGCCTGACGCTATATAATTTAGATCGCGTCATCGACGGCGACCTCGAGGAGCTGATTAAAGCGCTGCAAGCCGCCGACGTAGCAGAACGGTTGAAAGAATCACCGGTTTCGTGAATCAAACAAAGACGCTGCTCGAAGTGCTTCAATCCACGACGGCGTATCTTGCGAAGCACAACGTTGAAAGTCCGCGACTGAACGCGGAGCATTTGCTTGCGCATGTGCTCGGACTTTCGCGAATGGACCTCTATTTAGAATTCGAGCGCAAGCTCTCCGAACAGGAGTTGGCGCCGCTCCGCGAATTGGTGAAGCAACGCGGGCAAGGCGAGCCGCTGCAGCATTTGTTGGGCACGGCCGAGTTTTGCGGACAGACGTTCTCGATCGACCAGCGGGCGATGGTGCCAAGGCCGGAGACCGAACAACTCGTCGAGGTTCTGATTGCGGAAAGCGGAGACCGGATACCGGAAAGAATTCTGGATGTTGGAACGGGAAGCGGAGTTATTGCCCTGAGTCTGGCAGAGAAGTTCCCTGGAGCGAAGGTTTTCGCCGTGGATATTTCGGGCGACGCGCTGGCGCTCGCACGCGAAAATGCAAACCGGCTTGGCCTCAGCCACCGAATCACATTTCGGGAAGGGGATTTGCTCGAGAATTTCGATGAAAGATTCGATCTGATCGTGGCGAACCTTCCCTACATTTCCATGGAAGACCGACATCTACTCGCGCGCGAAGTGCTGCACGAGCCCGAGGTGGCACTTTTTGGCGGACCAATAGGTGACGAGCTCGTTCGCCGTTTGATCGAGCACGCGCCATCTCGCCTGAATACCGGCGGCCTTCTCGCCCTCGAAATTGGGGTCAGCCAGGCTGAAGCCCTGGCCGATTTGCTACGTCGAAAGAATTATCACGACATTCAGTCGAAAAAGGATTATTCAGGTATCACTCGATATCTCCTAGCCAGGTATGGATAAGATTCGGATCCACGGGGGGCGTCCGCTGAGCGGATCGATCAAGGTCAGCGGCTCGAAAAATTCTGCCTTGCCGATTTTGGCGGCGACGCTTCTGACGAAAGAGCCGTGCGAAATCCGGCGCGTGCCGGATCTGAGCGACACGCACTACATGCTTCAGATTTTGAAGCACCTCGGAGCCGAAGTGGAGCGCGCCAGTGGCACGGTCACCGTTGCGGCAGCGAAAATCGATTCGGTCGCGCCTTACGGCGTCGTCCGCAAAATGCGCGCTTCGGTCTGTGTGATCGGTCCGCTGCTCGGCCGTTGCAAAGAAGCGACGGTTTCCTTGCCCGGGGGCTGTGTGATTGGCGATCGCCCGATTGATTTGCACTTGAAAGGATTCGAAGCGCTCGGCTCGGCGGTCCGGGTCGAGAGCGGCAACATCAAAGTGTTCGCGCCCAAATTAAAAGGCGCGGTCATCAATTTGCGCGGCAAATTTGGCCCAACCGTCCTCGGAACCGACAATGTGATGATGGCCGCGGTCCTGGCTGATGGAACAACGGTGATCGAAGGTGCGGCCCAGGAACCGGAAGTTGTCGATCTTGCGAATTTCCTGAACAAGATGGGGGCGAAGATCGAAGGCGCTGGAACACGACGCCTCATCATTGAAGGCGTCAAGGAATTGCACGGCGCCGAGCACGACATTATTCCAGATCGAATTGAGGCCGGAACATTTTTGGTCGCGGGCGCGATTTGCGGAAAGGGAATTACGGTCAAACGAGCGGAGTCGGAGCACGTCACCGCCGTTACAAATGCGCTTTCCAACTGCGGTTTCCGGGTCGACGCGCAAGGCGACGCGATTTCGGTTTTTCCAAACGGCGTTGCCAAGCCTCTCGAGATTGCGACCGAACCGTATCCCGGTTTTCCAACCGACATGCAGGCGCAGATGTGCGCCCTGCTCTCCACCACCAAGGGGATCAGCGTCATTACGGAAAATATTTTTCCGCAGCGCTACATGCACGTCGCCGAACTGAAACGAATGGGCGCGCATGTCGATCTTGAAGGGTCAACTGCGGTGATTCAGGGGGTCGACCATCTTTTGGGTGCGCCGGTGATGGCGAGTGATCTGCGCGCCTCGGCCGCGCTGGTGCTCGCCGGATTGACAGCCGACGGCGTTACCGAGGTCAGCCGCGTTTATCACATCGATCGGGGCTACGAACATCTCGACGAAAAGCTGAGTGAGCTCGGCGCGCAAATTGAGCGCATGAAAGAATAATTAGTGAACGAATCCCAACCAATACCGCCGCCCCAACCAACAGTCCCGGCTCCGTCCACTTCGTCCGAAATCCGAACTTGGTCGGTGCTTTGTCACGCCAGCGCTCTCCTCGGATTGTTTTTCCATTTTCTTGGACACCTGCTCGGGCCGCTAATCGTCTGGCTCATCAAGCGGGACGTTTCGCCCGAGATCGATGCGAACGGAAAAGAGTCACTCAACTTCCAAATTTCGATGCTGATCTACGACGCGATCGCCGCGATTCTCTGCCTGGTGCTCATAGGCATCCCGATTCTGATTGCGCTCTGGGTTTTGAACACGGTCTTCGTCATCATCGCTTCGGTGAAAACGAGCGAAGGCAAATTTTATCGCTATCCGTTCACCATCCGGTTCATCAATTAAATGTAGCGGCGCTCAGTCGCCGTAGGGTCAGTCCGGCTCGGACCGCTGGCTAATCGCCGCAACGTTTTCAAGTTCGCGACATCTTCCCGCATTTCCTTGCCTTTCGGCGTTTCGAGCACCTTGGGAATTTTTCGGAATCGGCGGTCGCGCATAATAAATCGAAAGGCGTCGAGACCGATTTGGCCTTTGCCGATATCTTGATGTCGGTCCACGCGCGAGCCACGCGCGGTTTTGGAATCGTTCACGTGAATCGCAGCCAGACGTTCCCGACCAACCACACGATCGAACTCGCGAAACGTGTTCTTCGTCGCTGTTTCAGCGGTGATGTCGTAACCGGCGGCGTGGATGTGTGCCGTGTCGAGGCAAACGCAAAGCCGCTCGGGTTCGCACACGTTCTGAATGATGTAAGCGAGTTGTTCGAAGCGATGACCGAGACAAGAGCCTTGGCCGGCCGTGGTCTCGAGCGCGATCTTCGTTTTCAATTTCCGTTTTTTTCGAAACACGGAATTGATCGACAAGACAGTCTTTTCGAGACCGGCTTCTTCGCCGGCGCCGAGATGCGCGCCGGGATGAAGAACCAGAAAAGGCAACTCGAGTTGATCGGCGCGGATGAGTTCTTGAGAAAGGGCGCGGATCGAGTTCGCCAGAAACTGCGGATTCGTTGCCGCGAGGTTAATCAGATAATTCGCGTGGGCAAAGATCGACAGCAACTCGCCACGCTGGCGATGTTCGAGAAACGCGCGGATCTCCTCACGCGTAAGTGGACGCGCGAACCATTGCATGTTGTTTTTCACGAACATCTGGATTGCAGTGCACTCGATCGAACGGCCGCGCTCGATCGCAGTGTGCATGCCCCCTGCGATCGACATGTGCGCGCCGAGAAGAATTCTTTCGTTTTTCATGTCGAGCGGATCTAGCGGCGGTCTCCGACCGTCGCTTTTCCGGCGCTCCGAGAACGCCGCTACAGTTTTGACAAGTAATACGGCAGCATGTCGCGCCAGTAATTCCAATCGTGGCCGCGCCATTTTCCGTCATCGAGCCAATGCTGCACGCCTTTTGAATTCAAAATTTCGGACAACCGATACGATTCGTGCCGGGTGTTGTCCCATTCGCCAGTGCCGAGAATTATGCCCATGTGATTATATTTCCAGGGATCGGTGGTGTTCGGCAGATATTCGAACGGGCTGTTGAAATAAATGTTATCGTCGTGATAGCCGTCGAAGAAATCGCCAATCTCGAACGAGCCGCTCAAAGAAATGAGGTGGCTCACCAAATCGGGATGACGAAAGGCGATATTCGCAGCGTGATAAGCGCCCAGACTCGCACCGCAAACCGCCGCGCGATGGCAGTGACATTCGCGCCGCGCTAGGTCGAATACGTCGCGCACGATCACATTTTCGTAAGCGTTATGCGTCTTCATCCGATCCGCCGGGTGAATTGCCTCGTTGTAAAAGCTTTCGAGATCGATCGCGTCCGGGCAGTAAACGGTGACCTTGCCATTGTCGACGTACCAAGCGACCGAGTTGACCAGGCCGAAATCTTTATTTTGGTAATAGTGACCGAACGAAGTTGGGAACAAGACCAGCGGCAGTCCAGCGCCGTTTCCGAACGCGAGCATTTCAAACTCGCGCCCGAACCACGGCGTGTACCATTTGATGTAACGTTCGTTCATGGGTGATTGGTATTTCGAGCGAAGCCGGCGACGAAGTCGAGAAATCTCTCATCTATCAATCAACCGTGCACAGAAAATAGTAAGAGATTCCTCGACAAGCTCGGAATGACAGACGAACCGTCTCGGTTTCAATGCCCAAACACACTTTCACCGGAAACATCCGGCGACACCGCAAATTTCCCTCGAAGATTCTTGGCAATCGGCGTGATGTTCTGGTCTGGTTGCCGCGCGGTTACTCGCGTTTTTCGCGGAAGCGTCATCCGGTTTTGTATTTGCAAGACGGCCAGAACGTTTTCGACACTGCGACTTCTTTCGCCGGCGTCGAATGGGGTGTAGACGAAACGGCGCAACGTTTGATTCGCCAGAATTTGATCGAGCCGCTGATGATTGTGGCGATTGCGAACGCGGGCGACGACCGCATTCACGAATATGCGCCAACGCCAGGGCTAATCGACACAAACGCGAAACGGAGAAAAAGGAGCAGAGGCTTGGCGCGAAAATACGGCCGGTTTCTGGTCGAAGAACTCAAGCCTTACATCGACAAACAATATCGGACGAAGCCGGAAGCGGAATTTACGGGACTCGGTGGTTCGTCGCTTGGTGCGCTACTCACACTTTCGTTAGGCCTGTGGTTTCCAAACGTTTTCACGCGACTGATCGCGATGTCGCCCTCCGTTTGGTGGGACGATGAAGTGATCGTGAAAATGATGAACGAACTCGATCGCAAACCGCCGCTCAAGATCTGGCTGGATATGGGGACAAACGAGTCGGGCTGGGAACGCGCCCGCCATTTATGCGCAGCGTTGATCGAGAAGGGTTGGCACCCATTCGAGGATCTGCACTACTACGAAATTGAAGGTGGCGACCATAGCGAAGCCGCGTGGGCGGCACGGGTTGAACCGGCATTGCGGTTTTTATTTCCGTCGCCGGTCGCGTGACAAAAATTTTATTGCAGGGCTTTTCCGTAGACGTGGAAGACGCGTGCGAAGCCACCAACGAATTCCTGGTCCTTCTCGTAACTGAATTCGCGCTTGGCGGGAATCCATTCTAAATGTCGCGGCGCATCGGGGTGGTTGGGATCGTAAACGAGATAGCGATCGATTCCGTCCCGCGGTCGGTTCCCATCGTGAGTGTAGACGAGGACGGAATGGTTGATGTGGAGAATTGGAAAATCCGAGAGGTAGGCGATGAAAAATTCGCCACGCGCAAGCGTTCGCTCCAATTCTTCATGGGTTTTCACCTGATAATTTTTGTCGTGAAGGTAAAACATGCGGACGTTACCTGGGCGCAGATAAGCAACCCAGCCCAAACCGATGTTCCGCTGCATCAAAAGCGTCTCGGCCGCGCTCAATTCGCGCAAATTTCGATACCCGGGTATTACGATCCGCTTTTCCGGAGGCAATGGAGCGGACCAGGGCGGTTTGCGTGTAATGGCGCGAATGCGTTTGCGGAGCTCCTTCTCATCCAATTTCGGCGCGTTCGGTTCAAAGCACGCGAACTTATAAAATTGCGCGACGGTGCGGGTCATCACGAAACAGCGGCGAGAGTAGTGGTGGCCGAACTGGTTCTTGTGCGAAACGACGTGGCCGTTCTCATACGTAAACACGGTCCAGTTGGCGAAGGAAAGCGTATCGCGGTTATACTTGAAACCATCAGCCGGACCACCTCGCGCGGACGACACCGCCAGTAAAATCGCCGCAACCCAACCCCAAGATCGACAACCCGTCGTTCGCATCACCAATTATGAACGCGTAGAACCTGTTTTCGGCTCGGCGAAATTTCCGAGCCTGCGAAATTTTTTGTAACGTTTTTTGAGCAGTTCGTTGATCGGTGTGGCGAGAAGGCGCTCAAGATTGCGGCGCAGTGCGTTGCCGAGGTTGCGTGCCGCCGCTTCGTAATCCTGATGGGCGCCCCCTTCGGGTTCATCGACAATCTCATCGACCACATTCAGCCTTAACAAATCCTGCGCAGTCAATTTCAATGCTTCCGCTGCTTCCGCTGCGTGCTTTCGATCGCGCCACAGGATGGCGGAACAAGCTTCGGGGCTAATGACCGAGTAATAAGCATTTTCCAAAATCAAAACCCGATCGGCCACGCCGACGCCGAGCGCGCCCCCGGAGCCGCCTTCGCCGATCACCGCCGCGATGACCGGCACGCGCAGATTCATCATCTCCCGCAGATTGACGGCGATCGCTTCGGAGATGTGGCGTTCTTCCGAACCGATTCCGGGAAATGCGCCTGGTGTGTCGATCAATGAAATCACTGGCATTTTGAATTTTTGGGCGAGCCGCATCAGCCGAAGCGCTTTGCGATAACCTTCGGGATGTGCGCACCCGAAATTACGCATGAGGTTTTCCTTGGTGTTGCGTCCTTTTTGATGGGTGATGACGACGCAACGTTGTGAGCCGAGCATGGCGAGGCCGCTCGGCATCGCCCTGTCATCGGCGAATCGGCGATCGCCTCGCAATTCGGTCCAGCCAGTAAAACAGCGCTCGACATAATCGAGGGCAAACGGCCGTTGCAAGTGGCGCGCGATCTGAACGCGCTGCCAGGCCGTTAAGTTGCCGTAGATCTCGCGGCGGGTGTCGCGCAGCTTGGCATCCATCGCTTCCACCTCCGAATCAAGATCGACATCGTGCTCGCGCGAATGCTCCTTCAGATCGCGCAGGCGGCGTTCAAGTTCGACGATCGGCTTTTCAAAATCTAGCGGTTGCAGTTCCATCATGCTAATCGGTAATCGTGACTGCCGTCTGTCTGTTGACGAGGCTGCTTAATTCTTCCACGTCCGCGGCAGCTAGACCAATTCCCTGCGGCGGAGGAGGCTGGGATAACGCCGGATGGGCCGCGTCCGGGACAGAATAGATCGTGTAAGCCTGGGAGCCGAGCCGGATCCAGCGCGTGCTGCCGATAAATTCCTTGGTGCCAAAGCCGACTCGCTTTCCATCTTTCCACGCCATTACTTCGGCGACTTTGGTCACGACTTTGGCGGGCGCTTTGGTCGGCAATTTTTCTTCGGCCACATGGTATTGCTTGAAGAATCCACCGTGATTGAGAAGCACGAGCAGCTTCGGCTTGCGCTGAACAGCGACGGAGAAGTCCGGGTGCGAAATCAGGAGGCGCTCACCGATGTGCAGCATTGTCCCGCTCAAATTGTTCATCCGCATGATTAGCTCGGGAGTCGATTTCGTTTTGTGCGCGACTCTCTGCAAAACGTCACCCGGTTTCACTATGTATTCTTCTTTTTCCGGCGACGGCGTGCGGGAAAGGAAGATGTCGATATTAATTTCGCCCAGCAAATCCTTGGCTTCCTCGGCGTGCGGGCTCGTCGGATATTTTTGAACGAACGCTGCCAAGGCGGCACGCGCCTCGGGCAGGTTTCCCTCCTGGCGCAACTTCGCCGCGGCTTCGTACTCCGGCAGAGTCAGATCGATCCGCGGCTCTGGGGTGGTCTCGCCCCGCTGTTCTTTCGCCACCTGGATGTCTTCCTTGAACACGAAGTTGTAGCCGAACCAGGCTGCGCCGCCGAAGATGATGATTGCGAGAAACAGGACGAAGAACCACTTCATGGATGAATTAGCCCGGGCGGTAATTTCGTCGCGGGCGCGGCCAATTTCCAGCCGGGATAAAGCTAGGTGGCTTCCTCGCGCCCGGGGAAAAACCGGTGCCAGAGCCGGCCGATCGTGCGTTCTTCCTCGTTGCTCCAGGTGTAATGGCAGTCTTGGCAATAAAATTCCTTGGGAATGACTTTCAGCGCGCACAGAAGCGCTACCAATGCCGGCGTCATGAATTTGCGCGTCATTTGGGGGTACTCAATGTTCGACGAGCCGCATTGAGGACAGCGGATGATGGCAGCAGCCACATCGGGATCGCTCGTCTCCCATTCGATCATTAAATTTTGCGCCCGCTCGAAATCGGCGTCGTCCACCATGACTTTGGCGTTGGCCTGCGGCCGCGACATGAAAGCCATCTGCTGAAGGTGGCGCTCGTTGTGGATGTCGGCCTCGATGCCGGATTCTTGAAAGCGCTGCTTTAGTCGCTTGGCTTTGTCCGGCTCGTTAAATGTCGCGATCGTTACCATAGATTCATTTCGGCTCGGCGCCTTAATCTTCAGCAAACAACAGCTACTTGGGAAGTGCAAGATTCGTCGGCGGGAACCAGTGGTAAAGCATCAGGTAAACCAGCACGCCGCTGACCGAAACATAGAGCCAGATCGGCATTGTCCAGCGACCAATTCGCCGATGTCGATCCCAGCGGCGTTGAAACGTCGGGATCAACGTAACGATCACGAGCGGCACGGTGACGAACGCGAGCAAAACGTGCGTGATGAGAAGTGGAAAATAAATCCACGCGGTCAACCCGGTGTAGCCGGAAGATTTTTCGCCAGCGTGCAAGTGATAAACAACATAACCAACCAGAAAACTAGTCGAAGCGACGAGCGCGACAATCATGCACGGGACGTGGCGCTGCCAGATGTTGCGCCGGATCCAGAACCAGCCCATCGAAATGAAAACGGTGCTGATGGCATTGAGCGAGGCGTTGAACGCAGGAAGATCCGAGACCTTCATCGCCACAGATTCACACAGATGAAAGACAGATCAAAACAAACGAGAAAAATCTGTGTAAATCTGTATCGATCTATGGCTGTGTACCAAGTCGTCAATGCCAACTGTCGTCGAAGAATCCAAGACTGTTAAGGCCACACAAGATCGACAATCGACGCTTGGGCGGCGGCTGGCGGTTTCCCTTTTGCGGCTGGCGGTTGTCTTCCTCGTAGCGGTAGCAGTCGGCGGGGGATGGTATCTGGCGCGAAAAGGTTTTGGTGGGCGCACTCGCGCGCGCATCGTGGAAGAATTACATCGCCGTGGGGTCGAAGCGTCGATCGGTCATCTCACGCTCAATCCATTCCGCGGCCTGGTCGCCCAGAACGTGCGCATTTTCAGTTACCGCGACCGCACTCACACGCTCGCTTCCATCAGCGAGATCGTGCTCGACATCAACTACGCGGCGTTTTTTCACGAGCAACCGTTTCTGAACGCGCTCGACATCCGCAACGCCGAGGTTACGCTTCCGTTAAAGGGTCCGCAGGGGAAAACGGAGCCCCAGCTCAGAAAATTTCGCGCCTACATCTATTTTCCGCCGGAACAAATCTACGTCAGTCAGGCTGAAGGAATTTTTTGCGGCGTGCGAATCTCGGCCACGGGTCAGTTGATCAAACGGGCGGATTACAAGCCGTCGCCGCCATTGACCGAAGAAGAGCGGCAAAAGCGATTATCGCTTTTCCGCCGCTTCGTGGCCGAGCTGCAGCGATTCAGTTTTCCCAACGGTCCGCCTTCGTTGCAGGTGAAATTTAGCGGCGATCTGGCTCAGCTCGAAAACGCGCGTGCCGAAGCAACGCTGCAAGGCAGTTTGCTCAGGCGAAAAGATTATGAGATGCGTGATTTCATCGCGACGGTGGAGTGGAGCGATCAAACACTCAATGTTTTGCGCTGCGAATGGAACGATCGTCTTGGCGGATTCACGGGCACCGCGAGCTGGAACCGTCGGACTAATGCCGCACGTTTTCAGGCGCGCAGCAGCCTTGATCTCAAAACTTTACTCGACGCCGCCGACGCCGGCAGCAGGCTTACCGATGCCACGTTCAACACGCCGCCAGTAGTTGATCTTTCGGGCTCGGCGAATTTCAGCGGCGAGCATCCGCAGTTCAAATTAATCGGCCACGCCGCGGTGGACAATCTCTCCTACAAAAATTTGCCGCTCACGGGATGCCGCGCCGAATTTTCCTGGGACGGCGAACGGACGTGGCTGCGGGACATTCGAATTCGACATCCGACCGGCGACTTGCACGCGGAGGTGTTTGAAGCACCAAACCAATTTCGGCTAAACATCGACGGGCCGATTGCACCGGCCGAGTTGCGACCGTTCGTTTCACAGGATGTTCAGGAATTTTTAAACGAGTGGGAATGCACGCGTCCGCCGGTGATTCAGCTGGCGATTCGCGGGAAAGATCGACATCCGGAAAGCTGGCAGGGCGACGGAAATATTTCTCTCGATCGCACGGATTTTCGTGGCCAATGGATGAACAGCGCGACCGCGAAAGTGCATTTTGCCGATGGCGCGGTCACTTTTCAGGATTTTCGTATCACGCGCGACGAAGGCTTTGGCACCGGAACCTTCACTTACGATTTCGCCAAGCACGAAGTCCGCGTGTCGAACATCAAAGCAACCGTCCGGCCAGTTGAAGCGGCTTACTGGATCGATCCGGATCTGCCGAAAACGGTCGCGCCCTACAAATTTCATCAGCCGCCGGCGATTGCTGCGAACGGTGTTTACCAATTCCGTGGCGGAACCGGAACCAAGCTGGAGATCAACGTCGATGCGCCAAGCGGGATGGACTACGTTTTTCTGGGAAAGACTTTGCCGTTCAATCGAATCGCGACGCGTCTTCTTCTCACCAACGACCGGCTCCAGATTGTTGATCTTCGCAGCGGACTTTTTGCCGGAAACGTGCGCGGCAGCGCCGACATCTCGCTGGCGCGCGGCGACGAGCATTATCGAGCAAAGCTGGCGGTCGATGGCCTCGATTTTCCGCGTCTGACCGATCTCTATTACAACTACAAAACCGCGCACGGGCAGCTGAACGGCACTTACGATTTTACCGGGAACGGGGACAATGCGCGCCTGATGCAGGGCAGCGGAAAACTCAACGTGGCCAACGGTGACGTCTTCGCCATTCCCGTGTTTGGTCCTCTGTCCATGCTTTTGGGTGCGATCATTCCCGGAGCGGGCTACAGCGTCGCGCGAAACGCCACCTCCAGTTTCACGGTCAAGGACGGAGTCATTCACACTGAAGATTTCGAAGTCGGCGGACAACTTTTTTCCATACGGGGCAGCGGCGACATTCACTTCATGGATGACAAACTCGACTTTGATGTCCGGATCGCTCCGAAAGGACCGGGCGCATTACTCGCGCCTGTCTACAGACTTTTCGAATATAAAGGAGAGGGCAGCCTCAAAAATCCGAATTGGCATCCGAAAGGATTTTGAGTTTGTGCTCACCGCTATTCATCCGCAGATTGCACAGATTTTCGCAGATTAACTGAGCAGAAAATTCTTAAATCTGTGTAAATCCGCGTAATCTGTGGACTCTTCCTTATGAAAAAAATCGGAATCCTCTTTGGAATGGAGCACAGTTTCCCTCCGGCATTTGTGGAGCGGGTGAACCAGAAGACTGGCGGCAAGGACATCGTCGCCGAGTTCGTCAAGATCGACAAAGTGCTGCAGGGCGAGCCGTGCGGTTACGACGTGGTGATTGACCGGATTTCGCAGGACGTGCCGTTTTATCGCGCGTGGCTCAAAAACGCGGCGCTCACCGGCACCGCAGTAGTGAACAATCCGTTCTGGTGGAGCGCCGATGACAAATTTTTCAACAACGCGCTCGCGACGAAAATTGGCGTCGCGGTTCCGCGAACGGTGCTGCTGCCATCAAACCAGCCGCCGCTGGATACGAGTGAGAAGTCATTTCGCAATCTCGCGTATCCGATGAACTGGGAAGAAATTTTCGCTTACGTCGGTTGGCCCGCGTTTTTTAAACCGTTTGCCGGCGGAGGATGGAAAAACGTTTATCGACTGCACAACTCAGACGAATTCTTTCGCGCTTACAACGACACCGGGCAGCTGGTGATGATGTTGCAGGAGGAAGTGAAGTTCGACATGTACTTCCGCTGCTACTCGATCGATCAGCGTCAAGTGCGGATCATGCCGTATGAGCCGCGGCATCCGTATCATTTGCGTTATCAAACAGAATGGCGCGCGCCGAGGGAAATTTTGGAGAAGGTTGAAGAGGGCGTGCTGCGTTTGAATCAATTTCTCGGGTATGATCTCAACACGGTCGAGTTCGCCGTGCGCGACGGCGTGCCGATGGCGATCGATTTTTGCAATCCCGCGCCAGATGCCGAAGCCGCGTCCGTCGGGCAAGCTAATTTCGAATGGGTCGTGGAAGCCGTTTCCGAGATGGCGATCCGCAAAGCACGCGAACACGGTCCCGGCCGCGACAATTTGAGCTGGGGCAAATATCCACAAGCCGCAGTCGCGAAGCGCTCGCTCGGCGAGATCGTCTAAGCTCGACAGTTGCGCTGTCACCGCGAAATCCCTCGCTCCGCTCGGGATGACATGGATGCGTTTTTGACGCACATTTGCGCCCCACAATGGCTTCGAAAGGCCACACCTACACGCTCGGCATCGAAGAAGAGTTCGCGATTGTCGATCCGCAGACGCGCCAGTTGCGGTCGCACATTCAGGAAATTCTCGAGGGCGGCAAAGTTTTGCTCAAGGAGCAGATCAAACCCGAGATGCACCAGTCAGTGGTCGAGCTCGGCACCGAAATTTGCGCCGACATCAAGTGCGCAAGAGACCACGTTGTCGATCTTCGGAGCAAGTTGGCGAAGCTCGCGGGCGAAAAAGGATTGAAAATTGCGTCGGTCGGGACACACCCGTTCTCGCATTGGCGCGACCAACTCATCACTGAAGGCGAGCGTTACCAGCAAATCTTGAAAGACATGCAATCGCTCGCCCGCGCGAACCTCATTTTCGGTTTGCACGTCCACGTCGGAATTCCAAATCGCGAAGCAGCAATCCACGTGATGAATCAGGCGCGATACTTCTTGCCGCACGTTTACGCGCTCTCAGTCAACTCGCCGTTTTGGGTCGGGCAAGACACCGGGCTGAAAGGCTACCGTTTGAAAGTGTTCGAACGTTTTCCGCGCACTGGAATTCCCGACGCGTTCGAGTCGCTCTCCGAGTACGAAGATTATTGCAAGCTACTGGTAAAGACCGGCTGCATCGACAATCCGAAGAAAATCTGGTGGGACATTCGGCTGCATCCGGTGTTCGACACACTCGAAGTGCGCGTCTGCGACGCGCAATCGCGCGTGGACGACACACTCGCGATCGCGGCGCTGCTTCAAGCGATCGTTTCAAAATTGTTCAAGTTGCTTCGGCAGAACACAACCTTTCGCGTTTATCGTCGACGCTTGCTCGATGAAAATCGTTGGCGCGCGACTCGCTACGGCCTCGACGGCAAACTGATCGACTTTGGCCGAGAAACGGAAGTCGAAACCCGCAGTCTCATCGACGAGTTGCTCGAGTTCGTTTCCAGCGAAGTGGACGAGCTTGGCAGCAAACGCGAGATGGCACACATTGAACGGATTTGCCGCGACGGTACCGGCGCCGATCGGCAACTAGCCGCCTTCGCGCGTACCGGCGACATGAAGGCCGTGGTCGATCAAATCGTCGCCGAAACTTACGAAGATTTAAGCTGACGCAGCACCTCGTGCCCTTCGACGTCCGGCAAGTGCAGATCGCCAAGACAGCTGCTGCCTAGCCCCGGTTCGCGCAAAAACATTCGCGCGCGATTTGATTCTCGTGCGACAAACGAGTTTGCTCGGCGCGACATTCCGCGTAATTCTGATCGCCACCGCAATGAATCAACCAATTGCGCCTGATAAGACTTGTCCTGAGCAGAGTCGAAGGATCGACATCGATCCAGAGCTGGTTCCTGGTGCGCGCAACGCCGTGCGAGTTTGCCTTCAACTCAAGCCGGACGAACGAATCACGATTATCACTGACGAGACGACGCGCGACATCGCGAATGCGTTGCATGCGGAAGTGGAGCGGATCGGCTCCAATTGCAGCTTGTTCACGCTCGAACACCACGCGCGGCGGCCGCTCAAATTCATGCCCGAAATTATTTTGGAAGACCTCGCCACTTCACAAGTATCGATCTTCGCCGCACAGAGTCAGCCGGGTGAGCTGTGCGCGCGACGGGAAATGACCGCGGTGGTGGACCATCACCAGATTCGCCACGCGCACATGGTGAACATTACTCGCCAGATCATGCTCGAGGGAATGCGCGCGGATTTTCGTGCCATCGACGATTTGAGTCAGCGTTTGGTGGAAAGAGCGCGACAAGCCAGGCGAATCAGCTGCCAAACGCCGCATGGCACGGACTTTGAGGCCGAGCTTTCGCCGAAACTCAAATGGTTGAAGACGAGCGGCATGATTACCAAAACAAAATGGGGGAACCTGCCTGGGGGCGAAATTTTCACCTCGCCGCAGAATAGCAATGGCACCTTCGTCGTCGACGGTGTGATCGGCGACTATTTGTGCAGCAAATACGGCGACCTCGAAGCCAATCCGCTCGTCATCGAAGTGGAAAGCAGCCGCATTGTCGATCTTCGCTGCGAGAATAGAGAGCTGCTCGAAGAATTTAGTGCTTACACCCACACTGATGAAAACAGCAATCGCGTCGGTGAATTTGCCATCGGCACGAACACCGCCTGCGCGCACGTGATCGGAAATATCTTGCAGGACGAAAAAATTCCCGGCATTCACATTGCCTTCGGCCATCCCTACGCGAATCACACCGGCGCAAATTGGGCATCGCAGACCCACATCGATTGTGTCGGCCGCGATTTCGACATCTGGTTCGACGGCGAACAGGTCATGCGCGCGGGAAAATTTCTCGTCTGAGGTAGGGACGCATCTCCGAGGCGTCCGCGGAATTGTTTTCGGTGGCGCGAGATTCAGAAGAGGCAGAAATAAGTCGGACGGCTCGGAGAGCCATCCCTACGTGATCAATGCATCCCGAACTTCGAGAAAAGTTCAACGCTGATTTCACGCCGGACAAATACGCTGCGCTTTTGCGGTGCGTGAATGAGGCGACGAGGTGGCCGGCTGATTTTCGAATTTCGGAAACGCCGATTTTCCTGACGCGCGAATTTACGGACCAAGCCGTTTTCGCGGCAAACGAAATTGCGGCGCAAACCCAAACGCCGGAATTCGTAATGCATTCGGCATCCGCAATTCCGCCCGGATTGGAAGTGCCGAACGAGTCGGATCATCCCGAATTTTTGATTGTCGATCTTGCGATCTGTGAGGAAGGCCATCGGTTGACGCCATACCTCATCGAGATGCAAGCGTTCCCGAGCCTGTTCGGATTTCAGCTGTTGCTTCTCGGTTGCATGCGCAAGGCGTTTCCCGCGATTCCGCGCGACTGGACTTCGTCGTTCGGCGGGATCAAAGACGAGCAATACATCGACATCCTGCGGCGGGCGATTGTCTGCGATTCAGAGCCGGAAAACGTGATCCTGCTCGAGATTGAACCGGAGAAACAAAAGACTCGGATCGATTTCGCGGCGACGGAAGCGCTCTTGGGAGTTCAGCCTGTCTGCGTGACGAAAATAAAGAAGCGCGGCCGCCAATTAGTTTACGAGCGCGACGGCAAAACAACTCGGGTCGAACGGATCTATAATCGCGTCATCTTTGATGAGCTCGAGCGCCGGCCGGACATTCAATTGCCGTTTCGGTTTCAGGAAGAACTCGACGTGACCTGGATTGCGCATCCGAACTGGTATTATAAAATCAGCAAACATTCGCTGCCCTTCATCAAGACAGCGCACACCTCACCGTGTTTTTTCGCGGATGAGTTTCCCGGGGACGAAGAGGTCGACAATTACGTTTTGAAGCCGCTCTATTCATTTGCAGGGCTTGGAGTGGATATGGAGCCGACGCGTGAAAAACTCGCGGCGCTGAAGAATCCGAATCAATGGATCCTGCAAAAGAAAGTCGAGTATGCCTCGTTCGTGCCGACGGTGGACGGTCCGAAATCAAAGGCGGAACTGCGAATGATGTTTGTCTGGTCGGAGCAGGGCCAGCCGGTTCTGCTCAACAATCTTGTCCGAATGAGCCAGGGAAAAATGATGGGCGTCGATTTCAACAAGGACAGAACCTGGGTCGGTTCCAGCATCGCGTTGCACGAACGCTAAGATCGCGGTCTAAACCGCGCGCGACTTGATGTTGATCTCGTGCGTGAGCGTTTCGTGGACCGGGCACTTTCCGGCGACCTCAATCAACTTCGCGCGTTGCTCGTCCGTCAGCGCGCCGTCGAGATGAATCTCGAGATTAATGCGATCGATTCGACCTTCTTTCGTTTCGCAGTCTTCGCAGTCTTGGGCGTGGATCTTTGAATGCCGCAGCGAAACAGTGATGTCTTTGAGCGGCCAGCCGCGTTTCCGCGCGTAAAGGCCAATTGTCATCGAAGTGCAGGCGCCGAGCGCGGCGAGCAAAAGATCGTAAGGCGACGAACCGACGTCGGTGCCGCCAAAGGAAACAGGTTCATCCGCCGTTAGCTTGTGTGATCCGATCTCGATTTTCTGAGAAAAATCTTTGGCGGTGCCGTGGACGATCACCGGAGGTTCTTGCGTTTGTTCTGCCATGTCATTTGCCTTTCATCATTTCGCGCACTTCGCCCGACGTCCGTACCGGAATAATCTCGAACTCCATTAAATCCTTCCAATTGTCGATCCAACGTTCGAGCAACACGAAATCGTCGGTCTCCATGATTTGCCAGCAGGTTTTGAGATGCTGATCGATCCAGCTCGAAACGTAATTCAATCCTTCCGGCATCATCCGGCCTTTTTCATCGAGCCGCTGGTAAATCGCCGGCGCGTCTTTGAATTTTTCGATCACCATGTAATGCATCGGCGCGAGCTTACATCGTCTTCGCGTAGAGAAGCGAATCGAGAATTTGTCCGTCTTTGACGACGTTCTTTCGCAATCGTCCCTCCAAAACGAAACCGGCCTTTTCCAAAACGCGCGCCGACGCCGGATTATTCGAATGCGGCATGGCGAAAATGCGATTCAGTGAAAATTCCTTGAAGCAATAATCTACAAATGCGGGAACAACTTCGCTCATGATGCCTTTTCCCCAATATTCCTCGGCGAGCCAGTAACCAAACTCCGCGGTGCGCCGATGAACATCTTTGCCAGGCCGCAGACCGATTCCGCCTGCCGCCTCGCCGTTGATCTCGACGCAAAAGTGTATTCGCGGGAGGCCGGCGATCGAACCCTGCAGAAAGTTTTTCGCGTCTTCAATTGTATACGGATGCGGAAACGCGTCCCGTAGTCCGAGCCAGACCTTGCGATTATTTGCATGCTTGGCCAGCGATTCGGCGTCGTCCGGGCGGTAATCGCGGATCGTGCAGCGCACAAGCTTCAATTCCACTTTGATTTCGCGGCCGACACGGCCGCCTCTCCAGTTATTTTAGTTCTTCGTTCGTTTGAGCGAACCCCCTGACAGCGAATTCCAAATCTTCGCGCGAATGTGCCGCGCTTACTTGGACGCGGACGCGTGCGGTGCCGTGAGGAACGACCGGATAGAAAAAGCCGATCACGTAAACGCCTTTCTCGAGCATGCGCGCGGCAAATTTTTGCGATTTGGCCGCGTCGCCAATCATGATCGGCACAATCGGATGGACTCCCGGTTTGATCGTCAGTCCAGCTTTGGTCACCGCGTCGCGAAAATATTTTGTGTTCGCTTCGAGTTTGTCGCGCAATTCGGTCGATTTGGTGAGAATCTCGAGCGCCTTCAGAACTGCCGCGACGATCGGTGGCGCGACCGTGTTTGAAAATAAGTACGGCCGTGACCGTTGCCGTAAAAGATCGACAATCTGCTTGCGGCCGCTGGTGAATCCGCCGCTGGCGCCACCCAACGCTTTTCCGAGTGTGCCCGTGATAATGTCGATCTTGCCCATGACGTCGCAATATTCGTGAGTGCCGCGACCTTTCGGTCCGAGAAATCCCGTCGCATGAGCATCGTCGATCATTGTGAGCGCGTCATACTTTTGCGCGAGATCGACAATCGATTTTAGGTCGGCGATCGTTCCATCCATCGAGAAGCACCCATCGGTCGCGATCAGCTTGAAACGCGCGCCGCTCGCCTCTTTGAGCTTTGCTTCCAGATTGGCCATATCGTTGTGTTTGTAACGGAAGCGTTGCGCTTTGCAGAGCCGAATGCCGTCGATGATCGACGCGTGATTCAATTCATCGCTGATGACGGCGTCTTTTTCGGTGAGCAAGGTTTCGAATAACCCACCGTTGGCGTCGAAGCAGGACGGATAAAGAATCGTTTCCTCGGTCCCGAGAAATTTAGTCAGCGTGGCTTCGAGTTCCTTGTGCAAATCCTGCGTCCCGCAAATGAAGCGCACGCTGGCCATGCCGAGTCCGTGCGTTTCGAGCGCTTCCCTGGCGGCCTTGATTAATTCGGGGTGATCCGCGAGACCGAGATAATTATTGGCGCACATATTTAAAACGCGGTTGCCGCCGGCGACAGCGATGTGCGCATCCTGCGGCGTCGTGATGACGCGCTCGGTTTTGTAGAGCCCTTGCGATTTTATTTCATCGAGTGTCTGGGAAAGCAGCTTTTCAAATTCGGCGATCATAGAAAGCGCAGATTACTCAAAAAAAAAAATCTGGAAACCAAGAAGCCAAGAGATTCGATGAAATCTACGATCCAGCTCTGTTTTTCTGGGGTTTAGTTAACAGTAAAAAGTGTTTGCAGGGATGTGAATAAGTGTTAATAAGTCTATTGATCTGCCTTGACCCACGCTGAGCTCCGCAGCCTCGCCCTAGCCGTTCTCGCGGCTTTCATCGCAATTCTTCTCTTCAGCGGATGCGAAACGACAACTTCAACTCGCGCGCTCCCAGCTTATGAACTGCCGATTGCGAAAAACGAATTTCAAAATGTGCGGACCACAGCGTATACGCACACGGAAGCGGATCACACTCAATACGGAGCTCGCAACGCGCTCGGCGGTGAATTACACGCTGCCGGGCCTGCGATTCGCCGCGCGGAAAATGTTCGACGTGCCGGCGCGATCTCCGACAGCGGCGATGCCGATGTAATCAACATTTCAAGCAGCGATGTGAAACTGGAGCGGTTCTCTTTGGACAAACCAAAAAAGGCAACGCGCGTCACGACAACGGTCACTACAACGCGCGTTACGAAAACAGCAACGACGAAGGGCGTGAGACGCGCGGTCGCGGTGAGCAGCAAACCGCCACGAATCGGAAGTGCGGCCGCCGATTGGTCGCGCTGGCCAATGGGGACGACGTTCCGTTTACTTTCAACCGGACAGTTGTATCGCGTGGAGGATTACGGCTGGGCGTTGAGCGGTCGAAACACAATCGATCTCTACATGGCGAACCGGCGCGACATGAATGAGTGGGGTGCGCGCCAGGAACCGATCCAGATTCTGCATTGGGGCGATCCGCGCGAAAGTTTACAATTCCTCCAATCGCATCAGGACTACAAGCACATCAAACGCATGGTGCTTGAGCTCGAAGGCCGCGACCAAGAAGCGGCATCGCTGCAGTAGAACAATCTCTCTGCTCGACTTTCCCCGTGAACAGGCGAAGTCTCTCCTCGCCCGAATGAAACGGTTCCTCCCGATCCTGCTTGCTGCGCTCGCAGTGACCGGTTGCATAGATCAAAAGGCGTGGATTCAGAAATTTGCTCCTAAAGATGATGATCAATTCGCGCGCCAGTTTCTCGATTCTGTTAGGGAATCCCGCTATGACGATGCGAAACGAATGCTCGATCCCGCCGTTACGGCGCAAGCTGGTGCAAGGGACTAAATCAACTGCACCAGATCCTAGATCACGGAGATCCGGTTGCCGTCGAGCTGATTGGAGTCAACACCACTTTTTTCAAACCTTGGAGTGGTGCACCGGGAAAACGTCAAGCCAGTCTGACTTACCAATTACGATTTAGAGACGCTTGGGTGCTGGCAGCCTTCGTGGTCGAAAGCAGTGGTGCAGATCGACAGATCTCCGGTGCGAATTTGCAGCCACTTCCAACTTCGCTTGAGTATCTAAACCGCTTCACTGTTGAAAATAAAACGCCCATCCATCTTCTATTTCTTGTAGCGCGCATTGGAGTTTCGCTCTTGATCATTGTGACGTTAGTAGTCTGTCTTTTTTCTCGCGTTCGTTTCCGATGGTTGTGGGTAATTTTCATCCTATTCGGATTCACCCAGTTTCAATTGAACTGGACCACTGGACAAACAGGTTTTCAGCCTATCAGCTTCCTCGTCCTTGGGGCGTCATTCTTTAGAGCTGGCTTGTACGCGCCAATTGTTTTCAGTTTTGGTATTCCGCTAGGCGCGATTCTTTTTCTGCTCCTGCGGCGATGGCTCCTCCGCAAAGATGAACCGGCGCCGGACTTACCTACAACCGCAGCCTCAAATTAATCCGAAATCCGTTTCATCCGGGTAATCGCGGTTCAAATTACACTTCGCTCCAGTTGAGGATAATTTTGCCGGAGTTGCCCGACTTCGCGAGCTCCATCGCTTCCTTGAATCGCGCGTAGGGAAAGTGATGAGTGATGAGCGGTCGAATATCGACGCCGCCTTTGATCAGCGCGGTCGTTTTGTACCAGGTCTCGTACAGTTCGCGGCCGTAGATGCCTTTGATCGTCAATTGATCGAACACGATCGTGTTCCAATCGATCGCGGCGGCGCCGGGCATAATGCCGAGGAGCCCGATTTTGCCGCCGTGAAACATGTTCGGCAAAATGTCGTCGAACGCTTTCGGGTTGCCGGACATTTCGAGCGCGACGTCGAAGCCTTCTTTCATGCCGAGCTTCTTCATCGCATCGGTGAGTTTTTCAGTTCGCACGTTGAGCGCGAGATCGACCTTCATTTTCCACGCGAGCTCGAGCCGATACGGATTCACATCGGTGATCACGACGTGACGCGCGCCAGCGTGTTGGCAAATTGGGATGGCCATGCAACCGATCGGTCCTGCTCCGGTGATGAGGACATCTTCGCCGACGAGGTCGAACGAGAGCGCGGTGTGAACGGCGTTGCCGAGCGGATCGAAACAGGAAAGGACATCGAGCGGGATCGATGGATCGGCGTGCCAACAGTTTGATTGCGGGATCGCGACGAACTCGGCCCACGCCCCGTTTCGATTTACGCCGACTCCTTCTGTGTTCGGACAAAGATGACGCCGGCCGGCGAGACAATTACGGCAATGTCCGCACGTGATGTGCCCTTCGCCGACAACAAGATCACCTTTGGCAAAACCTTTCACGTGATTGCCGACCCGATCGACCACGCCGACGAACTCGTGTCCGATGGTGATCGGCACGGGGATGGTCTTCTGAGCCCAGGGATCCCAGTTATATATATGTACGTCCGTCCCGCAGATAGAGGCTTTGAGGACACGGATGCGCACATCGTCGCCGCTGATTTCCGGCACGGGGACTGTCTCGAGCCAAAGGCCGGGCTCAGCCTTCGCTTTCACCACGGCCTGCATCGTTTTTTGCACGATGGAAAGCTAAGCGAATCAGGAACCCAGGAAAACAGGAAAGTCCGAGCCGGACTGGTAGTTGCCGCTGAGGACAGCGGCAGCTACGACATGTCGATCCATTCGGGTCCGCTCAGGACAGGCCTTGCGTGGTGCGGCAACATCTCAGATGATGAACGGTCATGCCCGTGACGCTTGAGCGACCTGCTCCGGAAACAGCGACGCCACGCTCGGTTTTCATTTTGCGATTTGTCAGCACGGTCGCGCTCTGGTCGATCGCGCTCCTGATCTCGTTTTCTGGATACGAAATTTTGTTTTGGCTCTTGATCAGCGCGTTCGGGTTGATCGCACTCTGGGAATTTTACGGCATGCTCGACCACGCACGTCTGCCAAATTTCAAGATCACGGGGATCATTTGCGGCGCGATCCTCTTAATTGGCAGCTTTTATTATTTCTCGAGAATTGGTCCGGCGCAGTCGTACGATTTTGAACTTTCTGTTTTGCTCTTTTTTCTGCTGACGGTGTTCGGACGGCAAATGTTCGCGCGTCTGCGCCACGACGAACCATTGCGAACTATGGCTTACACGTTGTTCGGCCTGCTTTACGTGCTCTGGCTATTCAATTTCATCACCAAGATTCTTTATCTTACGCCACGATCTTCCACCGGAACTGTGACCGGTCAGTTTTATGTTTTATACCTGATCGCAGTTACGAAATTCAGCGACATGGGTGCGTATCTGACCGGGAGCGCCTTTGGCCGGCACTTGATGAGTCCGTTCATTAGCGCGAAAAAAACCTGGGAAGGATTTTTTGGCGCGCTTGGGCTGGCGCTGATTTGCAGTCTTGTTTTGTTTAAACTGATGCCGGGGCACTTGTCGATGTTGACCTGGACGCACGCGACAGTGCTTGGACTCCTGCTCGGATTCGCCGCAGTGATCGGGGATCTGGCCGAGTCGATCATCAAACGCAGCACCGACGTGAAAGATTCGGGAAATTTATTGCCGGGAATTGGCGGGGCGCTCGATTTGATCGACAGTCTGCTTTTTACTGCGCCGCTTTTGTTTTTCTACATGCGGCTCGTTATTCGCGTGCAGTAAATTTTAGACAGGATTAACAGGATTTCAGGATTAGAGTTCTTCTTAAGCCGCTTTGATCGACTTTAATCCGATCTAATCCTGTAAACCCTGTATTTATGAAACGTAAACGCGTCGTGGTTTTGGGCGCGACGGGATCGATCGGCGACAGCACACTCAAAGTCGCGCATGACATCCGGGAGCGGATGGAGATTGTCGGACTGGCGGCGAATAGCAACGCGGAAAAACTGGCGATTGCAGCGAACAAGACGAGACCGAAAGCAATCTGCCTCGTGGACGAGGGCAAGATCGATATCTTGCGGTCGAAGCTAGACTACAAGCCGACAATTTTTCTCGGCGAGAATGGGTTACGCGAGATCGCGCGGCTCGATGATGCCGACATGGTCCTCATCGCGATTGTTGGCACCGCGGGACTGTATCCGGCGCTGGATGCGATTGAAACGGGCAAAGATCTGGCGGTCGCGAGCAAAGAAATTCTAGTGATGGCCGGCGAAGCCGTCACGAGCGCGGCGCAGAAACGCGGAGTGAAAATTTTACCGGTCGACTCGGAGCACAACGCAATCTTTCAATGCCTGGACGGTCGCACAGCAGACGTCCGCCGGATTATTTTGACGGCGTCGGGCGGGCCATTTCGTGAAACCCCGCAAGAGCATCTCGCGCATGTCACGGTTGAGGAAGCGCTCAAGCATCCGACTTGGAACATGGGCCCGAAAATCACGATCGATTCCGCGACACTGTTCAACAAGGGCCTGGAGATGATCGAGGCGCACTGGCTTTTTGGCGTTGGGATGGATCGCGTCGAAGTCGTGATTCATCCCCAGAGCATTGTCCACTCGATGGTCGAATTCGCCGACGGTTCGATGCTGGCGCAGTTGAGCTACTCGAACATGTGTTTCCCGATTCAGTACGCGATGACCTGGCCGGACCGCGTCGCGAACACTCTGCCGCCGCTTGATTTTTCGAGGCTGGGCAAATTGGAATTCGAAATTCCCCGTTACGAAGATTTTCCCGCGCTTAGTCTCGCCCGCCGGGCCGGTGAAACGGGAGGAACAGTGCCGGCGGTGATGAATGCGGCCAACGAGATCGCGGTCGCAGCGTTTTTGAATCGGCAGGTTCGGTTTCCGCAAATCTGGGAAACGGTCGCGCAAGTGATGGATCGACATCGCACCGTTGCGCATCCTGATCTGGATGCCATATTGGCCGCCGACGAGTGGGCGCGCGCGGAAGCTACCGCCGCCATCGGCAAAACATAAAAGCAAAATGATTCTTCAGATCGGTCGCGTCGTCCTCGTGCTGTTCGAGGTCCTCGTCATTTTCAATTTGCTCATCGTCGTACATGAGATCGGCCATTTTCTGGCGGCGCGCTGGCGCGGCCTTTACATCGAGAAGTTCGGCATCTGGTTCGGCAAACCGCTTTGGAAAAGGAAAATCAACGGCGTCCAGTATTCGCTCGGCTCGTTGCCCTTCGGCGGGTTCGTGGCGCTGCCGCAACTCGCGCCGATGGACATAATCGAAGGCAAAGCAGATCTCGATCGAGCGCAGCTTCCGCCGGTCTCTGCGCTCGACAAAATTATCGTGGCCGTAGCCGGTCCGTTTTTTAGTTTACTGCTCGCGTTTGTTTTCGCGGTGCTCGTGTGGCTCGCCGGTTATCCGGTTGGTGAATCCGACATGACGACTGTGGTCGGCTACGTGATGCCGAAGTCGCCCGCAAAAGGTGAATTGCAACCGGGCGACAAGATTTTGGAAGTAGATGGCAAACGCGTGACGCGTTTTCTCGGCATGAACGACAGCGTCAGCTGGGCCGTTGTTCGGAGCGAGGGTGAAACAATTCCAATAAAATTCGAACGCGACGGAAACGTCCAAACGGTTCAAGTAGAACCGTACAAAGCCGAATCGCGTGGTTGGTTTCGCAGAAAAAGCGTGCGGCAGTTACTGATCTTGCCGGCCGAGACCTCGATTATCGACAAAGTGGAACCGAACTCGCCGGCGGAAAAGGCGGGATTGCGGAAAGGCGACATCATTCGCGCGATCAACGGCGAGACGATCTACAACCCATTCGCGTTGGCGGAGCAAACAAAGGCTCACCCTAATGAATCGGTGACACTGCGGGTCGAGCGCGACGGCACGGCATTCGATGTCAGCGTTAACCCGGTACCGATGATGGTTGAGGGAGAAAAAGAAACCAGGCCCCGCATTGGCATTAGTTGGGACACCAGACTGACAGTGTCACATCCGTCGCCAACCGAGCTGGTTAGTAACAGTGTAACCAGCACATTCAATACGCTCGGAGCGGTCGCCTCGCGAAAGTCGGACGTGGGTTTGCAACACTTGAGCGGCCCAATTGGCATTACTCGCATTTATTATCTATTTCTTGTCAGCGACCGCGGATGGCAATTGGCGCTCTGGTTAAGCGTGGTTCTAAATGTGAACCTCGCGATTTTGAATATGCTGCCAATTCCAGTGCTCGATGGCGGCCACATTCTTTTCGGGCTGATCGAGTCTATTCGTCGCAAGCCGCTGAATTTGCGTGTGCTTGAAGTGGTGCAAGGCGCCTGCACCCTTTTGATCATTGGCCTGATCGCTTACATCAGCTTTTTTGACGTGCAGGACTGGCCTCTCGTAAAACGCGTCCTCGATAAATACGCACCTCAATCGCACCAGGCGAAGGATCGAGACGTGCCGTAGGCGGATTGCGCCGATGGCGCGCCGCTTTTAGATTTGTGGACACCGTGAAGTACTGCAAGTCGCCATTTCTCTATCGTCGACGCGTCACGCGCGAAGTGCGCGTGGGCAACGTCGGGATCGGCGGGGACAATCCAATCCGGGTCCAGTCGATGATTACCTGCGACACGATGGACACGAAGATGTCGATCCAGCAGACGATCGAGCTGGCGAATGTCGGTTGCGAAATTGTCCGAATTACTGCTCCGACAGTGAAGGACGCACGCAACCTCGAAAACATCGTCAAGGGATTGCGCGAGCGAGGCTGCAATGTGCCGATCGTGGCCGATATCCATTTTAAACCGGAAGCCGCAATGGAAGCGGCCAAATGGGTGGACAAGGTCCGGATCAATCCCGGCAATTACGCCGATTCGAAAAAGTTCGTGATTCGCGAATATACCGACGAACAGTATGCCGGTGAGCTGAATAGGATTCGGGAACGGTTCACGCCGCTGGTCGAGCTCTGCAAGCACCGCGGCATCGCGATGCGAATCGGGACCAACCACGGCTCACTCAGCGACCGCATTCTAAATAGATACGGCGACACGCCGCTCGGGATGGTGGAAAGCGCGCTCGAATTCGCCCGCATCGCGCGGGATCTCGATTACCACGCGTTCGTTTTTTCGATGAAGGCGAGCAATCCTAAAATCATGAT
>DATFXN010000044.1:0-3357 GCA_035315805.1 Chthoniobacterales bacterium
TTTTCGATTTTTTCCTCGACCTGGTCATCCAGCTTGTAACCGTCATGCCGGAAAAATTTGATGCCGTTGTCCTGATAAGCGTTATGGGACGCGGAGAGCACGATACCAGCATCAGCGCGCAGTGATCGTGTGATGTATGCCACGCCAGGAGTGGGCAACGGTCCGATCACCAGAACATCCACGCCAAGCGAAGTGATTCCGGCCACGAGCGCGTTTTCCAGCATGTAACCCGAAAGGCGCGTGTCTTTTCCGAGCACGATTTTAGGCCGCGCGCCGTCAGGCGTCCTGCGCGGATTCATTTGCGCGAAGACATACGCCGCGGCGCGTCCGAGCTTGAGCGCCGTCTCCGCCGTCACCGGCTCGACATTCGCAACGCCGCGCACTCCGTCCGTGCCAAAGATTTTCTTCTGCTCGGTCACGGGCTAATTGAAACGCTCAAAGCGCGATTCGTAAACGCGAAATTTCGTAATGCCAAATTCACCGTCTTGCGAGGTTATTGATGGCTGGAAATTAGTTATCGGTATTTTTGGCCGCGATCCCTCTAGGTTGCGTCTACGGCTTCGGTAGATTTCTTCGCAAGATTCATTTCGTTAATTTTCCGGTGGAGCGTGCGGCGGCTGATGCCGAGTTTTTTGGCAGCGGCTGTGACGTTGCCGTTAGTCGCAGCGAGTGCCTGAGCGATCAGCCTTCTTTCCGTCTCATGCAGATCGAGCGGGCTGGCCTTTTCAGCGAACGCCTCCGTTGGTGAAATGCCACCGGGCAACGTTGCTGTTGCCACCTGGCGCACGGCTACCGGCAGATCGCGTAACGTGATTTGTTTTCCGGTGGCCATAACGACGCCGTGTTCAATGGCTGTGCGAAGCTCGCGGATGTTGCCGGGCCAATCGTAAGTAAGCAGTGCGTCCATCGCTTCCGGCGAGAGATCGAGAAGCTGTTTGCCGTTTTCCCTGCAAAAATGGCGCAGAAATCCGCGGACAAGAATCGGGATGTCTTCTTTTCGCTCGCGCAGAGGTGGCATAACGATGCGCACGACGTTGAGGCGAAAATAGAGGTCGTCGCGGAATTTCCCTTCGCGCACCAATTGTTCGAGGGTCTTGTTCGTGGCCGCGATCAGGCGCACATCGGCACGCAACGTTTGATTGCCGCCGACGCGTTCGAACGCACGCTCTTCACTCATGACGCGTAGCAATTTGACCTGCGTGCTCGAGTCGATCTCCGCCACTTCATCGAGGAAAAGCGTGCCGCCATTAGCCTGTTCGAACCGGCCGATGCGCCGTTCGTGCGCGCCAGTGAACGCGCCTTTCTCGTGTCCAAACAACTCGCTCTCAAGAAGCTGTGGCGAAAGCGCAGCGCAATGCACTACCACGAATTTCGCTTTGTTACGTCGGCTGAGATTGTGAATGGCATGCGCCGCTAGTTCTTTCCCGGTGCCGCTCTCGCCTTCGATCAACACATTGGCCGATGAAGGGGCGACTTGTTTGATTGTCTCGAGCACGTCATGCAACGCCGGTGAGTCGCCCCAGATATTTTCGAGCCCGTACCGCTCGTCCACCTGTTCGCGGAGCGCGCGATTTTCCTGCTCAAGCTTGCGGCTCTGCACCGCGCGCGCGATCAGCAATTCGACTTTGTCGAGATTCAGCGGCTTGGTGACGAAATCGTACGCGCCACGTTTCATCGCCTCCACTGCGACATCGACCGAGCCGTAAGCGGTCATCATGATACAGATCGGCGGACGCGACATTTTCAGTGCGCGATCGATTAGCGTCATCCCATCTTCGCTGCCGAGGCGGAGGTCAGTAAGAAGCACATCGACCTGGTCGCGCTCGAGTACATCCATCGCACCGGCAATATCGGCGGCGACGTAAACGTCGTAATCGTTCTCGAGCAAACGCCGCAGCCCGTCGCGCGTATGCTTCTCGTCGTCGACGATCAGGACAGTCGATTGTTGGATCATAGCTTGCGGCGGCTTAAATCGTTACATCGTTGCATCCTTAATACCACCTTTAAAGAAATATAGCCGCACAGGGGAAATGATGTATCATCGCGCGATGCTTTGCCGCGGCCTGTTGGGTCTGGGATCGATCCTACTCCTTTCCGGTTCGAACACATTTGCGGCCGACTTCTCCAACTCGGTGAGCCCGCAAGAGGGCTGGAAGCTCGCAACCGACGCGAAAGACGTGCTCATTTACAGCAGGCCACATGCTGATTCGAGCCTGAAAGAGTTCAAGGCAATCGGCTTCATCGACGCACCGAGTTCCACGGTTCATGCAGTCATCGACGATTTCGAGAATTATCCAAAGTTCATGCCTTACACCGTGGAATGCCGCCTCATAAAACATGAAGGCGACGCGGTGATCGGTTACCAACGGGTATCACCGAAGATCTGTGAGGACCGTGACTACACGTTGCGCGTCTCGAAAAAGTCGTGGCCCGGGGCGAAAGGGCTAACATATCTCAGTCAGTGGCAGACGGCGAATGAACTGGGACCTCCGGAACGAAAAGGTGTCGTTCGCCTGAAAGTTTGCGATGGCACATGGTTGCTAGAGCCCGATGGAGCCGCAAGAACGCGCGCAACGTATTCGATTTATTCTGAAACTGGTGGTGTTATCCCGGCGTTCATCGCCAATCACGCCAGCCTCACAGCGATAAAGAAGTTGTACGCCGCTATCCAGAAGCAGGCAAAGGAACCGAAGTATGCTGCTGCTCCCGCGTCGCCGGCGCCTGCCAGGCCTTAGCAAAATCTTTTTTGCCAATAACGCGCGCGAGTATTGTCTCTCCGCATGAGAGCAAATTTCTTCCTGTCTCTAATCGTGTCCGGCGCTGCGCTTGCACTGAGTGACGCCACTTCGGCCGAGAGCGCGTCCGACACTCCAAAGAAACCGGTTACCACAGAATACCACGGAATAACCGTGGAAGATCCGTATCAATGGCTCGAAGCGGATGACGATTCGCAGGTGAAGGCGTGGTCGGACGCCGAAAACCAGGAGACCCGCAAATTTCTCGACAACTTGCCTGATCGGGCGGCGATTGAAAAACAGTTGCAAGAGTGGTACGCGAAAACTTCGCCGAGCTATTTCTCGCTCGTCTCGCGGCCCGGAATTCTGTTCGCGATGAAGTTCCAGCCGCCGAAACAACAGCCGCTGTTAGTGACACTCGCATCGGCGGACGATCTCAAATCGGAAAAAGTAGTGCTCGATCCGAACGTCCTCGACACGAAAGGCACGACAACGATCGATTGGTTTGTGCCGTCGGTGGACGGCAAATATCTCGCTATCTCACTTTCCAAAAGCGGGAGCGAAGACGGCACACTTCACTTTTACGAAACTGCGACCGGCAAAGCGTTGCCGGACACGATTG
>DATFXN010000045.1:0-42852 GCA_035315805.1 Chthoniobacterales bacterium
TGGGTTACTGCGCCGAATCAAATCGAACCGATCCAAGCTGTCGGCGGCTGGTTGCGCTGAGAATTAGCGGTCCACTTCCCCCATGACGATGTCGACGCTGCCGAGTATCACCATCACGTCGGCGACGGTGTGACCGAGGCACATGTCTTCGAGAATCGTCAGGTTGATGAAACTCGGCGGCCGGACGCGATACCGATACGGATTCGGTCCGCCGTCGCTGATCAGATAAAACCCTAGCTCGCCTTTGGGCGCTTCGATGCGCCCGTAGGCTTCGCCAACCGGCGGACGGAAAGCGCGAATCTTGACTTTCGGATTCATGATTGGTCCGGCTGGAATTTGCGCGAGCGCTTGTTTCAGGATCTCCACGCTCTCGCGCATCTCAAGCGCGCGCATCATCAAGCGATCATAAGTGTCGCCGTGATCGCCGAGCGGAACGCGGAATTTGAATCGCGGATAAATTCCGTAGCCATCCACCTTGCGAATGTCATAATTCACGCCGGAAGCGCGCAGCATCGGGCCCGTTACGCCGGCACTAACCGCCAGATCCGCTGGCACTCTGCCGACGTTCTGCGTCCGCGCGATGACGATCTCGTTTTGCAAAATTAATTCCTCGAACTCGTCGAGAAACTTCGGGAATCGATCGACAATCTTCTTGGCCGCCGCGAGCCATTCATCGCTCGCGTCCACGCGGCAACCGCCGAACCGCATGTAGTCGCACATCATCCGTGAGCCGGAGAGCGATTCGAAAAGATCGAGAATTTTTTCGCGTTCGCGGAACGCGTACATGAGCGGGGTACCCCACGCGCCCATATCGCTCAGTAAAAATCCGAGAAGCGAGGCGTGATTTTGTAGTCGCGTCAGTTCGGCGAGAATGACGCGCAAATGTTCAGCGCGCTCCGGAACTTCGACGCCGGCGAGTTTTTCGACACTGAGCGCATAGGCCCAGTTGTTCGACATCGAGCAAAAGTAATCGAGCCGATCCGTGTACGGCATCGAACCGAGGTAACTCGTTTGCTCACCGATTTGCTCGTGGTTGCGATGCAAATAGCCGAAAACTGGTTTGAGTTTGCGGACGATCTCGCCTTCGAGTGCCACGTTCATTCGAAAAACGCCATGGGTCGACGGATGTTGCGGCCCCATCGAAACCTCGAGGAGCTCGCCGTCCAGGCGCGAACTCATTGTCACTGGCGGACGCTCCATTGCTTCGAGTGTTTCAACCGTCGTGCTCATTGCGGTTTCGCCGTGATTTGTTCCGCGCCGTCCAATTGCGGCCGCGGCGTGTAATGTTTCTTCGCGCGCTCGAGCACTTCATCATGCGGCGTTGGTTCCCATTCGAAATCGTCCGGCGAGGCGTAATCTTTGCGCATCGGGTGATCCTTGAATTCGTCCCACATCAAAATCCGGCGTAGATCGGGATGCCCATCGAAGTGAATTCCGTAGAGATCGAAAATTTCGCGCTCCTGTAATTCCGCGCTCCGCCACACCGGCGTGAGTGACGGCAAACGCGCGGCGTCGGTGCGATTTGCGGTTCGCATTCTAATAATGAGCGGCCCGTGTTTCAGCTTCATCGAGTAGAGGTGGTAAACCGCTTCGAGATAACCGGGAATTTTTTCTTCGGTTGTTTCGTCGACTTCTTTTTCAGCACCGTCGACGACCTGCTTCACTTTCGTCGTTTTCTTAACGACGCGATCCAGCCAATCGACCCCGGTCACGTTTGAGCAAAAATCGAAACTGAGCGCTGGATGATCGCGAAGAAACTGTGCAACCGCGACCGCATGTTCGCTGTCGATCAACAATGAAGATTGTTGCGACGGCCCGGGGTTGACGATGATGTCGATCTTAGCCCCGCGCGCGGCCAGCTCCGCCCGATTCTTAATTTGCTCCAACGTCTCCACTTTTCAGACGCGCTCGAGTTCCGGTGGTTGGTAGACTTCGGCATTGGCCGGCGGTTCCAAATCATGCTCGCCGAAATTTGGCACCCGAAATTCGCTCGGCTGTTCGGGATCGAGGTGCTCGGCTTTGTTCGCGCCGCTCAACTTTTGGCTGTCGATCTTGCGCTGCAATTCCATGAAGGCGTGCAGCAATGCTTCTGGTCGCGGCGGGCAACCTGGAATGTAAACATCGACTGGAATGTAACGATCGATCCCCTTAAGCACGTTGTAGCCTTGCTTGAATGGTCCGCCCGAAATCGCACACGCGCCCATCGAGATGACATACTTCGGATCGGGCATCTGGTTGTAGAGTCGCACAATTTGCGGCGCCATTTTCTTGGTCACGGTGCCGGCCACGATCATGAGATCGGCTTGCCGCGGCGACGGCCGGAAAATTTCGCCGCCAAAACGCGCGATGTCGTAGCGCGATGCCGCGGCCGCGATCATCTCGATCGCGCAACAGGCGAGCCCGAATTGCAATGGCCAGATCGAATTCTTCCGGCCCCAGTTGTAAAGCTCCTGCATCGACGTGACCCACACGCCTTGGCGTTGCAGCTCGCTCCGCAATTCTTCGTCAATCTGTTCGCTCATTGTCCCATTGTTAATTGCCAGTCCGGCTCGGACCTCACTTCGCCCAATTTAAACAACCTTTGCCCCAAGCCCAAACGAGGCCTTCGACTAAAAGTAGCAGGAAAATGAGAATCGCGAAGAACGCGCCGACCGGCAAACCACTGAACGCGACTGCAAACGGCACCAGGAAAACCGCCTCCACGTCGAAGATCAAAAAAATGATCGCGTAGAGATAATACTGCGACCGAAACTGAATTTGCGCTTCACCGATTGATTCGACACCACATTCGTAAATCGCGTTCTTCTGTGCCCCTGGCTTCGGCGGTTGAAAAAATCTTCGCCACAGCCACGCCAGTCCAAGCGGCAGCAATGGAAACACCAAGGCCACGCCGGCGAAAATGACGATGAACAAATACGGATCCGGAGTCATTCCGTTGGAACTTAATTCAATCTGTTTTACACGAGAAACAGAAATAATCAGCCTTGATTAACTAATCGCCTGCCGCTTTCCTTCCTCCGACGTGAGCGGCAACGCAGTCGATCAAATTTTCATCCGCGCAAAAGAGTGGCTGCTTTCGCCAATGACCGGCCACGCTTCGGGCTGGCTTCTACAAGCATTTTCCAGTCTCATCAATATCGGTGCACTGCTTGGAGTTTTTCTGACACTCTTCGCGCTCATTTCGGTGCTCGAACGAAAGATTCTTGGGCGGATGCAAAATCGTTACGGTCCGAATCGCGTGGGACCGTTCGGCCTTTTCCAGCCGGTCGCGGACGGAATCAAAATGCTGATCAAAGAGGACATTGTGCCGGCGCGCGCGGATAAGGCCGTCCATTTCCTCGCCCCGATTATTATTGCGGCGGTAGCGATTCTCAGTCTCGGCGTGATTCCATACGGCCGGAACATGACTCCGTTTGTGATCGATGGAGGCATTCTCTTTTTCTTCGCGGTCGGATCAGCAACCGAGCTGGCCGTGTTCATGGCCGGCTGGGGCAGTAATAACAAATTTTCCATGCTCGGTGCCATGCGCGCGATCGCGCAGATGATCAGTTACGAACTGCCGCTCATCATCACCGTGCTTCCAGTTGTGATGATCGTCGGTTCGTTGAATCCGGACAAAATCGTCGCCGCGCAGGGCGCCTACTCGTTCAGTGTGCTGCCGCACTGGTTTGTTCTTACTCCGTGGGGCGCAGCCGCGTTCATTTTGTTTTTTGTTTCCGGTCTCGTGGAATCGAACCGGACGCCATTCGACGTGCCAGAAGGCGAATCGGAAATTGTGGCCGGTCACATGACCGAATATTCCGGATTCAAATACGCCACTTTTTTCTTGGCGGAATACATGGGCATGTTCGCAGTCAGCGGATTGGCCGTGACCCTGTTTCTCGGCGGCTGGCACGCGCCGATGTCGATCTTGGAATTCATTCCGTCCTACGTCTGGTTTTTCCTGAAGTTGTCGATCCTGCTTTTCGTTTACATCTGGTTGCGTGGGACGCTCCCACGTACGCGGGTCGATCAGATCATGAATTTCGCCTGGAAATTCATGCTGCCGATGGCGTTCACTTGCGTGATCGCCGCGGCGGTTTGGCATTACACCGGCCGCGCTCTGCAAGGCTGGCTTTGGTCGTTCGCTGTAATCGCAGCTGTTTACGTCACATTGTCGATGTTGCTCGAGACAAAAAAGAAATTTGCGCCGCGCACTTACCGTTTCGCTGAATGAGCAACGCTGCGTTCGTCATCATCTCGATTCTGACCCTGGCAGCGGCGCTAGCGGCGGCGACGCTGCCGAAGTTGATGCATGCCGCGCTTAGCTTCGCGGTAATGTTTCTTGGCATTTCCGCGCTTTTTTTTCTTCTCGGCGCGGAATTCGTTGGGCTCGTCCAAATCTTTATTTACATCGGCGCGGTCGCGGTCCTGATCGTCTTCACGATTCTCCTCACGCGACATGACCTTGGGAAGGTCCGCGGATTTAACTGGGGCGGCGGTGTCGTCCCGGTCGCAGTATTCGGTGGATTGATGTGGGCGATTTTGAAGACAAAATCGGTTTCGATACCGCCGCCACACATCCAGCCGGTTACGGTTCAACGAATCGGCGAGCTCTTGATGACCAGTTACGTCTGGCCGTTGATGTGCGTCGGCGTTTTGCTGACGACGGCACTCATCGGCGCGCTCATTCTCGTCTTGGAGGAAAAACGCGAATGACGTTGTCTATCTTGCTCATCGTTTCGGCGGCGCTTTTTTCCGTCGGCTTGCTTGCGGCGCTCAGCCGTCGCCACGCCATTTTCATTTTGATCGGAATCGAGATGATGCTCGCCGCCGCGAACATCAACTTCATTGCGTTTTGGCGGTTTGCTCCAGAACCCGCGCAACCGCTCGGCGTGATGATCGCGATTTTCGCCATCGCCATTGCCGCTGCTGAAGCCGCCGTCGGTCTCGCCATGGTCATTGCGGTTTATCGCCACTTTCGTACGACCAACGTCGACCAGCTCAACCAACTCAAAGGATGAACTCGTCGATTACGAGTAACGTCTGGCTGATTCCGGCGGTTCCGATCATCGTCTCGATTTTGATTTTGGCGTGCGGAAAATCTTCTCGTTTCGCCGCAGCTGGATTCGCCGTTTTAGGTCAGATCGCCGCGCTTACCATGTCGGTCTTGGCGTTCGTGCCAACGTTGCCCGAGCACGCGTTTCGCGCTGTTCAGAATTTTACCTGGTTCACTTTCGGCGAACAAAGTTTGCGAATTGGTTTCGTTCTCGATCCGCTCGCCGCCGCGATGCTGGTGATGATCTCGCTGGTCGGTTTGTGCATTTTTGTTTTCAGCATCGGCTACATGGGTGAAGACAAAAATTTCTCGAGGTTCTTCGCCTATCTCTCGTTTTTCTCCGGCGCGATGCTCGGACTGGTCGTTGCGAACAGCTTGCTGCTTCTCTTCGTTTTTTGGGAGCTCGTCGGGCTCGCTTCCTATTTGCTGATTGGATTTTGGATCGAGCGACCAAGCGCCGCCGCGGCGGCAAAGAAGGCGTTCATAACCACGCGTATCGGGGACATGGGATTTTTTCTTGGAGTTCTCTGGCTTTATCACCAGAGCGGCACGCTGCTGTTTTACGATGCTGGCCGCGGCTGTCTTGAAAATGTGGGACTGGTCGGGCTCGGTGCCAGCGCCACGTTCGTCGCGCTCCTGATTTTCGCCGGCGCGGTCGGCAAATCGGGACAATTCCCGCTCCACGTTTGGTTACCGGATGCGATGGAAGGTCCAACACCCGTCAGCGCATTGATCCACGCTGCGACGATGGTCGCGGCCGGCGTATTTCTGGTCGCTCGCGTCTATCCGATCTTTTCTGTTGGCGCGGTCAACGGCGTGACGCCGTCGCTTACAATCGTGGTTTGGATTGGCCTCATCACCGGATTGATGGCGGCGTTAATCGCGGTCGCGCAGTTCGACATCAAACGCGTCCTCGCCTACTCGACGGTTTCGCAGCTCGGCCTGATGATGGTGTCGCTCGGTGTCGGCGGCGTTGCGGCGGGCATCATGCATTTGCTCGCGCATGGATTTTTCAAAGCGCTTCTATTCCTTGGCGCCGGTTCCGTGATTCATGGACTTCATCACGAACAGGACGTTCGCAAAATGGGTGGCCTGCGGCGCCTGATGCCAGTGACCTTCGCAGCTTACGCGGTCGGCATGATGGCGCTGAGCGGTGTGCCGTTCTTTTTTTCCGGTGGCTGGACCAAGGAAGAAATTCTGCACGCAGCATCAAAATGGCCACTATCGCATTTGCCTTACTACTTGGTGCTGCTCGGCGTGATTCTGACCGCGCTCTATATGACGCGTCAGACCATCTACGTTTTCTTCGGCAACTCGCGCGCTGGGTCGGATCGCGCGCATGAAAGTCCGCGCGTGATAACAATTCCGCTCGTCGTGCTTGCGGCGTGCACAATTCTTTTCAGTATCGTGCTAACTCCGGCGTGGCCGTGGATGGAAGCTTATCTAACTGGGCAGGCCGCGCACTTTGACGCCCGCCTCTTAATTCAACCGATGATCGTCGTCTCCCTCGCGCTCGTCGGCGCTGGCTTTGCGCTTGCAATTTGGATGTATCACCGCGCCGGCGAAACCGATCCACTCGAACCCGCGCAGCCCGCAGTCTTCCGTTTCCTCAGTAACAAAATGTGGATCGACGAGATTTACGACCGCACGGTCATCGCGATTTCCGCCCTCTTGGCGCGGCTGTCGGATTGGATGGATCGGCACATCTGGGACGGGCTTGTTCGCGACATTGGAACGATTGGACAATTTTTTGGCAAGTTCACAACCGGCGCTGACGAACGTGTGATCAATGCCGGTGTCGATGAAGGAACCGTTGGCGCTCATGGTTTCGCGCGCCTGATGTCACGATGGCACTCCGGACGGATTCAAGCTTATCTCGGCGCGGTCGCGCTCGGGATGCTCGCGCTCATCCTTCTTTACGCATGGTTGGGCTAATCACCTTTCTTATCATTATCCCGCTCGTCGGCACGATCGCGCTTTACATCGGACAGCCGAAAAACGCGCGCGCCGTCGCGCTGATTTTCAACGCGCTCGCTGCGTTTTATGCCGTGATGATTTGGCAAAAATTCGATGCCAGCTCGCCGGGCTTGCAGATCATCGAACGGCATCGCTGGATCCCGGCGATTGGCGCCGAATACCTCGTCGGTGTTGATGGTTTGGG
Source organism: Chthoniobacterales bacterium (assembly GCA_035315805.1). Taxonomy (GTDB): domain Bacteria; phylum Verrucomicrobiota; class Verrucomicrobiia; order Chthoniobacterales; family UBA10450; genus AV40. The sequence continues at coordinate 7,200 of DATFXN010000045.1, forward strand.
TCTTCTCCTCGTTTTGCTCACGTCGGTCGTTTTTCCATTCGCGTTTGCCGCAGAACGACTCGAACGCGGTGCCTGCGCACTTCTGCTCGTGATGCAAGCCGCGCTCTACGGAACGTTCACCGCCCAGAATTTTGTTCTTTGGTTCTTGTTTTACGAGATGAGCCTCATCCCGGCTTTTCTGCTTATAAAAATCTACGGCGGCGCGAACCGCGATTACGCCGCGGTCAAATTCTTCCTCTACACGTTTCTTGGCAGTATCGCGATGTTGCTGGCGTTTCTTGGAATTTATTTTGTAAGAGGATCTTTCGATTTTTCAACGCTTTCCCTATTCGGCAGAATCGGATTGATCCAGGGCAATCTGAGATGGGTGGTCTTCGCTGGAATTTTTCTCGGCCTCGCGGTCAAGGTCCCGCTCTTTCCATTTCACACCTGGCTGCCTGACGCGTACGAAACGGCGCCCACCGGTGTCTCGATGGTGCTCACTGGCGCGCTGTCGAAAATGGGCGTCTACGGTTTTATTCGATTACTCGTTCCGCTGTTTCCGAATGAAATTAAAGTCGCTGGACCGTGGCTGCTCACGCTCACGGTCTGTTCGATTGTCTTCGCACCGCTCGCAGCGTGGACGCAGCGCGATCTCAAACGCATGGTCGCGTACCTGTCGATCAATCATCTGGGCTACTGCCTGCTCGGCCTTTTCGCGATTGCAACATCGACATCTGCTTTGATCGACATGCACGCGGCGCTGAGCGGTGTGTTCCTGCAAATTTTCAATCACGGGGTCAGTGCCGCCGCGCTGTTTTATTTCGTCGGTTTGCTCGAACAACGCCGCGGCACGCGAGGCATCGACGATTTCGGTGGACTGATGCAACGCACGCCGCTGCTCTGCGGCTGGATGAGTGTCGCGATGTTTTCGTCGCTCGGCTTGCCCGGACTCAACGGATTTATTAGCGAGTTTCTCATTTTCAAAGGCTCGTTTGCAATTGCCGCTTCCTTCACGGCGATCGCGGTGTTGGGTCTCCTTTTTACGGCCGTAACGTTCATGCGCGCGATGCAATTGCTCTTCAGCGGCCCGCTCGCCGAAAGTTGCGCCGGTTTTTCCGATCTCCTTCGTAGTGAAAAATTCATCATCGTTCCGGCCACCCTGCTCATGTTCGCGATCGGCCTCACTCCGCAATTCATGTTCAACATTTTTAACGCCACCGTCGTTCAGATGGCGCGGCTGTTTGGCTGAGGGAAATGAATAAAGGAATCATCCCCGTTCGACGAGTCGCTCAGTCGATCTATTTATTCCGAGGACAGAAGGTCATTCTGGATTTCGATTTGGCTCGCCTCTACGGCGTGACAACTGGAAACCTAAATAAAGCTGTACATCGCAATGCGGAGCGATTTCCGTCAGACTTCATGTTCCAACTGAGCGGCGAGGAGGCAGAGCGTTTGAAATTCCAATTTGGAAGATCAAAAGGCCGGGGCGGTAGAAGGCACCGGCCATACGCCTCCACTGAGCAGGGTATCGCGATGCTCTCGAGCGTATTGAACAGTGAACGCGCTGTTCGGGTGAATATCGCGATCATGCGCGCTTTTGTCCGTCTGCGCGAAGCATTGGAGACGAACCGAGAGCTTGCGCAGAAGTTTGCCGAGCTCGAGAGGCGTGTCGGCCAGCACGATGAAGAGATCGCTGCGATTCTCGAGGCGATTAGGCAATTGATGAGTTCGCTCGAGAAGCCGCGCCGGGAAATTGGATTTCACGTGCGGGAAAAAACGGCGCGCTATCGCGCGCGAAACGGACGATGATCGCGTGGACGATTTACACCACCTTCGCCGGCGCACTCGTTGCCCTTCTTTTGCCGCGCGTTTTCGCGAAATGGGCCGCGCTCGTCACCTCGGTTGCCGGCCTGGCGATTAGCCTCGCGGTATTCTTTCGAACCACGGTTGTCGATCTTGCACACTTCAAAACCGTCGTGCGCGTGCCGTGGGTGCCGGTGCTCGGAATGAATTATCATCTCGCGCTCGATGGAATCAGTTTGGTTCTGGTTCTGGTGACAGGAATCGCCGCGGTCGCCTCCGTTCTGTTTTCCTGGGATGTCGAAGATCGTGCCAACGAATTTTTCTTTTGGTTGTTGCTCGTGGTCGCCGGTTCCTACGGCGTTTTTCTCAGCGCCGATTTGTTTTTGCTCTTTCTTTTCTACGAGCTAGTCATCGTTCCGAAATATTTCCTGATCGCGATCTTCGGTTCGACGAACAAGGAATACGGTGCAATGAAGCTGACGCTCTATTCGTTTTTTGGCGGCGCCCTCGTGTTTCTCGGAATCATCGTCGTCTACGTCACCGCTGGCTCGCTCGATCTGAATCAGCTCTCAGCATTTCAATTCTCGCCACAGCTGCAAGCGTGGGTTTTTCCGGTTTTGTTTCTTGGCTTCGCGGTTTTGGCGGGCATCTGGCCGTTGCACACCTGGGCGCCGACTGGTCACGTCGCCGCGCCGACCGCCGGTTCGATGTTGCTCGCAGGAATTGTCATGAAACTCGGCGCTTATGCCGGTTTGCGCGTTGCCATGAATCTTCTGCCGCGAGGTTTCGAACAGTGGCGGACGTGGATCGCCGTTCTGGCGGTGATCGGAATTGTTTACGCCGCCGCGGTCGCCTTGCATCAGCGCGATCTCAAATTTGTGATCGGCTATTCGAGCGTGAGCCACATGGGTTTTGTTTTGCTTGGGTTCGCGGCCGGCAACGTCTTCGGTGTTTGCGGATCTGTCTTGCAGATGTTTTCGCATGGCGTGATCGGCGCACTCCTGTTCGCCGTGGCGGGACGGATGATCTATCGCCGCACGCACACGCGCGAGCTCGACGCGCTCGCGGCGATCAATTTGCGACAGGCGCTGCCGTTCGCCGCCTTCACATTCGTGATCGCGGCGGCGGCGTCGATGGGTATCCCCGGATTCAGCGGGTTCGCAGCCGAAATCACGATCCTGATCGGAGCGTGGCGAACTTATCCACTCGCGGTCTGGATCACCGGTGGCGGAATGGTTCTGGTCGCGGCGTTCACGCTGCGCGCTCTGAAACGTTCATTCTTTGATGTCGATCCCGCATCGGCTGCCGCGACCTCCGAGATGCCGCCAATTACCATTTCCGAGAAACTCGGCGCTGGCCTGCTCATGTTCACGACGCTGGCCGTCGGACTTTATCCGAAGCTTCTGCTCGATCGCCTTCAGCCAGCGGTTGAAGCGATGCATTTTCTAAGATGAGCTATTTCGAACTGCTCAAGCTCGGCGCGCCGGAAACGATTATCGTGGTGACCGCGCTCGCAGTCTTGACGATCGGATTAACAACTACCCGCGTGACAATCTTCTGTCCCGTTGTCGCCGCCATTGGAATTTCCGTCGCCATCGGCGCGGTGTTGTTGTTACCGTCCCACGCAAATTTGTTTGGCGGAATGCTCGTTATTTCGCCGTTGAATTCTCTTTTCAAAATCATCTGTCTCGCGCTGGCGCTCCTGACGGTTCCACTCGTGTCATCCGACACGTCGCTGCGCAATCCGGGTGAGTACCTCGCGCTGATTCTGCTAGGCGCGCTCGGACTAATGCTGCTCGTTGGGAGCGAAGAGTTCCTCATGATTTTCATTGGACTCGAGCTGCTCGGACTATCGCTTTATGTCTTGGCCGCATTCGACAAGATCGACATCAGGTCGGCCGAAGCCGGCCTGAAATATTTTCTTTTCGGCAGCACCGCGAGCGCGTTCACACTTTTCGGAATTAGTCTTGTTTATGGAATGTCGGGAACAACGTCGCTCGCGTTAGTCGCGCAGAAACTCGCCGGCCTTCCAGTCCCGCCGCTGCTTGCCGCTGGAATTGTCATGACTCTGATTGGCTTCGCGTTCAAAATTGCCGTTGCGCCTTTTCATCTTTGGGCGCCGGACGCTTATCAGGGCGCGCCGATTCCGAGCGCGGCGTTCATCGCTTCCGGCTCAAAAGTCGCGTCCTTTGTCGTACTCGGCAAAATCGTGCTGGTCGGTTTCGGGCCGATTCATGGCAGCGCTGATTGGCACGCGATGGTGGCCGGCTGGTCGCCCGTGCTTGCCGCGTTGGCAGCGTTGTCGATCTTGCTTGGCAATTTCGTCGCGCTCGCGCAAAGCAACGTACGGCGGCTGCTCGCATACTCGGCCGTCGCGCATGGAGGTTACACCTTGCTGGGAATCGTCGCCGGGGGACGGGACGGATTTTCGGCCACGCTCTTTTACATTAGCGTCTATGCGGTCACATTGGTCGGCGCGTTCGCAGTTGTCGGTGTAGTGCGGCGCGAAACTGGCGGCGATGATCTACAAAATTTCGCCGGGCTTGCCGCGCGCTCGCCGTTTCTAGCTGCTTGCATGCCGATCTTCCTCTTGTCGCTCGCCGGCTTACCGCCTTTGGCGGGATTTTTTGGAAAATTTTACTTGTTCAGCGCGGCGTTTCGCGCAGGCGGGAATCAGGGCCTCCTTTGGCTGGTCGGGGTCGCGCTCTTCGGCAGCTTCGTGTCGCTTTACTATTATTTGATTGTCCTCAAACTGATATTTGTCGACAAAGCACCCGAAGTGTCTGCCAAGCACGGGTCGCCGATCTCGGGGTTCGCCTTCGAAAACGCAACGATAGCGATTCTAGCCGCTGCGGTTCTCTTTTTCGGCGTCATGCCCCAAACATTGGCCGCCCGGATCGTTGCGGCACTGCCTTAAAAAATTTTACCTCGAGCAAAAAAATGCGTGATCATTTATTAAAAATCGCGTTATAGATTTTCCGTGCAGCGAAAGCGGACAGGTGAAGCCGCCAACGTTCAGCGTGTGAAGGCCGGTCCGATCAGCGAGTTCATCGACCGGCACTACCGGCATTTCAACGCCGCCGTGCTCAAAGAGGCCGCCGACGCTTACATCAAACACCTGGATGCCGGCGGGAAAATGATGATCACGCTCGCGGGCGCGATGAGTACCGCAGAACTCGGCGTCTCGCTGGCCGAGATGATTCGCCAGGACAAAGTGCACGCGATCACCTGCACCGGGGCAAATCTGGAGGAGGATTTGTTTAATCTCGTTGCGCGGTCGCACTATCAACGGATCCCGAATTACCGTGAGCTATCGCCGCAGCAGGAGGAAGAGCTCCTTAATCGTCATCTCAACCGCGTCACCGACACCTGCATTCCGGAAGAAGAAGCGATGCGACGTATCGAACAGGTCGTGCTCGAGGAATGGGTGGCCGCGTCGAAACAGAAAGAACGCAAATTTCCGCACGAGTTTTTATTTAAGATCCTGCGCGAATGCCGGCTCAAACAATTTTACGAGATTGATCCGGCCGACAGTTGGATGATGGCGGCCGCGCACAAAGATTTGCCAATCTTCGTTCCCGGCTGGGAGGATTCGACTCTCGGTAACATTTACGCCGCGCGCATCATCACCGGCCAAATCGCCCAGCCGCACACTGTGCGCTCCGGCGTCGAATACATGATCGACCTGGCCACCTGGTACAGTCGCGAGTGCAAAGCCGGCTCGATCGGATTTTTCCAGATCGGCGGTGGCATCGCGGGAGACTTTCCGATTTGTGTCGTGCCGATGCTAAATCAGGACGTGGTCCGCGAAATTGTGCCCGAGTGGGGCTACTTCTGTCAGATCAGTGACTCCACGACGAGCTTCGGTTCCTATTCCGGCGCCGTGCCCAACGAAAAAATCACCTGGGGCAAACTCCGCGCCACCACTCCGCGGTTCATCATTGAGTCCGACGCAACAATTGTTGCGCCATTAATTTTCGCCAAAGTTCTCCGTTGGTGACTGTGCGGCGGCGGTCCACGCTGCATCCGAGCAACTTGTCACTTGTCATTCGTCGCAGGTCACTGGCAGAATCCCGCCATGAAAACTTCCCTAATTATTACCTTGTTTATTGCCGCGACGTCGCTCGCTGTTTCGTCCTTTGCTCAACAAACCAGCACATCCCCCGCCGGCGGCACCGGCGCGAGCGCTCCGGCTGGCCAGCCAAACCCGGAGGAGATGATGAAGCAAATGATGGAGTTGTCGAAATTGAACGAGAACCACAAATTGCTCGCGAGTTTGGACGGCAATTGGAATTACACCATCAAGTTTTGGATGAATCCCGATCCCAATGCCAAACCACAGGAATCAAAAGGGACCGCGGTTCGGAAGTCGGTAATGGGCGGTCGTTACGTGACGATGGACGTTAGCGGAAAGATGCAAATGCCGGGCGCGGACGGAAAAATGAAGGACGTCCAGTTCAAAGGAATGGGCACTGAAGGGTACGACAACGTGAAAAAGAAATTCGTCGCTTCTTGGATCGACAACATGGGAACCGGCATCGAGTTTTCGGAGGGCACGTACGATCCGGCGTCAAAGACCTTCACCTACACTTCGGAAATGGAACCAGTTCCCGGAATGAAAACGCAGGTGCGCGAAATGATCAAGATTGCCGATGACAATCACATGTCGCTCGAGTGGTACGAGAACCAGGGCGGCCAGGAAAAGAAGACGATGGAGATTGCTTACACGAAGAAAAAGTAATCCGGGCTCTTAATCAAACTTAACCAAAGCGCTCGCGAACACTGTTTCGTGGGCGCTTTTTATTTTGTCCGCTTTTGAATCCGGCGCGTAATCGTGAAATGCGCGACGAACGCGAGCGCGAACATAATCAGTCCGATCCAGGCTTTTAAAGTGGCTGCGATCAACAACTCCGCGAAGCCGAAGAGCCAGACAAAACTTTCGCCGCCGAACGCTTGTCCCCATTGCGGTTGATGATTCCCAGCCGAAACCCGCGGCCAGAGCGACGGCCAGAATCGCGAAACGGATCTAGAATAGGAGAGATACGGTTCGCCCTGAGTTTTCCGCAACGATTCTTCTTCGCGAAAAATCAGGCGATAAACAAAAATCCAATTCGCGACCACCAGGAAAATAAATCCCGAGCGACTGGCGAGAACACCGATGCCGATCGCCATTGGAAGATTCGCCAGGTAAAGCGGATTGCGGGTGTAACGGAAAGGTCCGTCCGCCACCAGCGCTTCGGAATGCTGCGACGTATCGTGCACCACGCTGCTGCGAAGATAAGCCGCGCCCCAGGTTCGAATCGCCGCGCTCAGAAAAACAAATAGCGCTCCGATGGTAATCACGATTCGTGCGAACGTCTCCGCTTCCGCGCTGTCGCGGACGATCGACGGCGCGACGAAATGCCGAAGCGCGACGATGAACGGGGCGTGATCGAAAGCGGAAAGGAAAAACGCGACGAAATAAATCGCGCTGATGACCCAGAACCGGTACTGGAATTCAAATCGCGTCGCCCGCATCCGCGCATGCTATAGCCAGCGGGGGTGCCGCACTAGGCCATCATGAAATCTGTGGCGGCTCGGTAGAATGTTCAGCTCGTGCAGCACGTTCCAGTAATGCGGGCGATGGCATAGAAGCCTTCGTTCTTTGGATGGATTTCGTCGTACCATCGCGTTTTGACGATTTGTTGACTGACTACAAATTGCCAGCCCAGTTCGCGGCAAACTGCTTTGTAGCTGTCGATCCACCGCTGCTGCAGTTCGCCTGTGATTTTTTTCCGGAATTCGGGATCTGGTGGTGCTTTAATCTCGTCGAGCTGTTTGTCCACCCAAGTGCCTTTCAGTGGTGACGGGCCGTATTTCTTCGGTTCGATGAAATCGTAGCAATGCAATAGCACTGGCAACTTACCTGCGGCGTTGCGCGCCAGTTCTTCAGCGATTCCCTTCAGCGAGCCGGCCAGCTCTGCCAGTGCCTGCTCAAGCTTGCCCACGTTAATGAAGTCAATCGGCTGGCTCGTAGGCGGCACGTTTTGGAAAATGGGACTGAACGGTGCTCCGTCTCTGCCCCAGTTGATGAGATCGTTGCCACCGCCGCTGAGCAGGAGCGCTTTGATCTGCGGCTTCCGCTTGTCTTGGAGGGGCGCCACGAAATTTGCTTCTTTGAGTGATTCCTTGAGCAGCTTACCCGGGTAATTGCTGTGCAAGACGGAGTAGCCGAAATAAAGGAGTAACTCCGGCAAGTCCTCTAAGAGTGGATGGTTGAACCACGAATCGCCTTCGCAAATGATCACCTGATCGTTGGGCGGATACACTTTCGTCAGCACGTCTTTGCGCTCAAACGACTTCAGATCGTCTTTGATGAACTTCTCGACCTCTTTTGGCGCGACGATCGTCTCCCGTTCCATTTTCGCGCGTCGTTTCTCGACGTAAACCTCCTCAACTGAGCGGATTAACTCCTCCGGCGGAAACAACGGCGCTGGCGGCGGCGGGGGAATTTTCTTGGGCATAACACCTCCTTATCGGGTGGCGATCTCGTCGAAAAGTCTTTTCCCTCGCACTGGCCGTTCTCTCCTTTGGTCGGGAGAGAGGATTTAAGGTGAGGGTGATCTCAAGTCGTCCCTTGCCCGCCAAGCCGCAGCCCAAACGAAGGCTGGTCGCCCGGACGGAAAATTTGTGGCGGCAGCCGTCTTCGACTGGAATTCAAAAATTATCCGAAAGAATTATCTCCGGTTGGCGAACTATCCTCATGCGTCATCGATTCTCCTGGCTCCGGCCGGTCCAAGAATTGGTTCATCTTTATCGCTTTCTCTTTTGCAACTTCTACTTTCTGATTTCTTGAGAGTTAGTCCTGTCTAGTTCTTTTCCTGGTTTCCTGATTTATCTGTGCCTGAATCCAATCCGCCACTTAGTCTAAGAGTTGATCCGCGTTTTCAGGACCGCGAACGCCAGCCCGGCCTCGATCTTCTTCGCGCGCTGGCGATCATCGTAGTCGTCATTTACCACGCCGGCATCATGGGATTTCCGACACCTGGGCGCGTCCATCGCTGGGGCTGGATTGGGGTCGATCTTTTCTTTGTCCTGAGCGGTTATCTAATCGGCGGGCAATTGATGAGCGCCGCCCGCTCGCGAACGCATTCGGAGGTGCGTGGTCAGGGAATTGATCTCAAACGTTTCTACGCGCGCCGCGCGTTGCGGATCATGCCGGCCTACTTCGTCATTCTCGCCATCTACATTTTTCTGCCGTCATGGCGCGAGTATCCGGAAATGACGCCGTGGTGGAAATTTCTGCTCTCGATCCAAAACATCGGGCTCCATGGCGGCACTGCGTTTTCGCACGCCTGGTCGCTCGCGGTCGAAGATCAGTTTTATCTCACGCTGCCGGTCATTTTGCTTTTTGTGACTCGCTGGCCGCGCACGGCCTTGATCGTTCCATGCCTAATCGTCCTCGGTGGGATTTTGCTCCGGACATTTCTCGCCTATCAAAATCTCGGCGACACCGGCGTTTCTTTTCGCGGCTTCCAATCCTGGATCTATTATCCAACTTGGACCCGGCTCGATCCGCTCGTTTTCGGTGTTGGCTTAGCCGCAATCGAAAAATTCCGACCAGAATGTTGGCGACGCCTAAGCAACCTCGCGCCGTGGATCTGGTTACCGGCTCTGGCCGTTATCGGTTACGCGTTATGGCTGGGCGAAAGCGACTACATCAATTTCGCCGCCTCCGTCTGGCAATTCCCGTTGCTCGCGCTCGCATTCGGTGCACTTCTCGTCTGCGCGCAAAGTGATCGTCTGCCACTCCGTCGCATCGCAATTCCGGGCGCAGCCTTCATCGCCACCATCGCTTACAGCGCCTACCTGGTTCAAAAGCTCGTCATCCATTTTGTTCGCGAATTTTGTGACCAGTACGATATCGATCCTATCTCCGCGCCCGCGCTCATCGGCGTCCAACTCTGCGTTTACGCCGCCGCCACCGTGCTTTTCCTCCTGGTAGAAAGGCCTTTCTTACGGCTCCGTCACAGAATCGCACCACGATCGTCGCGGACGTGACTGGTCACATGTCACTCGTCACGTGTCACTTATCACTTCTGAATCGCCGAATACGCGCACCGTTGCCTTCGTCTAATCTTCAGGAAGGAGACTACGAAAATGAAGCGATTAATTGCGTTACTGTTTGCGGCGATATTGACGCTGAGCGGGCTTGTGCCGGCAGCGAACGCCATTGGGGTCTTTATCTCACCGGATGACAGACCATATTACGTGCACGGCCCCCATTACTACGTCGGACCAACTCGTTACGTATGGGTTCCGGGCCACTGGGCTTGGCGACATCACCATACGACCCGTGTTTGGGTCCACGGCTATTACGTTACTGGCTAACCGCACCGCAAACGACAGTTAACTAAACCAACCGCGTGAGGGTTGCGCACTGCGCGCGATTCCTCGCGCGGTTTTATCGCGTACTGGTCAGGTCTCGCAGCAACTGCGATGACGCGGATTGCGCAGATCGTCGGGAGCGGTTTCTTCTCGTTAATTCCTGGCGAATTAGCGTTTTGCGAACTGCCGGAAATGGAGAAACTGATTGTTCCGTAAGCGACATGGCTGACGATCAAAAACCGAAACTGCGATTGGAAATCGCCCACGTGCTTTTCATCGACATCGTCGGCTATTCCAAGCTGCGAACGACCGAGCAAAGTGCGCAGATTCAAAAACTGCGCGAGGTCGTTCGCAACACCGAGCAGTTTCGCGCGGCCGACGCCGAGGGAAAACTCTTGCGGTTGCCAACCGGGGACGGCGGTGCGCTCGTCTTTCGCAGTCTGGAAGCGCCCGTTCTCTGCGCGGTTGAAATTGCCAAAGCGTTGCGAAGCCATCCGGATCTTGGCGTCCGCATGGGCATCCACAGTGGTCCGGTTAACGAAGTCACCGACTTAAACGAGCAGGCCAATATTGCCGGAGCCGGAATCAATGTCGCCCAACGCGTGATGGATTGCGGCGACGCCGGCCACATTCTGGTTTCGAAACACGCAGCCGAGGACCTCGAGCAATACGATCAATGGCAACCGTATCTCCACGATCTCGGCGGATGCGAAATCAAACATGGCGAACGATTGCACGTCATTAACTTCTACAACCACGACGTCGGCAATTCCGCATTGCCGAGCAAGTTCGCAAATGTGGATAAGGCTGCGGCAGCGACGGCAACATCAAACCGCCGCCGCTATTCGGTTGCTGCGATGACGATTGGCACACTGATCGTAGTCGGAGTGGCGGTCGCGCTCTTTTTTGAATTCGGCCGAAAGCAATTCGGCAGCGCGGCGACCGTCGGTCCGATCTCTGAAAAAAGTATCGCCGTCCTGCCGTTTGAAAATCTCAGCGATGACAAATCAAACGCCTATTTCTCAGAAGGAATCCAGGACGAAATCCTCACCCGCCTATCGAAGATAGCGGCGCTGAAAGTCATCTCGCGTACTTCAACTCAAAAATACAAAAGCACGCCGGATAATTTGCGCGACGTCGGCAGACAGTTGGGCGTCGCGCACATCCTCGAAGGGAGCGTCCAGAAGATCTCCAATGCAGTGAAAGTGAACGTGCAGTTGATTCGGGCCGCGACCGACGAGCATCTTTGGGCCGAAAGTTACAATCGGAAGCTGGACGATGTGTTTGGCGTCGAAGGCGAAGTGGCCGGCGCCATCGCCGACCAGCTCAACGCCAAACTTTCCGGGACCGAACAAAAAGCCGTTACCGAAAAGCCGACCCAAAACGCCGCGGCTTACGATGCGTATCTCCGCGCGCTGTCAATCGAGCACAACAATTACAGTTACGATGCTTACATCCAGGCCGAGCGCGGTTACGAGGACGCGGTGCAGCTCGATCCTAACTTTGCTCTAGCCTGGGCGCGGGTAGCAATCACCCGCAGCTTTCTTTACTTCAACGCGATCGAGCTGAACAAGAACACGGCGGCCGCGGTCAGGGATGCAGCTGATCGCGCGATGGCTTTCGCACCTGAAGCCGGTGAATCGTGGATCGCCCAGGGATCGTATCGGTATCGCGTCGCTCGCGATTTCGAAGGAGCGCTCGCCGCATATCAGGAAGCGCAAAAGAGGCTGCCGAACAGCTCGCTCGTGCACCAATATCTCGGATTCATTCTGCGGCGGCTCGGTCGCTGGACTGAAGCAGAGGCGAACTACAGAAAAGCGCTCGAGCTCGATCCGCGCGACATTCAGCTGCTCACTTCGATGGGCAACGAGTTCTATGTCTATTTGCGGCGGTTTGACGATGCACTGTCGATGCTCGATCGCGCGCTCCAGATTGCGCCGGACTCGTCGACCGTGCACTCCAACAAAGCACTCGTTTTGCAAGCTGCGGGCAGGCTTGAAGAAGCGCGCCGGGAGTTGGCGCAGCTTCCGGAAGACTCGATGGACGATTGGGTGATCGACGTCCGGGCTAATCAGGCGATTTATGAGCGCCACTTTGATCAAGCGATCAGGGTCATTGAACATAAGCTAAACTCGGTACCACAAGGCCAGGCGTTGGATTCGTTCCAAAGGGCATTCCTCGTGCAACTCGGGCAATGTCAGGAATGGTTGGGCCGCGGCGACGCAGCGCGCGGTCCTTATTCCCGTGCGGTCGCGGCGATTAAACCGACACCCGACACAGTGGTCGGTCCGGATGCCAACGGAACGCCAGGCATCCTCGCGCTCGCCTATGCTGGGCTTAACGAAAAGGAGAAGGCGTTGCAGCAGGGGCAGGACGCGGTGAAAGCGTACGAGACCGATGCCATCGGCAAGCCACAATCGGAGACGGTACTCGCGCAGATCCAGGCGCGCTTTGGCGATCACGATGGAGCCATCGCTGCGTTGCCACATCTTCTCGAAGTTCCGGCTGGAATCACCATCGCCGATCTGAAATTTAATCCGCTTTGGGACCCGCTGCGGAACGATTCGCGCTTCCAAAAATTGATCGCAAGCGACAACTGATTAGGTACGGCGGTTGACGTTGCCACTCCGGCTCGGAGTCGCGCGTTGTCTTCTGTGGCGGCAGGCGTCTCGCCTGCAACTCTGATCCGTTTTCATCCGCGTAATTCGCAGTAAGGTTTCTGATAAACAGAAAACAGCGAGTCGCGTTAGTTACTGGTGCCAATAAAGGCATCGGCTTTGAAGTCGCACGACAACTTCGTCGCGAGGGGCTGCATGTCTTTCTCGGCGTACGCGACGAAAATGCCGGAAAGACTGCTGTTGAGAAACTAAACAAAGAAGCGCGACAGAAAGAACATTACGGCGACGTCGTCTTCTTGAGGATCGACATCACCAAGATCGACAGCATTCGTGCCGCGGCGGAAGAGTTTGGGAAACAGAGCGATCGACTCGACGCGCTGGTGAACAACGCCGGTATCTTGCTCGATGACGATAAAGACATCCTCACCATCGCGCCCGAGATGTTCGAGACCACGTTGCGCACTAACACCCTCGGCGCGCTGTTGGTCTCGCAGGCGTTTGTCCCGTTCCTGAAAAAGAGCGACGCACCACGGATCGTGAACGTCTCCAGCGGCGGCGGACAATTGACCGATGGCGGCGGCGATTGGGCGCCGGCCTATTGTATTTCCAAGACCGCGCTCAACGGCGTCACGGTTCAGCTCGCCGCCAAGTTACCGAACTTCGCCGTGAATTCCGTTTGTCCCGGCTGGGTCCGCACCGACATGGGCGGCAAGAATGCAACGCGCTCGGTTGCCGAAGGAGCAAGCAGTGTGGTCTGGTTGGCATGTGAAGCCCCGCAAAATCAAACAGGAAAGTTTTGGAGAGATAGAAAAGTGATCCCTTGGTGAAGAATCGAATCACGAAACCGGGAACCCAGGAAATCTGAGAAGATTAACCCAACCGACATCATCAAAAAAGCCTCTCGTTTAAATCGGGGCGAATCCTGTCTAGTTAAATGCCAGTCCGCCTCGGACGTCAGATCCGGCGGCGGACGCTTCGTTTTAGCACGAGATACTCCTCGCCGAACTTCGCTTCGAGGTAACGTTCCTCGCGCAGGATCACGCCGAAATGGAAGATCAGCGCCAGCGCAGCGGCGAACAGGAGCGTGATGACGTCGTTGAGGAGAAACGCGACGCCGATCTGGAGCAACGTCAGCGCGAGATACATCGGGTTCGGGGTAAAACGATACGGCCCGCCGCGCACAATCGTCGTGGTCGGTTCGGACGGATGCACGTTCGTCCCCGCAATTTTCATCAACCGTACCGCCGATATCGCCAGGACCGGCGCAATGATGAACAGCACGATCCCGATGGCGAGTAAGATCACGCGCGGCAAGATCGACATCGGCACACTGGCGACGAAAAAATGGATGAGGAGACTAAGAACCACACTCACCGCCCAGATCAACGGCGGGAACGCGATCACTCCCGGATTGTCTTTGCTTGGCTCTCCGTAGAAATCTGAAGGCGAGTCGTTCACATTTCCGATGTAACCCCGGAAAGGTAATGAGGAAAAGCAGGAACATAGGAAGCCGTTTAACGAAATTGACCGCAGCGGGGATCGCGCAATGCTGCACCCGCCAACTTTGCCTCGCGCCTGATCCGCCGTTCGTATAAAGCTAAAGCGCACATTTCGACAAGTGTCTCCGCTCCTAATCAAGATTAGCAAAGACTTCGCTACCATCTGGACGACGATCGATCCAATCGGGAATGTGGCGTTATTTGCCGGGCTGACCGCTTCGCTCGCCCGAGCAGAGCGGCGTCGGACGGCACTGCGCGCTGTGATTTACGCCACGATCATTCTCGTGGTCGCCGTGGTCGCCGGCCAGATCATTCTCGACGCGATCGGCATTCGCATGCACTCGCTCAAAGTGGCCGGCGGCATCATTCTCTTCCTGTTCGGTGTGCAGATGCTTTTCGGGAAAATGGATAAGGCGGAAAGATCGCCAGAGGAGGGCCGCGACCTCGCTGTGTTCCCGCTGGCGGTGCCTTCCATCGCCGGACCGGGCGCGATGATGGCGGTGATCGTCTTGACCGATAACGATGTTTATACGGTCCCGGAGCAGGTCGAAACCGGCGTTGTCCTTTTGGTGGTGCTGTTCATCACCTACGTCCTACTGCTTTTTTCGGATGCGATTCTGCGGGTGATCGGCCGGCAGGGCGCGGCTGTCCTAGTGCGGGTAATGGGAATCATCCTTTGCTCTCTGGCAGTGGAAATCGTGCTGACGGCGCTCGGTGTCGGCGGCTGGACAACGGTTGCGCCGCGCTAGCGCACAACAAAAAGTAAGAATCTAAAAAGAGACGGGAAGGTTGATTGTTGAGAATGACAGTGCTGCGGGCACTGTCACTTCATGCGGTCGAACGTTTTCTGGAGAATCTCCTGGTCCGCGGCGTGACCAAGTTTTTCACGCGTGGTCTCGATCCACTTCTTTTCCAACGCGTTTTTGGTTGGGCGGTCGTTCTGATAGAAGACGCCGAACACGCCGGGGAACGGTAGCTGGGCGAGTTTGTAGGCGGCGAGCTCGTCGGTGACGTCGTGGCGGAGTTCGTCCTCGGGCGTGTTGTCCCATTTCTTTTCCTGGATCAGCTCGAAGCTGCCGCCTTTGCGCGGATCGGCCGGATCGAAGACGTCGGGGTAAAATTCAACGCACTCGCTCAAGCATTCGATGACGCTGAAACCCTGGTGATCCATCGCGCGCTCGATCATTTCGATCATGTGTTTAACCTGGGTGGCGTGGGTGCGCGCGATGAACGTGGCCCCGCCGGCGATCAGTTTTTTCATCGGATTGACCGGTTGATCGATCGCGCCGGTGGGATCGGTCTTGGATTTGAACCCGATCGGCGACGTAGGTGAGGTCTGTTTCTTCGTCAGGCCGTAAACGAAGTTGTCCATGATGAAATAGGTCATGTTGATGTTCTTGCGGCCGCCGTGATCGACATGGTTGCCGCCGATGGAAAAACCGTCGCCGTCGCCACCGAAGAGGAACACGTGAAGATCGGGCCGGGCGAGGCTGATACCACTGGCGAGCGGAACGGCTCGGCCGTGGATGAAATGCGCGCCGTGGCCGTTAACGAAATAAGGAAAGCGTGACGAACAACCGATCCCAGCGAGGGTGACGATCTTTTCGTGATCGAGATTCTTTTTCTCGAGAACTTTGTAGAACGCGGCGAGCACCGCGAAATCGCCACAGCCCGGACACCACGTCGGGTGATCGGCCGTTATCGCTTTTTTCGAAAGCTTTTCTCTTGCTGGTTCAGTTGTTGTTGTTTCAGCCATAGAATTTTTTCAGCCCACTCCCTGCGGCACGACTTCCCTCGTTGTTTTCACGGACTCTGGCGCGGTGTCGTGATGGACAACCGCCGCGCCGTCGCGCGGAATAAAGCGAGCGGCGAACGATTTTCCTTTGAAGACGCCGTCCAAGATTTCTTTCACGCGGAACGTGAGTCCGTCGGTCTTGGTAAAACTGGCGATCTTGGGTTCGCAGTAACGCGCGCGCAGCAGCGTCCCGAGCTGACCATAACCATAAACGCCCTGGTCGTTCATTTCGACGGTGACGATGCGTTTGAATTTCGGCCAGATTTTTTCGAGGCCATTCGGCAAGGGATGAATGTGACGCAAATGAAGCGCGCCACATTTTTCGCCGCCTTCTTCGCGGGCGCGCTTCACCGCGTCGTGGATGGGTCCGTAAGTTGAGCCCCAGCCGACAAGCAACGTGTCACCCTCCTGGTCGCCGTAAATTTCCGGGACCGGAAGTTCCTCGGCGAGCTTGCGCAATTTGTTGCGGCGCTTGGCCGTCATCGCCATGTGCAATTTTGGCGAGCCGGTCGGATGCCCCTGTTCGTCGTGCTCGAGTCCGGACATGAGCGGATATTTTCCATCGAGGATGCGCGTCCCCGGTGGCACATGTTGGGTAATTTGATCGAGCGGATACGGCACGTGCGTTTGCCGCGGTGTGAGGTCGGGCTTTGGATCGACCATGACTTTGGCCAGATCCGGTTCGTCGAATGCTTCGATCCGGGTGGCGAGCGAGGTATCGCTCAAAATGAAAACCGGCGTGGAATATTTGCGCGCGATCCGGGCGGCCTCGATCGCGATGTAAAAACAATCCTCCACGGTGCGCGGCGCGAGCACAACACGCGGACTGTCGCCGTGGCTGCCGAAGATTGCCTGATGCAGATCGCTTTGCTCGACGTTGGTCGGGAGTCCGGTACTCGGTCCGCCGCGTTGAATGTTGCAAACAATCAGTGGGATTTCGGCCATGGATGCCCAACCGATCGCTTCGGCTTTGAGCGAAATGCCAGGACCAGCGCTACCAGTGCAGGCGAGCCAACCGGAATACGAACAGCCGAGCGCGATTGAAACCGACGCCAGCTCGTCTTCTGCCTGAACAAAAATGCCGCCGTATTTTGGAAGCTCGCGCCGCAAAACTTCCATCACTGACGACCAGGGCGTGATCGGATAACCGGCGCCGTAACGAACACCGCCGGCGATAAGTCCATAAGCGAGCGCCTGGTTGCCATCCATCGTGATTTGGGCGCGGCCGCCGGGTCTCTCGACTTTTTCGAACTGATAAAGTTTCGAGAGCAAATTGCCGACCGGGTAGGCGTAGCCGGCCTGGAACGCCATCAGCGCGGTGTTCACAACACTTTCGTCTTTGCTGCGGAATTTTTCGTTGATCAGCTTTCGCAGCTTCTCGGCGTCGAGCTGGAAAATTTTTGAGATGAGTCCGAGCACGAAGATGTTTTTGCCCTTGTCCTTGGCCGTGCCGCCGAGCGCTTCAATGGTCAGGCCGGTGATTGGAATGCCGACGTAAACGTAGCGTTTGTCATCAAGGTTCGGCTCGACGTTATCGGAGTCGTAAAGGAGCACACCGCCTTCGCGGAGAAACCCGATGTGGTCCTGATAACTGTGTTGATAAAACGCGACCAGAAAATCGGCTTCGTCGCCGGCCGATAAAACTTCGCCCGAACCGATTCGGACTTGGAAGATCGACGGTCCGCCTGAAATCGTCGCCGGGATCGTCATGTAAGTCATGACTTCCTGGGCGCTTCGACCTGCGAGTCGCGCCAGAAATGCGCCGGCGGTTTGAATTCCGTCCTGCGAATTGCCGGCGAGCCGAATGACCGCGTCCTGGATATTTTCCGGGCGAAGATCGGCGCGGTCTGGAGACGGGGCGGCGGCAACAGTGGCGCCGTCCGCTTTCTTGATCGCGGTTATGTCGGGATTAACAGGGTCGCCCATGGGAAATTGTCGATCTTACGCGAATAGCAAAGTAACAGGGAAACGCTTAACGCTCAACGCTCACCTTTCAATCGACCTGCGCTAGCCCCTCGGGAACCACGCGTGTTCTTTCCAAAACGCCAAGAGGGCGGCGTTGTTTCCCTTGAAAATGCTTCGCTCGGCGCGGCGCATGTTGGCCACGCTGGTCGGGAATGCAGTGCGCGGCCGCAACCCGGATTTACCATCGCCGCAATATTGCCAGAGGTCCCACTGCTGCCACGGCGCGGTGTTTCGCGGCTCGGCATGATAGTTCGCAATCCAGAGCCAGCAATTGGAAAGGACGGCTCGCTGCGCGGCGGATACATCGGAGCCATAAAGCATCTGCCGCAACCGGTTCTCGCTGCCGTAAATCCCGGGGTATTTTCCGGTGCGCGCCTTGATCCGCTCCACAAAGCCGACTGCTTGGGACACGCTCATGGTGCCGCCGCGATAATGGTTGCGTTCGAAATCGAGTACGAGCAGCACGCCCGGTCGCGGACTCTCAGGATCGTTTTTGGCGACCACCGGATGGGATGAGGCAACGAAGCCGAGGAAATGGTCGGCTTGTTGAATGGGATCGGTGGCATCGGCGAAATGGTAGGCGCCCCACAAGAGGCCGGCCTGGAGCGCGGCGATTAGCCGTTCGCGATAACGCCAATCCCGCTCGTATCGGGGGAACGTTGCTTCATGAATCACGCCGACAATGCCTTCGCTTTTCATGGCGACAAAATCGGGCCGCATCAAATCGTAGTGCGACAGGTCCACCACGCTGTTGCTCGCAAAGGCGCTAAGCGGAACAAGCGCGAGGCCGCACAGTATGCGGGCGGTGAAATTTTTCACGCGCGAAAGATAACGATTTTCAGAGAACGTCCAACCCGCCTGGGCCAAGGCTTCGGCGTGGCAGGCGCTCAACGGCCAGTCGAATTTGAAGAACGCATGACGGATACCGAATAACCAGCGCGGTTACGTGCTTGGCCTTTGTGGCTCGGTCTTGGTTTCGTCGGTTCCGGGAGCGCGATCGAGGCCGCGGCGTTTCAGCAACGGCTCGATGTAGGGATCACGGCCAGTGAAGGTCTTGAAAAGACTGAGCG
Organism: Chthoniobacterales bacterium; assembly: GCA_035315805.1. Lineage (GTDB taxonomy): Bacteria > Verrucomicrobiota > Verrucomicrobiia > Chthoniobacterales > UBA10450 > AV40. The sequence goes on from DATFXN010000045.1 coordinate 26,299, forward strand.
CATCTGCCGAGCCGCCGCGCGAAAGCAACGCCTCGCGAAACCGGTCGCCGTTCTCGCGTTTCAAACCGCCGTGCCCCTTGATCCATTCGACACTGTCAGCGTCGAGCACCTCGCTCCAGATGTAGGAATAATAGCCGGCCGAATACCCGCCGGCGAATGCGTGCGAAAAATAACAGCTCCGATAACGCGGCGGCACCGGCGGAAAATCGACACCGGCTTTGCGCAACGCCTCCGCTTCAAACGCTATCGCGTCTTTCGGCGCGTCGGCGGGATTCAATTGGTGCCACGCCTGATCGAGAAGCGTGGCCGCCAGGTATTCGGTCGTCTTGAATCCCTGATTAAATTTTTCCGCCGCTTCCACGTTATCGAGAAGCGCCTGCGGAATCGGCTCACCGGTTTTGTAGTGCTTGGCGAAATTTTTCAGGACTTCAGGCGAGGTGGCCCACATCTCGTTCACCTGCGAGGGGTATTCCACGAAATCGCGCGGCACGTTCGTGCCGCTGAAGCGCGGGTATTTCACCTTCGAAAACATTCCGTGGAGGGCGTGGCCGAATTCGTGAAATGCGGTGCGCACTTCGTCGTGCGTAAGCAAGGTCGGTTCGCCCGCCGGCGGTTTCGGAATGTTGAGATGATTGGCGACCACAGGTTTGAAGCCGAGCAATCCGCTTTGCTCGATGTAGGAATTCATCCACGCGCCGCCGCGCTTTGATGGACGCGCATAATAATCGCCGATAAAAATTGCGAGCTGCTTGCCGTCGCGATCAAAAACGTCAAACACGCGGACGTCCGGTTGGTAGACCGGCAAATCGTGGCGTTCCTTGAAGGTAAGCCCGTAAAGTTTTCCCGCGGCAAAGAACACGCCGTCGAGAATGACGTGATTCAACTCGTAATACGGACGAAGCTGCGATTCATCAAAGTCGTATTTCGCTTTGCGCACTTTCTCGGAATAAAAATCCCAGTCCCAGGCCGCGATTTGGAAGCCGCCGTTTTCCTGATCGACAATCTTCTGCTGTTCAGCGGCTTCGCGTTTGGCGTTGGCGACGGCCGGGGGCGCGAGATCGGTCAATAGCTTTTTGACAGTAGGAACGTCGTGCGCGGTTTGATCTTCGAGCTGATACGCGGCCCAATTATCGTAGCCGAGCAGCTTCGCCTTTTCCGCGCGCAACTGCGCGGTGCGCAGCACAACGTTGCGCGTGTCGAACTCGCCGCCGTGGCTGTTGCGCGCGAGCGAAGTTTGCATGATCTGCTGGCGCAATGGTCGATTTTGGAGCGACCCGAGCAACGGCTGTCCGGTCGTGTTTTGCACTTGAATCACGAACTTGCCTTCCTTGTGCTCGGCTTTGGCCGCGTTCGTGACGGTTGCCATCTGGCTGTCAGAAAGGCCGGCGAGATCTTCCTTTTTGTCGACCACCACCGACGAGGCGTTCTTTTCCTTGAGAACGTTTTGGGCGAACTGCGTCTGCAAGGCCGCCAGTTCACCGTTGAGCTTCTTCAGCTTCTCTTTGTCGGAATCGGAAAGCTTCGCGCCCGCGCGGACGAAATCCTTGTAATAACGCTCGAGGAGGTAAGCTGATTCCGGATCGAGTCCAAGTTTTTCTCGATTTTCGTAAAGCTCATTGATGCGGGCGAAAAGTTTTCCGTTCAGAAAAATCGCATCGCGATGGGCCGCGAGCTTCGGCGCCATTTCGGTCTCGATCTTTTGTAGCGTCGGATTGGTGTTGCAGGCGTTGAGATTCGAAAACGTGGTTTCGGCGCGATCGAGCAAGCGGCCGGTGTGCTCCATTGCGACGACGGTGTTGTCGAACGTTGGTTTCTCGGATTTGTTGGCAATGACATCGACTTCCTTGAGCTGCTCGCGCATGCCGGCCTCGATGGCCGGGACGAAATGTTCGTCCTTGATCTTGTCGAATGGCGGATAGTGATACGGCAACGTGCTTTCTTTGAGCAACGGATTGTCGGTCTTATCGGCGGCGGGCCTGGCGGCGGACACGCCGCTGATTTGCGCGCTGAGAATGAAAACGCAAGCGATGAAGGAATGAAGAGTTCGCATAAGCCTTGTGATTTAGCAGAAAACGCCCAACAGTGCGAGCCGCACCGGCATTTACGTCCAACGTTCAACGCCCAGTGAATAAATTGTTTCTTCTCGTGAAATGGGGCGACACTCAGGATGTTCGCCGAGTCGTTCAGATCCCCCATTTACCGGGTAACCACATCGGCCGCTATGGGGTGGCCGAATCAATTCAGAGATGATGCTAACCGGCGCAAGCGATTCCAATTTACAAACGCTGAACGCCGTCTTACAACGGCAATGCCCGCTCGATAAGAAAGGTTTCGGCGATGGATACCGCAAACGCGCTAGACCCCCAGTCGCCACAAGCACGGGCGATTTTCAATCTCGGAATCATTTCTACCGTCGTCTTTGTTTTGATCTTCGTCATCGTGGCGGGTATGATCGTCTACGCGATCTTTCGTTTCCGCGGTCGTGAAGGCGAACCCGACCCAAAGCAAATCGCTGAGAACAAGGTAGTCGAGATTACGTGGACGGTTATTCCGTTCCTAATCGTCTTGTTTCTTTTCGGCCTGACGCTCCGGGCCATGAGTCTGGTTGATCCGCCGCCGGCGCCTTCGCCCGATTTGGTCGTGACCGGACATCAATTCTGGTGGCAGGCCGATTATCCAGCTTCGGGGGTTGTAACAGCGAACGAGATTCACATTCCGGCCGGAAAGCCGCTATCTGTCCGTTTGGAATCGAAGGATGTGCTCCACGAGTTCTGGGTGCCGAAATTAACACGGAAGATGACCAACGTGCCCGGACAGCCGAACCATATTTGGTTACAAGCCGATAAACCCGGCGTTTACATCGGCCAATGTTCGGAATTTTGCGGGACACAACACGCCTGGATGCGCATTCTGTTGGTGGCTGAAGAACCGTCGAAATTCGAGCAATGGCAACAGGCCCAGCTCAGACCGAGCCAGGCGCCAACAGGTGACGGCGCCGCCAAAGGGCTGGCGTTATTTCGAAATTCGACGTGCATTAACTGTCACGCTATTCACGGCGTTGCCGGCGCGGATTCGCGGGTCGCGCCAGATCTCACTCATGTCGCGAGCCGTAAACAACTCGGCGCCGGAATTCTGGAAAATAGTCCAGAAAACATGCGGCAATGGCTGAAAAATCCGCAGCACATCAAGCCCGGCGCTCTCATGCCCGATTTTTATCTCACCGACGAGGAGCTCGGTCAGCTTGTGGACTACTTGGAGACGCTGCGATGAACGGCATCACGACCACAACGATGCTGCGGGCTGCGCTTCTCGATCCGGCCAAGCGCGCGCATTATCGGCTGGCGTGGCTCTCCAGTGTTGATCACAAACGGATCGCGGTTCTCTATCTTTTGACGGCGCTGTTCTTTTTCGTGATCGGCGGAGTCGAAGCGCTTTTTATGCGGCTGCAACTGGCCGTGCCGAATAATCATTTTCTACAGCCGGATACCTTTAATCAGCTGTTCACCATGCACGGCACGACGATGATTTTCCTCGTCGTGATGCCGGTGGTTTTTGGCTTCGTAAATTACGTTCTTCCGCTCCAAATCGGCGCGCGCGACATGGCGTTCCCCCGGCTGAACGCCTTTGGTTTCTGGCTGGTCCCGCTGGGCGGAATTCTTTTGCACTTCAGTGTGCTCGCAGGCGGCGCTCCGGCGGTGGGCTGGTTTGCCTACGCGCCTTTGAGTGAGGCGCCATACTCCTCAACGCTTGGCGTCGATTATTGGGCGGCTGCACTTTTCGTCCTCGGCATCGGGTCGATCAGTTTGGCGATTAACATTGTCGCGACCGTCGTCTCTCTGCGAGCTCCGGGGATGACAATGCGCCGTCTTCCGCTCTTCACCTGGATCAATTTCGTTAACGCCTTCATTGTTCTTGCCGTCCTGCCGGTCCTAAACGCCGGGTTGGCGATGCTTTTGATCGATCGACGACTCGAAGGCCACTTTTTCCTGCCAATCCGCGGCGGCTCAGCGGTTCTGTGGCAGCACATCTTTTGGGCATTTGGTCATCCGGAAGTCTACATCCTCGCCCTTCCCGCCTTCGCGATGGTCTCGGAAATCGTTCCGGTTTTTTCCAGAAAACCGATTTTCGGTCACCGATTTGTCGCTGCCTCGAGTGTCGCCGTCGCACTCCTAAGTCTTGGGGTTTGGGGGCACCACATGTTTACGGTCGGGATGGGTCGGCCACTTGATACGTTCTTCGCCATTTCCTCGATGCTGATCGCAATCCCGACCGGCGTAAAAGTGCTCAACTGGTCGGCAACGATGATCGGCGGCCGGATCCGATTCACCGTGCCGATGTTATGCTGTATTGCCTTTCTCATTCAATTCCTGATCGCCGGAATCACCGGGATCAGCCATGCCATTGTGCCCCTCGATTGGCAGACCAAGAATAGCTATTTTCTCGTCGCCCATTTTCATAATGTGGCCGTGGGCGCGATCGTCTTCGCTGTCATCGCGGCCGTTCAATATTGGTTTCCCAAGATGAGCGGCCGAATGATGTCCGAGTCGTTAGGCCGCTGGACATTCTGGCTCATGGTCATTGGCTTCAACATGACCTTTATGATCCAGCATTTTCTTGGTTTCCTCGGGATGCCGCGACGCGTCTTCACTTATCCGGATCTGCCTCACTGGGGCTGGATGAACATGGTCTCGACTATCGGTGTTTTCTTCATGAGCGCAGCCTCGCTCATTCTGGTTTGGAATTTGGTTACCTCGTTTTTCCGAGGGAAAATCGCGGGGGATAATCCCTGGAATGCATGGACGCTGGAATGGGCTACGACTTCGCCGCCGCCGCACGAAAACTTTCATGCGCTGCCGCCGATCCGCAGTCGGCGCCCATTATGGGATATCGCTAATCCAGATCGGCCCGATCCGGTTGTGGGCGAGAATACCGCGGCCACCCACGTGCCGGACAAGAACAAAACCGGCATGCTTGCCTTCATTTTTTCCGAAGCCGGTTTCTTCATGACCCTGCTGCTGGCCTACTTGTTTTTTTACGTTCACCCGCAACCGGGTCCGACACCGAAAGAACTCGATGTTCCGCGAACGCTGGTTTTCAGTGTTTGCCTGTTTGCCAGCAGCCTGACGGTTTGGCGATGCGAAGTTGCGATGGGCAAGCGGCAACGCAGCCGGATGCTAGGATGGCTCGCGCTCACAATCGTGCTCGGCGGTATCTTCCTGATCGGTCAGGGAACCGAGTATTGGAAGTTGTTTCAGACCGGAGTTGACGTCAGCACAAACCTTTTCTCGACGACGTTCTTCACCCTAACGGGTTTCCACGGTTTGCACGTCCTCCTCGGGTTGATCGCACTTCTCCTTTTTCTCTGGTTGGCGTGGCAGGGTGATTTTGGTTCCGGCCATTCATCCGCATTCGAAGCTGCCGGTTATTACTGGCACTTCGTCGACGTCGTTTGGGTTTTTGTTCTGCTTAGCGTCTACATCCTTCCACTTCTCAAATGACAACAACTCAGTTTCTAACGACGGCCTGGAAATGGAATCCTGGGCTCCTGCTTCTTTGTGTGCTCGCTCTTGCAGGATATTTTCTTGTGTTCGGACGGCGGGGCCGTCCCATCTATTTTGGCGCCGCCCTCTCCGTCACTCTCCTCGCCCTCATATCGCCGCTAAGTGAGCTGGCCGACGGTTATCTTTTCAGCGCCCACATGGTCCAGCACATCCTGGTCGTGCTGATCGTTCCCGCTCTTTTGTTGTTAAGCTTACCCCATTCCGTTTCCATTCCCCGTCCGCTGGCACCTTTCAATTATCCACTTATCGGTTGGATTGCGGGAGTTGGTGCAATGTGGGTCTGGCACGCCCCAGCCCTCTGCAACGCTGCGACCACGTTGCGAGCCGTATCTGCAATCCAGACAATCTCGCTGCTGCTAATGGGTAGCGTGTTTTGGTGGCAGGTCATCGCCCCGCGCGAGGAAGAACGACTTTCGCCACCGGCGGGAATCGTTTACCTGTTTACCGCCTGTATCGCCTGCACTGTTCTTGGCATCATCCTGACCTTTGCGCCAGTTTCGATTTGCCCGGCCTATCAGCAACCGGTTGATCGCCTGGGAATACTTGATGCGCTCCGCAGTCAGTGGGGCCTAACGAGCGAGCGAGACCAGCAAATCGGCGGACTGCTGATGTGGGTCCCGATGTGTCTGATTTATGTTGCGGCGATCCTGGCCCAACTCGCTCGCTGGCAATCGGAGTCTGAGCCGCGACCGGAGAAATCTCATGCCTGACGAACAATTAACTGATGCGCATCCGGATTGGGAAGTGTTGTCACCGGAACATCTGCCGCACCCGACCTATTTCCCCGCTGGTTTGGCGATGGGAGTTACGTTCCTCTTTTGGGGATTGATCACCTCGTTGGTCACTTTCCTTGTTGGCCTCGCCTTGTTCGCCGCGTCGCTCGCTGGATGGATTACAGAAATTCGCAATGAGCGAAAACATCGCTAACCACGCTTTGCGATCGGTTGAAACGCCTGAAGAGATCAGCCGGCGGCGCTTTTTCGAAAAATTGTCGCTCACCCTGGCGGGCTTTTGTGCGGCTATCGTAGGGGTCCCACTGGTTGGTTTCATAATCGCGCCGCTCTTTCGCAAAGCGCCGACAAACTGGATAACCCTCGGTAAAGCAAACGATTTTCAAATCGGCAAGACCGTGAGCGTTACTGTCATAGATCCTTCGCCGTTACCATGGGCTGGCATTACGGCAAAGAACGCAGTCTGGTTACGACGCGAAAGCGAGAACGGCTTCATCGCTTTTTCGGCTAACTGCACTCACCTCGGTTGCCCCGTGCGCTGGATGGAGGGCGCCGAACTCTTCATGTGCCCGTGTCATGGCGGCGTTTACTACAGCGACGGAAACGTTGCCGCCGGCCCGCCGCCTCGACCGCTCTTTCGTTACGATGTGCGGGTAGAGAACGGCGATGTGCAGATGAAGTCGGTCGTTGTTCCGATTTCGACCACGCTGTGAGCAAGTTCTTCAGAACCATCTGGCTTTGGCTCGATGATCGCATTGGGATCAGCGTGCTGCTTAAGCCGATGCGGCATCTCGCTCCGCATGATGCCAAATGGTGGTACGTTTTTGGAAGCGCCACCCTGGTTGCTTTCATTGTGCAGGTAGCAACTGGTGTCGCTCTCGCTTTCTCTTTTATTCCCTCTTCTTCCCAGGCTTACGACACGCTCCTCTTCATAACTAACAACGCGCCTTTCGGGCGATTCCTGCGAGGCCTCCATTACTACGGCGCTTCCGCCATGGTGCTAATGATCGGGGCGCATATGGCGCAAACATTTTTGTTTGGCGCCTACAAATTCCCGCGTGAGATGACCTGGACGACCGGCATCCTGCTGCTGGGATTCACCCTCGCCATGGGATTTACCGGGCAACTCCTGCGCTGGGATCAAACAGCTGCCTGGTCAGTCGTCGTAGCAGCCGAGCAAGCGGGCCGCGTTCCGCTAATTGGCGATTGGCTTGCCAAGTTTATCCTCGGTGGCACCAGCATCGGCGGCGCCACTCTCAGTCGCTTTTTCGCCATCCACGTCTTTGTCTTACCCGGGATGATGTTTGCCTTTATCGGCATCCATGTCTGGTTAGTATTCCGACACGGCATTTCTGAGCCGCCAACTGCCGGCAAACCGGTCAACCCCGCTACCTATCGTGCGGAATACGACGAACTGCTCAAGAAAAGCGGACGCCCGTTTTGGCCTGATCTAGCATGGCGCGACGCTATCGTCGTCACGGGGCTGATCGTGGTGATAGCGCTACTTGCCTTTTTCATCGGTCCTCCCGCGCTCGACAAACCTCCCGATCCGAGCGTCCTCGATGCCGATCCGCGGCCCGACTGGTATCTTCTCTGGTATTTCGCGTTGCTCGCGCTGATCCCGGCAAGAATCGAAGGCTACGTAATGATTTTGATGCCGGTTCTTATCGCCCTCCTGCTCCTGATCATTCCTGTCCTCAACCATAAGGGGGAGCGCGCCGCGTCTCGACGCCCCTGGGCAATTGCGGTTGTATGTCTATCCATCATTATGATCGGCTCGCTCTGGGTAGAAGGACAACGCTCGCCCTGGTCGCCCAATTTCCAGGCTTTGCCCCTCAGTGAAAAAACGATTGGGGCAAAGAGTGGACCCGTGTTTAATGGAGCCCGACTTTTTCACGACAAATCCTGTCTCAATTGTCATCTCATCCAGGGTCATGGTGGCCGGCGTGGTCCCGACCTTACCTTCATCGCGGACGAGCTGAGTTATGACAATATGGTCCTCCGCATCGTGAATGGCGGAAATAACATGCCGGCCTACGGCAGTTCGCTTAAGCCAGAAGAGCTTGACGCGTTGGTAGCTTTCCTGGAATCACGTAAACGTCCTCTTCGGCCCCAAGATCAGTCGGCGAATGCCGCGCTCTCCACGACAAAGCGGTGAGCATGGTTCACATTACTCAATCCGCTGATGAACTCAAAATCGACGAAGACGAGGATAGTCATCGCAGGCGGTGGGTTTGCGGGTCTTTATGCCGCCAGACATCTCGATAAAACGCTGGCACGGCGGCCCGACATTGAGGTCACTCTGGTCAGCCGGGAGAATTTTATTCTTTTCACCCCAATGCTGCATGAAGTAGCTGCGGGCGACCTTTGGCCAGGCGACATTGTCAATCCGTTGCGGCGTATTCTTCGCCACGTCAACATTATCCAAGCTGACATTCAGGCGATAGACCTAACGACAAAAAAGATTCGTTGTCTGGCCGGCGTGTGGAATATGGAGCTTGAGTTCGAGTTCGATCACCTCCTTCTGGCGATTGGTTCGGAAACTAACTTCTTTGACCTGGAAGGCGTGCGGGACTGGGCGGTAACGATGAAAAGCCTTTCCGACGCCGCGCTGCTGCGCAATCGAATGGTGGCACTGTTAGAAGAAGCTTCCGTGCAAAAAGACGAGGCGACGCGCAGAGAGCTACTGACGTTCGTTACCGCCGGTGGCGGTTTCGCCGGCGTTGAAACCACCGGCGCGGTTAACGACTTCGTGCGCGAAACGGTGAGGTTTTATCCATCATTGCGCGAAGAGACGATTCGAGTGGTGGTGGTTCATCCCGGGAAGTTTCTCTTACCGGAACTGGGCGAGGAGCTGGGACGCTACGCCGAACAAAAATTGTCGGAACGAAAGGTAGAAATAATCAAAGGCGCGCGCGTCGCCGGGTATGATGGTTCGGTCGTTAGGCTGACTGACGGCACATCCGTTCGCGCTACGACTCTCATTTGGACGGCTGGTGTTAAACCAAGTGCGGCTATTGAATCGTTAGATTGCAAGAAAGAGCGTGGGCGTCTTCTTGTGAACGAATATCTCAACGTTCCGGGAGTCAGCGGACTATGGGCCGCTGGTGACTGCGCGGCAGTTCCAACCGGCAAATCGGGCGAGTTTTACCCGCCAACTGCTCAGCACGGTTTACGAGAGGCAGTGGCGGCGGCGAAGAACATCGAAGCCGCAATTGTGGGCCGTCCGCCGAAGCCATTCGTTTTTATCACTCTCGGACAACTGGCGACGATCGGTCGTCGCACGGGCGTCGCGATGATCTTTGGGTTCAAGTTCTCCGGCTTTATCGCCTGGTGGATGTGGCGAAGCATTTATTTAATGAAACTACCGCGCCTGGCCAAGAAGTTCCGCGTCATAATGGACTGGACGCTGGATCTTTTGTTCGGCCGAGAGATCGAACAGGTGATCACTTTGCGCGATATCCAAGCGCTAAGTGAGCGGCTGGCTCGCATTCGAGCTCAAACAAAGCGGCCCAGCGATTCGCCTACTGCCGCAACCTAACGGTTGAGCTGGTAGGGCTCTGGATTAAATGACACACTAGGCGCCAATTCGCCATGAAGAGAGAAACAAGAAGGGACGTTGTCCTAATTTGGTCGAAATATGCCTAACGAGTTCTGGCCCCTCGTGCGTCTGCGAACATCGGCGACACAAACCGGCCATTTCCGACGCTGATAGCGTCAACATGGCGTCAACAGGTTCGGGAGGATGGTCTGCCCCCTCGCGCACGCGCGTGCGTGGAATGGTGCGCCGAAAGAGTTGTGTACAGCACGTCGAGGTCAAAATGTCGGAGTTAGACGACCTCACACGTTGACTCACAGCGACCACCGATCCCAAAGCCAACGGCCCGATTGCGAAGCAACCTCGACCTGTTTGCCACGACACCCTGCTGCGGCTTATCTCCTTAGAGAAAGAATACGGAAGCAGAGTTTGAAGACGAAGAGAAGCACGACGAGCGGGGCCGATGCTGGTGTCGTGAGCGTGGAGGTCCCACGCGGTATCCCGCGACGGCAAAAAGCTATTGACGCGTAAATACCCAACCAGACATCCTAACAAACTGGCGAGGCTGTATGGCCGAATTATCGGCAGCTTTCACGTTTGAGCCGCCATCCAAGCCGGAGATGGCACACGTCCTTTTCACTGATGTAGTCGGCTATTCTCAGCTGCCGTCGGATGAACAGCCCAGGTTGATTCAACAACTCCGCCAAGCGGTTCGTAGTTCAGCGGAATACAATCGCGCTCACGATAATCACTCGCTGATTTGCCTTCCAACGGGCGATGGAATGGCACTCGTGTTTTTTGATTCGGACGTTTGTGCGCCGGTGCGTGCGGCGGTGGAAATATCGCAAGCGTTGCGCGACGGAAATCGTCTCGCCGTGCGGATAGGCCTTCATACCGGCCTCGTCTATCGGGTCCCGGACATTAATGGAGCCGAAAACGTTTCCGGAGCCGGCATCAATTTTGCGCAACGCGTCATGGATTGCGGCGACGCGGGCCACATTCTTATGTCGCAGGTTCACGCTAGCTTCCTGTGTGAATTCGATGCCATACGGCCGCATCTGCACGACCTTGGAGAAGCTCAGGTTAAACACGGCGTTCGAGTCCACCTTGTAAATTATTTCGACGGACAAGCAGGCCGACCGAATCCGCCGACAAAGATTAGCGAGGCAAAGGGAGCGTTGCGCGAGAGGTCGTTAGCCAAAGCCGCACCTCCCTGCGCTGGAACGAAAGTGGCGTTGCTCTACAAACGCAACGTCGAGCCTGACGCAACGCTTTTGCGCGAACTGGAATCGGGATTGGCCAAATGTGGATGCGAAATTTTTGTCGACCGCCATTTGCAAGTGGGACTGGACTGGGCGCGGGAAATTGAGCGCGCGCTTCGCGATGCCGATGCAGTGATTCCTCTTTTGTCGCCAGCGGCGGTCGGCAGCGAGATGCTCGCCTTCGAATTGGAAGTCGCTGATAAGGCGGCGCAGCAACAGGGCGGACGGCCGCGGCTTCTTCCGGTGCGAGTAAATTGGGAAGGTCCGCTGCCAAGCAGCCTAACCACCGTTCTTGATTCGATTCAGTACACGTTATGGCGAGGGCTGGACGACACGGGAAACGTCGTGTCCGAACTCGCCGCCGCACTGACTCAGCAGCATCCTGCGCAACGTGCAACTTCACGTGCGTTAGAGCCGCCCGGCGGAGCAATGCCGCTGGATTCAAAGTATTACATCGAGCGTCCAACCGATGCTGAGTTGCATTCAGCTATTGAACGTCATGACAGCATTGTCTTGATTGAAGGGGCTCGGCAAATGGGTAAGACATCGCTGCTGTCGCGCGGCTTGCAACGCGCGCGGACAAACCGATCGATGGTCGCGTGTACTGATTTTCAGAAACTAAATGCGAGCGATCTCGGATCGCTTGAGTCGTTTTTCATTACGCTTGGGACAGCATTGGCGAACCAGCTGGATCTGGAAAAGTTTCCAGAAGACGTTTGGCGGCCCAAAAGCGGCCCAAACCAAAACTTCGAAAATTATGTACGGCGCGAGGTATTACGGAGTGTTCAGGTGCCTCTGGTTTGGGCGTTAGACGAAGTGGATCGACTATTCACCTGCCCATTTGGAAGTGAAGTTTTTGGCCTTTTTCGCTCCTGGCATAATGCGCGCGCACTTGATCCGGAGAGTCCCTGGCGCGGACTCACACAGATTATCTGTTATGCAACTGAAGCGCATCTTTTCATTACCGATCTTAACCAGTCGCCTTTTAACGTCGGCACGCGTGTCCGACTACAGGATTTTGGTTTGGGAGAACTTCGCCAACTCAACGATCGTTTCGGACAACCGCTTCGACCGCCGGATTTTGACCGCTTTATGCGCATGCTCGGCGGACAACCGTACCTTGTCCAACGTGCGCTGCACGAGATGGTCGTGCGCGGGATACAACTTGCGGAACTGGAAAAAACTGCGCCCACGGAAGAAGGCCCATTCGCCGATCACCTAAAACGCTTCCTTGTGCTCCTGTCCCAAAACGACGCCGCGCTGAATTTGCTTCGGGCACTCTTGGCAGGCAAGCCGCCAAGCGATGGCAAACTCTTTTACCGGCTTCGCGCCGCTGGGTTGTTGCGAGGTGAAACGCCGGAGCAGGCTGCGTTTCGCTGCGAGCTTTACGCCCGTTACCTCCGAGGACACCTCGAGTGACCAATCAAAGCTTTTTCGTCGCGGGTGGCGCTCTTCAGGCTGATGCCGGCTGCTACGTCGCGCGCGTCGCCGACACTGAGCTTGTTGAAGCACTCCGACAAGGAGAGTTCTGCTACGTGCTGACCTCTCGCCAAATGGGAAAGTCCTCGCTGATGGTGAGGACCGCAGTCCAGCTCCGCCAAGAAGGAAGCGCCGTTGTGATCATTGATTTGACTGCGATCGGCCAAAATCTCGACGTGGAACAGTGGTATTTCAGCATGCTCTGTCACGTCGGTGAAAAACTAGGTCTTGAGGCGGAAATGGAAGCGTTCTGGGACGCAAACGGACGACGCGCGCCACTTTATCGCTTCATGGGCGCAATCAAGGAAGTGTATCTGGAACGTAAACGCAAACCGCTCGTTATCTTCGTGGACGAAATCGACGCCGTTCGCAGCTTCCAAAAATTCAGCGCCGACGAATTCTTCGCAGGCATTCGCGAATGTTACAACCACCGGCCAGAAGATCCGAAACTTGAGCGACTCACTTTTTGCCTGCTCGGCGTCGCAACTCCGAGTGACTTGATTCGCGACGAAAGAATCACACCCTTTAACATTGGGCATGCTGTCGAACTTGGCGATTTCACCCCATCTGATGCACAGGCCCTCGCCGGTGGGCTGAGTCCGCACCACGACACGGCGCGCACGCTTTTGGATCGGGTGTTGTGGTGGACGAGCGGCCAACCCTATCTCACCCAGAAACTTTGCGCGGAAGTCGCGCAGACGAAAGTGCATCTAACGCGAGATGTCGATGCTGCGTGCGAACGGGTTTTTCTCTCACCGGAAGCCCGCGAACGCGACGACAATCTTCATTTTGTTCGCGATCGGCTGCTGCGGAGTGAGCAAGACCGCGCCGCGCTTCTCGATAGTTATGCCAAGGTATGCCGCGGAGAACGACTAGCCGACGATCACCTCAATCCCGTGCTCAATGAATTGCGCCTCTCCGGCGTTGTCCGCGTCGTAGGCGGTCATCTCCAGCCGCGCAATCGCATTTATTCCAATATCTTCGATTTGAAGTGGGTTCAGAAGAATCTACCCAACGCGGAAATCCGACGCCAGCGCGCCGCCTTTTATCGCGGAGTCCGCAGAGTCGCGGGCGTTGCTGCCGTCGTTCTGATCGTAATGGGCGCTCTCGTTCTCTACGCGTGGCGGAGTGCGCAGGCCGAAAAAGCGGCTACCGAAAGCAAGCGCAAAGCCGATGAAAATTTGCTTCGCGAAGCGGGCCGCACAAAAGCGGCGTTGGATCGACTCGTCGAGACTCAGACCAAAATTGAAGGTCTGCTCGAAGCGCTTACACCTTTACTGACGGAGAAATCTGGCAAACTGGTTCTCGAGCGCGCGGACGACGTCGTCCGCAGTGTCACCAGCAGCAGTGCAGATGATCCGCGCGTAGTGCTTGGACTAGTTGGTCTTCGCCGCGTTTGCGGACGGCTTTATTTACGCCTCGGCTACGATGAAGCCGCACTGAAACAGGCCGAAGAGGCGCGACACCTCCTGACAGAACAAATGAAACTTGGCAACGCGGACCCGGCGCTCGCGAAGCAAATGCACGACTGCATCCTCTTAGTCGGTGACTGCATTCTAGGCGGACCTTCTCCGGACTCAGTGGAAAACAAGAGCGAAGCGGACTATTCGCGTGCAGTCGCCACCTATCGCGAAGCGATCGATCTCGCCCAAAAACAGATGAACCAAAATCCGCAGGACGCGAGCTGGCGGACACTCTACTTTACTGACCTGACAAAACTCGGCGACACCGCGCAGCTCTTCGGTGGTTCCAAAATCAAAGAAGCTGAAGATGCCTACAATTATGCATTGAAAATGGTCGCTGACGTGCGGCAAAAACCCCCTCGCGCCACCGATCTCGACCGGATCGAGGCTTCGATTCACGACTCGCTTGGGACTCTTTTCCTTAGTCGCGATCGAAGAGCCGAAGCGCGCACACATTTCGATCACAGCTTAAGGCTTCGGGAGGCACGGCCGAATGACGAGCTTGGCGAACAGCCCGAACGCCAAAGTGATTTGGCTACCAGCTACAATAAAATGGGCAACCTCCTTGGCAACGAGGACCGATGGAAGGAGGCATTGGATTATTACGAACGCGGGCTGGCCATTCGCCGAAAACTTTGCGAACAGGACAAACGCCGCGATTGGCAACGAAATCTGGGCTACAGCCTTTACAATGTGTCGCGAATGCAATGGCAACTCGGCATGAAATCTAAGAATTCAGCGATGATTAGGCGCGCGGTCGACTTGTCGGCCGAGCGTCTTAAGATCGCCGAGAGTTTGCACACGGAGGATCCTTCCGATTACTATCTGAAACTCGACCACGCCAACGCCCTTTATGCCTATGCTGATCTTCTTCTGAATACTACGGATCCGGCAATCAAAGATTGGCCGCGCGCACTTGAACTTGTGCAAGAGGCCGTCAGAAGTACCGATCGCCGCGACCCTCAACCGCTAGCCTTGTTGGCGCAGGCACTCCGTTTCATGAAACGGCCGACTGAGGCGCGCCAGGCGGCAGAGGAAGCCCAAAGTTTGTTGCCTCCCCCGGAGAAACGCACTAGCGACGAACGACAGATCGCGATCGATTTGAATTGGGAGTTACGAAAAGATCGGAGCGCCGAGGCGAGTTCTTCGAGACGTTGAGGCTCCATCTTCACAATACTTGGGGAAGCAAGGCCGCGCCAATTACCGGCGAGGTCGCGTTGTCAGGAAGATGGTGGGACCGTGGCAAATTCCTTAGGTAAACAGCCTAGGGAACTTGATACCGTCAACGTTGCGTCAACAGTTTCGGGAGCGCCGCGCGCCCTCGCGCGCGCGTGGAGTGGTCGGTGCGGCTGCGTTCGCACGTATGCACGAAAACTGCAAAGTGATCATTTTGGCTCTTCGCAGATAACCGATCGCGCTGAATTATTTCAGCGTGATTTCGCGCATGAGCTTGCTACCCATGATCTCGCGAATCTCGAGACGCTGCGTCGCGGTCTTCTCCTGCTGTTCGACCGAACCTTCAATTTTCTTGGCGATCGGGTCGAACTTTTCACGCGCGTTGTCCAACGCGGCCATGTTTTTCGATTCCACCATCAACAGGATGTTGAAGTCCTGCGGAGTGGCTGGGTCGCCGAGCAGTATCTTATAGCTGACGATGAGGTTCTGCTTCTTCGCCTCATCCAGTGCACCCTTGAACGTCTTGGCAAGTCCTTTTAGGTATTGATCGCCCAACCCGGGTTTCGTTTTGACCATCGTTATGTTCCACACCGTGCCTTCGGTGTAGGGTGCGTCACTTTGCGCAAAGCAAAAGCGCGCCCAGGTGATGGACAGCGTAATAACGGCTAGGATAACTTGGAGTTTTTTCATATCGGTGTCTTTTTGTTTATTGTCGGCTGAATATCCCTTTGCTGACCATCGAGGTCAACGCGCACGTGGTTCAGACTAGGTGAATCCTAATCGTCGAAAGGATTTTTTTGCGAGGCCCGCTTGACGGTATGACGACCGTATGGTCGTCGTTTCTGATTAAAAACTCGTTGCAACACGCCTAACGAGTTCTTGCCCCTCGTGCATTGGTGACAAGTGCGTTTATCCGAAGTAAGTCCCAAATATTCAGCATATTGCCGACGTAGCTCAGCTGGTAGAGCAACGGTTTCGTAAGCCGGTGCAACGCCTAACGAGTGAATGATTGCTTAGGAACAAGCGCGAACAGTTGCGACACAAAACCGCCATTTGAGACGCTGATACCGTCAACATGGCGTCACCGGGTCGCGCACGCCTTTGCATGCGCCGAACGTCACCCTGCATCCGACAGCACGATTCGCGAAGCAAAATTGCAACCAAAGTTACCTCGCAATGCACCGCGACGCCGCGACCGTTCACCATGAAGGAAAAAGGAACAATCCACAACATGACGGCGTTGCCGCGCCCGATTGTTGCGGAGACTGGAAACAAGCAGTTAGTCAAAATCCTCGCGCTCGGCGACGTAGAGGGCTACAGCCCGAGCTGCTGGGTGGTGAATGA
>DATFXN010000046.1:0-6604 GCA_035315805.1 Chthoniobacterales bacterium
GATGATAGTTGCCGTTCCCGACCACAAGCTCGCCCAGTCGCGCCCACTCGCGCGCCGTTAATTCAAATCCGGTCGCAGGCAGCGGATTGCCGCGTGCGTCTTTTTTGTATTTCAGATCGCGCAGTCCAAGCCGGTTCGCCACATGCGCTTCGAAGTAGTTAATCACGCTGCGCCCTCCCAATTTCCGGCGCAGCAGTTCGGAAAAAATCTGGAGGTGACTTGGGCCGTAAATGAAAGCCGAACCAGGTTCAGCCACCCTGGGCAAAGCGATTGCCATAGCGTTCCGATCGCGAATCGACGGCCGCTGAAGCCGCGAGGCAGCTTCAATCCCGTCGGTTTGGCTGAGCAATTGTCGAATGGTGATCTGCGATTTCCGCGGATCGTTCTTCCACTCGGTGATCGTATCCGATACCGGATCATCGAGCTTGAACAGGCCCTGTTGCGCAGCCCCCAGCGCTGCAATTCCCCAAAAATTTTTTGTCCCGCTAAAGATCGGCCATCGTCTGCTCCCGGATCCACCGTTTGCGTAATGCTCAAAAATTGTCCGGCCATTTTGCATTACCAGCACTGCACTACCACGCCTGCTCTCGGAATATTTCGCGGCACGCGCGCAATCAGACGCTTTGATTTCGGCGAACGCGGACTGCGACACGAGAACAAGCGCGAGAGCGAAATAGATTGGGTAGCGCATGCGTCTCGCGTGCGGGCGAGCGCGTCCTCGCGATCGCAAACTTTCATTTGGTGCACTACTCACGTGATTGGTTCTTAGGGAGAGCCTGTTTCGGCGTGACGCCGAAACCAACACGCCAGAGGCGTGTGCTACCCAGAATCGGCTGTGCTAGCCCGCGCAGTCGAAGGAGGTTCCGGCGCGGCTACAGGGTGCGCCACCGGCAAATAACGTCTCCGCAACTCTTCCGCATTTGGTAATTCGTCGAGATTGCGAAGCCCGAAGTGATCCAGGAAAAACTGTGTTGTCTCGTAAAGAAGCGGTCGCCCGGGGATTTCGGCGCGTCCGGCGATTTTCACTAAACCGCGCTCCATCAACGTCTGGAGAACACCGTCGATGTTCACGCCGCGCACCGTTTCTACGTCGGCACGCGTAATCGGCTGGCGATAAGCAATGATCGCCAAGGTTTCCAGGGCAGGCGCACTTAAACGTGCAGGTTTCGGTGCCGGGAAAAGCTGCCGGACCCATTTTCCAAAGCCGGGATCGGTGGCAAGCTGCCAACCTTCCGCTTTTTCGACCAGTTGAAATGCGCGGTTCTGCTGAATGTATTCCACGTTTAATTCTTCGAGTGCGGCGGCAACTTCCGCATTTTTTACGCGCGCGAATTCGTTAGGCGTCGCATCCGCCAGATCATCTTCGGCCCCTTTGATCGCCGCGGTGATTTCCTGAATGCAGAGCGGCTTTTGCGCGCTGAACAGGAGCGCTTCGATCACACGTGTAAGGTTCATCTTACACTCCGATCGCGGTTTGAATCGCATCCGCGATCCGGTCTGCTTGTTTGTCGATCATTTCAGACTCGCGCCCTTCGATGAGTAGACGAATTTTTGGCTCGGTGCCGGAATAACGGAGGAGAACACGGCCTCTGCCGGACAACTCTTTTTCGGCCTCCATTACTAGCTTCATCACAGAATCCAGCTCCGCGAGCGGGCGCTTTTCTTTCACCGCCAGATTGCGCTGAGCCTGCGGATACTTTTGTAAACACGACTTGAGCTTGCTCAGTGGCTGGCCGGTCTTGTGCATGACCCGCAATATCTGGAGCGCAGTAATGATGCCGTCGCCGGTCGTTGTAAAGTCACGAAAAATGACGTGACCGCTTTGTTCGCCACCGAGATTGAGCTTTTGTCGCACCATTTCTTCAATCACATAACGGTCACCGACTTTTGTTCGCGCGACTTTGCCGCCGCGCGCCGCAAGCGTTTCATCCAGGCCGAAGTTGCTCATGACGGTTGCTACGACTGTGTTTTGTTCCAGCCAACCGGATTCCAAAAGATCCAACGCCGCGATCGCGAGGATTTCATCGCCGTCGACAATCTCGCCGTCCTCGTCGCAAAGTAGAACGCGATCAGCATCGCCGTCGTGACTGATGCCGACGTCCGCGCCGGTGACTTCGACAATGCGCTGGATTTCCCCTGGATGCATGCTGCCGCAGCCGTCGTTAATATTGATCCCGTTCGGCTCGTTGTGCGCAACCGCGACCTCCGCGCCTAATTCGCGCAGAACGCACGGTGTCGATTTGTAAGCGGCGCCGTTTGCTACATCCACTGCGACACGCATTTCCTCGAGTGAAATTCCCTTCGGAAAGCTCGCCTTCGCGAATTCCACGTAACGGCCGAGCGCGTCATCAATACGGGTAGCTCGACCAATGTTATTCGCGGTCGGCCGGATCGAGTCTATCTCGCCAGTGAAAAC
The DNA here is from genome assembly GCA_035315805.1 of Chthoniobacterales bacterium. Classification (GTDB taxonomy): domain Bacteria; phylum Verrucomicrobiota; class Verrucomicrobiia; order Chthoniobacterales; family UBA10450; genus AV40. The sequence continues at coordinate 2,417 of DATFXN010000046.1, forward strand.
GAGGTTTTCGATTTTTTCCTCGATCTGGTCGTCCAGCTTGTAACCGTCGTGTCGGAAAAATTTGATGCCGTTGTCCTGATAAGCATTATGCGACGCGGACAGAACGATCCCGGCATCCGCGCGAAGCGATCGGGTGATGTAGGCAACGCCTGGCGTCGGTAACGGCCCGATCACCAGAACATCCACGCCGAGTGAAGTGATTCCCGCCACGAGCGCGTTTTCCAGCATGTAACCCGAGAGACGGGTGTCTTTCCCAAGCACGATTTTTGGCCGCGCGCCGTCAGGCGTCCTGCGCGGATTCATTTGCGCGAACACATACGCCGCAGCGCGTCCAAGCTTCAGTGCCGTCTCCGCCGTTACCGGCTCGACGTTTGCGACACCGCGCACTCCGTCCGTGCCAAAGATTTTCTTCTGCTCAATCACGGCCCTAATTGAAACGCTCAAAACGGGATTCGTAAACGCGAATTTTTGCAGACGCCAAAGCGAACAGGTAGAGCGGGACCGTTGATGAATCTGGTGGTCCGTTATCGCTAATGTCGACCGCCGCGCGCCTACATTGCCTCCGCGGCTTCGGCTGATTTTTTCGCGAGATTCATTTCGTTAATTTTCCGATGAAGTGTGCGGCGGCTGATGCCGAGTTTTTTCGCAGCGGCGGTGACGTTGCCATTCGTTGCAGCGAGTGCCTGGGCAATCAGTCTTCTTTCCGTTTCATGTAGATCGAGCGGGCTGGTTTTTTCTCCGAACGCCGCAGTGGGTGAAACGCCACCGGGCAACTTTGCTGTTGCTGCCTGACGCACGGCCATCGGTAGATCGCGTAACGTGACTTGTTTCCCAGTCGCCATCACAACGCCGTGCTCGATTGCAGTACGCAGCTCGCGGATGTTGCCGGGCCAATCATAGATAAGCAGCGCGTCCATGGCGTCTGGAGCGAGTTCGAGGAGTGGCTTGTCATTTAGTTTGCAAAAGTGGCGTAGAAATCCGCGGACAAGAATCGGGATGTCTTCTTTCCGCTGGCGCAACGGCGGCATCACAATGCGGACGACGTTGAGGCGAAAATAGAGGTCGTCGCGGAATTTTCCCTCGCGCACCAGCTGTTCGAGATTTTTGTTCGTGGCAGCGATCAAACGCACATCGGCGCGGAGCGGTTGATTGCCGCCAACTCGCTCGAACGCACGCTCTTCACTGATGACACGCAGCAATTTCACCTGCGTGCTCGGATCGATCTCCGCGATTTCGTCCAGGAAAATTGTGCCGCCGTTGGCTTGCTCGAACCGGCCGATGCGGCGTTCATGGGCGCCGGTAAACGCGCCTTTTTCGTGACCGAACAACTCGCTTTCGAGAAGTTGCGGCGACAGCGCGGCGCAATGGACAACCACAAATTTCGCTTTGTTACGCCGGCTCAGATTGTGAATGGCGTGCGCGGCTAATTCTTTCCCAGTCCCGCTTTCACCTTCGATCAGCACGTTAGCCGATGAAGGCGCGACTTGTTTGATGGTCTCGAGTACCTCATGCAATGCCGGCGAATCACCCCAGATGTTTTCGAGTCCGTAGCGTTCATCCACCTGTTCGCGGAGCGCGCGATTTTCCTGCTCGAGTTTCCGGCTTTGAACCGCGCGCGCGATGAGCAATTCGACTTTGTCGAGATTCAACGGCTTGGTGACGAAATCGTAAGCGCCGCGTTTCATCGCTTCAACAGCGACATCTACCGAGCCGTAAGCGGTCATCATGATGCAGATTGGCGGACGCGACATTTTCAGCGCCCGATCGATTAGGGTCATCCCATCTTCGCTCCCAAGGCGGAGATCGGTAAGAAGCACGTCGACTTGCTCGCGCTCGAGCACGTCCATCGCGCCGGCTATGTCGCCCGCCACGTAAACGTCGTAATCGTTCTCGAGCAGGCGCCGCAGCCCGTCACGCGTATGCTTCTCGTCGTCAACGATCAAGACAGTGGGCTGTGGGCTCATGCTTCGCCTGGTTGAATCGTTAAACCGTTACATCGTTACAACAAGTCCCGATTTGTAACTCCTGTAACCCTTTTAACTTTTTTTAACAAGTCGCGCAGGTTTTCTGCGCACATCGAAAAAGCGCGTTTGTACTAGTTTAAAGAAAAATAGCTAACCAGGGGAAACCGTGTATCATCGCCCGATGCTTTGCCGAGTTCTCCCCAGCGTCGGATTACTCCTGCTCGTTTCCGGTTCAAACACATTTGCCGCCGATTTCTCCAGTTCCGTGAGTCCGAAAGAGGGCTGGAAACTGGCGACTGACGCGAAAGATGTGATCATCTACAGCCGGCCGCACGCTGAGTCGAACCTGAAAGAGTTCAGGGCAATCGGCTTTATCGACGCCCCCAGTTCAGCGGTGCACGCAGTCATCGACGATTTCGAGAATTATCCGAAGTTCATGCCTTACACGGTGGAATGCCGTCTAATAAAAAACGAAGGCGACTCGGTGATCGGTTACCAACGGCTCTCACCAAAGATTTGTGAGGATCGTGACTACACGTTGCGCGTCTCGAAAAAGTCATGGCCCGGGGCAAAAGGGCTGACGTATCTGAGTCAATGGCAGACAGCGAATGAGCTGGGACCGCCGGAACAAAAAGGCGTCGTCCGCCTGAAAGTCTGCAACGGCACATGGCTACTGGAGCCGGATGGACCTGCAAGAACGCGCGCCACGTATTCGATTTACTCTGAAACGGGTGGTTTTATCCCGCCATTCATCGCCAATCACGCCAGCCTTACGGGAATTAAGAAGTTGTACGCCGCTATTCGAAAGCAAGCAAAGGAACCAAAGTACGCGGCAGCGGCTCTGGCGTCACCGGCACCCGCCAAGCGATAGCGAAATTTTTTTTGGCGAGTAATACGCGCGAGTATTGTCACTCCCCATGAGAGTCAATTTCTTCCTGTCTCTGGCCGTAACCACCGCTGCGCTTACTCTCAACGACGCCAATTTGGGCGGGAGCGTGCCTGACACTCCAAAGAAACCTGTTACCACCAATTACCACGGAGTAACCGTGGAAGATCCGTATCAATGGCTCGAAGGGGACGACGACTCGCAGGTGAAAGCGTGGTCGGACGCGCAAAATCAGCGGACGGGCAAATATCTCGACAGCTTGCCTGATCGGGTGGCGATTGAAAAACAGTTGCAAAAGTGGTACGCAAAAACTTCGCCAAGTTATTTCTCGTTAGTCTCGCGGCCCGGAATTCTATTCGCGATGAAGTTCCAGCCGCCGAAACAACAGCCGCTGTTGGTGACGCTCGCATCGGCGGACGATCTTAAGTCGGAAAAAGTAGTGCTCGATCCGAACGTCCTCGACACGAAAGGCATGACTACCATTGACTGGTTTGTGCCGTCATTGGACGGCAAATATCTCGCCATCTCACTTTCCAAGGGCGGCAGCGAAGACGGCACAGTTCACTTTTACGAAACTGCGACGGGCAAAGCGCTGTCGGACACGATTGCGCATGTTCAATATCCCACCGCAGGTGGTAGTGCGGCTTGGAACGTGGATGGCACAGGAGTTTTTTACACACGGTTTCCCCGGAAAGGCGAGCGGCCGGATACCGATCTGAATTTTTATCAGCAAATTTACTTTCATAAGCTCGGCACACCCGACAGAGAGGACACCTATTCGATCGGCAAAGACTTCCCAAGAATCGCAGAGATCAACCTCGCGACATCACACGATGGCAAATACATTCTCGCGACTGTATCGAACGGCGATGGCGGGGATTTCGCACATTATTTGCTCGGGCCAGACAAAACCTGGAAGCAGATCACGCAATTCAGCGATGAGATAAAGCTGGCACGCCTCGGCCGCGACAATGCGCTTTATCTGCTTTCGCGTGCGGACGCGCCGCGTGGCAAAATTCTGCGTCTGCCGCTCGATGCACCCGAATTGAAGACCGCGGCCGAAATCGTTTCGGCCGGAGAAGCCGTCATTGAGAAGATCGTGCCAAGCAAAGAGGCGCTTTATGTAGGCGATTTGCTTGGCGGTCCTTCTCAAATCCGGCGCTTCGATTTGAACGGTAAGAACGCAACCACGATTCCGATTCCACAGATCTCATCCGTGCAGGAGATGCTCGCGCTCGAAGACGGATCGCTCTTATTCCGCGCTGTGAGTTACACCGAGCCTTCGGCATGGTTCCACTGTGCGACTGACAAAACGGAGCCGGTGAAGACTGCGCTGCG
>DATFXN010000047.1:0-18932 GCA_035315805.1 Chthoniobacterales bacterium
TTACTTCGTTCAGGTTACCCCATTCGGAAATCTACGGGTCAAAGCGTGTTTGCCGCTCTCCGTAGCTTATCGCAGCTTACCACGTCCTTCATCGCCTATTGGCACCAAGGCATCCATGATGCGCTCTTTGTAGCTTGATCAATCTGATGATCCCGCAGACGCGGGATCAAATTGTGATAACTGAAACTCTCTCGCCACCTTGCGGCGGCGCTTGATTTCAGACTCAGCTCTTAAAGTTGTACTTTCTTACTACCCTGTATGTAGATGTCAAAGAACCAGCATTCACGTACATTTCTGACCACAAAAAAACCCAATCTCGTGCCCCGGATTTTCTTCGCAAACGGCAGGCGGCTTGCGCCGCCGTAGCCTTGGCGAAGGCGGGGACAAAATTGAGTCCAATTTGCAGTCCCAAATGTACGTAGAACGATCCCGAACGCATTCGGGACCCGCTGTCCAGCGGGATCATCAAATTAGCGCATTTGGACCATCCGTCAACCCTCGCCGCGTGAATTTTCGGAAGGAATTCCGGCTCCGATATTCGCGTTGTACCGTAAGGGTTACGCCGCGTGACGAGTCGGAAATGGTTGTAAATCGGTCTGATGTTTTATTTGGCAGGCGGAGCGCCTGCCCTACAATGCGGAGATGCAACGTTCGGATGGCCGCGCGTCGGATCAGGTTCGCGCAGTTTCTTTTGAACTAAATATCGCGCCACAGGCGACGGGCTCGGTTTTGGTTTCAATGGGCAACACGCGCGTGATTTGCGGTGTGACAGTCGAAGAAGCCGTCCCGCGTTGGATGAAAGAGCAAAATGTTTCCGGCGGTTGGCTGACGTCGGAGTATTCTATGCTGCCATATTCAACAGCGCCCCGGAAACCGCGAGACATTTCCAAAGGCCGGCTCGATGGCCGGAGCACCGAAATTCAACGACTCATTGGCCGATCGTTGCGCGCGGTTGTCGATCTTGAAAAACTCGGGCCGCGAACGATGTGGGTCGATTGTGACGTACTTCAAGCGGACGGCGGAACGCGAACAGCGGCGATCACTGGTTCGAGCCTGGCGGTTGCCCTCGCGTGCCGAAAGCTCGCGAAAGAAAAAATCGTTGATGCGCCACCGATCAAGAAATTAGTCGCCGCGGTGAGCGCCGGAATCTTGGACGGACAAGCGATGGTCGATCTTAATTATGAGGAGGACAAAGCCGTCACGGTTGATTTCAATTTGGTTGCGACGGAAGACGGTGATTTTGTTGAGGTCCAGGGCTCAGGCGAGGAAGCAACGTTCGCGCACACCGAGCTCGATCAAATGATGACACTAGCCCGAAAAGGAATTGCCGATCTCATTTCAGCCCAGCGAGCGGTACTCGCGCGGATCATGGTGACACCGCCGGAAACATGAACTTCCCAGAGATTTGGCGGCGCTGCTGTTAATTCCGAATGTCGTTATCGTGCTTGGCTGGATTCTCGCACATGCTCTGCTTTAGTCCGGATCGCCGCTCATGAAAAAAGCTCTCATCACGGGAATTACCGGTCAGGACGGCAGTTATCTTGCCGATTTGCTGCTCGAAAAGGGCTACGAGGTCCATGGGATCATTCGCCGCGCAAGTACGTTCAACACATCGAGGATCGATCATCTCTATGCCGATCCTCACATCAACGGCGTCCGGATGTTTCTTCATTATGGCGACCTAACCGATTCGGTGAATTTGGTGAAGCTGCTTTACGATTTGAAGCCGGACGAGATCTATCATCTCGCCGCGCAAAGCCACGTGCGGGTGAGCTTCGATATTCCGGAATACACTTCCGATGTCACAGGCGTTGGAACGATTCGGATTTTAGAAGCGATTCGCGAAGCCGGGTTGCGCTCGCGTTTCTATCAGGCTTCGAGCAGCGAGATGTTCGGGAAAGCGCAAACCGTACCGCAAAATGAAAGGACGCCGTTCTGGCCGCGCAGTCCGTACGGCGTCGCGAAAGTTTTCTCGTATTGGGCCACCGTGAACTATCGCGAAAGCTACGGTCTCCACGCGAGCAACGGCATCTTGTTCAATCACGAAAGCCCGCGACGCGGTGAAACATTTGTGACCCGCAAGATCACGCGCGCGGTCGCGGCGATTAAACAAGGATTACAACACGAATTGTTCCTGGGAAATCTCGAAGCGAAACGCGATTGGGGTTATGCGCCCGAGTACGTCGAAGCGATGTGGCGAATCTTACAACAGAACAACGGTGACGATTTCGTCATTGCGACCGGCGAAACGCACACCGTCCGCGAATTTGCCGAGGCCGCTTTTGCAAATGTCGATCTTGATTGGAAGAAGTACGTGAAACACGATCCGCGTTATGAGCGCCCGGCCGAGGTCGATTTGCAGATCGGCGATTCAGCGAAAGCGAAAAAGATTCTCGGCTGGGAACCGAAGGTGCGATTCAAAGAGCTCGTTCGCATCATGGTCGACGCGGACGTGGAACTGTTATCGCGCGAAATGCCGCGAAAACATCTCGGCAAGTTGCCGTAATCGACGGACTCTGTCCCGTCCATTCTAGTTTGGACGACATGGAGGTCATCCCTCCAATTTACCTGATCACGCCGAGAGCATGATTTGATTCGGCCATTTGCGTTGCCGAACTCAGCTCTGGAATCACAGAAGTCAGTGGCGAGGTTATAATCGACACCTGTGCGCCGTTACCAACCTGGCTGTAAAGACTAATAATATCGACAGAGCGCATTCGAATGCAGCCATAGCTCGCCCGGCGCCCGATGTTCCGCTCTTCCGGCGTGCCGTGAATGTAAATGTCGCGCCGAAACGCGTTCGCATTTTGCACCTCACGTCCGCGCAGCCAAATGATTCGCGTAACGATTGGATCGCGACCAGGCGCGTCGACTGGAATTACTTCGCCGGTGCGACGGCGATCTTTGAAAACGGTTCCGGCGGGGGCGCCGTCGCCGATCTTGTCTGCGATTTCCAATTCGCCGAGCGGTGTCCCAAAGCTCCCCGGCCGATCGCCCAAACCGAATTTCGAAGTCGAAACCGGATACGACGCTACGAGATTGCCTTTTTCGAGCAACGCCAGCTTTTGATCGTGAACGCTAACCACGATGTGGTGCTCGGTGTCGCGCGGGGCAGCGCAGGAAGAGACGAGGATTGCGATAGCGGTGGCAAGAGCGAACCGCCCGGCGATGTCGATCTTGACGATGTCGATCCTACCCACGATCAAATCGGAAGAATTCTTGTGCCGTTGCCGTGGTTGCGCCAGCGATTTCTTCCAGGGGAACGCGGCGGGCGCGAGCGATCTCTTCCGCGACCAGTCGGGTGTAGGCCGGCTCGCAGCGTTTTCCGCGAAAAGGGACCGGCGCCAGATATGGGCAATCTGTTTCGACCATGAAACTGTCCATCGGGACTTTCGCTGCGACTTCGCGAACCTGTTTTCCAGTCTTGAACGTTACGATTCCAGTGAAAGAAACGAGATGGCCAAGATCGAGAACTTCATTCGCCTGATCGAGGGTGCCGCCAAAACAGTGAAAAACACAGCTGACTTGGCGGCCGTAATTGCGCAAAATTTCCAGGGTGTTGTCCCAAGCGTCGCGTTGATGAATTACGACGTTGAAGCGCAATTCGACCGCGAGATCGAGCAGTTGCTCGAATAAGTCCGACTGTTTCGCTTTGTAAGCGCCATCTTCAATGTTGGCCTCGATCTGTTCTTCCGTTTCGCTTTGGAGCGCGTTGAAAACCTGAACGTCCTTTCGTTTGTTCACTTCAACGCTCGGTAGACGATGATAATCGAGACCGATTTCGCCGATCCCGACCACCCGTGGATTTTTCGCAAGTTCGCGCAGGGGCGCGACGACATCGTCTTCGGCTTCATTTGCGTAAGTCGGATGAACTCCGATCACCGCGAAAACGTTCGGATGTTTTTCGGCAAGATCGATAGCGCGCCGGCTGCTTTCGACCGAAGTGCCGATCGTAATGATTCGCGTGACGCCGGCTTCGTTTGCGCGCCGCAGGACATCGTCAAAGTCGTTCGCGAAGTCCGAATAATCGAGATGCGCATGGGTTTCAATTAGCATCGCGAGTCAGGGTTGTCCGCCGATCGTGTCGATGATTTTCTGAAAGCGTTGATCGCCGCGCAGAGGATTGAGATCTGGGTCATGCTCGACCCATTGCCGCCAGTTGGGCAGCGAGGCCCGTGAACGAAGTGCGCGTTCGAGCAAATTCAGCGCTACGTCTGCGTCACCGAGTCGGCTGTAAGCGCAGGCGGCGTTGTATTGAGTGAGAATGTCATCGGGAGCGATAGCCAAACTTCGTGCAATCCATTCCCTTGCCCGTTCGGCGTCGCCCAAATCGATCAGGACACTACCACCAGCTGATGCAGGCCGCGGATCCTCGGGATGGCGGACCAGCTCGCGCTCGGCGCGCTCCAGCGTTTCTCGGGCAGCATCTTTAGCATCTTGGTCGCGGCCTAATGACCGGAGAGTAAGACTCAATAACAACAACGGCTGATAATCGTCCTTGTTAATTTCACCTGCGCGCTCGAACTGAACCGCCGCGCGTTCATGTTTACCCTGCTCGAATGAAGCGCGTCCGTAGAAATAATGTGCTTCGAAGGAGTTTGGATCGAGAGCGATCGCCTTTTCAAATTCGGCAACGGCTTCATCCGACCGTCGGCTAAGCTGAAGGGCGAAGCCTTGCGAGGCGTGCGCTTCAGCGAGCGTGTCGTCCAGCGCGATGGCCTTCGAGCTCGTCGCCAGAATACTATCAACAGTGATGTCGCTAACGGTCTGTTGGAACAGAAAAGAATCGCAATCCGCGATGCCGGCATAAGCCCGCGCATAGACCGGGTCCAGTTCGACCGCTTTGGCGAACATCTGGCGCGCCAACTGATAATAAGCCTTCGATCCGCGCCGGAGAAATTGCCGACCTCTCAAATAATAGGTGTAAGCCTCAATATTATCGGTCGGGTTCTGTTCGATCGATTTCTTTTCCATCGACAGCAGCTTGACCTTTAACTGCTCGACAATCGCGTGGGTAATTTCGTCCTGTATCGTAAAGATGTCGGTTAGATCGCGATCAAACCGCTCAGCCCAAAGGTGATCGCCATTTCTCGCGCTGATCAGTTGTCCGGAAACGCGCACGCGCGTTGCTGCTTTTCGAACGCTTCCTTCCAGGATGTAGTTTACACCAAGCTCCCGTCCGACTTGCTCCACTTTGATTGCTTTGCCTTTGTAAGTGAAGGCGGTATGTCGCGCTACGACGAAAAGCGCGGAAACTTTCGACAAATCAGTGATGATATCTTCGGTAATCCCATCGCTGAAGTATTCCTGCTCGGGATCGCCGCTCATGTTTGTGAACGGCAGAACTGCGATCGATGGCCGGCTTTCGATCTTTGAACTCATGCCCGCATCAACCGGTTCTTCCAGCAGGACATTGTAAACCCGAATCGGCCGGTCGATGTTCTTTAAGTTTTGTTCTCCGCGATCTTCAAACTCGAGAGGCAGACGATTGCCAACGTGCTCACGAACTGATTGGGAAACGCAAATTCCGCTAGGCTCGGCGATGCCTTCCAATCGCACCGCGACGTTTACGCCATCACCGTAAATGTCCGCTCCTTCAACGATGACGTCGGCAAGATCGATGCCAACACGGAACTCTACCCGGCGGTCTGGTGACGTTTCGCCAAGACGTTTACGCAAATTTTGCTGGATTTCTGCAGCGCAAGCGACTGCATTCACCACGCTGGGAAACTCTGCGAGAATTCCGTCCCCCGTCAGTTTGACGATGCGGCCTTGATGCTGGGCGATCTTTGCTTCAAGAACGTCGGAACGTATTTGCTTCAGTGCCGCGAGCGTCCCGGCTTCATCAACGCTCATCAGCCGGCTGTATCCGACGACATCCGCGGCTAGGATGGCGGTTAAACGACGCTCCATGATCGCGACAACTTACCTGCGAAATCCGGATAATCGAGAGGCGCGTGAGTTTCTATTAGCCTGGCGGATTGTGGAATGCGGATTGCGGGTATTCTTCAGTGATCTTTTCTTTCCGTAATCGCCAATCCGAAATCTGCAATCGAGTTCACCATTCAATGATGGTGCTAGCCCAGGTCAGGCCGCCTCCGAAGACCACCATCAAAACGTAATCGCCATGCTTGATGCGGCCGCTACGATTTGCTTCATCGAGTGCCATCGCCACCGCCGCGGCCGAGGTGTTTCCGTACTTGTCGAGATTTACGTAAAAGCGCTCGAGCGGTATCTTGAGTCGCTCCGCGATTGCTTCAATGATGCGCAAATTTGCCTGATGCGGAATCACGCAGGCGATGTCGTCCGCGGTGAGACCGGCATCGGCCAATACTTTCTTCGACGCGTTGACCATCGCGATCACCGCTTGCTTGTAAACTTCCTTCCCGAGCATGTGGATCGTGTTCAGGTGAAGATCGACATTGTCACGCGTGATTGGGCAACGCGAGCCGCCGCCGGGCATGAACAAAATGTCGGTGAATTGTCCGTCACTGCCGATGTGCGTGCTGATCACGCCGTGCCGACTCCCGCGATGACGCAACACCGCCGCGCCGGCGCCATCGCCGAAAAGCACGCAACTGTTGCGATCGGTCCAATTAGTGATCGAGGTTAATTTTTCGGCCCCGATCACGAGGACGGTATCATGCGTGTGCGAGGTGATGAATTGCTGCGCGATTTCGATTCCGAAAAGAAAGCCGGCACACGCAGCCGAGATGTCGAGACAGGCGGCATTTTTGGCGCCGATTTTTTTCTGCACAAAACAGGCGGTGGCGGGAAACAACATGTCAGGCGTAGCCGTCGCGACTAAAATCAGATCAAGGTCTTCCGGTTTAACTTTCGCCTGTTCGAGCGCTTTCAACGCCGCTTTCGTCGCCATTTCGCTTGTTGTCTCGTCCTTCGCGGCGATGCGGCGTTCTTTGATGCCAGTGCGCGTGGTGATCCATTCGTCCGACGTGTCGACCATTTTCGACAAGTCGTCATTGGTCAGAATTTTTTCCGGCGCGTAACTGCCGGTGCCGACTATTGAAACAGTCCGGCGCGGTTTACCCGAGTGCGGCCGCGGGTTCGAGCGAGGCTGTCGTTTCATGATAACGGCGGATTTCCTCGACGATATGCGGGTTGACCTGTTGTTCAATCGACTCGGCCGCCACCCGGAGCGCGTTTTTAATCGCGAGCGGCGTGCTCGCGCCGTGCGCGATGATGCAAATTCCGTTCACGCCGAGCAGCGGACTGCCGCCGTACTCCTCGTAGTTTGTTTTGTCTTTGATAGTGAGCAGCGCGTCCTTGGCCAGAAATGCGCCGGCCTTGCGTTTCGGCGTCCGCGTCAATTCATGTTTCAGCCATTTGAAAATGGCAACGGCGATTGATTCCGACGTTTTCAAAATTACGTTGCCAACAAATCCATCGCAGACCACAACCTCGACGGGGTCCTCGAATAAGTGACGGCCTTCGATGTTGCCGACAAAGTTGAGCGAACTCCGCTTCAACATCTTGAACACTTCCTTGGTCAGCTCGGTACCTTTGACATCTTCTTCGCCTAATGAAATTAAACCGACTGTCGGATTTTTGTAGCGCAGAACATGGCGCGAATAAACCGACCCCATGAACGCGTATTGAAGAAGATGTTCCGGGCGCGCGTCGATATTGGCGCCGGCATCGATCAAAACAAAGACGTTGGTTTCGGTCGGAAGAATGGCTGCAATGCCGGGCCGATCGATGCCGGGCAATGTTCGCAGTTTGATCATGCACGCGGCAACAGCGGCGCCAGTGTGACCTGCGCTTACCACGGCGTCGGCCTGACCGTGCTTCACCAAATCGACCGCGCGGCTGATCGATGAATCCTTCTTCCGGCGCACAGCCGACCAGGCTCTGTCGCTCATGTCGACAACCTGGGTCGAGTGGATGATCTCGATCTTCCCGTCGTTGCAACCGTGTGTCTTTAGCTCCGCTTCGATCTGTGGCGTGTCGCCGACGAGAAAGAGTTTTTCAATGTGCCGATATTCCCGCAGCGCCATGCTGGCGCCGGGCACGAGGTAAGACGGCCCGAAATCGCCGCCCATCGCATCCAAGGCGATCTTCATGGAGAGGAAATCTTGCGAGCTTTAGCCGCTCTTTGCAAAATCAAAATCTGCTCGGCGCTAGGCTTTGCCTTCGACGGTCAAAACCTGGCGGCCTTTGTAATAGCCGCACGATGGACAAACGGTATGTCCGCGGACCGTGCTGCCGCACTGCGGACATTTAGTGAACTGCGACGCGTGCCAGCGGTTCGCCGCTTTGCGTGAACGCAATCGCATCTTTGAAGTTTTGCGTTTTGGAACTCCCATCGTGAGCGGGAACGAAAGCACAGGCTGGACAAAAGACAACGTGAATCGCGATCCGTGAATCGTGAATGGATGTAATCAATCTCGATTTTAACGTTTCTCGATCCTCAACTTATCCAGCTCGCCCCAGTCGTGCTCGCGTTTTGCTGCGCGCTGTTGTTTCGTGGCATCAACCTGGTCGGCTTTTGCGGCTTTACAGACACGGCCGCCTTCGCGATCGCAGCGCGGATGTGCCGGAAGATTCAGCAAAATGTCTTCGCGCATGAAAGGCGAAAGATCGACCGTTTCTGGGCCTTGCAGTTCGGTGTGAATGGCAAACGCCGGAACTTTGATGTCGTGCACAAATTTCTGGAGACAGCCGACGCAAGTGAGCCCGACCGGCTGCTTAAGTGACCCGTTTGCCCAAAGCGAACCCTCCGCTACGCCGACGTCGATCTTGTATCCCATCGGTCCGACGCAGCGGATGCCCTCCGATTCCAATTCAGGAACGAGACACTCTTCCTCGCCTTCGAGATGTAGTCCTTCCGGTGGAATCTGTTTCAGATGAACTTTCACTTGTGAATCCCTAGGTTATTTCTCGAATTTTTTCCCGAGCGCGCTGGCGACGACGCCGGGAACAAATTTCGAGACGTCGCCTCCCAATCGCGCGATCTCCTTTACCAAACGTGAACTCAAATAAGTGTATTCCTCTTTCGGCATTAAGAAGATCGTTTCTACGCTCTCTCTCAGTTTTCGATTCATCAACGCCATCTGAAATTCGAATTCGAAATCCGAGACGGCGCGCAATCCACGAATAACGGCGCTCGCTTTTTCCGCAATTGCAAACTCAACGAGCAAGCCTTCGAACTGTGCGATCCGGACGTTGTCGATCTTGCCGACGGTTTGTTGCAAAAGGTCGAGCCGTTCCCCGAGCGAGAAGAGAGCCTGCTTCTCATCATTGTAAGCGACGGCGACAACCACCTCGTCGAAAAGCTTCCGCGCACGCTCGACTACGTCGAGATGGCCGTTCGTGACGGGATCGAAGCTGCCGGGATAGATTGCGCGTTTCATTGCAGCCGAACATCAAACATCAAACATCAAACCTCAAACATCTTCAGGGGCGTCCATTTGCCGAACGGTGTGGGAAAGCGGAAGATTAAAAGTCCGTGGGGCCATGATGAATCCGTCCAGCCGCAAGAAGATCGCAGTGGCGAGCACATTTTCACCGCGCTTCGAACAAGTGCTCTCAGAAGCGCGCCGGATCCGTGATCGATTCGGCGCGGACCTGAGTCTGATTTACGTCGGCGAACGTAACGACCAAACGGAGAAAAAATTTCAAGATATCTTTGGTCGCCTGAATCTTCCGGGCGATTCACCAGTTCACTACGGCCGGGGCGACCCGGCCGATGGAATCCTGCGCGTGATCGCCGAGAACAACGTCGACCTTATCATCGCCGGTGCGTTGGAGAAAGAAACTGCGTTGCATCCGTTTCTTGGAAACGTCGCCCGTCGCATTTTGCGCGAAGCCCAATGTTCGGTCATTCTCTTCACGCATCCCGAGCTCGAACCGAAACCACTTCGCCGGATCGTCTTTGTGGCGAATTATTCCGATCATGGGCGGCGCGGATTTCAGGAGACACTCAAGTTGGCCAGCGCCGAATCGTGCGAACGGCTTTATGCGATCCGCGTTTATACTACATTCGACGAAGTCCGGGCCGCGATGTTTGTGGATAACGAAGAGGCCGCGCCGCGGCCACGTACATTCGAAGAAGAAGAAGCAGCGCTGGAAGAATTCGTACTGGCTGCGGGCGAAACCGAAGTGCCAATCGAAGCGCGCTGTATTCGCGGGAACACCGGCTTTGCTGCATCGGATTTCATTAAGTCGGTCGAGGCTGACTTGCTGGTGGTGCCAGTGCACAAAACCGAGACGTCGGCTGAGCGCTTGCCCAATCATCTTGCCTGGATCGCAGACGTGATTCCGTGCAACTTATGGCTGATTCGCTGAGCTTCTGTCATTCCGAGCGGAGTGGAAGAATCTCTTACTGTTGTCTGGCCATTGTTTGATCAGAAATATTTAGAGATATCTCGACTGCGCTCGACATGACAAAATGACTCCCGCGCCTGAATTTCACCCTTGGAGTCCCTCGCATGTCACGGTGATTTTCCTGACCGTCTTTCTGCCGTTCGTGCTTGCGTTGGTTGTTCATCGAACTAAGTCGCGTGTCTTCGAGCGTTCGATCTGTTTAGCGATCTCGGCGCTACTCCTGATCAATTATGCCGCTTACCTCATCGTTGCCAGGCAATTTGGCGTGGCTGGCTGGCAGAAGATGTTGCCGATGCAACTGTGCGATTGGGCGATGATCGTGATTATCGGCGCGCTTTGGACTGGAAGCCGGCGCTGGCTGGAGATCGCCTACTTTTGGGGCATCGGCGGAACTCTGCAGGCAATCCTCACGCCGAATTTGCGATTTGGATTTCCAGATTTGCGCTTCATCAGTTTCTTCGTTGCGCATTCGGGCATCATCATCGGCATCGTTTTTCTGATGCTGGTCTACGGGTTTCGCCCGCGTGCGATTGGCGTTTTGCGCACGTTCGCGTGGACGGAATTTTATTTCGTGGTCGCCTTCACCACCGATCTTCTCACCGGCGAAAATTACGGCTTTCTTCTCCACAAACCGGAGGCTGCTTCGCTTCTCAGTTTCCTTTCCGATTCGCGGCCGCTCTACTTGCTTGAATTTCACGGCTTGGCGTTTCTTTTCTTCGCTATGCTCTATGCGCCATTTGCGATTGTCGATCTTGCGCGCAAACTGCAAACTTCACCGGCGCTATGAAATCGTTTCGCGTGGGCAAACTTACCATTGGCGGAAAACGGCCAGTATTCATTCTCGGGCCGTGCGTGATCGAATCGGAGAAGTTTGTTTGGCGAATGGCACGACGCATCGCCAAGATCTGCGCCGAGGAAGATGTCGATTTTATCTTCAAAGCCTCCTACGATAAAGCGAACCGGACTTCGGTGAAATCGTTTCGCGGGATGGGAGCGCGCGAAGGTTGCGAGAGTCTGCGGGCCATTGGTGACGATCTGAAAATTCCGGTCACAACGGATGTTCATTCGCCCGATGAAGCCAAGCTTGCCGGCGAAATGATCGACCTATTGCAGATCCCAGCCTTTCTTTGCCGTCAGACCGATTTGTTGAAAGCAGCGGCGCAAACCGGGCGCGCGGTCAACGTGAAGAAGGGTCAATTCCTCGCGCCTTGGGACGTAAAGAACATCGCTGGGAAATTAATCGCGTTTGGCTGCAAAAAATTCTGTCTCACGGAGCGGGGCACGACTTTTGGCTACAACAATTTGGTCGCGGATATGCGTTCGCTATACTGGATGCGGGAGCAAGGTTATCCGGTCATTTTCGATGCGACGCATTCGGTCCAGCGCCCCGGCGGAGGAGGGGACAAGACTTCTGGGGACAGCGCGCTCGCGCCAGTGCTCGCGCGTGCGGCGATGGCTGCCGGTTGCGACGGCATTTTCCTGGAGGTTCACGAAAATCCGCCGCGAGCTTTGTCGGATGCGGCGAACCAAATTCCGGTAAAAGATTTGCCGAAGCATCTGCGCATGTTAAAAGCTATTCATGCTGCCGTTTCGTAACGGTCGCTCAGAGAATTGCGGCCGCATTGTTTGTTCGTTGTCGGCCTTGCTCTTGTCGGTCACGTTCGCAATCGAGCCGGCCGTCGCCGCGAAGCCGAAGCAGAAAAAGCAAAAACTGGGCAGGGCAACGCCGGCCGCATCAGCTTCTGCCCGTGAGCAAAATTTGACGAACATTCCGTTGCCGATCGGGCACGAAGCCAAGGGTCTTGTGCTTCCCGATTTCGATTTGGAGGGCCATTTGCGTGGCCGATTCGAAGCCGTCTCCGCCAAGCGCCTCGATGAGTATCATATCGGCTTTCATTCCTTGAAGATCACCACTTACACGCCGGAGAACCAGCCCGATCTCACCATCGAATTGAGCGAATCGGTTTTGAATTTGAACACGCGCGTCCTCAGCTCGAATGAGCGCACCTTCATCAAGCGCTCCGATTTCAACATCGCGGGCGATTCGGTCGAGTTCGACACCGTGACCCGCATCGGCAGAATGGTTGGCAACGTGAAGATGATCATCACCAGCCAGTCGAAATTGTTAGCCAACCCGAACGAGTGAGCAGGCTGGTCGCGATTGCTTTGCTTGTTTTGTGCGCGTCGGTGAACAGATCGCTCGCGCAAACGAGTCCATCACCGTCGGCGACGGCGGCAGGAAAATCGGACAAAAAAGAAAAACCGTCGGCGAGCGCGGCCAATCCATTGCTCGCTGGAATGAAAGGAACCCAGAGCAATGAGCCGGTTACGACCGAGATCGACGCTGACAACGCCTTTTTTGATTCCAACAAAAACATCGGCATTTTTGGCGGGCACGTGAAAGTGACCGATCCGCGATTTACTTTACAGTCGGAGAGATTGACCGTTTACATCACGAAAGGACAAAACCAGGGCTTGGAAAAAGCGATCGCCGAAGGAGATGTCGCTGTCGTGCGGGATCGACCCGATCCCAACGGAGGCGCGCCGACGCGCGCCGTCGGCCGAGCTGAGCAAGCCACTTACGTTGCCGCGACCGGCGATGTCGAACTGCGCGGAACGCCGCGCGTCCAGGAAGGCGTGAACACGCACATCGCGACAAGTCCGGAGACGGTGATGGTCGTGAATCAAAACGGGCAACTAACAACGCATGGTCCGAGCCGGACGGAGATTCGGCAGGAACCGAAGACGGAAAAGAACGAGGCGAAGCCTCCGGCTTCGCCCAAAGAGTCCGCGACCCCATGATCGGCCAGACCACACCTAAATCTGCGCCGCGAGTTGCGACGCCAACACAGGCAAAGATCGACAACGTGCTCGCGACCGACCAGCTCGTGAAAATCTACGGCGGACGCGCGGTTGTTGACGGGGTCAACATCAACGCGAAAGCGGGCGAGATCGTCGGCTTGCTTGGGCCGAACGGCGCCGGCAAGACCACCAGCTTTTATATGATTGTCGGACTCGTTAGGCCAAACAGCGGCCGGGTCATTTTTTGTGGAACTGACGTGACCAATTACGCCATGTACAAGCGCGCGCGGCTAGGAATGGGTTATTTGCCGCAGGAGGAATCCATTTTTCGCAAGATGACAGTGGAGCAAAATATCATGGCCATTCTGGAAACACTGCCGCTGAGCAAAGTGGAGCGGAAAAATCGCTGCGAACAGTTGCTCCACCAATTCGGGATTGAGCGAATCGCGAAAAATCAAGCGCTGACCTTAAGCGGCGGCGAGAAACGGCGACTGACCATCGCGCGCTCGCTCGTGACGAAACCGAGATTGCTCATGCTCGACGAGCCATTCAGCGGTGTTGATCCAATTGCGGTTTACGATGTCCAGCAAATCATTGTGAATCTCCGCAAGCTTGGTCTTGCGATTTTAATCACCGATCACAACGTGCGCGAAACATTGTCGATCGTCGATCGCGCGTATTTAATTTACGAAGGCCGCGTCGAAAGCGAAGGCACGAGCGAATTTCTCATCAACGATCCGATCAGCCGCCAGCTCTATCTCGGCGAGCGCTTCAAGATGTAGATCTCGCCTGGAAGCCGATCGCGAGGCTGAAAGAAGGCGAGGCCGCCGCTGACGGTGTTACGGTCGTAGTTGCTGCAACGCGCTTCCACATGGGCTCAAGCTTTGCGCTTGTCACTCGTCACTCATCACTCTTCACTTTTGTTCGATGGAACGGCCGTCGATCTGGGTCATCGTTGTTGTGTTGCTGCTCGGCTTTTTGTTTCTGCGTGAACCGCGCTTTCAACGCTCGGAAGAGATTTTTTTCCGTTGGCTCGTTCGGTATTCGCAACCGGAGGCGAAACCGCTGCCGATAACGATCATCGACATTGGGCGCGAGAACCCGCCGTCGCCACTGGAGACGGCATTGCTCCTGCAAGGCGCGCTCGAATTTAAGCCGACGGTGGTCGCGATTGAACCCATTTTGCAATGGGGCGATGGCGCGAAAGATCAGGAGCAAATTTTTGTCGACCAGGCGATGCGCGTTCCAAAGCTGGTGCTCGGCGCGGAATTGACTGCCGCGCCGGATCCAGATGCGCCGGTTATTGATATTTCCGAATTCGCGAACGTGAACGGTCGTCGTGGAGATCTTCCGGCATTTTCCGGAATCGAGCACCAACCCGGTGAAGATCTCCGGCTTCTTTCGACGCCCGGGTTCATTAATTTGCCGGAGCAAAGTGCCGATCAACTGCGCATTCCAATGTTATTCCAGTATCGCGGCGAAGTGATTCCGTCGTTTGCGCTTCAGGCAGCGCTCCTTTGGATGCGTCTGACGCCTGGCGAAGTAAAGATCGACATCGGATCCGCGATCTCGCTCCCGAACGGGACGAAGATACCGATTCAATCGGACGGTACGCTTCTAGTGAACCCGCACATAGTGGAGCGGGCGCGTCACATTACTCTCAACGAGCTTTTGCTCGCGGCTCAACAGCACGAAAGCGGGGCGGCAAGTTCCATTCGGCTCGAAGACATTCGCGCGCAGCTCGTGCTCGCGCGCGTCGAATCAAAGGCGCCGGACCTTTTCGCGGCTGCAATCGCTGCGATTCAAACAAACTCTTTTGTCCGGCGCGTCACTTGGGTTTTCGATTGCGCGATGGTTCTTCTCGCAGCGCTGATGAGCGGCGTGCTGAGAAGGTTTTCACGGATCGATCTGATCATCGGGGCGGTTGCATTCTCGGCGGCGTATTGTTTGGTCGCGCTCGCAGTCATCTCGCGTCTCTCAATCTGGCTTCCAGCCTGGCTTCCGCTTGGGGCAACTTGGGTCGCAGTTTTGTTCGCCATCTTTCTCCCTAAACCAAAACACGCGGCGCGAACCGTGTCGATCGCCGCTCCGCCTCCGGCTCCGTGACCAAATCGCAGGAATCAGTCGAAGATCGGATTGGGGAGCTGCAGGCCGGCGGCGTGATCGACATGCACTTCGATTTACCGATGGACCTTTATGAAAAACGCGACGCTCCAAATGTTCTCGCGACAGAATTTTTGCCGGAGTTCGAAGCTGGAGGCATGGGAATCATCGGTGCCGCGCTTTATATCGAGGATCGGTATCTGCCCGAGCGCGGTTTGCAGGTAGCTATCGATCAAATTTCGCGGCTTTACGCGGAAGCTGAGCGATCAAAGCGGTGCGTCGTCTGTCGCACGCGCGAGGAAATTTTGCAGGCGCTCGATTCAAGAACGATCGGGTTTCTCATCACGATGGAAGGAGTGGAGCCGCTCGGCGGCGATCTGGATTTGTTGTGCGCATTTTACGAACTGGGCGTTCGTGAGGTTGGGTTGACTCACGCACGCACGAACGCGGCCGGGCACGGCGGCATTTTCGCTGCGAGCGGCTCGTCGCCTGAAGGATTGACGTCATTTGGTCGCGATCTTGTCCGGGAATGCGAGAACCTGGGCGTGATTGTCGATCTTGCCCACATCAACCCGGCTGGCTTCAAGGAAATTGTCGATCTTACCACGAAGCCGCTGATCGTTTCGCACACGAACGCGCGAAAATTCTACGACGTCGAGCGCAACATCAGCGACGAACAGATCAAGATGATCGGCGAACGCCGCGGCGTAATCGGAATCAATTCCGTTCTGGTGAGTTCAAATCAAAAGGAGAGCACGCTTGATCGATACGTTGACCACATCGAGCATGTCGCAGGTTTGATCGGAATCGATTATGTCGGAATCGGGTTCGATTTCTTTGAATTCATTTATCGGCAGTGGCCGGAGGAGAAAAAGAAGTGGCTGGCGGAAAATTTAACGACGCCGCATTTCATTCCTGATCTGACGAATCATTCGCACGCCCGAAATCTGACGCGGAAATTGATCGAGCGCGGCTTTGGTGATGCCGATATTGAAAAAATCCTGCGCAGAAACTGGCTCCGGCTTTTAAAGGAATTGCTCTAAACAATTCCGAGCGTGGGAAATTTCCTTCCTAGCACAACCTGGCTCGGCGCTTTCAACCAACGGTCGAGCACCGTTGCGTAAACGCCGCGAAAGTCGGTGTTGAATTTCAGATCCCCATGATCGAGGTCAGTGAGGCTTGGGTATTTTCCGAAGAGTCCGGCTTTCACAGCGCCGCCAATTACGAACATCGGTGCGGCTGTGCCGTGATCGGTCCCGCCGTTGGCATTTTCCTGAACCCGCCGTCCGAACTCGCTGAATGTCATTAGTAACACGCGCTCAAAATTTCCTTGTTGTTTCAGATCGGCGACCAACGCGGCGACCGCGTCGTTGAATTCGCCCATCAACCGTTCGTGGCTGTTGATCTGCCCCGCGTGTGTATCGAAGCCCCCCTGACTCGCGTAATAAACACGCGTCGGCAAACCGCCGGCGATCATTCGCGAGATGATATTCAAGCTCGCGGCGAGCTGTCCCTGTGGATACGGGACGGTAGGTTTATATTTGCGCGCGATTGCGAGAATTTTGTCCGAGCTCAACTGCGCATCGAGCGCGGTCCGTTGTAGAAAATCGAGCGTGCTCAAATCATTCTTTGCTTTGCCCGAAATCGCGCCGATCGATCCGCCGACATTCGAGACGAGGGTTCGTGTTTCATCGCTTGCCGCGGTTTCGTTCAATTGCCGGAAAAAGATCTCTTCGGCGCTCATCTGGCCGCTGCCGCGCTCCGACGGTTGAAAACGAAATTGTTCGAGACGCGAAAATGTGACGCCGGTGGGATTTTTCGCAGCAAAGGCTTGTGGCGTTTCTTCGCCGATCGCGACGCCGACGGTTGGATCGGCGCCACGGCAACAATTGTCGAAGTAACGGCCGAGCCAACCGTCGCTCACCATCCGATCGGCGTCGGATGCGGTTTGCCAGATTTCGGTCGAACGAAAGTGCGAACGATTTGGGTTTGGATAGCCGACCCCTTGCACGATCGCCAAATGGCCTTCGTCATAGAGCGATTTAAGTCCGGCGAGCTTTGGATTGAGGGCGATGCGACTGTCGATTTTGAGGACTTGATCGGCGGACAAGCGTAGTCTCGGACGTGCGACATGATAAGCATCGTCAGCATAGGGAACAACGGTATTAAGTCCGTCGTTCCCGCCGGCCAACTGCAAAACCACGAGAATTGTTCCATCTTTTCCGGTGACGGTTTGCGTCGCCGTATCGGCCGCCAGCGCATCGAGCGCGAAAAAGGTTTTCTCGAGAAAAACCGGCAGCGTCCAGGTCGCGGCCGCGCCGAGCATGGAGGTGCGCAGAAATTTCCGACGTGTTTGCAATGTCGCGTTCGTTTTCATTCTTCAGACCAGTTGAAATTGTGGCGTGCTCATCATCAGGTGGACGAGTTCGCGCAGAGTTGTGTCGCCTGTGTCCGATGCGCGCGATTCAAGAAATTTTACAAACGTTTCGATTTCTTTCTCGGCCGGGCGTGCGTGGAAAAACCTTTTCACGAGAAGATCGACAACTTCTGGCGGCTTTCCGCGGATCTCGGGCGGGACGAATTCACCAACGTCGATTGGTTCGCGGCGAACTTGCTCGGCCAGATGGGCGGTGTGGCCAAAGCCAACGTCATCGCCTTGTCGGCGTTTCGCAGCGTTCGGCGGCAGGATTACGTCGCCGTTGATTAGATAATTCGCGAAGTTGTAACGAAATAATAGGGTTGAAGTGCTGATCCATTCCTTGCCGCCGTCCCAGCCCTTTACATTTGGCGGCGCAAAAATAATCTGGCCCATCTGCCGCATCGCGTTCTGGGCCACGATCGGCGCCGGCAGCGGCGCGTCCAGTAGCTTCGAAGTTTGAACGATGTATTGGATCGGGCTTTTGATTTGGCTGGACGTGACGCGATCCGAATAAAACTCCGCAGCGCTGAAAATTTCGCGCAAGACCGGCCGCATCTCGAAGTTGTGGACGCGAATGCGTTCAGCAATCGTAGCCACTATATCTTTGCTCGGTTCGTCTTCGACAAAAAAGCGCCAGAGTTTGCGGCCGATGAATTGCGCACAGGCCGGTTGCCTGAGGAGAATGTCGATGATGTCGTCGCCATTCAAATTTCCGCTCTGGCCCATGAATGTCTTTGTTCCGTGATCCTGCTGAAATGGTGCAAATCGAAATTGCTGCGTTGTCATGTCGATCCGATAACCGGTGAATGCACGGGCCGATTCGCGAATGTCCTGCTCGGTGTAATTGCCGATCCCGACCGTGAACAATTCCATCAACTCGCGCGCCCAATTCTCGTTCGGGTGCTCGCGACGGCTCTGTTGCAGGTCCAGGTAGATCATCATCGCGGGATCGCGCGAAATTTTTTTTACGAGTGTGCCGAAATTTCCGAAGGCATTGCGCCGGAGTGTATCGTTTTGGAGCCACATCCAATAGGCGTCACGCACCTTTTGGATGCTGGTCGCGAAATGGCCGTGCCAGAAAAGCGTCATTTTTTCCAGAAGCGGTGCTGGCCCGTTCAACATCCGGTCGAGCCACCAACGGCGAAGATCGACAATCTCTTGACCCTCCAACATCCGGACCTGACGCGCTTTGGTCTGGAAATTCTCGCCTCGATCTTTGGCTGCCTTAATTTCCATTCGCGCCGCTTGAATGTTGCGGGGATGC
>DATFXN010000048.1:0-25260 GCA_035315805.1 Chthoniobacterales bacterium
ATGTTGGACTTTGAACGCCAGTCCGGCTCGGACCGTTCGAAGTTTTCAATCACGGAAGGGTGGCTGAGTCCGGTTTAAGGCACTCGACTCGAAATCGAGCGTGGGGCAACCCACCGTGGGTTCGAATCCCACCCCTTCCGCCATAATTCTTGACGACACCGTCGCGAGTAAATACATCTGGTCTCGAACAACGTTGGCTACGGCATTGGCAATGCTCGGGAAGGGGTGCGATGATTAGGGCGAATTGTCGGGCACGTTTCACCGTCGCCGATTTTGATTTCATTGTCCGCACTCTCTCACGTTCGCGTGGCGACAACGTTTCGTTGACCGATCTTTTGAGCGACGCGGAAACGCGTGACTCCATTCTCGATCATCCCCGTTTGGTCGAGACAATTCTCTCCAACGCCGGGCATCTCCACATCTCCTCACAATTTTATTTCTATGTTCTCGCCCGGCACGTTCTGCAACAGGCTGGAATCGGCGACCGCAAACTTTGCGATTACGTTGCTTCGCTCTTGGAAACTTTTTCGCGCGCGAACCAACTCCAGAGTCCGGCCAAGATCGACAATCGCGCCCACGAATACATTTCCGACATCCTGATTGCTCTCACTCGCGCCACGCCCCAGCAAACGTTTCTGCTTCGCGCTCACGTCGGAAATTATTCGCTCTTTATCAGCGGCATTTTTTACGAGAACACGCAGCGGCGAAGCTTGCGCGGCGCGCCCGACATTGAGTTCTACGAACAAGTTGGGCGCACCAATTATCAGCTGGTCGCTTCGCATGAAACCGCGCGGCGCTGCGAGCTGAATGACATCTTCTTGGTGCTTGCCGATCGGTTTCACGACGTGCGCCTTGCTCTCAACGATCTATCCGATCGCTTGCTGTATCTGGATGAAGACGCACGGCCGGCGCTGGTTCTGTGAATGAGACGCTCTTCAGCCAGATTCAAAGACTTTTCGAGCGCACCTACGCCCGGGTCGGAATCAACCTAGAAGATTGTCTGATCGATAACCTCCGATGTGCGCAATTGTCGATCTTGGCGGGTAGATCCGCGCGCGAACTGAGCGAGCTCGCGCGGACTTTTTTGCGCACCGCGAACGATCGCCTTTACGTCGGAATCTATTACTCCCGCTGGCTGATCGAACAACTCGAGCGCCATGATCCGCGTGCCGGCCTGAGCGATCACAACATTCGCTCGCTCATCACCTTCGTGGAGGAAATCAATCATGCGCTCCACGCCGCCATCCAGTTCAAGAACGGCGCGCGCGAGATCGCGTCCGAACATTTTGCTCGCAACCTCGAGCTCCAGGCGCACGTCGACACCTATCTCGTCCTCCTCCTGTTCGTCGCCTTTTTTCGAAAAACGCAACGCGTCTCGCGCACCGATCGCCGCTGGCTGCGTTTTCATCTCTTCGCTCGTCAATGTCCGGACGCTTTCCAGGATCGAAATCTGCGCACGCGCTATCTGGAGACCATTGAGCTTGCGTCGAGTTATACCTGCTACCTCGATACGTTGAATGCTGCCCGCCGCGTTGAAGAAATTCGGCAATTCCGCTCGCTCGATTACGCGGCAAAGAAGAAATATATTCTTGCGTTGCCGGGCGGCGAAAATTCTTCGCGCCAGCTGAAATTAATTTGCGAAAATTGACACGCGGTCGCTAAATACGACTCGTGTTCAGTTTGTCCATGCTCGGAAGCGGTAGCGCCGGGAACAGCGCGCTTGTTGCCACCGACCATTGCAAAATTCTGGTCGATGGCGGGTTGACCGCGCGACAGATCGCACTTCGCCTCGAACAATGCGGCGTGATGCCCGATCAACTCGATGGCGTCCTTCTGACGCACGAACACGGCGATCATGTTTGCGGACTGGAAGTGCTCTGCCGCAAATTAGACCTGCCCATTTATGCGAACGCACAAACCGCCGAAGCGGTTCGCTGCGATCCTTCCCATGCCGGATTAGATCGATATCGGAACTGGCGAATTTTTCGCACCGGAGCCGAGTTCAAAATCTGCGACATCACCGTCCAAACTTTTCCCGTCCCGCACGATGCGGTCGATCCGGTCGGCTTCGCGTTTTATGCCGGATCGAGCGGCCTTGGCTTCATCACGGATCTCGGTTATGCGACCAAAATGATCATCGAGCGGCTCCGCCACGTGCACACGCTCGTCATTGAGACGAATCACGATGAAAAACTTTTGCAGAACGATACCCATCGCCCCTGGCCGGTGAAACAGCGGATCCAATCGCGCCACGGACACCTTTCTAATAATGCAGCCGCGAGCGTCATCGAAGAATTGCTTGCGGGAAAAATCGACCGGGTCGTGCTTGGTCATCTTAGCCGCGATTGCAATACGCCCGCGCTCGCGCTCGAAACCGTGCGCAATTCGCTGCGCAATGCCGGCAAGATCGACATCGAGCTTTTTTGCGCCACCCAATCGGAGGTTAGCCCGCGATTTCGAATCGGCGAAACCGAAGTCGGCGCTTTTCAGCCAACTTTCGAGAACGCATTTTTCCCGCCGCCTGAGCGCAATGCCCGTTGAAGATTGACGGTCAGAGGCCGCTGCCAGAGTAGCAATGAACATTCGCGATGCGGTCGAATCCGATCTGGCGGCGATCATTGAGATTTATAATTCAGCGATCGCGACGCGGATTGCCACGGCTCAATTGGAACCGGTCACGGCCGAGCAACGACGCGATTGGTTAAAAGAGCATTCGCCGGATCGACATCCGTTTTGGGTTTTGGAAATTGATCGCCAAATCGCCGGTTGGCTAACGCTGAAACGGTTCTTGCCTCGCTGCGCCTATCGCGGCACTGCCGAAGTCAGCGTTTACGTCGGTGAAAAATTCCGGCGTCGTGGTGTCGCGAGAACTTTACTGGCAGAGGCTATCTCGCGCGCGCCTTCGCTCGAGATCAACGCGTTGGTTGGTCTCATTTTTGCGCACAACGAACCGAGCCTGCGATTATTCGAGCACCTTGGCTTCGAAGAATGGGGATTGCTACCGCGGGTTGCACGTCTCGACGACGTTGAACGCGACCTTAGTATCATGGGTCGGCACGTCTGATTTTTCTGAGGAGCACACCGGCCGTTGGTCGCAGAATTAGAGCAATTACACTTCTTCCGGCCCAACGACGAGGTGGATCACGCCGCTCGGATCGGAAATGAAAAAGCCATTGAAATCTTCGCGTAGATTTTCCACTTCGTCGCGGCGGGCGATGCCGTGCACTTTTAGAAAAGACGCGGCCCCTTCGGTGTCGTTGGTTTCGATCTCGAGCCAAATATCGGGATGACTCAGGTTCGGCACTTTGTCGATCCAAAGCCGGTTTGGACCAAATTGAAAAATGCAGCCATCCGGTTCTTCTTCGATCAGCGGCAGCGCAAGTGTGTCGCGATAAAACGCGACCGTTTGCTCGTAAGTGTGGGCTGGACATTTGATTGCGATATTGGCGCCGCCGGAAAATTGCGGCCCGTCAAGTTTCGCCACCATTATGTCGATCTAAGCCTGCCCTTAGTCTCGGTCAAAGGCGCTCGAGCAATTTTTGCGCGACGGTTTTCGCCTTTTCCAAGGCCACGGCGTCGTCCACGAAACCGCCGAGGCCGATTGTGAGAAAAGCGTTCCCTTTCACGACGTAAAGCATTAGAACCTGGGAAGCGAAACCGCTCTCGCGACCGCCGGTGAACATTTGGGCCGCGTCCCCGATTCCGGGCACCGTTTCCATTCCGCCGTTGGCGGCGATCAGAAGTTGCAGTTCTCTTTGCGGCCCGATCGCGTTTGGTCCCGGCACCTGGAGACGAATGATCAGCGATTTACCGCGATTCACAGTGTAATAATTGCACTTCGAGTAATAACCATCCTGGCCCTCGCCATTCCGCGGAGTGGGGTCCTTGACTGGCTCGTTCAAAATCGCCGCCGCTTCGGTTTTGGTAATGATCTGGGAAACGTCTGGCCGCGAATCGGCGGCGAACAGCGAACTCCCCAGGCCGGCCCAAAACAGTGCGCCGAGCAGTCTGCGGATCGACATCCTCAGCCAGCACCCGCGCCGGTGCCGCCCGGCTCGGTCATCGAAACCGGATTGAGTGCGCGCGCGAGTTCTTTTTCCGTCAAAATTTTTTTCTCCTGGCAAAGTTCGCGAACGGTCTTGCCGGTGCGGACGCTTTCTTTTGCAATCTCAGCTGCGCGGTCGTAGCCGATTTTGGGCGCGAGCGCCGTCACCATCGCCATTGAAAGCTCCACCAATTCTTCGCACCGTGCCTTATTCGCCGTAATTCCGATGACGCATTTTTCGCAGAAGACGTCGACGACGTTCGCAAGAAGCCGGATTGATTCGAGAAGATCGTGCGCCATCACGGGCATCATCACGTTCAGTTCGAAATTTCCGTTGGCGCCGGCCCAAGTAATGGCCGCGTCGTTCCCGAAAACTTGTGCGCACACCATCATCATCGATTCGCACATCACCGGGTTCACTTTGCCCGGCATGATCGAGCTGCCGGGCTGGGTCGCTGGCAATTGAATCTCGCCGATCCCGCAGCGCGGACCACTGCCAAGCAAGCGAATGTCGTTCGCGATTTTGAACAAGCTCGTCGCGATGGTTTTGAGCTGACCACTCGCTTCCACCACGGCGTCTTTACCGCCTTGGGCTTCGAAATGATTTTTCGCTTCGTAAAACCCAATCCCAGTCCGTTGCTTGATGTGCCGCAGCATTTTGCCTGGAAGATCGACATGCCGGTTCAATCCGGTTCCGACCGCGGTGCCACCGAGGGCGACTTCACGCAGAACTTCAATCGCTTTTTCCGCGCGCGCTTTTCCATAAGCAACTTGTTGGGCATAGCCGGAAAATTCCTGGCCAAGCCGGACGGGCGTCGCATCCATTAAATGGGTTCGCCCGATCTTGATGATCTCCCAAAATTCTTTTCTCTTGGCGTCCAAGGCGCCGCGGAGTTTTTCGAGTGCGGGCACCAGACAATTTTTTAATTGTTCTGCCGCGCTTATGTGGATCGCGGACGGAATCACGTCATTGCTCGACTGGCCCATATTGACGTGATCGTTTGGATGAACGAGCTCGCGTGAACCGATCCTTTTGCCGGCAAGTTGCGCACAACGGTTCGCGATCACTTCATTCGCGTTGGTGTTCGTGCTCGTGCCGGAACCGGTTTGAAAAATGTCGAGAGGGAAATGTTCGTCCAATTTTCCTTCGATTACTTCCTCGGCGGCCTGCACGATCAATGCCGCGCGCTCGGCGTCGAGTAGACCGAGATCGTGATTGGACTGGGCTGCGGCCCACTTGATTAAACCGAGCGCCCGAATGAAGGGGCGCGAGAAACGATAACCGCTGACTGGAAAGTTCAGGACCGCGCGCTGAGTGGAGGCGCCGTAAAGCGCGGATTCCGGGAGCGACATTTCTCCCATCGAATCCTTTTCCATCCGCGTCCGGCCGCCGGTCATGCGTTGTTTGCGGAAGTCCGACTTTCCTGCAACGACAAATGCACTTCGCCGTTCCGGCCATTCGCTTTCTCAAAAACAGTGATGAACATCGGGGGGATGTTTTGCAGGAAATATTCGGACTCTGCGTGGTCAAAAATCTTGGCGTGCTGTTTTAGTTCGTTAGTGACCTGATAAATGATGAAACGACCACCCGCCGCGAGCGCGTCGTGCGTCTGTTGGAGCAAGGCGCGCTTCTTGTCGATCTGTAGAATGCTGAATGGAATGCCCGAGACAATGTAATCGCACCAACCGATCCCGCGGCGGCGCAACTCCAGCGGCAGACGCGTCGCGTTTTCATTGATGACATGGACGCGCGGATCGTCGCTAAATTGGCGCTGCAGGTCTCGCGAGAAAGCGGCGTCGAGTTCGAAAAGGAGTAATTGACAATCGGGTCGCATCCGGCGCGCGATCTCACGCGAATGCGCGCCCTCACCGGGCCCGTACTCGGCGATTACGCGTGCGCGGTCGAAATCGATTTTGTCCGCAACGCGTTCGACGAGCGCCTTGGAACTCGGAACAATGGAGGCGATCTGTAACGGCCGTTTGAGGAATCGCTTAAAGAAAAGGGCGCTCATCGAAAATCGAATAGTCACCCTCTGGCACGCCATTGTCCAGTCGCGAGTGACCTTGCCTTGCCGGAGGACCGGTCGTTAGGCGGGTTCGACGTGGGCAAAAGAAAGAATTGACACCGATTCTAGAATTTATAATGCTTGGCCAGGTGAAATGTCTTGCCCATTTTCCCACCAATTGGTGATTTTCTCACATGCATAACCTCCTAACGGTTAAGGAAACGGCTAAATATCTCCGCATCCCGTTGCCCACCGTTTACTATCTCGTCCAGCGCGGGCAATTGCCGGCCATCCAAATCGGTGGCCGCTGGCGAATCAAAAAATCCTCGCTCGATAAAGACATTCTCAAGGAAGACAAGTCCGGCCAGCCCACCGTCCTCGTGGTTGATGATGACGAGAGTCTGCAAAACCTTTTCAAGCTATTCCTTCGCAAGATTGGTTTTAGTCGTGTCGTCGTCGGCACGGTTAAGGAAGCGCTGGCCGCACTCGAAAAACAGAAATTTGATCTTGTGTTCTTGGATTTGAAATTGCCCGATGGTCCGGCGGACGACGTTTACGACGTGATTAAGGAAGATCAGCCTGACTGCCCGGTCATTGTTATCACTGGCTATCCTGACAGCGCGATGCTCGACCGGATTTTGGCGAAGGGTCCGATTACTGTTTTGAAAAAGCCGCTCAAAGTCGAGCAATTGAAAGAAACGGTCCGCATTCTCGGCCACAAAGAAGCGGTCAAATTGGCTGCGTGATTCGCGCTGCGCTTGACTGATCACTGATCAACGATCTCTTATCACTTCTGCTTCAACGCGCGGTTAGCTCAGTGGTAGAGCACTACCTTGACACGGTAGGGGTCAGAGGTTCGAACCCTCTATCGCGCACCATTTTTTCGAAAGGTTGATCCTTTGTGCAGAGATTAATTCTCCAAATCCTCTTCTTGGCCACAACAGTCTCCCTCTTACAAGCGCAGAATAATTCTTCGCGAGCGGATGGTACCCAGATGGTGTTCACTACAATTTCCGGTCCGGTTCGCAACGCTGTTGTTTACGCTCCAAATCCAGTGATTCGATCGAACTCTCTCCCGGAGCACTTAGTCGCTCGTGGTGTTTTCAAGTTAGATCTGGACAACGGAATTCCCTACGACGTGCGCGTCGTCCAGAGCACAAGCTATAAAATTTTGGATGAGGCCGCTGTGGAAACGCTGCGAAACTGGCGCTTCCGAGCTCATCGACTGGTCTGGGTGACTGTCCCGCTAGAGTTTCGCGCTACGAGAGCGCAGGTGAAACGTTAAATAATGCGCAATACCTCTGAAATTTTGCAAAGCGCGGTCGCTGCGGCAGGGAAAACGCTCCAGTCGATTGTCGATCTTGACTCGCAAATCGCCGAAGCGGCCGATTTGATTGTGGATTGCCTAACGAATGGCAAAAAAGTCTTGGCGTGTGGGAATGGCGGGAGCGCGGCGGACGCGGCTGATTTTTGTACCGAGCTCGCATGCCGGTTTATTGAAGACCGCCGGCCGTATCCGGCAATGAATTTGTCCCAGGGCGGAAGTTTAATCACCGCCACTGGAAACGATTATGGTTTCGAAGAGATTTTTGCGCGGCAAATTCACGCGTTCGGGAGTGCCGGCGACGTCCTCGTCGGGATTAGCACCAGCGGCAAATCCAAGAATATTCGGCGCGCCATCGAAGAGGCGCGAAGTCGCCAGTTAAAAACGATCGCGCTACTCGGGCGCGATGGCGGATCGAGCAAGGGCACGACCGATGTCGAGCTCATAGTGAAATCGGACTCGACTGCGCGCATTCAGGAAGCGCACAAATTCATCCTCCACGTGATCTGCGAGATCTGCGACGCGCGCTTGCCTCGAAAATAATTCAAGCCGCAACGGTCCCGGCGGGTCTTTCGATCGCCGCGCGGCTTGTGGATCGGTAGCGCCAAATCGCAAACGCGACGAAAAGAAGGTCGAGGACCACAAATGTCGCAACATAAGTCTCGCCGCCGATGCCGAATCCGTAGGAATGCAAGCCTTTGCCAAGAACGAAGTTGACGCCGTACCAGGCCATCAAGACGGCGAGAAAACAAATCACGCTCGCGACAACCAAACCGAACTCGGTCCACCAGCCCGCCAAGCGTCCGTGCAAAGTGGCGAGGTAACAAAGCAGTGCGATCAGCGCCCAGGTCTCCTTTGGGTCCCAACCCCAGAAACGGCCCCAGGAATAATTCGCCCACACGCCGCCGAGAATTGTTCCAGCCGCGAGCAACAAGACACCGAGTTGCAACACGCGGTAAAGCCAGAAGTGCATCGGCGCGTCGGCTCGCGCAACTTCGGGATTGCGGGCGTAGCGCCAGAGTAGGATGTGGCCGAAGCCCATCGCCAGGGCGAACGCGGCGTAGCTGAGCGTGATGGTCAAAACGTGAACCGTGAGCCAGAAATTGTCCCGCAACACTGGCACAAGCGGATCGATGCTTGCCGGCATCGCGATTGGCATTTGGTGAACGAGCAGCAAAGCAACGAGCGTGACCGGCGTCGCGGCCAGCAGATAGACCGGCGTCCGATAACGCGCGAAGAAAATCATTCCGAAAAACGAGGCTGCGAAGGAGACCCAGATAATCGATTCGTACATATTCGTGACTGGTGGCCGCTCGGCGATAAGGCAACGTATTACGATGCCACCGGCGTGCAGAGCGAGCGCCAGAGTTGCAATTGCAACGCCAATGGTGCGGAGGAGTCCGGCGGTGCCGCGTAAATGTGCGATGAGCAACGCGAGAAATCCGAGTCCGTAAAACCAGATCGCGCGATAGAACGCGTCGAAGTGGTTGTAGAAATATTCGCGTCGGAGTTGTCGGTCTTGCGGATAAATTGACGGACTGAGCGCGTGCAAATTTTCCCGCAGCTGGCTGGCGGCGCGGCTGAAATTGAATCCGTCGCCTTGGACATAACCGGTGGCCATGGTTTGGAGCTGAATTTGGATCGGGGCGAATTGCGTCTCATTGTAATAACGAGGAAATTCTGGAGGCACCACCCAGGCGTCGGTTTCGCTTTTGGGCGCCGGAACGATCAAGAGCGCGCTCCCGTTCATCACGTTCGCGAAAAGCGCCAGCCGATCGCTGACCGCAAGCGCTTCCTGTTGCAGGCGATCCAGCGGTTTCTCTACTCGCTTGAGCGCGTGCGCTTCATTAGTGAGCCGCTGCAATTCCGCGGAAGCCACCAGTTGATCAAAAGAGAAATGGCGTTGCGCCTTATCAAGACCAAGTCGCCCCTTCAATTGGCCTAACGAAACAAGCACCATCGGCTCGGTTTGCCAATCGTGCGTCTCCAGCATCGCCGACAAGATGAAATCGTTTGCCTGCCATCTTCGGCCGGTCTTGTCGGCGTATGTCGATCTTCCGGTGACCCGAATCAGTGTTTCGCGGGCAAAGGTGTCGATCGGTTTGCGACGTCCGCCGTCCTGGATCGCGAGCAGACCAAATTGCCGGAAATCCAGGGCCCTGGTGTCGGCAATTGGCGGCCTTGGTGCAGGCGATTGCGCAATTCCGGTTGACTCAAAAATCGCGATTGAAATCGCGACGATGACAGCGGTGCGAAAGCCTCTCACAAAGGAGCAGTCTATGCGGCGGCGCCGCGGTCGACAAGCCGCCTAAGCCCTCCGAAAACGGTCCATCGAGACGTCATGGCCCGTCCGATGCTGTTACTCATAGTGTGCAACTGGTTCCGCGCGAGACTCCGGCAAGGCTGATTTACTCGATGGATGCGGAGGAAACTGCGTCATCCGGGCAACCTCCGACTCAAGGCGGTAGCCGTTGGAAATATATCGGCATGGCAGGCGGAGCGGCGCTGGTCTTAGCGACCGCATTCATTTTTGGGTGGCATGCTCTTAAAGCGGGCGACCGATTGAGTTTTCCCACCCTCGTCAAAGCGCGCACGAACAGCGTCGGCGCCGCGGGCTCTAATGAGCCTCCGCCGCCAATCGTAATCCAGCTTAGCCCCGACATGGTCCGGGTCACGGCGATTGCGCTGGGTCATCCGCGGCTGGCGGTTATCAACGGCAAAGCTGTGACCGAAGGCGACAACGTCAAACTGCAAGCGTCTAATTCCTCGGTTGCGCTTATCCTGCGCGTCGTCAAAATCGGTGATGGCTCGATCGAGTTCTCCGACGGAAAACAAGAGTTCAACGCGCAACTGACAATTCCGTCGTCGCCGCACCCGAGAGAGTTCTGACCGAGAGAACTGGTCGCGCTTGGCGGATCACATCGGTCGGCAAGGGCAGCGCTACCGTGACTTGCAAATTCAGCTGCGCTTTAAGTTCCGCAGTTCGTTCAGCAAAAAATTGCCGGTGCGCCGCGCGCGGTTACGCAAAGTTCGCCAGATTCCGCGGTCGACAAAATACGTCAGCAGAATGCTGTCGCGCGTTTTTATGTCCGGCCCGACCGGGTCGGCTGAGTGCCAGGTGTCGTTAGCTACCGCGAACGCGTAACCGCTGTTGGGCGCAAACGGGATCTGGGTTCGCCTCGGCTTCGTCCCATCGGGCATTCGCTCATGGAAAATTGTGCCGATGTTCGTGTGCGAATTGTCCGGCGGCAGATAGAGTTGGACCGTAATTCCCTTCCAGAGACTGTCGGTGTGTTTGAACACGCGATACCCGGGAATGTCGCGCGTCAGAATCGGCACCGGATACATTGCGACACTCGCGAAATTTTCGCCGAATCGTTTCCGTAAACCCGGCGCCAGCTTCTCCATAACCACCGTTTTCAGTTCATCGGAACGCAACACACGACCAACCTTCTCCCAAACGCCAAATTTTTCGGCCGGTAAATGCCGGATGTATTCCGGGAACAAATCGATTTTCGTTCGGGTCGGCTTGCCGTCCGGCCGGCTGCTCCCTATTTTACTTTTGCCCGACATCGGCCGGTAATCGTTCTCCTTCGGCATTGTGCGTAACATCTCGGCATAAAAATCCGGCGGGAAAACGCCGTCGAACTGCAAATGGAAGAATGGCGCGCTGCCTTCACGCGCGTTCCGCACCGAGTTTTCCACGAACGCGGTCAAATTTTTGACTGACCACGATTGTTCCATTGATTGATTGTTCCCATTTACCAATGA
This sequence comes from Chthoniobacterales bacterium, assembly GCA_035315805.1. Taxonomy (GTDB): domain Bacteria; phylum Verrucomicrobiota; class Verrucomicrobiia; order Chthoniobacterales; family UBA10450; genus AV40. Next base: position 11,147 of record DATFXN010000048.1, read on the forward strand.
GCGAGACAACCGAAAAGCAGTCCGGTTTATCACGGCTCGGTCGCTGGTTGGCCGAATTAATTCTCGTCTTTGTTGGCGTCTATGCCGCCTTCTGGCTGAATAATTACCAGCAACACCAGCAGGAAGCCAAACGGCACGACCAGATCCTGGCCTTGCTCGAGCAACGATTGGAAACTGCAATTGCGAGCGCGAAAACCGAAGGCGCGAAAGAAGGGCGCGAAGTCGCCGAATTCAATCGTGCGCTCCAGGCCGGCGAAATGCCGCCGCTGCGTCCTTTTGCCTTTTCCAGCGATTACAGCGCAACGGATTTCGCGACGCTTCTTCAGTCCGGCGGAGTCGAGTTACTCGATGTGAAAACTCTCTCCGCTCTCCGCCAACTGGAATCGGTTATCCGAGGAGGCCTGGCCCGGATCGGGCATTTTCAGAAATTAAGCGATGAGTTGATCGTTCCGAACCTCGACCAGGATATCTCCTTCTTTTATGATCCCGCCACGAAGAAACTACGGAAGCGTTTCGAGAGATACCCGGACGCGCTTCAATCGACAGTAGACTTTCTTCATCAGTTGGAAAAAGCGCAGGACGAACTACTCAACCAGATTCGCGCCGAGCGGCAACACCATTGAGATGAATTCAATAATCCGACTCTTCGCATTTTTCTGGTCAATCACTGGGCCTGGCGTTTTGGCTATGGCTGACTATCCCGCGCCGACCGAAGTCGACTACGTCATTCGCGATTTCAAATTCAGTTCCGGCGAAAGTTCACCCGAGCTGAAAATTCACTACCGAACGCTAGGTAAGATAGACAAAGACGCGCAGGCGAAAGTTACGAACGCGGTTTTGATCATGCACGGTACGACCGGCAGCGGCGCCCAATTTATTCGGCCGGAATTTGCCGACGAACTTTTCGGCAAAGGTCAACCACTCGATGTCACGAAATTTTTTATCGTGCTGCCCGACGGAATCGGTCACGGGAAATCGAGCAAACCAAGCGACGGACTCCACGCGAAATTTCCGCGCTACGGCTACCTCGACATGATAGAAGCACAGTATCGATTGCTGACCGATGGGCTCGGTGTGAATCACGCGCGGTTGGTCATGGGCACTTCCATGGGCGGGATGCAGACCTGGCTCTGGGGCGAAATCCATCCCGATTTCATGGATGCGCTCATGCCACTGGCGAGTCTGCCCACGCAAATTTCGGGACGCAACCGTGCCTGGCGCCGAATGATCATCGATGCTATCCGAAACGACCCAGCTTGGAACGGCGGCGAATATAAAACCCAACCGCCGAGTCTGCACACCGCTGCGGAAATGCTTTGGTTCATGAGCAGCAATCCGGTCCTTCGCCAAAAAGAAGCGCCTACGTTCGCCAAGACTGACCAAGTGCTCGACAAATTCGTCGATCAAATCATAAAAGCGGATGACGCCAACGATGTGCTTTACGCGCTGGAAGCGTCCCGCGATTACGATCCTGGTCCAAACCTTGAAAGAATTCGTGCGCCGTTGCTCGCGATTAATTCCGCCGACGATTTGATCAATCCTCCCGAGCTTGGGATTCTCGAACACGAGATCAAACGCGTCCCGCATGGCCGCGCGATCGTCATTCCGTTCAGTGACAAAACCCGCGGCCACGGCAGCCACACCATCGCCGCGCTTTGGAAGGACGAATTGGTAAAACTGCTCAGGCAGTCCGAGAAATAGTTCGACATCCCGCGTCCGCGATTTTTGAATCAACGAATGAAAGCCGGACGTTTCTTCATTTTCCTTTTGGTGGTGATTGCCACGCTGGTCGCGCGCGCGCAAGAGTTTGACGTCATCATCCGAAACGGCGCGGTTTACGACGGCAGTGGTGGCGAAGAGCAACATGTCGATCTTGCGATCAAAGGCGACCGCATCGCCGGACTCGGCGATTTTTCGAAAGCGAGCGCGAAAACAATTGTGAATGCGAGCGGTCTCGCGGTTGCGCCCGGATTCATCAACATGCTTTCCTGGTCGACTGAGTCGCTGATTCAAGACGGGCGTTCGCAAAGCGAAATTCGCGAGGGCGTCACGACCGAGATCATGGGCGAGGGCGAATCGATGGGACCACTCAATGACGAACTGAAAAAGCGGATGGTTCAGGAACAGGGCGATATCAAGTTCGACATCACGTGGAACACGCTCTCCGAATACTTGCAGTATCTGGAGAAGCGTGGCGTTTCCTGCAACGTCGCGTCATTTCTCGGCGCCACCACCGTTCGCGAATACGTGATCGGCTGGGAAGATAAACAGCCGACGCCGCAGCAACTCGACCAAATGCGCGACATTGTCCGCAAAGAAATGGAGGCGGGCGCGCTCGGCATCGGCACGTCGCTCATTTATCCGCCCGCGTTCTACGCTAAGACCGAGGAACTGATCGAGATGTGCAAAGTCGCGGCGAAATATCGGGGCAAATATATCTCGCACATGCGGAGCGAAGGAAATCAGTTGTTCGAATCATTCGACGAGCTTTTGCGCATTTCGCGCGAAGCGAGCATTCCGGCCGAAGTTTATCACATCAAAGCCGCCGGCCAGAAAAACTGGGGCAAGGAAGACGAACTGCTGTCACGAATCGAAGCGGCGCAAAAGGAAGGACTAAACATTCGCGCAAACATGTACACTTACACCGCCGGCGCCACTGGGTTGGACGCCTGCTTCCCCCCGTGGACGGAAGCCGGCGGCTATCCAGCCTTGTTTAAACGGCTGCGCGATCCGGCCACGCGCGAGAAAATCAAAGCCGAGACGAAGATTGACAGCGACAAATGGGAAAATCTGTATCTCGCGACCGGTTCTCCGGACAAAATCCTTTTGGTCGCATTCAAGTCCGACAAATTGAAGCCGCTCACCGGAAAGACGCTCGCCGAAGTTGCGAAAATGCGCGGCAAAGACCCAATCGACACCGCGATGGATTTGGTGGCCGAAGACGAATCGCGCGTCGGGACGGTTTATTTCATGATGTCGGAGGAAAACGTGAAGAAGGAATTGCGGAAGCCGTGGATCTCCTTCTGCTCGGATGAAGCATCACAGATGCCGGAACCGCCGTTCACCAAGTCGAATCCGCATCCGCGCGCTTACGGCTGTTTCGCCCGTGTCCTGGGCAAATATTGCCGCGACGAAAAAATCCTTTCTTTGCCGGAAGCGATCCGCCGTTTGAGCGCTTTACCGGCGACCAACCTCGAGCTCGATCATCGCGGATTTTTGAAAGAAGGAATGTTCGCAGACGTCGTTGTGTTCGACCCAAAAACAATCACCGACCACGCCACGTATGAAAGACCGCATCAATATGCGACTGGAATGAAACACGTTTTCGTCAACGGCGTCCAAGTGATCAAGGAGGGCGAACACACCAACGCCAAACCCGGCCGCGCCTTGTGGGGTTCGGGCAAGAAAACGTAGGTGGATCGCGTTCTCCGAACGCGATGACACAATAGCAGCGCAGCCGCCGTGGATCGATAACTCGCTAGGGAGAGCGCGGTTCACCTGAAGATCGACATCTAGCTTCGTCGGTTTGAGAGGCTTGCTAGGGCTCCCTCGAAAGAGGCGCGCATTGAGTTGGCGTTCCGCGTAACTATTATAGAAGATGGAGTGGTTTTGTTGAAATGGATCCGATTGGCAGCATCAAGTTGCGCTGGCTCCACGGTGCGTTGCATGACGTCACCTACGAGCTGGCGCGGTCGCACTTCCAGTTCGCGCCCCACACTTGGGAGCCGGCGATCAACGCCTACCGCTGCGAAAGCTGTATCCGGATTTGTGTCGATCTTGCCGGAGTCGAGCGTCCGCAAATCGACCTGACGGTCGAGCCCAAGCGGGTCCTGATTCGTGGCGCGCGCGAATTGCCCGAGCCGACGCACGACGAAGGCCTCGCGGTCCGATTGCTAGCAATGGAAATCGATTATGGACCGTTCGAGCGCGAGATCGCGTTACCGGTCGAAGTGGAAATTGACAAGGCGCACGCCGAACAACGCAACGGACTGCTTTGGATCTCACTGCCAATCAAACAATGACAAACGAAGAACAATTTTCCCTGCCGTCGTCTGAGCTGGAAATGAAATCCGGCAACGGCCAGACCACGATTGCCGCGGACGTGACGGACGAAACGCGGCTACCGCGGATTCCGGAGGAATTGTCGATCTTGCCCGTGCGCGGGTTCGTGGTTTTTCCGGGGACGATCGTGCCGTTGAATGTGCGGCGATCCGCGTCGATCACGTTGCTCGATGAAACGTTGCCGCGCACGAAAGTGATCGGTCTTTTGACGCAGCGCGATGAAGCGAAGGAGCATCCGACGCCCCAGGACCTGTATCACGTCGGCACGGCGGCGCTGGTTCTAAAAATGATTCGCCAGGCCGACGACCACGTTCTTCTGATCGCTCAAGGTCTGCGTCGATTCAGGTTGCGCAAAATTGTGGCGACGTCCCCGTTTGTGCGCGCGGAAGTCGATTTGATGGAGTCGATTCGGCCTCCGGAGACCAAGGAATGGGAGGCGGAGTTTCGAAATCTGCGCGACTCGGCGGGGCGATTGTTCGAGCTGACGCCGGAAACGCCGGAGCAGGCGCGCCTGATGGTGCTGAACATCAACGATCCGGAACAGCTGGCCGATTTTCTGGCGCCGAACCTGAATGTCGATGTGGACCAAAAGCAGGCGATTCTCGAAGAACTGAACGTCGAGAAACGCCTCGGGATGGTTCAGAAACAGATCTCGGCCCAACTTGAGATCGCGCAGATCCAGGAAAAATTGCAGAAAGACGTGGCCTCGCAGTTTTCTGACGCCCAACGTCGCGCGTACTTGCGTTCGCAAATCAAGGCGATCCAGCACGAGCTTGGCGAGGCGGAAACCGGAAGCGAAGAGCAAGTAGCGCAGTTGCGCGCCCGCTTGAAAGAAGCGAACCCGCCGGAAGAAGTGATGAAACAGGCGGAGCGCGAATTGAAACGGCTCGATTTTATTCCGCCGGCGAGTCCCGAGTTTTCCGTCATCGTCAGTTACATCGAGATCGTCGCCGATTTGCCTTGGAACAAATTGAGCGAGGACAATCTCGATCTCGATCAAGCGCAGCAGATCTTGGATCGCGACCATTACGATCTGGAGAAAGTCAAGAAACGGCTAATCGAATTCCTCGCTGTGCGGAAATTGAACCCGACCGGCCACGGCCCAATCTTGTGTTTTCTCGGGCCGCCCGGCGTCGGCAAAACCAGTCTGGGCCAATCGATCGCCGATGCACTCGGGCGCAAATTTGTCCGGATCAGTCTCGGCGGAATGCGCGATGAAGCGGAAATCCGCGGGCACCGCCGCACTTACATCGGTTCGATGCCGGGCCGGATCATTCAGGAACTGCGCCGGGTCGGAACGCGCAATCCGGTTTTCATGTTGGACGAGATCGACAAGATCGGCGTCGATTTCCGCGGCGATCCGGCCAGTGCGCTGCTGGAAGTGCTCGATCCGCGGCAGAACAACACATTTGTCGATCGCTACCTCGATGTGCCGTTCGATTTGTCGCAAGTCATTTTCATCGGCACGGCAAATTATATCGACGGCGTGCCCGAACCGTTGCGCGACCGGATCGAAGTGATTTCTCTGCCGGGTTACACCGAGCGGGAGAAATTGGAAATCGCGAAACGTTATTTGGTCCGGCGGCAGATGGAAGAGAACGGATTAAAGCCGGAGAACTGCGAATGGCAGGACGACGCGTTCCGGAAAATCATCAACGATTACACCCACGAAGCCGGTGTGCGCGAGCTCGAGCGGCAGATCGGCGCCATTTGCCGCGGAATCGCGTCACGAGTTGCGCGCGGCAAAACCGAGCACGTGACAGTAACGCCGCAGTTGGTCGCGGAAATGTTGGGCCCGGCCAAATACGTGCGCGAAACCAAGTTGAAAACGAGCAAACCGGGCGTTGTCACTGGGCTCGCCTACACGCCAGCCGGGGGCGAAGTGCTGCACATCGAAGCGACGCGCTATCCCGGAAAAGGCAACGTCACGCTGACCGGTCACATCGGGGAAGTGATGAAAGAATCGGCCCAGGCGGCCTTCAGTTTGGTGCGCAGTCGCGATAGCGAAATGGGTTTGAAGCCGGAAGAATTTCGCAATGTTGACGTGCACGTGCACGTTCCGGCCGGCGCCGTGCCAAAAGACGGCCCGTCGGCCGGCATCGCGATGTTCACCGCGCTTGCCTCACTGTTTAAAAACAAGCCGGTTCGCTCCGACGTCGCGATGACGGGCGAAATTACGTTGCGCGGTTTGGTTTTGCCGATCGGCGGACTGAAAGAAAAAAGTCTCGCCGCGATGCGCGCCGGCGTTTCCACGGTCATCATCCCGAAATTGAACGAAAAGGATCTGGTCGATGTGCCGGAAGAAGCGAAACAGAAATTGAAATTCGTGCCGGTCGAAAACGTCGATGAAGTGCTGGAAGTGGCGCTGGAAAAACCCAACGGCGCGAAAACTAATCCCCGGCCGAACGGCGACAGGAAAGATTAGGTTCAGCGCCATTCGGCGTCGGCGCGCTGTTCGATTTGCTCCGGAGTTGGGTTTGAATTGCGGATCCAATCGCGAGCGGCATCAATGTCGCCGCGATTGACCGGAGTCGCACGACGCACTTCTTCCCCGCGAGCGACAATGTCCTCACCTAGTTTTACTGGCTCGGCCTTCGGATGTTTCCAATGATGGCCAAATTTTCGGAGCGCGTAATACATCGTACCGGCTTCGACCGCGTTGACGCCGCTGCAACGCATCGCATTGTAAAACATCCGGTCGCATTGCTCCCATGGCCGCGTTTTCTTTTCGTAAGCGACGTCGTGCAGAACCGAAGCGTTTCGATACTGGCCTTCAAATGGTCCGCCCATGAGCGACCAGAGCGAGCGCGGGATGGACGCACCATCGACGACTGAACCGGCTGGTGCGATCCAAACCACGCCCTGGGGGTCGGTGTAACGCAGCTCGCTCAACAACGTCATGGTGCGGCCGTCGTTTTCCCAGCGCGCTTCGACGTAGCCGCTGTAGTGGCCCCATTTGCTCGGCTGCTTCGATGCGCCGCGGACCCAGGCCGGTTGCTTGTCTCCCGCGCAGCCGAGCAACGCCGCCGAAAGAATAAGAATCGGAAGCCGAATTGAGTTCACTGGAATAATGACGAAGATCGAACGACGAATGATGAGTTAAACCCGACTGTCAAAGTAACGATTCGTCATTTTAACGCGACGGGCTGCACGGACGCGAGGACGTCGATCATTGCAGCCGCGATTCCATCGGTCCTATTTGGCGTAATCGGCGTGCCTTCGGTTTGTCTCCGATACGGCTGAAGATAAAACATCATGAACACGCCGACCACAACGAGGAGCGAGCCGATCCATTTCAACAGCCAGCCCGGGTCGCGCAAAATTTGGACGCTGCTTTGATCGAGGTTGTCCGGGTTCCACGATGCCTGCGAAATTTTGTAGGTGAGCCCGGTCCAGGTGTGCAGCCAGCCGCTCGGATAACTGAATGGATGATTCATCGAGCAAGCGCCGCTCACCGCTTCATTGTCCGAGTTGACGACGATGAGGTTGCTCTTGAATCCGGCCGGCGCGTCGCTGCCCTCATTCCGTTTCACTTCGAAATCGACCAACGCCAAACCGATCGGCAATGAAACCGTTTTCCAACCGTAAGCGACCATGGTTTCGTTTGGCGAAGTGGGCACCGTGATTTGCCAGCCGCCCGGGACCCACTGCTCGAATTTTTCTCCGTTTTGTTCGACGCGAATTTGCACGCCGTCGGGTAAATCCTTCGCCGCCATCGAAGCCGTTTCCGCTTTCGCCGGTGTAAAATCGATCCACGGTTCGGCGTGCGGCATCGTTCGGTCGATAACCAGCTGCCAATCCGCCCATCCGGTCGACAGCGGTTGGTTGATGTCGATCTTGCCGGATGATTTTCCCTTTTGGCGCGACACTAATTCGTAGGAAAGCGCGCCATTGTCGGCGACGAACAATGTCAAATGGTTCGGCACCGCTTCACCCGGCGCCGGCATTGTTGGCGCACCCCCAGTGGTTGGCATTTGATTCGACTCATGCGGGTTTTTTGTTTCCTGGGCCGCGGCGGGAACGCCTTGGCCGCGAATTGTTACCAGCACCGCTGGATTGTTCGGCTGGTCGCTGATTGAAGTTGGTTTGCCGTTCTCGATCCGAAAATCTGACCAATAATTGTCGATCTTGAGCGTGAACGGAGTCTTTTCAATATTAACCTCGCGCCCGAGATTTTCGGCGACATCGAAACTGGTTTCGTTTCCGCCTAGCGAAACCAGGACGCGACCTTTGATTCCGGTGGGTTCGAGTCTAACTTTTGCACCTGTGCTGCCGCCTTTGCTCACGTGACCGATTTGTTCTTCGGGCGCTTTACTGAATGCGAAAATCGATTCCTCAAGATCTGTTTCTTTGCTCCTACTTGTGTTTGGCGGGTAGTTCGGTGAATCGCCGCTACCTTCGGATGCGTTGCCGCGTCTCAGTTCGATGTTTGCCAGTCCCATCGAAAAAGTTCGGTGCTCTGGATCGTTGGCCATAAGCCAGCTCTCGAGATGCTGATTCATCATCGCGGTTTCGATTTTGAAATGGAGGGCGGGCGCGCCAGCGTCTTTTAGCTGACGCGGATTCAGTTTGCCTTCAATCGCCGGCGCGTAATCGACAATTTGCAAACGTGCCCCGCTCGCAAGCGTGCCGAGAATCTTCGGATGCTGCGGCGTAGGCGGACGATGCAGAAATTCCGCGGGAAAACCTTTAACGATTCCATCGACATCGTGCACGCGGAGCTGATGTTGATCGACCAAGAGCCGGTTCGTCGGCGGCTCGCCTTTGAAAAGGGTGATCGTTCCTTCGACGCCGAGAATGCGGCCGATCAACGATCCGATGAGCAGGGTGATGATTCCGAGATGGGTAATCAAAAACGCGCTGTGATATTTTTTCCACGGCCAACGCGAGAGCGCCGACGCGGTCAGATTCAGTCCGAGCAAGACGAGCCAGGCATTGAACCAGGGCGCATTGTAAACGTAGGTACGCGCTACTTTTGCGTCGAAACTCGATTCGTAAAGCGTGCCAACGATCGCGCCAACGATCAACACGGCAAGCAGGACGACCGCGAGCTTGAGCGAGGCAAAAAATTCGAAGATCGGATTCTGCATCCAGGCGAGCTCGTCGGATTGGTTCTTTTTGCCCATGCCAAGGAGCGACATTTTGCATCCGGAGGCATGCGCGTTCAACTGATTGCGGCCGGCACGGCTGCCACTACAACTTTTGGCGCAACACGCGCAAATGCTCGGCGAATGCAGCTACGTCAAACCGCGACGCCGCGATGACAAAAGGTTAACTCGTCCAGGTTTTCCAGCGTTTGCGAAGCGGTTTGGTGTAGCGATCGACGTCGATCTTTTTTACGCGTTCCACGCCTTCGCGGACGGCGTCAGTTGATTCTTCAAATTTTTCTTTCACTCCACGCAAGAGCGGAAGCAGAAACGGCAGCGATAGCATGCTCCAGTTGAATCGCCCGAGCGTCGTTTTCACTTCCATTTCTTTTTCGTCACCGCGCGAGGCATATCGAATGGCGAGACCGAGAGCGAGGCCGGTCACGAGCGCACCAATGATTATCGGGACGGGATTTTCGCGAAGGAACAATTCCGTCCGCTCGCGCGGTGAACTCGCCCTTTTGATCTGTTCCCGGCGCCGTGGGCGCGGCTCCAAAACGCTGGGCGCGCGGCGGCGCCGTCTGCGCCGCGGACCGTTTTGCTCAGCCGCAGCCAGTGGCTCGTCGTTCACAAGGTCATCGTCGGTCGGATCCATCGTCAATTAATTCGCAATTCCAGCGCTGAGCGCGCTGGTGGAAACTTGGCCCATGTCCGGTTCGGAGTCCAATGGCCAACCATTAAAGCCGCCCGCCGCTACAGTAAGTCTTGGTAAGCGCCGAAAATTTCGTCCGTTGCCAGAACAAACGTGACCTTGTCGATCTTGTCCTCCTTTGCCAGAAAGTCGCCTGTCGTTTCGACCGCGATCTGGGCCGCCTCTATAACCGGATAGCGATAGGCGCCGCAACTGATGGCCGGAAACGCGATTGTCTTGATTTGGTTGTTCACGGCGACTTGCAAAGAGTTGCGGTAACAGCTGGCCAGAGTCTCCGCTTCGCCGCGCTTTCCGCCTGACCAAACCGGACCGACCGTGTGAATGACAAAGCGGGCAGGCAAATTATAACCGCGGGTAATCTTCGCTTCGCCCGGTTCGCAGCCGCCGAGGGCGCGGCACTCTTGCAAAAGTTCTGGCCCCGCGGCGCGATGAATGGCGCCATCGACTCCGCCGCCGCCGAGCAAAGTGGTGTTGGCTGCGTTCACAATGGCATCGACATCGAGCTTGGTGATGTCACCCCAGACGATGTCGATTTTCCGGTCGGGCGGTTTCACGGCGCGAGCCGATCGATCGACCAGGAGCCGTCTGGCCTGAGCGTGTAACGAAATCGGTCGTGCAATCGCTCGGGGCGACCCTGCCAAAATTCCATGCGCTCAGGTTTGAGACGATATCCGCCCCAGTGCGGTGGAAGCGGCACTTTTCCATCGGCGAACCGTTGTTTCATTTCCTGAAGGCGAGCGTCAAGAACCCGGCGCGCGTCAATCACCGTGCTTTGATGGGAAGCCCACGCGCCAAGCTGGGCGCCGAAAGGACGCGTCTGAAAATATTTTTCAGATTCTTCGCGCGACGTTTTTTCGACAGTTCCCTCGATTCGAATTTGGCGCTCGACTTCCATCCAATACATCACCAGCGCGGCGTTCGGATTTTCTTCGAGTTGTTTACCTTTGTCGCTCGAATAGTTGGTGAAGAAAACAAAGCCGCGCTCATCGAAATCCTTCAGCAACACGACCCGAGCGGACGGTTTTCCATCTGCGCAGGTAGCCAGCGTAATCGCGTTGGCATCGTGAATCCCGGCCTTGATGGCGCCCGCAAACCAATTCTGGAATTGCTTGATCGGATCGGGATCAAGATTGGCCCGGCGCAAGCCTTCACCAATGTATTCATGACGAAAACCGGCGTAATCGAGGGATGACTTTTCCATTATCGAGGCAACGCATGCTTACGATATTCGCCGCGACAACGATGTCGACCCATTCGACGGCGCTCGCGCCTTTGCCAAGCCTCCGGCGTCGCGGGCAGCGCAGGTTCTTCGGTTGGATTACGCCGCTGAAAGTTCCCAGCCTACCATCGCCTGTTTGCGGATTCGACCGCCGCCGTAATTACCGAGCGCGCCGGTTTCGCGGATGACGCGGTGACAAGGAATGATGAACGCGATCGGATTGGCGCCAACGGCGGTGCCGACGGCCCGCGCCGCTTGCGCCTGGCCGATTGCTTCCGCGAGCCGGCCGTAAGTTGTGAGCGATCCCGATGGAACTCGCAGAAGCGCACGCCAGACGCGCACTTGAAACGGCGTGCCGCGGACAAAGGTGCGGAGAAGCCGCGGCGATGTGGCCTCGACTTTTTGTCTGAAAATTGGCGTTGTCAGCTCTGCGAGGCGCGCGTCGTTGCGATTCAACCTTGCGTTCGGCCATTGCGACGCAAGAAGTTCACGCGCGCCGATCCGGCCTTTGCCGTTGACGAAAGAGAGATGACAGACTCCGCGCTTGGTTTCAGCGATGAGCGCTTCGCCAAACGGTGTTTTGGCAAATCCGTAATCGATTTGCATTCCGGCTCCACCATTTTTCACTTCACCCGGCGACGCGGCTTCGAGCGAAACGCAAAGATCGTGCAAACGTCCCGGTCCGGACAAGCCGCCGTCGAGCGCAGCGTCGAAGACAGTGCGACCGTCCAGCAAAAGTTGTTTCACGTGCTCGAGGGTTAGGCATTGGAGAAAATCTTTTGGCGTAACGCCGGCCCAGGTCGAGAAGAGCCGGTGAAAATGAAATGGACTTAGTCCGGCGGCGGCGGCGAGGCGGTTGAGATCGGGTTGCTCGGTATGATGTCGATCCAAAAACCGGATCACGTTTGCGACTCGTTCGTAATCGTTCATGCCATCAGTTTGTCACGGATTTGCGCCGCGCCCACCCGCTTCTTGCTGCGATTTTAACCGCTGCGAATGATTTCCTCCAGTTCGCGCGCGAGCGCTTCGTTCGCTTCGGTATCGTCTTGATAACCCCAAACGACAAGCTCGAGCATTTGGGCACCAATTTCGCGCCGTCCTTCGAGCGCTGTTCGGAGCCGCCCGCGCGGCGACCAATCTTCGGACTGGGCGGTGGCGACATTTTCGTAAGAGGAACGCGCGTCCCAGTAACAGTAAAAAACGTGAAGCGGCACGCCTCGATCATCGAATCGGTAGGAGCGCACCGGCAGAGTTACGCCGTTGAATTTGAGCATGCGAATGCCGTTGTCGCGCTCCATTGTCCGGCCACTGGCGGGAAGGCAAATGTCGGGGCGATGAACTTTGACAAAGCGCGCGGCGGTCCGGCCCGGCGACCAGCAGAAAAAATACATCATCCATTTCCGGCCATCGGATCCTTCCCAGGCCGCGCCACCGCCTTCGTTGTAGCGAAGCAGCGTTTCGGCCGCGGAAGGGATCGGCACTTGCTGGTAGTTGCTTTCCGACTCCGGCCAGCGCACCGCCCACCGCGGACCGGTCAGGATTTGATGAGACCGGTACCAGCCTTGGACGCCGGCTTCGACGAGCAGCAACCAGATCGCCAAAGCGCCAAAGAGAGCCCAATTCAAACGAACTGGTCGAGTTTGAGATTTAATCGATCGCGCGACAGGCGAAGCGGTCCCGCGCCGTTGCATGATGAGACTCGCTACCCAAAGACCAAAGAGACAGATCACCAATATCGTCAGGCCGGCGGGATCGTGCCAGGCTTCGACCGATTTGGTTCCGCGGGTTGTTGCCGTCCAAACGAGGATGGCAGTGCGCACCACATTGCAAACAAAGGCGAGCAACGCGCCAATGCCGATGAGCATGAAACGGCGCGAAACGGTGAAGGAATAAAGTTCGCCTAGAAAAAGCGAGATCATGAAGGTCGCTTGCAGTGAGCGGACACCGCTGCAGGCTTCTTCGATTCCAATGAAGCCGGCGCCGACTTCGATGACATTTCCGTGTTGCAGGGCCGGGACACCGGCGAACTTGAGAAAGGTTATGTTAATGCTGGTCACGAGCCGCATCAGATCCTGGATGACGATTTGTTCCGTTCGGACCGGCCACGGCACAGCGACCAAAAAAAATAGAACCGGAAAAGCGAAATGGCGTAACCAGCCGCCGCCGCCGGTTAAGTAGAGAAACAATAGCGAGACGGCGACAACGATGACCGCCAGCATCCAGCTTAACAATCGCCAGTCAGGATTGGCTTCAGCAAGAAAGCGAACGGGCAGAAAAAGTGCGGTGCAGAAAAGAATGAACGCGATTGGGAGCACGGTCATCGCCGGCGGTGTGGGAGCGGGCCGGACGCGCCAGCGTTTCCAAAACAAATAAACCGCGAGCAGCGGAACGATGAGACCGTAATTGTACTGAGGATTGAGCCACCACTCGGCTTTCAGCTGATTGACGAGCTCAAACCAAAGGAGGCTGAAAAGGGCGATTGGGAGCAGCCAGCCTGCTCTTTTGAGATCCGCTTTGGAAACGCGCGCGGTTTGCGCGATGGCCTCGTCCATTTCGGCATAGCGTAGCCGAGCGCGAGCAACTTGCGAGCCTCTGAGGGCAGCCGGTCGCAGCGGAACACGATGAGCTTTTCGCAGCCGCGGCCCACTCGCTTTTCGGAAACTTTTTGTCTAACCTTTTACGTCTTGGAAAAGTCAATTGAAAGAACACAGCGCACGTTCATCCGAATCTTGTTCGGCATTTTGTTGAGCATTATTCTTCTGATCGTTGCGATCTGGGGAGGTCACGACCTCTACGTCCGCTGGCAGGAAAAGCGCCTGGTGCGCCGTCTATTGCAACACGTTCGCTTCGCCATGTCCGCGAGGGTCGGAATGTTGTCGTTTTGCGTACTTTCCTCGAAAATTCACGGTCTGGCCACTTTGCGAATCGGCTACGGGGTCGCGCGACCTGATCTAATCGAAGTGCTGCAAAAAACCAGGCAGCCTTTCAATGTTAATGGCATCGCTCAGGTCGGTGCGCTGGCCGCGCTTCAAGA
>DATFXN010000049.1:0-100014 GCA_035315805.1 Chthoniobacterales bacterium
GACCTGGTCGACAGTTATTTGGAGGAAGCGGACGAAAAATCACTGTCTGCATCGTCTGAAATCGAATCAAGGATTGAAACGAAATCCGCAACTGGGCCGATTCGTGTTGAGGAAAGGCCGCCCCCGGCAAGAATCGAGCTCAATGCCGACTTGGAACGTTCGCGCTACGGCAATTTTACCAACACTCTCGGTGAACTGATGATTTTTGTTCCCTCGGCCGATTTCAGGATGGGCAGCGACATCGGGGAAGCCGCACCGAATGAGCGGCCGCTCAGGGAAATTACGCTCATCCGTTTTTACATCTCGCGCTATCTGATTACCAATGCCGACTACGAACAGTTCGACAACGCGCACCGGGCCAAGCGCGCGGCCGGGGCGGGCGATCGTCATCCGGTTGTTTATGTCAGCTATCTTGACGCGGTGAACTTTTGTCAGTGGCTAAGCACGCGCGAGCGCCGCAAATACCGTCTACCTACCGAAGCAGAATGGGAGTACGCCGCCAAAGGAAACGATAATAGGAAATATCCTTGGGGAAATTATGACCGCCGCGGCGACCTCGCGAACTTTGCTGATTGCAACACCGTATTCGCCTGGAGCGATCACGAGATTGATTGCGGCTACGCGGAAAGTTCGCCCGTGGGCGTCTTCCCGCTCGGCGCCAGTCCATTTGGAATCGAAGACATGGCCGGAAACGTCTGGGAATGGTGTCTCGATTATTACGAGCTGTATCGTCCCGGCCCAAAAACCGATCCCCGTGGCCCGACTAGCGGAACCAAGCGGGTGTATCGAGGCGGGAGTTGGAAATCGCGCTTCAGTAGTCTCCGCACCACGGCCCGCGGCTCGAATGTGCCCGCTTTTTCGTGTAACGATTTAGGTTTTCGTGTCGTCTGCGAATGTGATTGAGCGGACTAAACAGGATTTACAAGATCGACAGGATTTCGAAGTTCAGGAATAAGAGCAATCCTGTTAATCCTGCCGGTTTTCAGGGATTAAACCGAAACTTGGTCCGGCCGCGCTTGGCATTAGCCTTCATTTTGCGGCGGTGCTTTTGGGACGGCGTCTCAAACGCACGCAGCCGACGCACTTCCTCGAGAATGCCCTCGGCGTCAAGCTTGTTCTTCAAGCGCTTCAACGCGCGATCGACCGGCTCACCTTTGCGGACAATGACTTCTGGCATCGTTAATCAACTCTCTTAGCTTGCAAATCTTGTGCCCCCCTTCAGTCGCCCCGGCGACATAAGGCGTGACAGGCGAGGCCGAGCCTAATCGGGCCGGCCAACTTCGTCAAATCAGCGCCCTTATCGTGTGAGCGGTTTGGATTTGCCGCCCGATTCGAGTTCCAATAGGCTTTGAGGCTTTGAACAAATGTTCCCCATTTCTCCAACCGCTTTGCCGTCTGTATCACATGAAGCGCACGCCTGAAGAGGTCGCGAACACGATTGAAGGTTTTGTAAACGCCATCGGCGATCAGTGGGCTTGGGATGGCTTTATCTCGATCCGCCTCAGTGATCCCGAGCTAGAGGCGATCCGACAGAAATGTGTTTCCATCCGTGATGAGTTTCCGCCATCCGATCCTCGCGCCTATTGCAGCGATGCCGGTTTGACAGTCATGCGCCAAATCGTTCAGAATTTGCGCGCTCGCTCCTTCGATGACAAGGGGACGCAGTCAAGGGCCGATCACTAGGTGCGCTAACGCGCGAGCGGGTTTGCGGCCGTGGGTTTTTGGGTGATCTCGCGGCGCAACGTGCTGGTGCTTTCGCCACGAGCGCGGCTCCACCAAAGCACAATCGGTGAGGCGATGAAGATGGAGGAATAGGTTCCGACGACTACGCCGACAATGATCGCGAGCGAGAAGTCGCGGAGCACCGGGCCGCCAAAGAAAAACAAACAGAGAATCGGAATCAGCGTAACCGTGCTCGTCAAAATTGTCCGGCTCAGAGTCTGGTTGATACTCGAGTTCATGATCTCCTCGATCGTGCCGCGGCGACCGCTGGCAAGACCTTCTCGGATCCGGTCGTAAACGACAATCGTGTCGTTAATCGAATAACCGGCGATGGTGAGGACCGCGCCCACCATCGTCAGCGTCAATTCGCGGCCGAGGAGCGAAAACACGCCGACGGTGATGATCACGTCGTGAAAGAGCGCGACGATCGCGCCGACGGCGAATGACAGCTCGAAGCGGAAGGTGACGAAAATCAAAACGCCGAGAATTCCAAGACCCAGCGCAAGCAATGAACTTTTCGCCAACTCGCCCCCAACGAGCGCGCCCACACGTTCCGAGCGTTCCACTTTGAAATTCGCGTTCGGCATCGATTGGGTGATTTGCTTTTCAACTTTGTCGCTGGTGTTCAGCGGGCTGCGGACCGTGATGTAATTCTTGCCGCCCTGCGCCGATTCCTGGATCGATGCGTCGGCCAAACCGATCGGCTTCAGCGCGTCGCGCACTTGCCCAATGTCGATCTTGGCCGGCGAGCTGAGCGTGACCAAATCGCCGCCACGGAAATCGACGCCAAAATTCTTCTCGCCTTTGATGTAAAATGACGTCGCGCCGGCGAGAATCAGCGCGAGCGAACACATGCAGGCGAGAAAACCTTTCCCGAGAAAGTTGATGTTCTGGGACGAGATCAAATGCAGCATTGAGATCTTTTTAACTTTACCGGCATCGACCAACCAACCCAGCGCGTTACGTCCGACAATGAGCGCCGTAAAAAGCGAAGCGAGAATGCCCAGGGTTAGCGAAATCGCGAAGCCCTTCACCGGGCCGGTCGCTTTCCAGAACAAAATCGCCGCCGTGATAAGCGTGGTCACGTTCGCGTCGAAGATGGAGCTGAAAGCCTTTTCGTAAGCGGTCTCGAGCGCGACCTTGAGCGATTTGCCGAGTGCCATTTCTTCGCGCAAGCGCTCATAGATCAGCACGCTCGCGTCAACCGAAAGACCGATGGTCAAAATGATACCGGCGATTCCAGGCAGCGTCAGCACGAACCGGAACATCGTCAGCGCGCCGATCAGCAGGACCAGGTTGACGATGAGGGCGAGGTTCGCAACTAGTCCTGGCAGCCGATAATAAACCAGCACGCACACGAGCGTGATGGCGAGGCCCATTAAACCGGCCATGACGCTGGCGCGAATCGAATCCATGCCGAGCGTTGGCGAAACGCTGCGTTCCTCCTCGATCGACACTGGCGTTTGCAAGGGATTTTCGAGCACACTTGCCAGACCGCGCGCTTCTTTTTCATCGAACCGCCCCGAGATCCGTGCGCTGCCACCGTAGATCGCCTCTCGAATGACAGGCGCCGATTGGATCACGTTATCGAGCACGATCGCGAAACGATGACCGACATGCGCGGCCGTGATTTCGCCAAACTTCTTTGTGCCTTCGGCATCGAAGCGCAGATTAACTTCCCAACCTTCATTGCCATAAACGGCGTTCGCCGCGCTCACATGGTTGCCGCCGAGATCGGCTTTCTTTTTGACCAGCAACCGTTCTTCTCGCGGCTTCTCGTTCCCTTCCGCCTGCATCTTGTAGGTTTCGATGCGGTAATCGGGCGGAATCACATCTTTGCCGGCATCGATGTCCTCCAACTTCTTGCCGTTGTCGGCATAAACGAGACGGAATTCGAGTTTTGCGACGCGGGAGAGTTGTTCACGTGCCGCTTGGATCTTGGCGGTGTCGAGTCCCGGAATCTGAACCAGGATGCGATCGTTTGAGACCGGGCTGATCACCGGCTCGCTCACGCCGAAGACGTCCACGCGTTTGCGGATCACTTCCACCGCCTGATCGAGCATGCCCTTGTTCACTTCCTTGTCGCTGCCCATCAAGCGGATCAGAAAGGACGTTCCACCCTGAATGTCGAGACCGAGCTGGATTCTTTCCTTCGGTGGCCAGATCGTCGCAATGCTGAACGCGACGAACAACATGACCAGTGTTGTTGCCAGAGCTCGCTTCCGCAGTCCGACATCGGTCGCAAAATACCAGCCGAACAAAATGAGCAGGCCAAGGCCGGTAAAAAATGTCAGCGCGGGAGTCATCGCATTTTTGATTTCTGATTTTTGATTTTCGATTGGCTCATCGCGTCGAGTCTCTCAACCATCAACCTTCTTTGAGCACATTGGTAATCGCAGATTTTTCGAGCTCAATCTTCACGTTATCGGCCACTTTCAACATCACCGTTGTCTCCTTTACGTTGGCGATCAACCCGTGAATCCCGGCGTTTGTCACAACCTTGTCCCCGGTTTTCAAACTCGCAATCAAACGTTGCTGCTCCTGCTGCCGTTTCTTCTGCGGCCGAAAGAGCACGAAATACATGATGATAAAAATGAAAATGAACGGGACGAAGAACCCGATTCCGCCTCCCGGAGCCGGAGCAGGCGCGGCTGGCTGCGCTTGAGCTAAGAAAAGAAGCATCATCGAAACATTTGATCGAGTCCGCCACCGGACGGATTCGCCGTGGCGAACCGGAGCTTAAACCTGAACGCCTCCGCTGCAATCCAGAATCGTTTGCAGGGGACGCTGTTAGCGTCCCGCATTTTTAGTGGGAAGTGGGCAGTTTCCCCTACAGGTCCTTGGCATCGCTTTGGTCCGTCTCGTAATTGGAAACAAACTCGCGCCGAAACTCGTCAAAGCTTCCGTTGTCGATCTTACTGCGCGCCAGCCGCATCAGATCCAAATAGAAATGCAGATTGTGCAACGTGATTAGCCGGAGACCGAGAATTTCTTCGGCCTTGATCAAATGCCGGATGTAACCGCGACTGAATTCGCGGCAGGTGGTGCAGCCGCAGTTATCTTCGATCGGTCGCTTATCCTTGGCGAACTCCGCGTTTTTCAAATTCAGGGTGCCCGTCGACGTAAATGCGGTTCCGTTGCGCGCCAGCCGCGTTGGCAGCACGCAATCGAACATGTCCATTCCACGACGAATCATTTCCAGCAATTGCGGCGGCGTGCCAAGTCCCATCGCGTGACGCGGCTTGTCGGTCGGCAGAACCGGTTCGCTCGATTCGACGGCGCGAAACATTTCCTCTTCCGGTTCGCCAACGCTGACGCCGCCAATCGCGTAGCCATCGAAATCAAGATCGACAATCGCCTGCGCGCTTTGCTTGCGCAGTTCCGCAAACGTCGCGCCCTGCACAATTCCGAAAACCAATCGCCGTGATGTAGCTGCCGCCGTCTCTGGCGGCACGGGATTTGAAGTTCTGCCGATGGGGACATCGGCAGCTACAACATTAGTTGCGCGTTGGACGTTTTCTTCCATCCACTTTTTGGATCGCTTCGCCCAACGCGTTGTCATCTCCGCGCTTTTGGCCGCATAATCGTACTCGCACGGCCACGGGGGACACTCATCGAGGACCATCGCGATATCGCTCCCGAGGGCAGCCTGAATTTCCATTACGATCTCGGGCGATAGCACCGCAGTTGTGCCATCGACGTGATTTTGAAACTCAACGCGCGCTTCAGTGATCTTGCGCACCTTCGCGAGTGAAAAAATCTGATAGCCACCGCTGTCGGTCAGAATCGGCCGGTCCCAGTTCATGAACTTGTGCAGGCCTCCGAGATGTTTGATCACTTCGATGCCCGGCCGCACGAACAAATGGTAAGTATTTCCAAGAATGATCGGCGCGTTCAGCTCGCACAATTCGTGAGGACTCACCGCTTTCACGCTCCCCTGCGTTCCAACCGGCATAAACGCTGGCGTCTCAATCGCGCCGTGCGCGGTAGTCAAACGTCCGTGCCGCGCCTGCGATTCTCTATCTCCAGCTAGGAGTTCAAAGGTTTTCTCCATCGGCGAAAAGACTGCGCGCAATCGCGCGCCAAAACAAATTCGAACGCAAAATATTCTTTGCGGCTTGGCGTTTTCTCCTCTATAGTCGCGGCTCACCGCATCAGGCGCGTGACAGTGTGTTAACGCGTTTGAGCGGGTTTTTTGTCGGCCGGATTTCAACGCGTTCGGGCGGCGCTTTGTTTGGAGAAAAATGCCAACGATTAACCAGTTGATTCGGAAAGGACGCCGGAAAGTGTCGGTAAAATCGAAATCACCGGCGCTCGCCAATTGTCCGCAGCGTCGCGGCGTCTGCGTGCAAGTCATGACGCGCACCCCGAAGAAGCCGAATTCCGCCCTGCGCAAAGTGGCAAAAGTGCGGTTGACGAACGGCCAGGAAGTGATTGCCTACATTCCGGGCGAGGGGCACAACCTGCAGGAGCACTCCATCGTGCTCGTGCGCGGGGGTCGAGTGAAAGATTTGCCGGGCGTGCGCTATCACATTGTGCGGGGCACGCTCGACGCGCTTGGCGTGGATGGACGCCGGCGCGGTCGTTCCAAATATGGAGCGAAGCGCCCGAAAGGTGGCGCGGTCGGCGGAGGCGGCGCGGCGAAAGCAGCGCCGGCAGCGGCCAAGGAAGAGAAAAAGTAAATTTGAAACAGACGATCGACAATGTCGCGACGGAAGAGAGTTTTCAAAAAGGAAGAGCGCGTCGATTCCCGTTACGGGAGTCCGGCGGTCGCGCGGCTCATCACCACGGTGATGAAGCGCGGCAAGAAATCGCTCGCCGAGCGCATCGTCTACACCGCGATTGAGAAATCGCGCCAAGGGTCCGATTCAGTCGATCCGCTCGAAGTCGTTAACAAAGCGATCGAGAACGTCCGGCCCCGGCTCGAAGTGAAATCCCGTCGCGTCGGCGGCGCGACTTATCAGATTCCGATGGAAGTCGCTCCAGCGCGCCAAATTTCTTTGGCCACGCGTTGGATCGTTCAATACGCCGATGGCCGCAAAGGAATGCCGATGGCCGAGGCGTTGGCGCAAGAAATCAAAGACGCCGCCGCAGGTCAAGGCAACGCGATCAAGAAACGCGAAGACACACACAAGATGGCGCAAGCGAACCGCGCGTTTGCGCATTTCCGCTGGTAATTTTATGGCGACCGCGACTGCAGAGAAGAAAAAACTAGCCGCGGCGAAGGGTCCGAATTCGCCGAATCGCAAATTTCCACTTGAACAGACGCGGAACATCGGGATCGCCGCGCACATCGACGCCGGCAAGACGACGATCACCGAGCGCGTTCTCTTTTACACCGGTTACATCCATAAAATGGGCGAAGTGCACGAAGGCACCACTGTCACCGACTGGATGGAGCAGGAGCGCGAACGCGGAATCACGATCACGTCCGCCGCGACGACCTGCAGCTGGGCGCAAAAGGAAGAAGAAGGCGTTTGCAAAATTTTCGAAGGCATCAAGGAACGGATCAACATCATCGATACGCCCGGTCACGTTGATTTCACCGCCGAAGTCGAGCGCTCACTTCGCGTGCTGGATGGCGCAATCGCTGTTTTCGACGGTGTTGCCGGAGTGCAGCCGCAGTCAGAGACCGTTTGGCGGCAAGCAACCAAATACAACGTCCCCCGGCTCGCGTTCATCAACAAGATGGACCGTGTCGGCGCCGATTTCGTAATGTCGGTAGACAGCATTCACAAGAAACTCGGCGCGAACGCGTGGCCGGTCCTCTTGCCGCTCGGTAAGGAAAATCAGCTCCGCGGCCAGCTCGACGTTATTAATAAGAAGGCGATCATATATTCGGAGAACGATCAACTTGGATCGACATACGAAGTAACCGACGTGCCGAAGGAGCATCTCGCGGCCGTAGAGAAGGCACACAATGATTTAGTCGAACAGGTTTCCAATATCGATGATGAAGTCGCCGAAGCCGTTCTGGAAGAGAAGCCGGTCACGCCGGAGTTATTGAAGAAGGCGATCCGCCGCCAAACGATCGCGAACAAATTCGTGCCAGTGATCGGCGGTTCGGCGCTGAAGAACATCGGTATTCAATATTTGGTCGATGCCGTCGTCGACTATCTCCCGAGTCCCTTGGATATTCCGCCGGCCAAAGGTCAGAACCCCGACAGCCACGAGCCGATGGAAGCGCCGACGGACGACAACGCGCTGTTCTGTTCGCTCGCATTCAAACTCTGGAGCGATCCGTTTGTCGGCAAACTCGTTTTCTTCCGTGTTTACTCCGGCACACTCAGCAAAGGCGATACGGTTTACAATCCGCGCACGAACAAACGTGAGCGGATTTCGCGTTTAATACAGATTCAAGCCGACAAACGCGAAGATATCGAGACCTGTTATTCGGGCGATATCGCGGCGATCGTGGGCATCAAAAACATCACCACTGGCGACACGCTTTGCGACGAGGACCATCCAATTCTTCTCGAGCCGCCGTCGTTTCCTGATCCGGTCATTTCAATGGCAATTGAGCCGAAGACGAAACTGGACCAGGAAAAAATGGCGACTGCTTTGCAGCGACTCGCCGAGGAAGATCCGACGTTCCGCGTTTACACGCATGAAGACACCGGTCAGACCATCATCGCCGGCATGGGCGAGCTTCATCTGGAAATCATTCGCGACCGTATGTTCCGCGAATTCAAAGTGGACGCGAACGCCGGCAAACCACAGATCGCGTATCGTGAGACGATCACGACCAACGCCCACGGCGTCGGCAAGTTGATCAAGCAATCTGGCGGTCGCGGTCAGTATGGCCACGTGGAGGTTGATCTTCGTCCGGGCGAGCGCGGTAAAGGTCTGATTGTCGAGAACAAGATCGTCGGCGGAATTATTCCGCGCGAATACATCCCGGCCGTCAAAAAAGGCGTCGAGGAAGCGGTGCTCGACGGTGTGCTCGGCGGTTATCCGGTTGTCGATGTTGAGTGCGATATCGTGTTCGGAAGTTTCCACGAAGTCGATTCGAGCGAACTCGCCTTCAAAATGGCGGCGATCTTCGCGATGAAAGACGGCTTCCGCGCGGGCAAACCAGTTCTGCTCGAACCGATCATGAAGGTGGAAAACATCACCCCTGAAGAATATCAGGGCGACATTTGCGGCGACCTCAGCCGGCGGCGTGGTGCGATTCAAAGCATCGAAGCGCGCGGCAACCTCGCGATCATTCACGCGCTTGTGCCGCTGGCGGAACTTTTCGGTTACGCGACCGCGATTCGCTCATTGTCGAAAGGCCGTTCGAGCTACTCGATGGAGCCGTCGCATTTTGAACCGGTGCCGGCCAATCTCGTTGCCGCCATTCTCGATCAAAAGGAGACGAAGTAATGGCGGAGGGACAGAAAATTCGGATTCGCTTGAAGGCGTTCGATCATCGCATGCTCGATCAGTCCGCGGTCGAGATTGTCGAGACTGCGAAGCGCACCGGTGCGCGCGTGGCCGGACCGATCCCGTTGCCAACCTTGATCGAGAAGTTCACCGTGAACCGTTCCCCGCACGTCGACAAAAAATCGATGGAACAATTTGAAATCCGCACGCACAAACGGCTGCTCGACATTATCGAGCCGACGGCGAAAACGGTGGATGAGTTGAAGAAACTGAACCTGCCCGCGGGCGTCGATATTACGATTAAAATTTAGCCGCTTGAGAATTTTGCCACGTCACCAACATGAGCATCGGTCTACTAGGACAAAAAATCGGCATGACCAGCGTCTACGACGCCAACGGTCGGCTCCATCCTGTGACCGTGATTGCGGCCGGGGATAACGTTCTCTTGCGTCGCCTAACGAACGAGAACGACGGCTATTCGGCTGCGCAAGTCGGATTCAGTGCGCAAAAGAAATCGCGCGTTACCAAAGCTGAACTCGGTAACTTCAAGAAAGCGAATGTCGAGCCGCAACGATTCGTTCGCGAGTTTCGTTTGAACGCCGATCTGCCCGAGGGCGAAGTCAATCTTAGCGTTACGCAATTTCAGGCTGGAGATTTCGTCGATGTGATCGGGCGCTCCAAGGGCAAAGGTTTTCAAGGCGTGATGAGGAAGCACAATTTCCACGGGCAAGGCGCGGCGCACGGTTCGAAAACGCATCGGCGCATCGGCGCAGTCGGCAATCGTTCCACGCCAGGACGAATTTGGAAAAACCAGGGTATGCCTGGCCACCTCGGCGATGAGCGCGTGACCGTGCAAAATCTACGCATCATGCAGGTGCGCGAAGCAGAAAAAATTATTTTACTGCGGGGCGCCGTGCCAGGATGCAATGGAAGTTACGTAGTCGTTCGGCCGGCGATCAAGAATCCGGCTGCTCAGATCGCGCTGCACAAGCGGCATGCGAAAGAAGATCGAGCAACGGCAAAGAAGCACGAGGCCGAAAAGAAAGCGGCCGAGAAAAACGAGGCCGCCCAGAAAAAAACCGAAGGCGAGAAGAAGCCTGAAGCCAAGGAGGGTGAGAAGAAGTGAGCGCAAAAGTTTTGACCAAAGCCGCTGCCAAGGAAGCGAAGATCGACATCGTCGAAGATGGCCGTGGTTCGCAAGCCGTTCACGACGTTGTGGTCGCAATGCGCGCCGCACGGCGTTCCGGTTCCGCGAACACGAAAACGAAAGCGACCGTCGATATGTCCGGCGCGAAGCCGTGGCGGCAAAAAGGAACTGGCCGCGCACGCGCCGGTTACGTTTCGTCGCCGATCTGGCGCGGCGGTGGCGTAGTCTTTGGACCGCACGCGCGCGATTATTCTAAAAAAGTTTCTAAATCCGTGCGACGTCTCGCGCTGCAGAAAGCGCTGAGCGAACGAATCAAAGCCGGCGACGTTCTGACGATCGACAAGTTCGCCGTCTCCGAAATCAAAACCAAGGCGTTCGTCGATCTTGTTCGGAAGCAAACCGACGCAGAGAAGGTGTTGATTGTTTCCGATTCGTTCGATGACAAGACTTACAAGTCGGCGCGCAACATTAAGCCGGTGAAGCTTGCCACCGCTGCGGACGTGAATACGGAACAATTGCTCGCGTTCCAGAAAATTCTGGTCACACCGAAGGCGCTTGAAAAGTTAGCGGAGAGACTGCGATGAACGAACCGCACGAAATCATCGAGACGGCGTCGTTGACCGAAAAGTCGACGCTGATGAGCGAAAAACAGAATAAATACGTTTTTCGCGTCAGTCCGCGTGCAAACAAGGCGCAAATCAAAGACGCGGTTCAGCGTTTGTTCCAAAAGAAAGTGGTCGACGTGAACACGTGCAACTACGTCGGCAAGGCAAAGCGCGTCCGCGGCCCGCTCGGACGCACTGCTCATTGGAAGAAAGCGATCGTGACGCTCGCGGAGGGGGAGAAGATCGAGTTGGTATAAATTTATGGCGCTCAAGAATTATCGCCCACTCACGCCGACGCAGCGGTTCAAAGCGCTTCCGGGTTTCGAAGAAATCACCAAGTGGCGTCCGCAGCGGAGCTTGCTTGAGCCGAAGAAAAAGACCGGCGGTCGCAACAACTATGGCCGAATGACGTCGCGGCACATTGGCGGCGGTCACAAGCAGCATTACCGCAAAGTCGATTTCAAACGCCGCAAGCACGGTGTGGCCGCGGAAGTGATCGGGATCGAATACGATCCGAACCGCTCGGCGCGAATCGCTCTAATTAAGTACACCGATGGCGGGCTGAGCTACATCCTTGCCCCGAACGGACTTCGGGTCGGCGCGAAAGTTGTCGCAGGCACCGACGTCGCGCCGGAACTTGGCAATTCGCTGCCGTTGCGGGCGATTCCGCTCGGCACGAACATTCACAACATCGAATTGAGTCCCGGCCGCGGTGGTCAAGTTGCGCGCAGCGCCGGTCAGCAAGCGACGTTGAACAACTTGGAAGGCGGCTACGCACTTGTGAAAATGCCTTCAGGCGAAGTGCGGCGGATTCACGAGAATTGTTTCGCGACGATCGGACAGGTCGGAAATGTCGATCATATGAACGTCGCCAGCGGAAAAGCTGGTCGTACGCGTTGGCAAGGACGCCGGCCGCACGTGCGCGGCATGGTGATGAACCCGATCGATCACCCGATGGGAGGGGGTCAGGGTAAATCGAAAGGCGGCGGCGGGCGTCATCATCCGGTCAGTCCGTGGGGACAGCTGGCAAAAGGATTCAAAACGCGCGCGAAACGCAAACCGAGCGACCGCTTTATTCTGGAGCGGCGCCGCGGGAAGAAGAAAATTTGATTCTTATGGCAAGATCACTAAAGAAAGGACCCTTCGTCGAAGCGCATCTTCTCGAGAAGATCGACAAGATGAACGCCGCGGGCTCGAAAAAGGCGATCAAAACCTGGTCGCGCCGCTCGATGGTGACGCCGGATTTTGTCGGCCACACGTTCCTGGTGCACAACGGAAAGACTTTCAATTCCGTTTTCATCACCGAGAACATGGTTGGACACAAACTCGGCGAGTTTTCGCCTACGCGAATCTTTAAGAAACACGGTTCGCATACCGCGAAGGTGACGAAGTAATTGAGAATTTTTTTGGCAATTTGTGGGTGCGTCATCGCGGCTTCGGTCGCGCAGGCGAACGGAAATAGTTCTTTGACAGAATCCAAAATCGAAAATGCGGAAACGAAAGTGACCGCGGAAGCGGTGCTCGCGCAGAACGAAGAATTGCGCAAGCAATTGTCAATCCAACAGGAGTCACTGAAAACGTTGACGGCGAGCCTGGCGGAATCGAACGCCGAAGCTGAAGTGTTCCGACGCAAGTTCGCGGAATTGGAGACGCGGATGGAAGTGCTCGGGTTGGCTTCGGCAAGCAAAGATCGCGCGAAGCTTGAACAGCGTTTGCTCGCAGCGGTCAGCGATCTTCGTCTTGCGCAAGAAGAGCGCGACGAACTTCGCGATCAACTGCTCAGTTTGAACGAAGCGATGTTGCGTTATTTGAAAACATCGCAAGACGGCGACGCGCAGGCGAGGGCTGACATAGAAGCGCAATTGCGCAAAACAAACGAGCTGATGGGAAGATCAACCCGCCTTCGTCAAGGCTACGGCGGGCAGGCATCTGACCAACCGAGTTTGATGGATGGGAGCGTGCTGAGCGTGAAAGACGAATGGTCGTTCGTCGTGGCGAACATCGGCGAGCAGCACGGCGTGAAGATTGGAATGCCGCTTCGTGTGATGCGCGGTGATCAAGAGATCGCGACCTTGCGTGTGATCGATGTGCGCCAAAGAATCTGCGGTGCAGTGATTGAGGATTCTGGGAAAGAAAAAATTAAAGTGGGCGATCGGCTCCAGGTCGATGCCTCAAAGGTGAGTTTAAAATAAATGGAAGTTAGATCGATACACAGGTACGCGCGGATTTCGCCGTTCAAGGCGCGCGAAGTCACGCGAGAAATCCAGGGTCTACCGGTTTCGGCTGCGCTGGACATTCTTGCGTTCACGCCGAAGAAAGCCGCGTTGTTGATTAACCAAACGCTGAAGAGCGCGATCGCGAACGCCGAAAATAACGCGAACTTGAAAGCCGATGGTCTTGTCGTGAAAGAAGCGGTCGTG
Source organism: Chthoniobacterales bacterium (assembly GCA_035315805.1). GTDB lineage: Bacteria > Verrucomicrobiota > Verrucomicrobiia > Chthoniobacterales > UBA10450 > AV40. The sequence goes on from DATFXN010000049.1 coordinate 13,260, forward strand.
GGCGAAGGTCCAACTTTCAAACGGATGATGACGCGCGCCCGGGGAAGCGGTTCGCGAATTTTGAAGCGGACAAGTCATATTCGAATCGTTTTAACAGACGAAGTACCAGAGAAGGCGAAGACCGCGGAGAAAGCGGAAGAAAAACCGACCGCCGCGACTGAGAAGAAGCCGAAGAAAACAAAGAAGACCGCGAAAGCGGCAGCGAAGAAATAATTTTTTATGGGACAAAAAGTTAATCCGATTGGATTCAGACTCGGTGTGAGCCGCGACTGGCGTTCGCGCTGGTACGCTTCACCGCAGGAATTGCCGGACTTCCTGCACAGTGATTTGGAGATTCGCGATTACGTGAAGAAAAAGCTGCAGTTCGCTGCGGTTTCGAAAATCGTGATTGAGCGCGCGTGGAATTCGATTCGGGTGACGATCCACACTGCCCGTCCCGGCATCGTCATCGGACGAAAGGGCGCCGAGATCGAGAAGATGACCGAGGAAATTTCGAAGATGGCGCAAGGCAAACAAATCAAGATCGACATCCAGGAGATCAAGACGCCGGAGCTTGATGCACAGTTGGTCGCGGAGAACGTCGCGCTGCAAATCGAGCGCCGAATTGCTTATCGCCGAGCGATGAAGAAAGCCGTGCAAACCGCGATGGATTTCGGCGCGGAAGGAATCAAGCTGCGCTGTTCGGGGAGATTGAACGGCGCCGAAATCTCGCGCTCGGAATGGTATCGCGAAGGGAAAATTCCGCTGCACACGTTGCGCACGCCAATCGATTACGGATTGGCTGAAGCGAACACCGTTTACGGAAAGATCGGCGTGAAATGCTGGATTTGTAAGAAGGAAGAAGTCACCCGCGAACCGCAAGCCTCAGGTGCGCCGCCTCCGCCACCGCCGATCGCGACGGAGCCGGTCGAAGCCTAGGAGATTTTTATGCCGTTGATGCCCAAGCGAGTAAAGTACCGAAAGTCCCAGCGGGGAAGCCGCAAGGGAACTGCTACGCGCAATCTCCGAATCAATTTCGGCGAGTTCGGTTTGCAGACGCTTGAGCGCGCGTGGATCACGAACACGCAGATCGAAGCCGCGCGGGTCGCGTTGACCCGCAACATGAAGCGCAAAGGCAAACTGTGGATCCGGATTTTCCCGGACAAATCGGTGACGGCGCGTCCGCCCGAGACGCGAATGGGTAAAGGAAAAGGTCAGCCGGAATTTTGGGTCGCGACGGTGAAACCGGGAAACATTTTGTTTGAGCTGGATGGTCTGACCGAATCGCTCGCGCGCGAATCGTTACGACTGGCGGCGGACAAGTTGCCGGTGCGCACGAAATTTGTCAGCCGGCACCACGTAGCAGCAGCCTAGCGAAGATGAAGGTCAAAGAAATAATCGAGATGAGCACAGACGAGTTGCTGACGAAGCGGCGCGACCTCCGTCAAGAGCGGCTGCATCTCCGTTTGCAACAGCAGAGCGGTCAGCTCGAGCAACCGAGTCGGTTGCGTTTGATCCGTCGTGACGTGGCGCGTATTGAAACGATCCTCTCGGAGCGCGCGAAGCAGCCACAGACGATTCCGGCACAGGAACCGAAGGGAAAGAAGAAGAAATAATTTATGTCCGAACCAGCGGCACAAGATCGACAATCACAGCAGCCTGCGGCGACACCGCCGCCGTTACCGGCAAAATATACTCGCGCGGCGCGCAAGACGCGGGTTGGCGAAGTGATTTCTGATCGGATGAACAAAACGATTGTCGTGCGGACGACTACGCGCGTGCCGCATCCCAAGTTCGGCAAGATCGTGAAACAGGTTCGGCGATTTTACGCGCACGATGAGGAGAACAAGGCCAAGACCGGAGACACGGTGCGCATTATGGAGACGCGACCGCTGAGTAGGTTGAAACGCTGGCGCTTGGTAGAGGTGCTCCAGAAATAATTTTGATGGTCCAGATTCGATCCAGACTTGAAGTGGCGGACAATACCGGCGCGCGGATGGCAACGATGATCGGCGTGATCGGCAAGGCCGCGCTTTATGCCGGGATCGGTGACGTGATCACGGCGAACGTGAAAGAAGCGAGCGCCACCGGCGCGGTGAAAAAAGGCGAGGTCGTCCGTGCAGTGGTGGTTCGGACGCGGCAGCCAATTCGGCGCGACGACGGTTCGCTTTTGCGCTTCGACAACAACGCAATCGTAATCATCGACAAGGATTTGAATCCGCGCGGGACGCGCATTTTCGGTCCGGTCGCACGCGAACTGCGCGAACGTAATTTCATGAAGATCGTTTCGCTGGCGCCGGAGGTCTTATGAACCGGACAAAGTTTCACGTTAAAAAAGGCGACAACGTCGAAGTGATTTCGGGGAACTTTAAAGGTTCGTCGGGCAAAATTCTCGAAGTCATTCCACGTAAACAGCAGGTACTAATCGAGGGTGTGAGGATCATCAAAAAACATCTGCGCAAATCGCAGGACAATCCACAGGGCAAAATCGCCGAGCGCGAAGGTCCGATTCATATTTCGAATGTGAAGCTGCTCGAGCGCGAGAAGAAAGCCGAGAAGAAAGCGAAGACGAAGCTGAAGAAAGAGACTGAGAAAAAGGCAGCGTGATGGAGAACGAATTTTACCGTTATTACAAAGATCGCGTAGTGCCCGCGTTGCAGGAACGTCGCAAGTACAAGAACGTGCACCAGATTCCGCGGGTGGAAAAAGTTGTGATCAACACTTCAGTCGGTTCGCAGCCGGACGTGAAGCAGGCGCTCGATGAAGCCAAAGCGGAGCTTGCCTTGATCACGGGTCAGCAACCGGCCGAGACGCGCTCGAAGAAGAGCATCGCCAATTTTAAGTTGCGCAAAAGTCAGCTGATCGGTGCGAAAGTCACGTTACGCGGCGAACGGATGTACGAATTTCTCGAGCGTTTGATCAAGGCTGCACTGCCGCGCATCCGTGACTTCCGGGGTGTTTCGCCCCGTTCCTTCGATGGGCACGGCAATTACACACTCGGCGTTGCCGATCAAACAATTTTTCCGGAGGTCGAGCTCGACAAAATCAAGCGCAACATCGGTTTTGATGTTACAATTGTGACCACTGCGCGGACGGACGACGAGGCCCGGTCGCTGTTGAGCGAAATGGGAATGCCTTTTGCCGATCGCGCAAGAAGGCCGGCGACGGCGAGTCCGTCCCCCGGCGGACCGGCTGAACAAGCCGCCTGAATTGCATGAGTACCGTTACAGATCCAATTGCCGATTTCCTTGCTCGCATGCGCAACGGGGCGCGCGCGCAGAAGACTGAGGTCTACGTTCCGTACTCGAAACTGAAAGCTGAGATTGTCCGAATTTTGAAGAACGAGGGTTACATCAGTGATTACGAAGTGGACACGAAAGCGGCGCATCCCCGAATCAAGATTACAAACAAACTCGTCGATCACACGTGCGCGATCACCGGGTTGAAGCGAGTTAGCCGTCCTGGTCTGCGCCGTTATGTTGGCGCTGATGAAATTCCGCGTGTGCTCGGCGGAATGGGCACGGCGATTTTATCGACGTCCCGGGGTGTGATGTCGGGCCGGGAAGCAAAGAAACAAAAAATGGGCGGCGAGCTGCTCGCTTATGTTTGGTAAGTTTTATGTCGCGAATTGGAAATAAACCCGTCGACATTCCCGACAAAGTTAAAGTCAACATCGACAATGACGGCGACGTTTCCGTGGAAGGACCGAAAGGCAAGCTGAACTGGAAACTACCGCGGCAAATCAAGGCCAGCGTGAGAGACAACCACATTTCGCTCGCGCGCGGCGCGGAGACGCGTAGTGCGAAAGCGTTGCACGGTCTGTCGCGCGCTCTCGTGTACAATATGGTCGTTGGCGTGAGCGAAGGCTTCTCGAAGAATCTCGAGATCGAAGGTGTCGGTTTCAAAGCCGCCGTCCAGGGAACGAACCTCAATCTCAGTCTCGGATTCTCGCACCCAATCCTGTTTCCAATTCCCAAGGGCATCACGATCACAGTTGCCGATCAGACGAAGATCACGATCCAGGGCGCGGACAAAAAATTGGTTGGCCAGGTCGCCGCCGACATTCGTCGTTACTACCCGCCGGAGCCGTACAAAGGCAAAGGCGTTCGTTATGCCGGCGAGCAGATTCGTCGCAAGGTGGGCAAGACAGTCCAGTAATTTTATGGCGTTCAATCGAAAAGGAGCTCGCGAGCGGTTGCATCGGCGAATCCGGAAAAAAGTTTCCGGAACTGCCGCGCGTCCGAGATTGTCGATCTTCTTTTCCGGCAAGCACGTTTACGCGCAGGTTATTGACGACGACGCGGGCAAAACGTTGATCGCGGCTTCCACAGTCGAGAAAAGCGTGCTCGGCAAGAATAAACCGGGAGCGAATCGTGCGAGCGCGGAAGTTGTCGGCAAAACGATCGCTGACCGCGCTCGCGGCAAAAAGATTGAGAACGTCGTGTTCGATCGCGGCGGTTTTCAGTATCAGGGGAAGGTGAAAGCGCTGGCGGACGCGGCGCGCGAAGGCGGACTAAAATTTTAATTTCATGGCAGCACCACCAGGCACAGGTAGACGACCAGAATCACGCGGCACCGACAAAGCACGGGCGGCGAAGGGCGACACGACGGAGAAGGTCGTGTTCATCAATCGCTGCGCCAAAGTCGTGAAAGGTGGGCGTCGTTTCAGTTTCAGCGCGTTGATTGTGGCCGGCGATCACGACGGATCGGTCGGCGTTGGATTCGGCAAAGCGAACGAAGTTTCGGAAGCGATCCGCAAAGCATCGGAGGCGGCAAAGAAGTCGATGGAAAAAGTTTCGCTCTACGAAAACACGATTCCGCACGAGACGATCGGCGAATTCGGTGGTGGCCGCGTTTTGTTGCGACCGGCTTCGCCGGGAACGGGCGTGATCGCCGGGGGCGGCGTGCGCGCGGTTGTTGAGGCGGCCGGCATTCGCGACGTGCTCGCGAAATCGCTTGGGTCGAGCAATCACGCAAACGTGGTCAAGGCGACGATCGCCGCGCTGAAATCGTTGCGCCGGAAAGATGAGATTTTCAAGGTCCGCGGGATTAAAGGCAGCGGAGATGGGAAAGCGGCCGCGACACAATCATGATGCGCTTACATAATTTAAAGCCGCGTCCGGGTGCGCGCCATCGTGTCAAGCGACTTGGTTGTGGCGAAAGTTCCGGTCACGGAAAAACTAGCGGCAAAGGCAATAAGGGCCAAAAGGCGCGCTCAGGCGGAAGTATTCGTCTCGGATTCGAAGGCGGTCAGATGCCGTTGATTCGGCGTTTGCCGAAACGAGGGTTCAACAACGCGGCGTTTCACAAGGAGTTCGCGATTGTGAATTTGAGCGACCTGAATGAATTCAAAGCCGGCACGGTTGTGAATGAGCAGTTGCTCCGCGAATCAAAGGTCGTGCGTGGCGATGTCGCTGGGATCAAAATCTTGGGTGACGGCGAATTAAAGCACGCGCTAAAAATCGAAGCGGACAAAGTGAGCGAATCTGCGCGGGCAAAGATCGAAAAAGCCGGCGGCACGATCACTATGCGTGAGCCGGCTGCGCAGAAGCCTGCGGCAGCCGCCCAAGGTGTCGATCAAACGGTGAAAGAAACGACTGAGGAAGCAAGGCCGAAGAAAAGATCGACATCCGCCTCTAAGGCGACGAAGAAAACTTCCGGGAATTAACTTTCGGAAATGGTCTCGGCCTTTCTCAACACGGTCAAAATTCCGGAACTTCGACGCCGAATTCTGTTCACGCTGGCCATCGTCGTCATCGTGCGACTCGGCGCGGCAATCACGACGCCGGGAGTTAATCAAGCTGTTTTGCAGGAATGGTTTCGCAGCGCGCTCACCGAAAAGTCCGGCGGCAATCTCGCGGCGCTGCTGAATTTGTTCAGCGGCGGCGCGTTGGAAAACTGCGCGATCTTTTCCCTCGGCATCATGCCGTACATCAGCGCGTCGATCATGATGCAGCTTCTTTCAGCGGTGATTCCGCAGTTGGGACGACTTGCCCGCGAAGACGGCGGCCGGCAGAAGATCATGCAATACACGCGGTTCATGACGGTCGGTCTTTGCATTTTCCAGGGCTACCTGCTCGCGATTTCGTTTCAACATCCAGAAGCGTATCGCGTCGCGCTGCCGGGAATTTCGGAGACGATCCAGCGGCTCGGTATTCCGTTAGTTGATGATCCGGGATGGGTCTTTCGCGTCGTAACGGTGATTTCACTGACGACCGGCACGTTGATGTTGATGTGGCTGGGCGATCAAATCACGGAGCGCGGCATCGGCAATGGCATTTCGCTCATCATCACCATCGGCATCGTCGCGCGCCTGCCCGCTGCGTTGGCGCAAGCGTGGAAAACATTTGTTCCGAGTGGCGGCGGCGCGACCCAGGTCAATCCGATGGTACTCGTGCTGATGATTCTGTTTTTGTTTCTCGTTATCGCGGGTGTCATCGCGATTACTCAAGGCGTGCGTAAGATCACGGTGCAGTACGCCAAACGCGTAGTCGGTCGTAAACAGTACGGCGGCAACACCCAATACATGCCGTTGAAGGTGAATTATCCCGGAGTGATGCCGATCATTTTCGCGTGGGCCCTTCTATTATTCCCGAACCAAATCGTGAGCTGGGCGTTCCCGAACAGTCCGACCGCGCGCCAAATTTCCGAGATGCTTTCGACCGGCTGGCTGCATTACGTAGTGCTCGCCGCGATGATTTTCTTCTTCAGCTATTTCTGGGTTGCGACGCAGTTCCAGCCGGCGCAGATCGCGGACGATCTCAAAAAATACGGTGGTTACATCCCCGGCGTCCGCCCTGGCAAACCGACCGCCGACTTTCTCGATTACACGATGACGCGGCTGACTTTTGCCGGCGCCGTTTTTCTGACGATCATCGCTGTCTTGCCGAGTTTGCTTAGCCAGGGGCTGCACGTGCCGACGGTGACCGCACAATTTTTCGGCGGCACGAGTCTTTTGATCGTTGTCGGCGTGATGCTTGACACGATGCGCCAGGTCGAAACGCATTTGATCCAGCGGCACTACGACGGATTTCTGCGCAAAGGCCGCGTCCGTGGCGGATTCACTGGTCGCTCCGCTTACATTCGCGGCGAAGCCGCTGCGCAACGCACGTTGATGTGGCTTTATGTCGGCATCGCCATCATTGTCATTGGCGGGGTTGCGGCTTTTCTGGCATCGAAGTGAAGCGGCGACTCGTTTTACTCGGTGCACCCGGTTCCGGCAAAGGAACGCAGGCGGAAATGATCACTCGCCAATTCGGGATTCCGGTCACTTCGCCCGGAGCGATTCTGCGGCGCGAAAAAGATTTGGGCACACCGCTCGGATTGGAGACAGCGGAAATGTTGCAGCGCGGAGATCTAGTTCCGGACAAGATTATTGTGAAGTTGATTGAGGATTGGCTCCGGTTGCACGGCGGCTACGGATTTGTGTTTGATGGATTTCCGAGAACGCTCCCGCAAGCTGGCAGTTTGGCGTCCATTCTGAAGAATCTGCATACGTCGCTCGAGGCTGCGATTTGGCTGGAAGTTTCAGAAGAAACGGTGCGCACCAGAATCTCCGGCCGCCTTCAATGCCGCACCTGTGGGTTCACGACGAGCACCGATAGCGCAAAATTTGCCGACCGCCCGATTTGTCCTTACTGCGAAGGTCGGCTAGAACGCCGAAGCGATGACGATATGAGCGTCTTGCAAACGCGCTTGCGCGAATACAATACAAAAACCCAGCCGCTGGCGGATTATTACGGGAAGATGTCGATCTTGCGGCGAATCGATGGCAACCGCGACCGCGAGACCGTGTTTGGAGATATATCGCGGGTAATTGAGGAGAAGGCGGCGGCGGCATGATTCCGATCAAAAGCGCAAAGGAAATCGAGAAGATGCGGCAATCGTGCCGCACCGCGAGCGACATTCTCGATCGTGTCACGGAGCTGATTCGTCCAGGGATCACGACCAAGGAAGTGGATGAAGCGGCGGCCGATTTCATGAGCGACGCGAAAGTGAAGAGTGCGTTCTTGGGTTATCGGCTCGGGCACCGCGTCTTTCCCGGAAACATCTGCATTTCGCTGAATGACGAAGTTGTACATGGCATCGGAAGCCAGCGCCGGATTCAGTACGGAGACATCGTAAAACTTGATATTGGCGTGATTCAAGACGGCTGGGTGGGGGACACAGCTCAAACTGTTCCGGTTGGAGTTGTCGATGATCGGACGGATCAATTGCTGCGCGTGACCGAAAAAGCTTTGGACTTGGCGATTGATGTTGCCGACGAAGGTCGGCGGCTTGGCGACATTTGCGCGGTGATCGAAGACGAGGCGGCGCGGAACGGATTTTCCGTCGTGCGCGAATTTGTGGGTCACGGTGTCGGCCGCAAATTGCACGAGGAGCCGCAGATTCCGAATTACGGTCGGCGGGGCAGCGGTCCTAAATTGAAATCCGGCATGACGTTGGCGATCGAGCCGATGATTAACATCGGCACCGCGGACGTGCGCCTTCTCGATGACGGCTGGACGGTGCGCACGGCTGACGGGACGCGCTCGGCTCATTTCGAACACACGGTCCTGATCACCAAAGATGGACCAGAAATCCTGACATGGCGCGGAAAGACGCAATTGAAGTAGAAGGCACTGTGGTCGAGCTGCTTCCGAATACCATGTTTCGGGTCGAGCTGGCGAACGGCCACCGCGTGCTGGCCCACATTTCCGGAAAAATGCGGCTCCACTTCATTCGTATCTTGCCCGGCGACAAAGTTATGCTAGAGATTAGCCCCTACGATTTGTCGAAGGGGCGGATTACCTTCCGCCAGAAGTGACAACGCGGATCTGGCTCCGCGTTTTTTGTTTCGATCGAGGTAGTGAGTTTTATGAAAGTGCGACCCTCAGTGAGAAGACTTTGTGAAAGCTGCAAAATTGTGAAGCGCAAGAATGTCGTACACGTGATTTGCAAAAATCCGCGACACAAACAGCGCCAAGGATAATTTCATGCCAAGATTACTCGGAGTTGAAATTCCAGCGGACAAGCGCATCGAAGCGTCGCTGACTTATATTTACGGAATCGGTTTCAGCACTGCGCGCAAAATTCTCGAGCAGACGAACATCGACCCAAACACGCGGGCGAAAAATCTCACGCCGCAACAGATTAACGAACTGATTCACGTCATCACGAATAACAAAATCAAAATCGAAGGTGATCTCCGCCGGGAGATCCAGGGGAACTTGAAACGGTTGCAGGCGATCAATTGTTATCGCGGCATTCGGCACCGCCGCGGACTCCCGGTGCGCGGTCAGCGAACGTCGACAAACGCGCGGACGCGCAAGGGTCCGCGCAAGACCGTGGGCGTGATCCGCAACCCGGATGCGAAAGCAGGAAAAGTTTAATTAACAATGGCTGAGCCGAAAAAACCGAAGGCAGAAAAAGCTGAGAAGAAACCGGCGGTGAAGTCGACCGATCCGGAGAAACCGACACCGCAAACGCCGGCCGCGGGCGAGCCGAAGCAAAAAAAACCCGCCAAGCCGGGTCAGAAAGGAATAACTGCTGCAGCAGGAGCGCCCCCGCCTGAAAATCTTTCGCTCGATGCCGATCAGATCGAAGCGCCGAAAATTGTTAAGGCAAAAGGTGCCAAGAATGTTCACACCGGCGTCGCGCACGTTTACGCGACGTTCAATAACACCATCGTCACGATTACCGATTTGAATGGAAACGTGATCGGTTGGTCGAGTGCCGGCAAAGTTGGTTTCAAAGGTTCGCGCAAGAGCACGGCCTACGCGGCGCAGCTCGTTGCGCAGGACGCAGCGCGCCAGGGAATGGGTCATGGACTTAAAGAAGTCCAGGTGCTCGTGAAAGGGCCTGGCGCCGGACGCGAATCAGCCGTGCGTGCGTTGCAAGCGATCGGTCTTGATCTCACCTTGATCCGCGACGTTACGCCAGTCCCGCACAACGGTTGCCGTCCACCAAAACAACGCCGCGTCTAAGATCGACATCTTATGGGAAGGTACACTGGACCGAAAACGAAAATCAGCCGCCGATATGGTGTGCAGATTTTCGGGCCATCAAAATCGCTTGAGCGGAAAAATTATCCGCCGGGAATGCACGGACCAAGAGGCGCGCGCCGGAAGCAATCCGATTACGCCATCGCGCTCGGCGAGAAACAGAAACTTCGTTATCAATACGGGCTGCTCGAGCGCCAGTTCCGCCGGATTTTCCACAGCGCGTTGCGCAAGCGTGGCGTGACTGGTGAAACGTTGCTCCAATTGCTCGAGACGCGGCTCGACAACGTGATTTACCGGCTTGGCTTTGCCAACACGCGCAACGCTGCGCGGCAACTTGTGTCGCACGGTCACGTTCAGGTCAACGGCCGCAACGTGAACGTCGCGTCTTTTAACGTGAAGGCCGGTGACGAGATCGCGATCAAGGACAAACCGAAATCGCGTCAGCTCGCGGTCCGGAATCTCGAGCTCACGCAAATTGTTCCGGTTCCGGATTGGCTCACGGTGGATCGCGACGCGCTCAAAGGTAAAGTCGCCCACATCCCGTCGCGCGAAGAAATGCAACCGATCGTCAACGAACAGTTGATCGTCGAGTTGTACTCGCGGTAGACGAAAACTTCTCACTTCTTTCTATTGTTTGTGGAACTTGCTGCCCGGGCACTTCGCCGCGCTCTTACGCTTGTTGCTCTCGCGCTAATCTGTTCAGACGCGCAGCGCGCTGTCGCGCAAGAATCAACTTCGCTGCCGAAACGAATCTTTGCACCGAAGCCGCGCTATCCCACCGATTCGCACGGCCGGCACCCGACTGGCAGCGGCGTAGTACTGATGGAAGTTGACACGAAAACTGGTCAGGTGAGTTCGGCTAAAATGGAAAAGAGTACGGAGCACAAAATTCTGGATGATGCAGCGTTGGAAGCAATGCGTAAGTGGCACTTCAAACCAGGCCGTACTCCCAAAGAAATACGCGCTCCGATTACGTTATTCATTCGCCCAACGTCCCGTGAAGTTTTAACGGCAAGCGCTCGTGCTGGCCGCTATCGGAACGACAGGCGATGCGCCTCCCCCAAACTTCACGGACGCGACGGAGCGCGCCCCTCCAAATACTCAAGGGCTTTGTCGTAGCTTTTGCGTTGGAGAAAGTGGGCCAGCTGCGGATCGATTGGTCTTGGCAGCGCGGCTGCGAGGTTGTCGATCTTTTCTGAGATGGCGCTGAGACGCGCCACGTGTTTTTCCGGATCGCGGCGGCTATTTTCGTCGCGAATGATGGCGAGACGTTCGCGCAATGCGGCGGAAAGATCACTAGTGACATTTCGCACGACTTTAATTTACCACCCGCTCGCTGTGCTCGCTAGAGAACACGGAGGTCGCAGAGACAGACGACTCTAATTTCCTGGCATTCTGGTTTCCTGATTAAATCCTCCGTGACCTGTGTGCTCTCTGCGGTTAAGAACGGATTTGGCCGCCGAAGCGAAACGGGTTTTGATGGTGGACGATGACGTCGCGCTATTGCGCGTCGTGCGGGAAGCGTTAGTCGCGACGTTGAAATGCGAAGTCGATACGTCGCCGAAACCCGAGTACGCGTTCGAGCTGGCGCTGAAAAAGAAATACGACCTGTTCATCTTCGATTTTCAAATGTCGATGATCGACGGCGCGATGCTGTTTTTTCTGATCGGCAAGGTATATCAGAATATCCAGCCGATCAGAGAAGTTCCGCCGCTTATTCTCGTTTCCGGTAAGGCTGAGGAAAAACGCGCGCAGGAATTACTGAAGGAGCCCGGCGTGGCCGGCTTGGTCGCGAAGCCGTTCGCGATCAATCGGCTGGTCGACAAGATCAAAGAGTGCGTGCCGGGCATCGAGGATGCGGCGCTAAGTTAAGAGCAGAAATATCTGGAGATCTATCGACTTCGCTCGACATGCCGAATTTGCCTGCCGACGTGTGGAAGGACGCGCCGCGGAAATAATCCGGCGGTGGATAGACCGCTGTTACAGCATCAGTGGCGGGTTTCGGAGAGGAGCTGGCGCTTGGCTTCGAGCCAATCTGAATTGGCGTCGCCGGGAAGATCGAACCGACGTCGCCGCTCGGAGATGAAGTAAGCGCGCGTGCGGATCTGTTCGTCAGTTGGATCAAACTCGACCGCTGTCTCCGAAGACGGCCGAACTTTTTGTCTGACGCTCCTTTTTCGCGGCGAAGGCTTCTTTGATCGCGTCGAAGTCGATCTTATCTTGTCGCTCTTCTGCTGACCGGCCGCCGGCGTGGTCTCGCGCAGTAACTCGTTTCCGGTGATTCTCTTCTTTGCCACAACTAAAATTCCTCCGTCAATTACGCTTTAGCGAAGGCGTTTTGTTTGACAAGTGATTTCGGGCTGCGCGCGTGCAAATCGTCCGAATTCATAATAACGTGCGGCAATGCGGCATTTTGTCTTTCGGTGGTTTGTCACGGCGTTCGCGGTGTTCGTAGCGGCCCCGATCGTCGGAATCGATTACACCGGAATTGGTTGCCTGCTTGGGGCGTCGCTTCTTCTGGGAATCATCAATGCGTTTGTGCGTCCCATTCTTCTCTTTCTCAGTATTCCACTCATCCTTGTCACGCTTGGCGTTTTTATTTTGATCATCAACGCGCTGATGCTGAAGTTCGTCAGCGAAATTGTCCCGTGTTTTCAGGTCCATGGTTTCGGGAGCGCCTTTTTTGGCGCGATCGTCATCTCGTTTGTTAGTTGGCTGCTAAGCGCCTTTTTCCGCGGTAGCGATGGACGCGTGCACGTGCTCACACACCACAGCCAGATAAAACAGGTGAGCGGTCGTGTCATTGACCCTGGCGAGTGAAAGCCGTCCGGATGTTCGGGAGCGAATCAACCGCACGCAGCCGAATTTTCGTAAAGATCTGCGGTATTACGAACGAGCCGGACGCGCTCGCTGCGATTGAAGCCGGCGCCGACGCACTCGGATTCAACTTTGTTCGGCACAGCAAACGTTACGTCGACATCGACGCGGCTGCGACCTGGATCGCTAAGTTGCCGAAAGACATCTGTAAGGTGGCGGTATTGGCTGATCCAAACTGGGAAGACGCTTGCCGAATCAGCCAACTCCGGTTCATTGACGCGTTGCAGTTGCACGGAAACGAATCGCCCGATTTCTGCCGGCGTCTGACTGAAGCGGGCATTCGTTTTGCCAAAGCGTTGCCAGTCGCTGATTCGAAATCGTTGAACCAGGTTCCAGAGTTTTTTACCGACACATTGATTTTGGATAAAGCTTCAGGCGCCGGGTTCGGTGGGACAGGAAAAGCCTTTTCCTGGAAATCGGCGCGGCAATTCATCCAGACTCGTCCCGAACGGCAAGTCATTGTTGCCGGTGGATTGAACCCCGACAACGTAGCCCAAGCCATCGCCGAAGCGCAACCCGGCGGAGTCGACGTTACGACCGGGGTGGAAGCCTCACCCGGCCGAAAGGATCACCGTCTAGTTAAGGCCTTCATACACGCCGCCCGCCCCGCTTCTAGGGCGAGCGCTTAAAGCCGTTCAGGGCCCGTTTAACGGATTTACAGGGGGAACGTCACCGGACTGGTCTGCTTCCTGCTTTTATTCCGCCAGCACTTATCTCACTTCCTTCTAATTATGGTTACTTCTTTTAAGCAACAGGGATACGTCGCGGCGCTGGCGTTCCTCAGCCTGCTCTCCATGTCACAAGCGCAGAAAAATGCCGCCCCGGCCCAGCTAGCTCAGGCACCCAACCCGACCAAATCAACTGACCAGCCTCAGATGCTCGTGCAAGCCACCGTCCAGGCCGCCTCTTCAGCGACGCCGAGCAAGCCGACCCCGGGCGCAGCTACCGTTACTACTCAGACACTCACCGAAGCCGACGCTACCGTTGAAAGCGGCGGTGTTGGAGTTCGCGAATTTCAAGGTGACGACGTTGGCCAAGTGCTTCGGTTGCTTGCGCGTCAGGCGAAGGTCAACATGGTCGTGAGCGACGCTGTCACTGGCACAGTCACGATGCGCTTGGAAGACGTGACGGCACTCCAAGCCATTTCGATCATCGTAAAAGCCAAGGGTCTGTTCATGGACAAAATCGACAACGTCTATTACATCAAGACGCCGTCGGAAAAGACAGCCGAGCCGACTGAAAGCGACAGCTACCAGTTCAGCTATGCGCGCGCCAAAGATGTGGCGCCGTTAATTGCGTCCCAGCTCGCGAGCAAAGATCCACCGCAAATTGATGAACGCACGAATACGCTTTTCTTCCGCGAAACGCGCAGCAACATCGACAACATCCGCAAGATCCTGGTCCAGATCGACAAGCCGACCAAGCAAGTCATGATCGAAGCGCGCTTGGTGGAAGTGAGCGCGGATCCAGTGCAAGCCTACGGAATCAACTGGGCGGGAACGGTAGGCAGCTTTTCGACTCCGAAGACGTTCACTTACGGTGGATTCAATGGGACCAAGGCGCAGCCGGGACAAAACATTCCGACGAACGGTCTGGCGTTGGGTAACACAAATAACAACAATTTCTTCGGTGACTTAACCCATCTCGCGGACATCCCCCAGAGCATGTTTGCGATTCTTTCCGTCCCTGAGATGTCGGCAACGCTACAGGCGTTGAATGAGGACACAGATGCGGAGTTTCTGGCCAACCCGCGCATCGTTACCGCCGACAATCAGCAGGCGAAAATCGAGATTCTTCGTAACCAGCCCGTGCCACAACTGAATTTTAATGAACAAACTGCAACCGCGGTGTTCGGCGGGTTTCAGGACAAACAGTTTGGCAACACGCTCATCGTCCGGCCGTCAATCAACAAGGATAATTTTATCACGCTCCAAGTGAAACCTGAAATTAGCAACAAAGTCAGCGACTTCCATTTTGTGTTTAACGGTGCCGACGTTACCAGCCCAATCATTGACAAGCGCTCACTCGACTCCAGCGTATTGATCAAGAGCGGCGATACTCTTGCGATTGGCGGCTTAATTTCAGATCAAACAAGCAAATCGAGAACGAAAGTGCCGTTGCTTGGGGATATCCCAGTTCTCGGCTATGCCTTTCAGAGCCATGGCAACGAAAGGCACAAACGCAATCTGCTCGTGTTCGTGACGCCGACGATTGTCGATCAGCGGTACGGAACTGGGCTAGAGGATCAAGTTTCCGGTCTCCGTCATACCGGCGAGGAATATGCCGATCCTAACGGTTGGAGGAATAACGCCAAAGGCGCGGTGCGCTTGGTCCCTACTGCGCATCGGCAGCTCGCAGCCGATTACGCGAAGCCCGGTGAGCCGCCTCCGCCCGAAGAAGCGACACAGGTCCAGTTCAGAGGCGATGCCAAAGATCGCAACGAATAGGAATTTTGACTGTGGGGTTGAGAGGGGGCGGGTTCTGCAAGGGCCCGCCCTCTTTGGGTTTCAGCGCTCGAGATAATCCTTCAGTTGTTCGCGCAACTCAGTACGTGCCCGAAAGAGCAAGCTCTTCACCGCCGACACGGAAAGATCGAGAACGTCGGCGATTTCTTCGTAGCTCAGCTCCTCGTAACGACGCAGCACTAACGCCATGCGTTGCGTATCAGGCAGCAGCGTGATCGCTTTTTCAATCGCAGACTGCAGTTCGCTTTCCAACAGGGCCGCGTCCGGAGTCGATGTCGCCTCGTCCTTAAGCGGCATTTCGACCGCTTCAGGTTCGATTTGCATCGGGACATGCGGACGGCGTTTGGACCGACGCATCTCGTTGAACACCAAGTTTCGCGTAATCTTGAGCAGCCAGGTAGTGAACTTCGCGCGAGCCACGTAGCGCGCAGCACCTTTCCAGACGCGAATGAAAACCTGCTGCGCGATGTCTTCCACGTCGGCGTTGCTGCCAAGCATTCGCGCGACCGTCCCCGCCACCAGCGCCTGATGTCGCTCGATCAATTGCTCAAATGCGCCGGTGTCGCCGGTTGCGACCAACCGCATTAGCCGAACGTCCTCGGCATTATCCTCCGATCGCCCCGATGCTTCTGGGTCGGCCATTGCTAAACAGACGTTGAATGATGGTTAGCGATTCGAGCGTTCTCGCTTTAGGCTTCGCCTTGCTTTTTGTTGCAACTGGCGAGGCGTCTGTGCATGGTAGTAGGCCATCGATTTCAGCATCGGCTCCGGATGAATTACGCACTTATTCCAAAAGAACTTAGACCGATTGCCGAGAAAATCGAGGCAGGCTCGCGAATTTCGGACGCCGACGGCCTCGCACTCTACCGCGCGAACGATTTAAACGCGCTCGGAATGATCGCCAATGTGGTGCGCGAGCGGAAGAACGGCAATTTCGCGACCTACATCCACAATCGCTATATCAACTATTCGAACATTTGCGTTTTATCGTGTCAGTTTTGCGCCTTTGCTGCCAAGAAACGCGACGCACACGCTTTCGAGCACGCTCCCAGCGAGATTATTCAAGCTGTGGCCGACGCCTTGCCCCTCGGAATCACCGAAGTGCACATGGTCGGTGGTTTGCATCCCACCCTGAAGAGAGAATGGTATCTCGACCTGTTGCGCGGATTGCGCGCTCTCGACCCCAACCTGCACATAAAGGCCTTCACCGCGATCGAGGTCCGACATCTGGCGGAGCGAATCTTCAAGATTTCGATCCCCGAGACACTTGCGCTTCTGCGTGAAAACGGACTCGGCTCCATCACCGGTGGCGGCGCAGAAATCTTCGATGCTGCAGTGCGCGCCAAAATCTGTCGCGGCAAAGAAACCGCCGAGGAATGGCTCGACGTTCATCGTATTTGGCACCGAATGGGCGGCCGGAGTACCTGCACGATGCTTTACGGCCACATCGAGACACTCGAACAGCGCGTCGACCATTTGCGCCAGTTGCGCCAGCTTCAGGACGAAACCGGTGGCTTCAGCGGTTTTGTTCCGTTTGCTTTCGAGCCGCAAACCACCGTGCTTGCGCACATCAAACGCGCTTCAGCGATTGAGGAATTGCGGAATCTTGCCGTCAGTCGAATTTATCTGGATAACATCGATCATCTGACTGCGTACTGGGTAAGCATGGGATTGCCCCTTGCCCAGGTCTCGCTCAGTTACGGCGTCGACGATTTGCATGGCACGATCATGGAGGAAAAGATTTTCCACATGGCGGGCGCGACTACGCCCCAACGGCAAAGCGTCGCCACGCTCGAGCATGCGATTCGCGAAGCTGGAAGAACTCCCGCCCAGCGCGACAGCTATTATCGTCTCCTCAACGGCGCGCGAGGGAAATCGACATCGTCCGAGCTGCGCCGGCAAGCAGAGCTCGCCTGCGCCTAACGAGTGCAGGACCGACAATCGTTACGCATCGGCTGCGTTAAGTATCTCAACGCGCGTCCGCTGATTCACGGCTGGCCAGGAGACGTTGTCCTAGATCATCCGGCGACGCTTTGCGCCCAGCTTGCGCGCGGCGAGCTGGATGTCGCGCTTGTTTCCAGTTTCGAATTTCTGCGCAACCCGATCTACCGAATTATCGGGGCCATTTCCATTTCGTCCAACGGTCCTGTTTACAGCGTCGTCGTCGCGCATGGCGGAGAAATCTCCGACGTCGAAGAGATCGAGCTCGACCCGGCAGCCGAAACGTCCGGAAATCTGCTCCGTTGTTTGCTGTGCGAGCAAAACCTTACTCCGCGCTTCGTTACACGATCGGCGTTTTCCATTTCTAAGGAAACGGCGCGATTGTTCATCGGCGATCAGGCGATCCGATTTCGGCAAAAGCATGCAAACGAATTTCAGTTTTGGGACCTCGGCGAAAATTGGAAAAGACTTACAGGTTTGCCATTTGTTTACGCGCTTTGGCTGGTGCGACCCGAAGTGGTCGATCCAAAATCGATTGCAGATCAGTTGCGCGCGTTGCGGGACAAAAATCTCGCAAACATCGGACAGGTGATTTCTGACGAGAAGGAATTTGATCACGAGTTTTGCGAGCGATACTACCGGGAGCATCTCTACTTCAGTTTTGGAGAACGCGAGAAGACGGGCCTGCGCGCGTTCGTCGACCTATGCCAAAAACACGAGCTGCTGCCAAAACGCGAGATCGCGTTTAGCCTCGCGTAGCTACGCGTTAGGGTCTGGTCGCCCTCGGCGCGTTCATGTTCGCGCCGGTCTGGCCGCCGGGTGGCACCCATTGCGCGACGATGTCCGCGCCAAAGATCCATTCGCCGTAGAGCGTGCCGTTTACGGAAATGGTTTTTTCGTAATACTTTCTCAAATTAATCTGCATCTTCTCAAATTCGCTTTCTCGCCGCGCGCGTGTCAGGCGCAACAGCGTGTCCGGATCATTCAAGAGCTGGAATCGATACGCGCCCTCGTCCATAACAACTTTTCCGGTGAACACTTCGGTTTTGCGCTCCAGCTTGGCCGACTCCTTCTGGGGCGGTCCACTCGGCTGTTCCAGCATCTTTTTGCTCAGCGCGCAACCGGACAAAACAAACAGACCGAGGGACAGCAGAACGACGGCGATCGATTTCACAGCCCTCTCTCTATATTTTAGTGCTTAGTCGCGAGTCAACAGATTATGGTTAAGGGTCGTCCGAGTTGTCAGCGAATGTCGGGCAGATAAAATAATCGGTGCAGACTCGCTGGATCATTCATCCTCCCGAACAACTCAACGGCCCAATTCCGTGGAACGAGCTCTGCGGCTGCGAATGCATCGCGCGACTCATACTTCGAAAAGGTTTCGGTACCGTCGATGAGGTTCAACAATTTCTGCGGCCGCGACTGAAATCACTAGGCGACCCATTTTTACTCCCTAACATGAACGCGGCGATTACGCGACTCTTCACCGCGCTGGATCGACGTGAACGGATCGTCCTTTTCGGCGACTATGATGTCGACGGCGTCACTTCGCTCGCGTTGTTAGCCGAAACGCTGCGCGCTTTCGGCGCCGCGCCAGATTTGTTTCTGCCGCTGCGAATGGAGGAAGGTTACGGCCTGAGCCGCGAGAGCGTCGAACGCTGTCTCGAACACCACTGCCCGCAACTCTTAATCGCCCTCGACTGCGGAACGTCGTCCGCCGACGAGATTGTCGATCTTGGCAAGCGGGGCGTTGACGTGATCGTGCTCGACCATCACGAGCCGAAATCGGCGCTGCCGCAGTGTATCGCGATTGTAAATCCCAAAATCGATCCGCCGTCGCCATTGCATTCTTTATGTAGCGTTGGAATCGTTTTCAAACTTTGCCATGCGCTTTTGAAAACGCGCCCGATCGATTTTGATCTTAAATCAAAACTCGATCTGGTCGCGCTCGGTACGGTGGCCGATATCGTTCCTCTGCGCGACGAAAATCGAACCCTGGTCCAGCGTGGCGCGATGGAGATCGCAAAAGCAAATCGGCCAGGTCTGAAAAGACTGATGGAGGTCAGCGGTGTGAAGCCGCCGATTTTCACTGAAGACATTAGCTACAGACTCGGACCGAGATTGAATGCCGCCGGTCGTTTGAGCACCGCTGAGAAATCGCTTCGGCTTTTGCTGACGCAGGATGAAACCGAAGCGAGCGAGCTGGCCGAATTTTTGGACAAACAAAATCGTGAGCGCCAGGAAGTTGAGAAAAAAATCTTCGCCGCGGCAGAGGAAAACATTGCGAAGGAGTTCGATTCAACGCGCGATGCCTCGATAGTGGTTTACCAACGTGGCTGGCATCCGGGCGTGCTCGGGATTGTCGCGTCACGTATTGCCCACAAGTATCATCGGCCGGCAATTGTAATCGGTTTTGATGAGAGCGGCGTCGGCAAGGGAAGCGGGCGGAGCATTGAAGGTTTCAATCTGGTCCAGGCGTTGACTCGATGCGCGAACAAACTTGGAAAATATGGCGGACATGAAATGGCCGCAGGCCTCACTATTGCGCAAGAAGATGTCGATTTTTTCGCGGGGCAATTCCGCCAGACTGCGCGCGAACTTTTGTCGGACGAAGATTTGCAGCCACAGTTGTGCCTTGATCACGAAGTCACGTTGGCGGAATTAAACTTCGATTTTCTCGGCTGGCACGAAATGTTGCAGCCATTCGGCAGCGGCAATCCGCAGCCGCTATTTTTTGCGCGCGAAGTGGAATCGGTGGCGGCGCCGCGTGTGGTCGGGGAGAGACATTTGCGGCTGCGGCTTCGGCAGCGGAATTATCATCACCGCGCCATTTTCTTTGACGGCGCAGCCGCTTCATTGCCGCCTCACCCGTGGGACATCGCGTTTAGGGTCCGGCCGGTCGAATACGAAGGCGAAACGCGCTTAGAAATGCGGGTGAAAGCAGTGCGCGAGTCCGCGCCGGTTCGGTGATGGAAATTTCGCAACCCCTCGAACAACTGAATTGGATCCCACGCCCGAAGATTCTGGCGCTACGGCGGCTCGGGATTACCACCGCCGAAGATTTGCTGACTCATTTCCCGCGACGCCATGAAGATCGACATCAGTTTCCGAAATTTCCTCGGGAGGAAAGTGACACGCCGATTTGTTTATGCGGTGAAGTCATCAAGACTTCGCTGCGGCGTTTCGGTGGTTGGAAGAAAATCTTCGAAGCGACATTGCAGGAACTGAACGCGAACGCGCTGAGTCAGCCGTTGATCTGCCGCTGGTTCAATTTGCATTACATCCAAAAAATGATCGCCACCGGACAGCGACTGGTGGTTTTTGGCAAGCCGCGCCTCCGCGGAAAACGGATTTGCATGGATCATCCCGAATTCGAAGTGATCGAGGATGACGAGGAGAAATCAATTCATCTCCGCCGGATTACGCCGGTTTATCCCGGCACCGAAGGACTGTCGCAGCGCAATCTGCGCAGCATGATTTACCGGTTGCTTCAGGAACTGGACACCGAACCGATCGAGCCGTTGTTGCCGAAGAAATTGAAAAACGGCGACCGTGGGCTAGCGATTCGCGCGATTCATTTCCCCGAGACTTGGGAATCACTCCGCGCCGCGCGCGAGCATCTCGTGCTCTCGGAATTTTTTGCGATGCAAATGCTGATCGCCTCCCGGCGAACAGAATCGCATGCGCGAGTGAGCGGCGCGCATTGCGGGCGAGGTGAATTGATGGAGAAGTTTTTGAACGCGCTGCCGTTCGAACTGACTGAAGCGCAAAAAAGAGTGATCGCCGAGATCAGGCGTGACATGGCCGCAAATTATCCAATGAATCGGCTATTGCAGGGCGATGTCGGCTCCGGAAAAACGGTCGTCGCGGTCGCGGCGATCCTGCTCGCGGTTGAGGCGGGCTATCAGGTGGCGTTCATGGTGCCAACGCAAATTTTGGCAGAACAGCATTTCGCAGTTTTACGGCGCTGGCTCGAACCGCTCGCCGTGAAGTTGTCGATCCGCACGGCAGCCCGGCAGGAAGAAAGTTTTCTACCGTTGGTTGAAGGCGACGAAAACGCCGACGTCATCATCGGCACGCACGCGCTGCTTTATGAGAGAGTTTCGTTTGCGGACCTGGGCCTCGTCGTAATTGACGAGCAGCACAAATTCGGGGTGACCCAGCGCGCGCGCCTAACGAGTCGCGAACCTGCGCCGGATGTGCTGGTGATGACGGCCACGCCGATTCCGCGGACGCTTACCATGACCGTCTATGGCGATCTCGAGGTTTCGACCCTTGACGAGATGCCGCGCGGGCGGGGAAAAATTCTCACGGCACTGCGGGATTCGTCGAAAGTCGGCGAAGTGCTCGCATTTCTGCGATCGCAACTGGAGAGCGGCCGCCAGCTTTACGTCGTTTATCCGTTGATTGAAGAAAGCGCGAAACTCGAAGCCAAGGCTGCTGCAGCGGAGTATGAACGTTGGTGCGAGCGCCTGCGGCCGCACTCGGGTGAATTGCTCCACGGCCGGATCCCCAGCCCGGAAAAGCAGGAGATCATGGAACGCTTTCGCCGCGGCGAAACCAAGGTGCTGATTTGCACAACGGTGATCGAAGTCGGCGTCGATGTTCCAAACGCAACGGCAATGCTGATTGAGAACGCCGAGCGCTTTGGATTGGCGCAACTTCATCAGCTGCGCGGCCGCATTGGCCGCGGGGAACACAAGTCGTATTGCATTTTGCTCACATCGGAGCCGTCGCCAGAGGCAGCGGAAAAACTCGCGGTCCTGGAAAAAACTAACGACGGCTTTGAGGTAGCGGAGGCGGATTGGGAGTTGCGTGGCCCGGGCGATTTGTTAGGCACGGCCCAGAGCGGTTTGCCCGCGCTGAAGATCGGCGATCTGCGAAAGGACGCGCAACTGATGAAGCGGGCGCGAAGCGCTGCGACGTCGATCTTTGAAATGGATCCCACTTTGGAGTGGTCGGAAAATCAACGTTTTCGGCAGTTGATTGTCGAAAAACAGGGACGAACTTTTTCGAACGTGAGCTAATGAAAAACCTGCTGAAATTTTTCGCTTTCGTCGCGCTGGTCAGTCTCGCGATCTCGGCGTTGTACGATTACCGCATCAAACATGGCGGTTTGGGTATGGCTCAGCGGAGCACTCCGGAAAAATACACGCTTGCTACCTCACCGAATGTCGATCCAAAGCAGGTCGCCTCGCTGGAAGCGTTGAATCGCGAGCGGCGCGCACTGGTCTCGGCCGTGGTGCCATCGGTGGTGGCGGTGAAAACGACCAAGAAGATAGCGATTGAACGGCAAAATCAGCTCGACCCATTCGGCTTTTTCTTTCGGCGGCCACGCGGGTTTCAAAATCCCAATGACGAAGCGCTAGTGCAAAATTCGCTCGGCTCGGGCGTGATCGTAAGCAATGAGGGCCATATTATTACGAACAACCACGTGGTCGATCAGGTGGACGACATCGAAGTCCAGTTGAGCGATGGTCGAACGGAAAAGGCGCGCTTGGTTGGTGCTGATGACGAAGTGGATCTCGCCGTTCTCAAGATCGACAATCCCGGGGTGAAACCGCTCAAGCTCGCTGATTCGGACACGGTTCAGGCCGGCGATTTTGTTCTGGCGATCGGCAATCCATTCGGCTTCGAGGAAACAGTCACGGATGGAATCGTAAGCTCAAAAGGACGACCGAATCGCGCGGACGTCTTCGGTGATTTGATTCAAACCAACGCTGCAATCAATCCGGGGAATAGCGGCGGCCCGCTCATCAACCTGAGCGGCGAAGTCATTGGCATCAATACTGCGATCATTTCGCGCAGTGGCGGCTCGCAGGGAATCGGTTTTGCCATCCCTTCGAACACGGTGCGCACCGCGCTCGAGAGTTTGCTGAAGAAAGGCCGGATTATTCGTGGATATCTCGGAATTCAAATGCGCGTTCCCCAGGCCGGCCAACCCGTGCCGACCGACCAGGGCGCGGTGGTTGATGAGATCGTTCCCGGTTCGCCAGCTGAGGATGCGCATCTGCAAAAAGGCGATATGATTCGAAAATTCGATGGTCGGGAGGTGAAAAGCTTCTCCGATCTACGAAACCTGGTTTCGCAGGCGGACCTGAACAAGAAGGTTGAGCTGGAAATTGTGCGAGCGGGAAAAACAATGACGGTGACGACGCAGATAAAGGAGCAACCGGTCGGTTATCAAACGGGGCGCGTCGCGCCGCAAAGACCGCCGGCGCAGGCAACCCCCGGCGAAGGGAATGAAACCGGCGGTGCACTCGCCGGAATTCAGGTCGGTGAGCTGACCCCGGCACTCGCCCGCCAGCTCGATCTGCCAAATGGCGTTCGCGGCGTGGTCGTGACGAATGTCGGCCCGGATTCCGGCGTCGCTGATTTGCAAAAAGGCGATGTGATCGAGGAAGTGAACCAACAGCCAGTTAATTCCGTGGCCGATTACAGTAAAATCGTTGGCTCGTTGGATACGCGGCAGGCCACAGTGCTGTCGGTTTGCCGTCACCGAGTGCGCTCGTTTTTAGTTTTGCGTCCGCGGTAACTACCAACGGCGATATCTCTTGGGGGCGTGTGATTTGCGACTCGCCGTGGAGGTATGAATAAAGCGGCATCGTCCGAAGTCCAACGCTCCAAACCACGGAAAATCACCATGAAAAAGCTACTGTTTGCGTTTGCGGTACTTGCGATCCTGTTGCCGTGCGTGCCTCAAGCGAAGAGTCAGGACGTTTCGATCGATTTGTTTTATAATAACCTCAACGGCGGAAGTTGGATTGAGGTTGGAAATTACGGCTATTGTTGGCAACCAGACGTCGCCGTCAGCGATCCAACCTGGCGCCCGTACTCTGACGGTTACTGGGCCTACACTGATCTCGGCTGGACTTGGGTTTCGTATGAGGACTTCGGTTGGGCCACGTATCACTACGGACGCTGGGTCCGGTTAGCTGATTACGGCTGGGTCTGGGTCCCGGGCTATGAATGGGGCCCGGCCTGGGTCTCATGGCGATTTGGTGGGGGCTACGCCGGTTGGGCGCCGCTTCCACCCGAAACGGAATTTATTTACGAAAGCCGGCCGCTTAGCGGTCCCAGCGTGGAGATCGATTTTGATATCGGTCCGGCCTACTACAACTTCGTTGATGTTCGTTACATCGGTGAGCCGGTGCTGCGTTCTCGGATTGTCGATGTGAACCAAAACATCACCTACATCAATCAAACGGTGAACGTCACCAACATCACCTACAAAAACAAAACCGTTTACAACTACGGACCCGACCTCACCGTCGTGAATCAATATTCGAGCCGGCCGATCCAAAAATTAAAATTGGAACGGCAGACCAACGTCGACGTCACGACTGCCGCGAAATCAGGAGGACTAACGAGAGTGCAAGGCAACGCGCTGGTTGTCGCCGTGCCACCAAAGCTTAAGAAAGCAGCGCAGGAGCCTCCTCCGCCGGCAGTGAAGACGAAGGTTGCGCAGCCGAAGATCGAGAAAGGTTGGTCGGTCGTTGGCGACGAGAATGCCAAGAAGCAGCTAAAAGATAAAATTAAAATCGAGAACCCGGCGAACATTCCGCCCCCGACCAGTGCCGGTGCCGCTGCGGCGGCAGGAGCAGGCGCGTCAGTTTCGCCCGGGGCTTCGCTCGTGCCGGGAATGGCGCCGGGTGGAAAAGGAAAGAAGAAAGGAAGAGCGGCTGAGCAATTCCAAGCTGGGGCAACTGCGCCTCCCGAGGGCGCTTTAACTTCGCCAGCTGCTGGTACGGGATTTCCTGAGAAAGGAAAACGTAAAGGTAAATTTGGCGAGCAAATTCAACCGGCGGTGGGTACGTCCCCGATTACATCGCCGGGTGGTGAAATGTCGCCCGCCGCCGCACCGGAGTACGGCAAGCCCGGCAAAGGTGGACGCGGCAGGCAGTTTGGGGCTACGCCGCCAACGACCGGCCCATCTACTGCACCTGAAGGGATCACTTCGCCGCAGGGCGAACGAAAAGGTTTCGAGCGCGGTTACCAGCCGAGCCCGGCTAGTTCAATGAGTCCTGGTGAACAATTGAATCAACCGCGCGGCGGCGTCAAACGTAAGCAATTCGAGCAGCAACAGCCCGGAATGTCCCCGGCTGGTCCGCAAACTCCTCCTCCCGGACCGCAGGGTGGTCCTTACGGTGAAGGTCGCGGCAAGCATAAGCAGTTTGAACAACAGCAGCCGGGAATGTCGCCGGAAGGCGCTCAGGCAGGGGGTCCTAGTGCACCGGGCGGGAAACGCAGAACTGAGGGTCTGAATGCGCCGCCGGCGGGCGGTGGACAAATGCCGGCCGGACAACCAACAGGTCAGACAGGTCAGCCAAGCGAAAGGAAGCACGAGGGCAAAGGCCAAAGCGCTGCAACAGCAACACCAGGTCCGCAATAACAATTCAGATCGAGCGGCCTCGGGAACCTTGAGGCCGCTTTGCGTACGAGAAAGATCGACATAGGGTGCAGCTAGGCCGCTATGCGGCGTCGAGGAAAACGGCCCGCAGGCGCCGTGGCTACAACAATTCCGCAATCTGCACTGCGTTTAGCGCAGCGCCTTTGAGCAATTGATCGCCTGCCACCCAAAAGGCGAGGCCGTTCTCAAGCGCGCAATCAAGGCGCACACGGCCGACTTCGCAGTTATCTTTGCCCGCAACATTCAGTGGCATCGGGTAACGGTTCTTCTGCGGTTCATCCACCAACTCCAAGCCCGGCGCTTTTGCCAAAACTTCGCGCGCTTGCTCGACAGAAACTTTCTTTTCGAACTCGGCGCTTACCGCGACGGAGTGAGCGCGATAAACTGGAACGCGCACGCAGGTGACCGACGCGAGGAATCGCGGCAGATGCATGATCTTGGCGCCCTCGGTTTGCATTTTCATTTCCTCTTTCGTGTAACCGCTCTCCAGGAAAACATCGACGTGCGGCAAAACGTTGAACGCAATCGGGTGCGGATAGACTCGTGGCCGTGGTTGCCCGCGCGCCGTAGCCTCGACGGAGGCGGGTCGATCTTCTGCGGCCGCTGCGACTTGTTCGTTCAGTTCGTTGATCGCGCGCTGGCCGCTACCCGAAACGGCTTGATAACTTGCTGCGAACACTCGGCGAACTCCGAAAGCGCGATGCAGTGGATAAATTGCCATGAGAGCGATCGCGGTCGTGCAATTCGGATTCGCGATTAGACCGGTGTGTTGCTTTACGTCCCGGCCGTTGATTTCTGGAATCACCAACGGAATGTCCGCGTCCATGCGGAAGACCGACGAGTTGTCGATTACAATCGGGCCCGCTTTGCGCGCGATCGGAACGAACTTTCGTGAAATTTCGCCGCCGGCGCTGAAAAACGCGATGTCGATCTTGTCGAATGACGTTTCCCTCAATTCCTCAACTGCGGTCGAGTGATTTCGAAATTGAACTTTTTTGCCTGCCGATTTTCCGGATGCGAGCGCGCGCATACTCGCCACCGGAAAATTTCTGCGTTCCAGCACGCGGAAAAACTCGGCGCCAACCGCACCGGTCGCACCGACGACAGCGATGTGATATTCTTTTTTCACTGGGGCGAATTGTAAGGCCGCTCTTAAACGATGCAAAGTGGACGCACTAAGATCGACATCTCCATTCGGGACCAGCAGCTCAACCTCGTTCGTGATGGCGAAATTGTCCGCTCCTATCCGGTTTCCACTTCTCGTTTCGGAATCGGAACCGAAGAAGGCAGCAACAAAACGCCACTCGGCCATTTTCGGATTGCCGAAAAAATTGGGCACGGCGCCGCGCCTGGCACAATCTTCAAATCGCGGGTTCCACTCGGTCCAAATGATGCGCCGCCTGACACGGAAGATTTCGTGACCACGCGAATTCTTTGGCTCGACGGCTTGGACGAAGGGAACGCGAACACCCGCGGCCGGTTCATTTATATTCACGGAACCAAACACGAAGACAAGATTGGCATGCCGGACAGCCACGGTTGCATCCGGATGCGCAACGCCGACGTGGTCGAATTATTTGATCTAGTTAATGAAACCACGCAGGTGGTCATCCGCGAATAGCATATAGCGACAAAACATCCAAAAAAGCGTTGCTTCGATGGTGTTCCACGCCTAGAAGAACGGAGCAACACAACCGAAAGGAGGCGAGATTAGATTGAAGTTCATCAAAGCGATCATGATCATGGCCGTTTTAGCGGGCGCTCTCAGCTTGGGGGCGTGCGCGCAACACAAAGAAGCGGCTGTAACAACGACGACTGCCCCATCGTATCACAAATAACCGCCGTGGCACGGGCTTCCAGCCCGTGGGACTGCCAGTTCGGCTCGGACCATCGGCAGGAC
This sequence comes from Chthoniobacterales bacterium, assembly GCA_035315805.1. Classification (GTDB taxonomy): domain Bacteria; phylum Verrucomicrobiota; class Verrucomicrobiia; order Chthoniobacterales; family UBA10450; genus AV40. The sequence goes on from DATFXN010000049.1 coordinate 40,815, forward strand.
GCCGATGCCACGCTGGTTACAAAAAAGGCCGGGTCGCTTTGGCGGCCTGGCCTTTCTTATTTTTGATCTTTAATTTCGTCGCTGTGAATCGCAGATTCTTTTTAGCTCTGGCGGCCATCGCGATTTCCTCCGGCCCAATTCGCGCCGAAGACGCAAAGTCGATCGCTGGTTTACGCGACGCACTGATTTCGCTGTCCCCGCGTACCGTCGATCCGAACGAAGCGGAACTTTTGTCGGCGACCGCCCACACCATGTCCCGCCAACTTGCACGCGAATATGGTGTCATCGGCGATCCCGCGATCCACAATTACCTGATCAACATTGGTGTGAAAAAGCGCGGCATATGCGCCGATTACACCCGCGACATCGGCACGCGTTTAAAGGAACTCCATTTCAAAACGCTTGTTCTGCATTGGGGCGCGGCGTTTGCCAGGCTGTCGGACGAGAACAATGCGTTGGTAGTCACCGCCCGGAATCAGCCTTTTGAGGAAGGCATCGTCCTCGATGGCTGGCGGAGGGGCGGTCGCCTGTTTTGGTGTCGGGTGAAAGACGATCACGAATACGAAGCTGGGCGTCACGGCTTCCTTGGTCACTTGGGAGGTCATGTCCACACCGGCATCACCGCATGGAAAGAGGACCTGCAGGAAACGGCTTGGTTACAAGAAAATCCACCACTGAAAACAGAGTCGAAGGGCAAACGGCCGAAAACGTGAACAATAAGGCGTCGCCGCCTTCCATTTGTCTTAGTTGTCATTAACATTGGCCGGATGGAATTGAATGGAAAACCGGTTTCGCTCGAAGAAATTGCTGCCGTCGTACATCGTCGCGAGCCGGTCCAAGTGGCCGCTTCGGCGCGGGCTCGGATCCTCGCCTCGCGCAAAGTCGTTGATGACATCGTCACCCGCGACGCGGTCGTTTACGGCGTCAACACGGGCTTTGGCAAACTCGCGGACGTTCCCATTCCTCGCGATGAAATTGCCGCGCTTCAATTGAATCTCGTTCGCAGCCACGCCTGTGGCATCGGTCCACCGCTGTCCGAACCGGAGGTGCGCGCGATGATGTTGTTGCGCGCAAACGTGCTTGCGCTCGGCTTCAGCGGCGTTCGCGCCGAAGTGATTGAGCTGCTTTGCGAAATGCTCAATCGAGGCGTGTGTCCGACCATTCCGGAAAAAGGATCAGTGGGCGCAAGTGGCGATCTCGCGCCGCTTGCACACCTTGCGGTGACGTTGATCGGCGAAGGCGAAGCCTTCTTTGACGGGACACGAATGGCGGGCAGTGAAGCGCTGAAGCGCGCCAAGTTGAAACCGCTCCAGTTGGAAGCGAAAGAAGGCCTCGCGCTCTTGAATGGTACGCAGGCCATGCACGCGGTCGGGGGATTGTCGATCTTGCGCGCGAAACGCCTGACAAAGATCGCCGACGTTGCAGGCGCGATGACGCTCGAAGGCTTGCGTGATACGCCGGCCGCTTTCGACCCGCGTTTGCAAGACGCCCGACCGCATCCCGGACAAAAGAGCGCGGCTGCTCATTTGATGTCACTCTTGCAGGAGAGCGAGATTCGAGAATCGCATCGCGAAGGCGATCCTCGCGTTCAGGATGCTTACAGCATTCGTTGCATGCCGCAGGTGCACGGCGCAGTCCGAGACGTCATCACGCATTGCGAACACATTCTGATCGTTGAGTCCGCGTCTGCGACGGACAATCCGCTCGTCTTTACCGACAGAGGCGATGTTGTTTCGGGCGGAAATTTTCACGGCGCGCCGCTCGCGTTCGCTTTCGACTATGCTGCGATTGCGTTGACCGATCTGATGAATATGAGCGAACGACGAATCGATCGCCTGACTAATCCTGACAAAAGTGAGGGGCTCCCGCCATTTCTCGCCCGCAAGCCTGGCGTCGAATCCGGTTTCATGGTCGCGCAAGTCGCAGCCGCATCGCTAGTGAACGAAGCGCGCGTGCTGGCGCATCCGGCGAGCGCGGACAACGTAACAACTTCGGGCGGAAAGGAAGATCATGTTTCAATGGGCATGACCAGTGCGCTCAAACTGCGCTCGATTGTTGATCTTGCCGAAAATCTTTTGGCGATTGAATTGCTCGCGGCCGCCGAGGCGATCGAATATCGGCGACCTCTGCGGGCGGGTAAAGGCGTCGAACGCGCGTTCGCGATCGTCCGAGAAGTCGCGCCGCGGCTGACCAGCGATCGGCCGTTATCTCGCGACATTGCTCGAGTGGCCGAACAGATTCGGTCGGGTAAATTCGATGATCTATGAGCAGTAAACGAATCGTTCGCGCGCCACGCGGCCGCGAGCTGAGCTGCCAAGGCTGGCATCAGGAAGCCGCGATGCGGATGTTGATGAACAATCTCGATCCGGACGTCGCCGAGAATCCGGATCAGCTCATCATTTACGGCGGGACCGGCCGGGCCGCCCGCAGTTGGGACGCGTTCGACGCGATCGTTCGTTCGCTGCAGGAATTGAGGAATGACGAATCACTGCTCGTGCAATCGGGCAAACCGGTTGGAAAATTTCGGACTCACGATGAAGCGCCGCGTGTTCTGATTGCGAATTCAAATCTCGTCGGGAACTGGAACAACTACTCGGAATTCAACCGGCTCGAGCGGCTTGGCCTGACGATGTACGGCCAAATGACCGCGGGTTCTTGGATTTATATCGGTAGTCAGGGAATCGTGCAGGGAACTTTCGAAACGTTCGCGGCCGCTGGACGAAAACAGTTCGGCGGCTCGCTCGAAGGAAAATTTGTTTTGACCGGCGGACTCGGCGGAATGGGCGGCGCCCAACCACTCGCCGCGACGATGAACGGTGCCCTTTTCCTCGGCGTTGATGTCGACCCGGCGCGGATCGAGAAACGATTGAAGAGCGGTTACTGCGATCAGATCGCGCACTCGCTTGATGAAGCACTGAAATTGATCGAGCGCGCACGCAAGGATCGACAATCACTCTCGATTGGGTTGGTTGGGAATTGCGCCGACGTTTTGCCGGAGATCGTGAAACGCGGCTTTGTTCCGGACGTGCTAACCGATCAAACCAGCGCGCATGACGCGCTGAACGGTTACGTGCCAAACGGAATGCCACTGGAAGACGCGCTCGCGCTGCGCCGCAAAAATCCGGGCGAATACATCGAGCGGGCGATGGAATCGATGGCGACGCACGTCGAAGCGATGTTGGCGCTGCAAAAGAAAGGCGCGGTCACATTCGATTACGGCAATAACATTCGCGCTCAGGCCCAAAAAGCCGGCGTGAAAAACGCATTCGATATTCCCGGTTTCGTTCCGGAGTATATTCGTCCGCTCTTTTGCGAAGGCCGCGGTCCGTTCCGCTGGGTCGCGTTGAGCGGCGAGCCGGAGGACATCGCGCGAACTGACCAACTGGCGCTCGAATTGTTCCCTAAAAACAAAACGCTCGCGCGTTGGATGAAGCTGGCCAAAGAACGGATTCATTATCAAGGATTGCCAGCGCGCATCTGCTGGCTCGGATACAGAGAACGCGCCGAGTTCGGCGTGGCCATCAACGATTTAGTAAAACGGGGCGAGGTCAAAGCGCCGATCGTGATTGGTCGCGATCATCTCGATGCCGGTTCGGTCGCTTCACCGAATCGGGAAACCGAAGGAATGATCGACGGTAGCGATGCGATCGCCGATTGGCCGCTGTTGAACGCGCTGATCAACACCGCTGCGGGCGCGTCCTGGATTTCAATTCACAACGGTGGCGGAGTAGGAATTGGTTTCTCGCAACACGCCGGCATGGTCATCGTCGCCGACGGCACCGAAAATTCGAAGCGCAGGTTGGAGCGCGTACTGACGAGCGATCCCGGAACAGGCGTTCTCCGCCACGCGGACGCCGGCTACTCCCGCGCTATCGAATTCGCGGCCAAAAACAAGATCGACATCCCAACGCAGCCAAGGACGCGCGATTGAGCATGCAAAAGCTGATTGAGTGCGTGCCGAATTTTTCGGAAGGCCGCGACGCGAAAATTATTCGGCAGATTACCGACGCGATTAAATCGACCGACGGCGTCTCGTTGCTGGATGTCGATCCTGGCGCGACGACGAACCGGACGGTTGTGACTTTTGTTGGAAATCCGGACGCTACAGTCGAAGCGGCGTTTCGCGGAATTCAGAAAGCGGCGGAGTTGATTGACATGCGCAAACACAAAGGCGCGCACCCGCGCATGGGCGCGACGGATGTTTGTCCGTTCATTCCGGTGAGCAACGTCAGTTGGGAAGAGGCGATCGAATGCGCCAACAAGCTAGGAAAACGCGTTGGCGAAGAACTACAGATCCCGGTTTATCTCTACGAAAGGGCAGCTAAGGATGAATCGAGAAGCAATCTCGCGGTGATCCGCGCTGGCGAGTATGAAGCTTTCGCCGAGAAAATTCAGAAGCCGGAATGGAAACCCGATTTTGGTCCGCTAAACATTGAGAAAGCGGGCGCGACGGTGATCGGCGCGCGGGAATTTCTCGTTGCTTACAACGTGAACCTGAACACGAAATCCGTCCGACGCGCGAACTCCATTGCGTTCGATGTGCGTGAGCAGGGAAGAATTAAAACCGAGGACGGAACGCCCTCGGGAAAACCAGTGCTCGGTAAAAACGGCGAGCCGGTGCGCGAGCCCGGAATGTTGAAGCATGTCAAAGCGATCGGCTGGTTCGTGAAAGAGTACGGGATCGCGCAGGTCTCGATGAACCTCACAAACATTGAGGAGACGCCGTTGCATGTCGCGTTTGATGCTTGTGTCGACTCTGCGACTAAACGCGGTCTTCGTGTGACGGGCTCCGAAATCGTTGGGATGGTTCCAAAGAAGAGTCTTACCGATGCCGGGCGTTATTTTTTGCGCAAACAAAAATGGTCGGGAGGTGTGTCGGAGGAGGAATTGATCGACATCGCCGTCCGGTCGATGGGGTTGAGCGAGCTGAAACCTTTCGCTCCGAAAGAAAAAGTGATTGAATTGAAGATCGAAGGCGACTCGAAATCGCTGGTGAAAATGAATCTGCGGGAGTTTTGCAATGAAACGGCGAGCGACTCGCCTGCGCCGGGTGGAGGTTCAGTCGCGGCGCTAATGGGCGCGCTCGGCGCGTCGCTTGGCGGAATGGTCGCGAACTTGTCGGCTGGAAAACGCGGCTGGGACGACAAGCTCGAGTATTTCAGCGACTGGGCAGTGAAAGCGCAGAAGCTTAAAGACGAATTGCTCGCGCTTGTGGACGAAGACGCCAACGCGTTTAACAAAGTGATGGACTCATTTGGTCTGCCAAAAGGATCTGACGAAGAAACGAGAGCCCGCGATGCTGCAATTGAATCGGCAACGAAGCATGCGGCTGAGGTTCCGCTTAACGTAATGGAGACCGCGTCGAAATCGTACGAGCTGCTCTCGGAAATGGCGGGGAACGGGAATCCGAATTCGATTTCCGATGTCGGTGTTGGGGCGGGTGCCACGCGGGCATGCATCGACGGCGCAGCGCTGAATGTTCGAATCAACTTGAGTCAGTTGAAGGATGAAAAATTCAAATCCGCGGTTCACGAGAAAGTCCGGAAGGTTCAATCTGATTCGAACGCGCAGTTCGAAAAAATCAGGCAAGTTGTTGAAAGCAAACTTGGGTAGGGGTGCGCACAATGAAGGGACGGGCTCTGTCCCGGCCGACGAATTTGAGGGACGGCACGAAGGTCGTTCCTTTAAATCGCTCGCTCTTCTTCACGCATCGCAGCTGGTCACGCTTTCCGGGCCGAAACGCCCGCGCGTTGGCAAAGAATTGTCGGAACTGGGAATTATTCGCGACGGCGGCATCCTTACTCGCGACGGCAAGATCTATACCGTTGGCACGAGTGACGAGATCGAAAAGAAGGCGAGCAACACGGAGATTGTCGATCTTGGAGGGCGAGTTGCGCTTCCTGGGTTTGTCGATGCGCACACGCATTTGGTTTTCGCGGGGAATCGCATTGCCGATTTCGAACGCCGCGCGCGTGGCGAAACCTACGAGCAGATTGCCAAAGCCGGCGGCGGAATTTGGTCGACCGTCGAGAAAACTCGCGCGGCGAGTGAAGCCGAACTTTTCGCGATGGCGAAGAGGCACTCGGATTGGTTCCTGAGATGCGGAACAACAACCATTGAAGCGAAGTCAGGATATGGCCTCACTCTGGAAGATGAATTGAAGATTCTGCGCGTGATGCGGCGATTGAACGACGAAACGCCGTTGGAGATTGTTCCGACATTTCTCGGCGCGCACGCGGTGCCGCGCGAAATGTCGCCAGAAAAATATGTCGATCTTGTGATCAACGAAATGCTGCCGCGAATTGCGCGAGAGAGGCTAGCGGAGTTCTGCGATGTTTTTTGCGAGCGTGGCTACTTTGACATTGAGCGATCGCGGAAAATTCTGACCGCAGCGAAAAACCTCGGACTGAAACTACGCGGCCATGTCGACCAGCTTTCTAATTCAGGTGGCGCGAAGTTGATGTCGGAGCTTGGCGCAGCGACTGCCGATCATTTAGAAAGGACAGACGAGCAGGGGATCGCGGCGTTGAAGAGAGCCAATGTGCAGCCGGTTTTATTGCCCGGGTCGGTTTATGCGCTTGGATCGACATCGTACTCTCGCGCCCGGGAAATGATCGACGCTGGACTCGCGATTGCGCTCGCGACCGATTTTAACCCGGGTTCCTCGCCGACGCCGTCGATGCCGATGGCTCTTTCGCTGGCATGTACGCAAATGAAAATGTCGCCGGCCGAGGCGATCAGCGCGGCGACAATCAACGCGGTGTTTTCGCTCAACCGCGGCAATAGAATCGGCTCGCTCGAGCCGGGTAAGTTCGCGAACGTTACGGTTTTCGATTGCGAAGATTATCGCGAACTCGCGTACTGGTTCGGGATTCCTCAGACGCATTCGGTGTACGTCAAAGGCGAGTGGGTGTCCGAAGCTTGACACAAGCACCGCTACAACCGTCGCTGTTTCGATGAAGGTTGAAGTGGAGAAGAAGCCGGAGTCGGTCTCGACGTTGAAGATTGAATTGCCGGCGGAGGAAGTATCGAAGGAATGGGATGCGATCGCGAACAGTTTTGCGCGGTTTGCGAAGATTCCCGGTTATCGGCCGGGAAAAGCGCCACGGGCGGTGATCGACAAACGGTTTCGAAAAGAAATCCAGGAAGAAGTGACCAAGAAGCTCGTCTCAAAGAGTTATCGGGAAGCGGTCGAGCAGAAAAAATTGCGGGTGGCGTCGCTGACCAATTTGGAGGACGTCCAGTTTGGCGAAGACAAGTCGATGCGGTTTCGGGCCACTGTGGTGACCGCGCCGGAATTTAAGTTGCCCGACTACAAAAGTATTCCGGTCCAGTTGCCCGACACGAAAGTCACGGAGGCGGAGATCGAGGCGACGTTGGAACGATTACGTGATCAAACCGCGGACTTTGTCGACGCTCGAGAGCGCGGTGCGACGATGGAGGATTTTGTGATAATCGATTTTGAGGGAACGGTGGAAGGCAAGCCCATCAGTGAGGTCGCGCCGAACGCAAGTAAGAATTTACACGGCGGTAAAAAGTTCTGGCTGCATTTGGCGCCGGACAATTTTCTCCCAAAATTTTGCGAGCAGCTCGTCGGACAAAAGAAAGACGAGACGCGGACGGTTATTGGCGATCTTCCGACGGATTTTTTGGTCAAGGAATTGGCCGGCAAGCAGACGAGCTACACGGTGACCCTGCGCGAGCTCAAAGAAAAGGTTCTACCAGCAGTGGACGACGCGTTCGTTGCCAAATTGCTTCCTGGGAAAACGCTGGCCGATCTTCGGCACGAGATCGAGCATGATCTCGAGCACGAGAAAGAACACCAGGTTGAGCGGGCGAAGGAGGAACAGCTCATCAAATATCTGCATGAGAAGACGAAGTTCGATCTGCCGCCGCCATTGCTGCGCAACGAAACAAAGCGGGCGCTGGCGGAATTGGTGCAGCGAAATCGCGCACGCGGGATCCCCGATGCTATGTTAAAAGAGAAGGAAAAGGAGTTGATCGAGACAGCGGCGAGCGTGGCGCATCACCGCTTGACAACAAATTTCATTCTGGAACGCATCGCCGAGCAGGAAAAAATCGAAGTTACGCGCGAGGATGTCGATCTTCGAATCCGGCAGGAGGCACAGCGTTATAACATTTCGACTGACAAAATGCGCAAGGAACTTGAAGAACACAACGGACTTAATGCGCTCGCAGAACAGCTTCTGCTCGGCAAGACCCTTGATTTCCTAAGGGCGAATGTTAGCGTCGAGCCGGTTTTAGAAGAAAGGAAATGAGCGAGTTTAACCAAAATCTTTCGCAATCGGTGCTGGTGCCGATGGTGGTGGAGCAAACCGGGCGGGGCGAGCGCAGCTACGACATTTATTCCCGCTTGCTCAAGGACCGGATCGTTTTCATCGGAACGCCGATTGACGATCACATCGCAAATCTCGTGATCGCGCAGTTGCTGTTTCTTCAGATGGAAGATTCGAAGAAGGACATCAACATTTACATCAACTGTCCGGGCGGCGTTGTGACAGCGGGTCTGGCCGTTTATGACACGATGCAATTTCTCACTTGCGACGTGACGACCTACTGTCTCGGAATGGCCGCGAGCATGGGCGCGGTGTTACTCTGCGCCGGCACAAAAGGCAAACGGTTCGCGCTTCCGAATTCGGACATCATGATCCATCAGGTTTCGGGCGGAGCGCAGGGTGCCGCCAGCGACGTCGAGCGCCAGGTTGATTACATGTTCAAACTGAAAAAGCGCCTGATCAAAATCATCGCCCAGCACACCGGCAAAACGGAGGAGCAGGTCCGGCTCGATTCCGACCGCGATTATTACATGTCGGCGCAGGAGGCGAAGGCTTACGGGTTGGTCGACGAAGTGATTAAGTCGCGCAAGGAAGTGAAAGGCTTAGATGGCGCTCATTCGGGCGACTCCGAACGCAGCGGCCGGAAACCGGAGGAATAGAAGCTGCTCCCCTAAGGGCAAAATATGGCGCGCGCAACGAACCTCACCATGTGCTCGTTCTGTGGCAAGAGCCACGCCGAGGTGCGTAAACTGATCGCGGGGCCCGGCGTTTACATCTGCGACAGCTGCATTAACGTCTGCAAGAGCATCCTCGATAAGGAGCTGAACGAGGACGCGCGGCGGCAATCATCGAGTATTCGCGTGCCGAAGCCGGCTGAAATCCGGCGCGCGCTCGATCAATACGTGATCGGTCAGGACATCGCCAAGAAGACGCTTTCAGTGGCGGTGCACAATCATTACAAACGCGTGCTCCAATATTCGAACAAAGCCGAGTCATCGGCAGCATTTCAACCGGACCCGCTGGCGGAAGTTGAAATCGAGAAGAGCAACATCCTGCTAATTGGACCCACCGGCTCCGGCAAAACGTTGCTGGCGAAAACGCTCGCGCGGATTCTCGATGTTCCATTTTGCATCGCTGATGCGACCACGCTGACTGAAGCCGGCTACGTCGGCGAAGACGTTGAGAACATCATTTTGCGCTTGCTCCAGAACGCGGACTACGACGTGAAACGCGCCGAAATCGGCATTGTTTATATTGACGAGATCGACAAAATCGGCCGCAAGACCGACAATGTTTCGATAACGCGCGACGTTTCAGGCGAAGGTGTGCAGCAGGCCCTGTTGAAAATTTTGGAAGGATCGACCTGCAACGTTCCGCCGCAGGGCGGCCGAAAGCATCCGCACCAGGAATACATTCAGGTCAATACTGAGAAAATTCTGTTCATTTGCGGTGGCGCATTCATTGGCTTGGACAAAATCATTCAAAAACGGATCGGCCAAAAAGTGATGGGCTTTGGCAGTCCGACATTGGAGGTCGAGGAAGCGGCGCGCAAAGAGGCGATTCGTCATGTTGAGCCGGAAGATCTGCTCGCGTTCGGAATGATTCCGGAATTTATTGGACGTTTGCCGGTCGTCAGTTCGCTCGACGCGCTGACTGAAGAGGAAATGGTTTCGATTCTCACCGAAACAAAGAACGCGATGATTAAGCAATACACCAAGCTCTTCTCGATGGAAGGCGTGCGGCTCGCCGTGACCAAAGACGCCTTGCGGGCGTTGGCGGCGCAATCGGTGACCAAAGGCACCGGTGCACGCGCGCTGCGCTCGATGCTCGAACGGATCATGCTAGACATTATGTACGACGTGCCGAGTCGCGAAGATATTGCCGAGGTCACGATCAATCGCGCGGTTGTTGAAGGCAAAAAGCTTCCGCTGATTCGCAAGAAACAGGACAAAGACGCCGCTTAGCCGCAGAAGAAAACATCCAACGCTAACGTTGAATTCAGAAGCATTTGGACGTTGAACGTTTGGCGTTGAACGTTGAGCGTTTGCTCTGATGCGAGTCGTCCTGCTCAACACTGGAACGGAACTCCTGGCCGGCGACGTCCACGACACGCATCTAGCCTTCATAGCGCGGCAGATTTTTTCGGTTGGATTGCGGATTGAGGAACGCAGAACGGTTGGCGACGGTGCAGCGATCGGCGAAACGCTTGAGGAATTGTTTCCGCGTGCGGAAATCATTTTCGTCACCGGCGGACTCGGCCCGACGAGCGACGACATCACGCGAGACGTGGCTGCCGAATTGCTTGGACTAGAATTGCGGGAAAACGCAGTGCTGCTCGCGTCGCTGAAAGAGCGACTCGAGGCGCGCGGGATAAAATGGCTTCCGAGCATCGCGCGGCAAGCGCAGGTTCCGGAAGGCGCAGAAGTTCTTCCAAACGAAAATGGCAGCGCGTCGGGCCTGTATCTAAAGGCGAACCTGAATCCGGAAATTCGGTCGCCACATATTTTCCTTTTGCCTGGTCCGCCGCGCGAACTGCAGCCGATGTTTCGCAAGTATACGATGTCGATCTTGCACTCGATTGTAAAAGGTCCGCCGCGATTCGAGCGACGTTTTTACAAGATTGCGTCGATGGGCGAGTCGATGATCGAGGAAAAGATCGGGAAAAAGATTCTGGCGATTCCCGGAGCCGAACTTGGTTACTGCGCGCGTCCAGGCGAAGTCTATGTCCGAATCATCGGCGAGGGTGCCGCGCTTGATAAAGCGGGCGAAATCATTCGAAAGGAACTGGGTAATGCGATTTTCACAGCGAGCGACGAGACTCTCGAGCAGGTCCTTGTCGAATTGCTGACCAAAAAGAAACAAACACTCGCGCTCGCCGAATCCTGCACCGGCGGATTGCTAACTAATCGGATTACAAACGTTCCCGGCTCGTCGGCGGTTTTGCTCGCCGGTTATGTTTGTTACGCAAACGAAGCGAAGATCGACATCCTGGGTGTTGATCCAAAATTGATCGAAAAGCATGGCGCGGTCAGCGAAGAGATCGCGCACGCAATGGCCGAGGGCGCGCGCAAACGCGCAGGATCGGCACACGCTATTTCAACGACTGGAATTGCCGGGCCCGAAGGCGGCTCGGAGAAAAAACCGGTTGGAACCGTTTACGTGGCGCTCGCGGACGAGAACGGAACTAAAACTAGGAAATTATTTTTCCCAAGCGACCGCGAGACGTTCAAGCAACTCGTGGCGCAAGCGGCGTTTGAAATGTTGCGGCGAAAATTGATTTAGAAATCGCCGACGTCGACGGGCGTGCCGACTTTGGCGTAATCGTAAAACAGTTTTGCACCTTCGGCGGATTCGCGAATGCAACCATGCGAGGCGGGATACCCTGGCAAAATGCCGATGTGCATTCCGACTCCTTCACCGGTGAGACGGAGGAACCATTTCATCGGCGCACCGGCAAAGTGAGTTCCACTCGGCGCGGAGTCGATGAGGGCACTGACGCCCGCGCGCACGACTCGACCTGAATGATCGACGAAGTCGCCGTAAAGACTGGAATGATGGTTCGGGTCCTTCTCCATCACAGTAAAGTGTCCGGTCGGCGTGCCGTGTCCTTTTTTACCGGACGAAATCGGCCCGTCGGCGACGATTTGATCACCGATCATGAGATAGGCGCGCTGTTTCGGAAGGGAGACGACAATGTGGGTATTGTCTGGCGTCGCTTGAGCGAGGAGCTTTTGATTCACCTTCAGTTGCGCTTGCTTCTGAATCAGCTCGCTTGGTTTCTTCATCTTCGGCCCGAACAACTGTGCTTTGACGGAACCGGCCAGCGCGATGGGCGCTAATGCAATAATCGAGATCAGACAAATTCGTTTCATGAATCTTCGTTGTAAGTGCGGACACGGTTAAGCCAGCCGGGCAGCCAACGTGATTCGTGTCTTTCTGGTGGCGAATTCTGGACGCGACGCCGCAACATTGTAGCAGCAGAATTTGAAAATTCGCGCGTGGCGCTTGAGCCCGTTTCGGTGCCTTGCATTTGTTCAAGCACTTGCAATAATCCCCAGCCTTCGCCGCGGTAACGCTCGGTCTGCAAAACCCCTTCGCCTTTAAAATTCACGTAATCAACGAGCGCGTAGCAACCGTGCGCCGTGCCAGCCACCCGCCGGAACTGGCGTTCGACGTTCGTGCGCTCGTCAGGTGCGGCTTCATCGAGCATCTTGGCAAGCGATTGTTGCAAACGAGCAATCATAAATTGCGTCTGAACATCGATGGTCCGGGCGAGAAATTGTCTAAGTTCGCGCAGCTGTTTTGAGTGCTGCGCACTGGAAAATTCGGCGCGCGAGTTCCAGGGACAGGCGGCCGCTTGATTAAGCCAGACCGGAGTGGCGACGTTGCGCTGGCGGGCAAAGGCGATGAATTTTGGAAAGCTTTCTTCAAACGGCCCGCGCATGCCTTCGGGATACCAAATGAAATGACCGATGCCAAGGGAGGCGAAATCTTCGCCGGCGTTCCAGGCGGTCAGACCGGCGATGCTGCCATTGCTTTCATTTCGCCAAACCTTCTTCCCGATTCGGAGCGCGTCAGCTCCAGAAATATGTATCGGTTCGGCGGCAGAAGCGAAGCCGGCCAGGCAAACCACAAGAACACAGGCGCAAAGCCTGCCGCGGTGTTGGTGCTGGGTTGACGAACGCGGTTTCTCCACTAGCGTTGCAACTTTCTGCGCTGTTCCAAATTAAAGCGCAATCACATTCGCAAACCGATTTTATGAAACCCGTTGTCCCCGTGGTCGTTGCTCTTTGCTTCGCCGTGAGAGTTTTTGCGGAAGAAAAACCGCCGCAGCTCAAGGATCTCAAAGACAAAGCCAGTTACAGCATCGGCCTCAGTATAGGTTTTAATCTCAGGCGGCAAAATGTTGACCTAAACCAGGATGCGTTCGTCGCCGGAATGAAGGACGCTCTCAGCAGCAGAAAACCGCTCTTGACCGAGCAAGAGGTGAGAGAAACAATGGTGGCGTTCGAAAAAGACATGCAACAAAAACAAGGGGAGTTGGCGAAAAAGAACGCGGCTGAAGCGGAGAAGTTTCTCGCAGAAAACAAGACCAAAGACGGGGTGAAGACCACGCCGAGCGGTTTGCAGTACAAGGTGCTGAAGGAAGGCAACGGGGCACAGCCCAAGAGCAGCGACACAGTGACAGTCAACTACCGCGGCACGTTGCTCGACGGCACGGAGTTCGACAGTTCCTATAAACGCGGGCAACCGGCCAATTTCGCTGTCAGTGCGGTGATCAAGGGCTGGACCGAAGCGCTTCAATTGATGAAGGCCGGCTCCAAGTACCAGCTTTTCATTCCAGCTAACCTTGCTTACGGTGAACAGGGACGGCCCGGTATTCCGCCCAATTCGCTTTTGACTTTCGAAGTGGAGCTGATGGACGTGCAATCGCCGCAGTCCAGCGCGCCGCCGGCGACGCCTTCAGCATCCCCAAAGTAGTGTAACGGGTCTTGTGGCTGTGAGTAATTCTTATCGGCTGGGAGCCGATGAGACCTCTTCCCACTCGATCCGCGGTGCGTCGCCCCATAAATCTTCCAGGCTGTAAAACGCACGTTTGTCGCGATGGAAGATGTGCACCACGACTTCGAGATAATCGAGCACGATCCATTGGCTTGCCGGAAAACCATCAATTGCGGCGGCGCGAACGGCGTGGTCTTCCTTCAATCGCGTCTCGATTTCGTTGGCGATGGCTTTGAGCTGGGGCTCTGATGTGGCCGAACAAATGACAAAGAAATCGGTAAAACTGGAGATGCCGGCAAGATCGAGAACGACGATCTCTTCGGCCTTCTTGTTCGAGGCAAGCTCGGCGCAGGTCGCGGCTAACTGTCTCGCGGTTATGTCGCTGACCCCCGGTAAAGATTTTCGCGGCGAATAATTTCCTCCACGGCCCGAGGTACGAGATAGCGGATGGAATGACCCTGCGCAACTCGGTTTCGGATGTCGGTCGCCGAGATGTCGATGTTTCGTTGGACTACTGGATAAGGTGATTTCAACTCGCCGCTGCCACGGTCGAGTACGACGAATTGGACGAGCTTTTTTAATTCATCAAAGCGATGCCATTTATCCAAAGTGACAACGTTGTCCGCACCAACCAGCCAGAATAATTCGCTCTGCGGTTCGCGCTCGCGAACGTGGAGCACGGTCTCGATGCTGTAAGAGGGCGGCGGCCGTTTCAGTTCGCAATCGTTGACTGCAAACATCAGCTCGCCTTCGATCGCAGCTTGTAACATCAATAAGCGAGATTCGCCGTCGGCATGCGGCGGTTCCTTGGCTGGTGAAGCCGCGGCCGGCACAAAAATGATTCGCTCCAGTCCAAGCTGTTCATGTGCTTCGCGCGCGAGAATTAAATGAGCGAGATGAATCGGATCGAAGGTGCCTCCGTAGATGCCGATTTTTCTCATTCCACCTGCTTTTTCGTTCGCACGGACAAGATCGACATCTAAGTTCCGAACCTATGAACGACGGTTCGGTCGGTCAACTGATACTCTGCGGCGTTCCTGGAAAAACGCTCGACGCCACCAGTGCGGAAATGTTCCGGCGCGTCCAGCCGGGCGGCTTCATTCTTTTCGGGCGGAACATCGAAAGCGCGCCTCAGTTGCGGAAGTTGATCGATGACCTGCGAGATTTGAGTGCGATTGAGCCAATCATCACGATCGACCAGGAAGGCGGCCGCGTTTCTCGACTGCGCTTGATCGGAAGCGAGCCGCCAAACGCCCAGCAATTGCGTGACAAGGATGATCCCGGTCTTATCCGCTGTCACGGCGATATCACCGGACGATTGCTCCGGGTTTTCGGATTCAATCTGGACCTTTGCCCGGTGCTCGACCTTTCTTTCGATGATAGCGCCGACAATTCGTTGCGCGGGCGCTGTTATGGAAAAACGGTCGAGCAGGTCGTGCGCAACGCCGGCGCTTTCAACGACGCCATGCGCAAGAAGGGAATCGCGAGCTGCGGCAAACATTTCCCGGGTTACACCTGCGCAAAATCGGACGCGCATTATGAATTGCCGCGAATCGATCGGACGCGCGAGGAACTAGATCAGAACGAGCTCGCCGTTTTCAAAAACTTTATCGATCGCGTCGACAGCATGATGATCTGTCATGGTTGGTATCCATCTCTCGAAGCGGAAAAAACTCCGGCGAGTTTGTCGCGTCGCGTCATCACCGATTTGCTTCGCAACGAATTCGGATTCGACGGCCTCGTCATGACTGACGACCTCGACATGGGTGCGATCCTGAACGCATACGGGCTTGACCAAACGATTCGTCTCGCGATCGGGGCTGGGAATGATTTGGCGATGATCTGTCATCGAATTCCGGAAATCGAAAACGTTCGGCGGATCCTCGGTACATTGCCGCGCGATCAAGTTGACCGCGCGCTCACAAGTGTGTCGGCGTTCAAGAAAAAAATCGCGCCACCACATGAATTTTCCGAAGCCGCCTTTCGCAAGATCGACAACGAGATTTGGGACCTCCGCGTCGCGACTCTTGGTGAAGAACGCGCCAAGCAGCGCAGTGTCGAAGATGGCAAACGTTCCCCGGTCGAAGTCTATTAAGCCCTGAGCCTTGACCGGTCCCGCGGCTGCACACTATTCTCGGCTCTTTGTGCGAGCTGAACTTACCATTCGCGGAATAATCATCGGGGTCATCATCACGTTGGTTTTCACGGCGGCCAACGTTTACGCCGGGCTCAAAGCTGCGCTCACTTTTTCCACTTCAATCCCTGCGGCGGTGATTTCGATGGCGATCCTGCGAAATTTTCGCGACGCTACAATCCAGGAAAACAATATCGTGCAAACGGTCGCTTCGGCTGCCGGCACGCTGTCATCGATTATTTTCGTTTTGCCCGGATTGATCATGATTGGGTACTGGACCGATTTTCCTTTCTGGACTTCGTTCTGGATTTGCGCGCTCGGCGGAATTCTCGGCGTGATGTATTCAATTCCGCTTCGTCGCGCGCTCGTCACGACTTCGGATTTGCCGTATCCCGAAGGCGTTGCTTGCGCCGAGGTCTTGAAAGTCGGCAGCGGCGGCAGCGCTGATGTCGCGTCCAATGTTGAACAAGGACGCGCTGGTCTGCTGGCAGTTTTGTGGGGATCAATCGTCTCGGCCGCGTTTGCATTAATCATCGAGACACAACTGTTCGCTTCCGATCTGGCGCAAACTTTTCGAATTGGGAAGAAAGGTGCGGTCAGCGGGTACGATTTCTCGTTGTCGTTTTTGTTGTTCGGGATTGGCCACCTCGTCGGTCTTTCGGTCGGAATCGCGATGCTTATTGGCGCACTGATCGGTTGGGGCTGGGGAGTGCCGCACTATTCTGGGCTGGCTAATGATTTCACCACTCCGGTGGCTGCGCTCGCACGCAGCGCATGGAGCGGCAAAGTGAGATACATCGGCGCCGGCGCGATCGGCATTTCTGCGATCTGGACTTTGTTGAAGCTGGGCAAGCCACTGATCAGCGGTCTAGCAGGCGCGATGGCTGCGTCTCGCGCGCGTAAAGCGGGCAAAGCCGACACCTTGCCGATTACCGAGCGCGACATGCCGATCGGCATTGTCGGTCTTGTCACGTTGGCGTGCATGCTGCCGATCGGTTGGTTGCTCGGCGATTTCGGAAACGCGAGCGGACTCGGCGCGCATTTGCCGACGCTGATCATCGGTGGCGTCGTTTACATCGTCTTGATGAGCTTCTTCGTTTCGGCGGTCTGCGGTTACATGGCTGGGCTGATCGGTTCATCCAACAGCCCACTGTCGGGCATTGGAATCTTGGTCGTGATCGGTGCCGCGTTGCTCTTGGTGATCGGCGTTAAGCCCTACATCGGCCCTGATGCGGGCAAAGCCTTGATGGCCTTCGCGCTTTTCACGACCGCGGTGATTTTCAACGTGGCTGCGATCGCGAACAATAACCTGCAAGATCTCAAGACTGGTCAGCTCGTTGACGCGACGCCGTGGAAGCAACAAGTCGCGTTGGTGATCGGTGTCGTCGCAGGGGCGTTGGTCATTCCGCCGGTGCTCGATCTGATGAATCATACCTATGGTTTCGCGGGCGCCCCGGGCGCGGATCCAAGCCGCGCTCTACCGGCGCCGCAAGCTGGTTTGATTTCATCGCTCGCGAAAGGCGTGATCGCGGCGGACATCGATTGGAGTCTGATCCGATTGGGCTCATTGATTGGTGTCGGAATTGTTTTGCTGGATGAAATCCTCGCCCGGACGACTAAACACTTGCGCGTTCCGCCACTCGCGGTTGGTCTCGGAATTTATCTACCAACTTCGAGCACATTAATGATCATCGTCGGAGCGATTGTCGGGTGGTTCTACGACAGGCGAGCTGATCGCACGGCTAGACCCGAAGCCACCAAGCAGCTTGGCGTTCTGCTCGCCTCGGGTCTCATTGTCGGCGAAGGCATCATCGCGGTCGTGATTTCGCTGATTAGGGCGTTTTCCAGCAAACCTGCGCCGCTCGCTCTGGTTGGACCAGAGGGGGTTTTGGCGAAATCGATTCCAATTCTCGCGAACTTTGAAACGGCCGGACTTATCATCGGCGGTGTCGCATTCGTCGTGGTCGCGTTTGTGCTTTATTACTGGATCTTGCGGATGGTGCCGGCAAGATCGACATGAAGCGGAACTGGAATTGGCCCATCTTTGCCGGGTTCGTTGTCGCCGTTGGAGGGCTGTTCAGCTACGAATTCTTCGCCCAGTTTCCGATCACGCGCGATTTTCCGTGGGCGAATTTGTTGCTCTTCGCCAGCGGCGCGGCGCTCCTGCTCGTGGGTCTCTTTCGGGCGTTCGGGCGACCGCAACTTTATCGTGGCAAAATCTTTGGTCTGATTCTGACTGCCATTGCCCTTTTCCTTTTCGGCTTCTTTGCTTACGAAATTTTTTATGTGCTGAAACAAGTGCCGCTTTCCGCGCAAGCGCCGCGGATCGGCGAGAAAGCACCAGAGTTTTCGTTGCCCGACCAAAACAGCAAACAAGTCGCGCTGGCTGAGTTGCTCTCGCCCAACGGCACCGTCCTGATTTTTTATCGCGGACACTGGTGACCGCTTTGTAACTCCGAGTTACGGAGTTTTCAGAATCGGATTTCGGATTTTGCTTCGCGCGGAGTGAAAGTCGTCGGCATTAGCGTCGATTCAGTTGAGGTCAATCACGGACATACTCAGAAGATGCATTTCACTTTTCCGCTCTTGTCCGACGCCGATGCAAGCGTGGTTCGGCGTTACGATGTCCTTCATCGCGGCTTCGGGCCGAAAGGGAACGACATCGCACGTCCGGCCGAATTCTATGTTGACGCGAACGGCATGGTTCAATGGGTGAACCTGACCGAGAACATCGCCGTTCGTGCGCGGCCGGAGCAAGCGCTGGCCGCGATCGATTCAGTGAAATCCGGCCACCGCGATTGACGCCGCTTCCGCGACTTAATAACTTCAACGCAGGTGCGTGCGGAACTGGAACAGCTTCTTGTCCTACAAGATCGGCAACAAAGGATCCGGCAAATCGAGAATGAGATAAAGACGTTGCCGCTGCAACGAAAACACCTTGAATCGCAGCTGGCCGAGAGCGCGGCCAGCCTCGAGGCGATCAAGCAAAAAGCGCGGCAAGTGGAAATCGAGCGAAAAAAGCTGGAGCTCGACGTCGGCACGCGCAACGAAAGCATCAACCGCCTCAAAACTCAGCAGTATCAAACCCGCAAGAACGACGAGTTCCAGGCGATGGGTCACGAGATCCAACGTTACGAGGACGAAATTCGAAAACTCGAAGATCAGGAGCTGGAACTGATGGAGCAGGGCGACAAGCTGAAAATCGAGGTGACGGCCGAGGAAAAAAAGGCGGGTGCGACGAAGGACTCGATCACGCGGCAAATGAACGATCTCGGTGAAAAATCAAAGACGCTCGAGACACGTCTTCAGGAATTATCGAAGGAGCGAAAAGAACTCGCCGAAAAGATGGAGGAAGATTTGCTGAACCGCTTCGAGCGTTTGTTCGTCAGCAAAGGCGACTCAGCCGTCGTCGCGGTTGAACGCGGCGTTTGCACAGGCTGCCACATGAAATTAACAACCGCGACCGTGAAAGCTGCCGAAGCTGGCAAAGAAATTGTCAGCTGCGAGCAGTGCGGGCGAATTCTGTTCGTGCCTTCTTGATACGTTGTAGCCCACCGGCCTGTGGCCGGTCTAGTTTCGCCCTGACCGCCCACAGGGCCGTGGCTACACGTTGAAGCGAAACAGAATCACGTCGCCGTCGCGAACTTCGTAATCTCTGCCTTCGATCCGGAGCTTTCCCGCTTCGCGCGCCTTTGCGAATGAACCGAGCGCAATCAGGTCGGCCGCGTTGATTGTTTCCGCGGCGATGAAGCCGCGCTCGAAATCGGAGTGGATCGCGCCGGCGGCGGTGGGCGCTTTTTCGCCGGCATGGATCGTCCAGGCGCGCGTTTCCTTTTCACCGGTTGTTATAAACGTCCGCAAACCAAGCAAATGATAGACCGCGCGAATCAATGCGTGCACACCGCTGTCTTCGACGCCGAGGCCGCGCAAATATTCGAGCCCCTCTTCCTCACTCAGATCGACAAGCTCGCTTTCGATCCGCGCGCTGATGACAAACGCTTCGGTGCCGAAATGATGCTGCGCGTAATCCTGGACAAGATCGACATATTTTGCAGCGGCATTCGTTTGATCATCTTTCGCGACCGCGGCCAGGTCGGTTTCGGCAACATTGCAGGCAAAAAGCGTCGGCTTGGAAGTCAGGAGAAAGAAATTTCGCGCGACCATTTTCTCCTCGTGGTCGAGTGGCGCAGTGATCGCCGGTTTTCCGGAATCGAGATGCGGCAGGAGTTTTTCAGCGACCGCGTTTTCAGTCTTCGCGCTTTTCTCGCCGGCTCGAACTTCTTTTTGCAATCGATGGTGGCGTTTCTGGAGCGAAGCTAAATCGGCCAACACGAGCTCCGTGTTAATCACTTCAATGTCGCGGATTGGATCGATGGTTGAGCTGACATGATGCACATCCGGATCTTCGAAACAGCGCACGACTTGAACGACTGCGTCTACTTCGCGGATGTGGTGGAGAAATTGGTTACCCAGTCCTTCGCCGGTGCTGGCCCCTTTGACCAAGCCGGCGATATCCACGAACTCGATCGCCGTCGGTGTGATCTTTTTTGATTTCGAGATCTGCGCGATTTTTTTGAGACGCAGATCCGGGACGAAGACGACGCCGATATTGGGATCAATCGTGCAGAAAGGATAATTCTCAGCCGACGCTTTGTGCGTCCGGGTGACAGCATTGAACAAGGTCGATTTGCCGACGTTCGGCAGTCCAACAATTCCAGCGCTGAGCATATGAAAAAGATAAAGGATGAAGGCAGAAGGATGAAAGTACAGGCGTGGAAGTTTCGTTTCTTCATCCCTCCACCTTCGTCCTTTTTTGATCGGGCTGGCGGGATTTGAACCCGCGACCTCTTGAACCCCATTCAAGCGTTCTACCAAGCTGAACTACAGCCCGACGCGAACCGAACTATTCACTAATCGGGTGCAGATCGCCACCAATTCGAAATGGATTTTGGCCTCGCGGTTAGTTAAAGTGAAGTGTCCAAACGTTCCCTCCAAATGCGATCGCGTTTGCTTTTGATTTTGCTTTGCACCTTTTCGTGCCTTGCGGCCGAAAAACCGAACACTCGGGCGATCAAACTAAACTTGGCCGCGCTCGAGTTTGCACGACAACTCATTAAAGAAGGGCGCGCGGTTCCCGATCGAAAAGGAGCATGGCGCGGAGATAAGCCGTCGACCGCGCAGGAAAATGAATTCATTCGCGCTCACGGCTTTAACGAATACGGCAAATGGCACCTGGGCATCGACAATCGCCACTCGGCTGGCAGCAAGGCACATTACAAGTTTCCGTTCGGCGACTTTAATTCGCTTCATCGTTGCGGTTTACTTGCGGTAAAAGCTCGCGCGCATGAGTACGGCTACGGCGACATCGAAGCTGCCGCCGATCAATTACTGGTCGAGATTCAAATTAACCGTCCCATCCGCTGAGAAATGCGTCGATCAATACTGGGAGATCGTTGCTATAACCGCCTTCCAGAAGCGCCGCGGCTGGTATGTCGATCTTGCGCAACCATTGGCCGAACGTCGCGAAATCTTCCGCTTCAAGTGTCATTTGCACGAGTGGGTCGAGCGCGTAAGCGTCGAAACCGGCAGAGACGAGAATCAGATTTGGTTTGAAAGCGATCAATTTATCGAGCGCACGTTTGCAAATATCGACATGTTCCTTGCGCGGCGTGAACGGCGCCACCGGATAGTTGTCGATGTTTGCAAAAGATTTAGCGCCGGTGCCGGGGTAGGCGGGAAATTGATGGATCGACGTCAGGCGGATTCGATCATTGTGCGCGACGATTGCTTCAGTGCCGTTGCCATGGTGTGCATCGAAATCCCAAATCGAGACACGTTCGGCGCCGTTCTCGAGGGCGTCGAGCGCGGCGATGGCGATGTTACTGAAATAACAAAAGCCCATCGCGCGATCGCGCATGGCATGGTGCCCGGGCGGACGATTTAGAACGAAGGTACGCTCGCCTTTCAACGCAGAACGCGCCACCTCAGTCCCGGCGCCGGCGGACTTGAGCGCGTAATCGTAAATTTGTGGGACGGCCGGCGTATCGAGATCAAAATCGCGAGTCGGATTTTTCACATGCCCGATGTGCGCGACCGAGTGTGCACGCAGCAGCTCCTCCTTGGTCGCGGCTCGCGGCTCGCGCCATTTCCACATTGGATGCCGGTCTTTCAGAAGCGGCAGCGTGCGCGTGATTCGCTCCGGCCGCTCGGGATGACCCGGACTCGAGTATTCAACGCAGCGCGGATCGTGAAAAATGATCATTAAGGTTGCACCTTAGACACGAATGGGTATTCGACTACACGAATGTTAAGCGGACAGAAGATCGTGGTGGTGATGCCGGCGTATAATGCGGCCCGCACGCTGAAAAGGACCTACGACGAAGTGATGGCGCAAGGGATTGTCGATCTTGTCATTGTGGTGGACGACGCGAGTCACGATGAAACGGTGGCGATTGCGCGGACACTCCCAAACGTTCAAGTCGAAGTGCATCCGGAAAATCGCGGCTATGGCGGTAACCAAAAAACGTGTTACCGGCTCGCGCTCGCGGCCGGTGCGGACATCGTGGTGATGATCCATCCTGATTATCAATACACGCCGCTGCTTCTTCCGCCGATGGCGTCGCTCGTGGCGAGCGGTATTTACCCGTGTGTGCTCGGTTCGCGCATTCTTGGCGGTGGCGCGCTCGACGGGGGTATGCCGTGGTGGAAGTACATTGCGAACCGTTTTCTCACTTTCGTCGAAAATTTCATGATCGGCGCGAAACTTTCCGAGTATCACACTGGTTACCGCGCCTTTTCCCGTCGTCTGCTCGAGCGGGTGCCAATCGATCGCAACTCGGACGATTTCGTTTTCGACAATCAGATGCTCGCCCAGATCGTCTGGCTCGGTTACAAAATCGGCGAAGTCACCTGTCCGGCGAAATATTTGCCGGAAGGCTCTTCGATTAATTTTCGCCGCAGCGTTCGTTACGGTCTCGGTTGTCTCGGGACGGCATTGCGTTTTCGCCTGGCTCGCTGGCGCTTCCTTCCGCCGCCAATTTAAAAATGGCTACCGCTCCGGCGCAGGCCAACCCACCGAGCGACCGCCGGCTCATCATCGCGGTCTGCATCTTTCTGACCGCGATCATCTGGATCGTTTTCGGCCAGACGCTCGGTCACGATTTCATCAACTTCGATGACGATCGCTACGTCTATGAAAACTCGCACGTCAGCGCCGGCCTCACTCTTGACGGATTGAAGTGGCTGCTCACCCACAGCCACGCCAGCCTTTGGCACCCGCTCACGACACTCAGCCACATGGGCGACTGCCAGATTTATGGATTGAAACCCGCCGGCCACCATTTCACCAACGTCATTTTACATAACATCGGAACGGTTTTGCTTTTTTTGGTGTTCAGTCAGATGACGAGCAACGTTTGGCGGAGCGCATTTGTTGCCGCGATTTTCGCGGTTCACCCGATGCGCGTGGAATCAGTCGCCTGGATTGCGGAGCGCAAGGATATGCTCAGTGGTGTTTTCTTCACTTTGACGCTCGCTGCGTATCTGCGTTACGTGCGCGCGCCGAATGTTTCCCGATATGTTACGATGTCGATCTTGCTGGCGTGCGGATTGATGTCGAAGGCCACATTTGTGACCGTGCCGTTCGTGCTGCTGTTGTTGGATTACTGGCCATTGGGGCGAACGAAGGATTTTCGCGATTGGCGGCGACTGGTCATCGAAAAAATTCCGCTGTTTCTACTTTCGGCCGGCGCATCGATTGCCACTGTGCTCGCGCAGACGGTGACAATGGCTTCGCTGGGACAATTACCGCTTCTGCCCCGGTTCAAAAACGCCGCTGTCAGTTTGATCGCCTATCCGTGGCAAATGTTCTGTCCGATCGATCTCGCCGTGTTCTACCCCCATCCGCACGATCGACTAAATATTTGGATTGTTCTGACGGCTACGCTGTTGGTCGTTGCGGTAACGCTGCTCGCAATCTTGAGTCGCAAGAAATGTCCCTACATCTTCGTTGGTTGGTTTTGGTATCTATTTCTCATCGCTCCAGTGCTCGGTATTTTTCAAGCCGGACTCCAAGCCCGAGCCGATCGGTTCACTTATCTGCCGCACATCGGAATCACAATGTTGATCACGTGGGCGTGTGCGGATCTGATCCAGCATCGGCGAAACCGTCAGGTTATTCTGGCTTCAATGGCCGCCTTCGCGATCGTGGCCTCAATAATCTTGGCCTCCCGACAGACAACTTACTGGCGCGATAGCGTGTCGCTTTGGGAGCACGCGCTTGCCGTAACGCCTGACAATCAAACCGCTCATCAAAATCTGGCGGCCGCCTTGTGGACGCGTGGCAGACTGGACGAATCGCAAAAACAGGCGCGCGCCGCGGCTATCGCGCATGCCCGAACGATACTCGCGGATTATCCATTCGATCTTCCAACGCACAATGACCTCGGCGTGTTCCTCGTCCAAAATGGAGACGTTCGAAATGGCATCGAGCAATGGGAAACAAGCTTGCAGATCGACCCGAATGATGGAAACGCGCTGAATAATCTGGCTTGGGTGTTGGCGACTTATCCAAACGGTGCTGTTCGCAACGGTAGACGAGCAGTCGACTCGGCCGAGAAAGCCGCCAGTCTTCCTAGCGGCAACACGCCGATTGTTCTTCGCACACTAGCCGCCGCCTATGCCGAGTCGGGCGATTTCGCAAGAGCGGCAGAGACTGCACAACGCGCCATCGATTTGGCGACCGCGCAAAACAACATCTCACTCCTGGAGACCGTGCGGCATGAACTCGAACTTTATCGTGCAGGCATGCCATATCGTGAATCGCCTCCCGAATAAACGAACAACGTCTCCAGCCGGATTCGCATGAAGCTAAGCACCAGAACAATTCAAACCGCTTCGCCATCGCCGATTCGGACGATTGGAGTCTGTGCGTGGATCGTCATTCTGGTCTGGGTCGTCTTCGCCCAAACATTGTGGCATGATTTCGTAAACTACGACGATAAAACCTACGTTTACGGAAACTCTTTGGTTAATGCGGGCGTGAAGTGGCACAGCTTGGCCCGAGCGTTTGTCGATACGTACACGAACAACTGGCACCCGCTTACGCTGATCTCGCACATGATCGACTGCCAGATTTTCGACCTGAAAGCGGGCGGCCACCATTTCACGAATGTTCTGCTCCACACAACCGCCGCGCTTTTGCTGTTTTTATTCTTGTGCGATGTGACGCGGCGATTCTGGAGCAGCGCATTTGTGGCCGCGCTTTTTGCGATCCATCCGCTTCGAGTTGAATCGGTGGCTTGGGTTGCGGAACGCAAAGATGTCCTCAGTGCCGCGTTCTTTTTTCTAACGCTGATCGCCTATGTGCGTTATGCGCGAGCGCTGTCATTCGGCCGGTATCTCACGATGTCGATCTTGTTTGCGTGTGGGCTGATGTCGAAGCCGATGCTGGTGACGACACCAATGGTTTTGTTGCTCCTCGACTATTGGCCGCTCAAGCGACTCCGCGATCTGAAATTATTCTGGCGACTGACGTCCGAAAAAATTCCGCTTTTTGGGCTGTCGTTTGTCTCCGCGGCGATCACGCTCGCTTTGCAGGTGCATTCACCAACCTCGGTCGACCAATTGCCATTTGCCTGGCGACTGGAGAACGCGGTGGTGAGTTGTGTCGCTTATATCTGGCAAATTTTCTGGCCCGTCGATCTTGCGGTTTTTTACCCGCATCCCGACGATCGGCTCGCATGGTGGCAAGTCGGGCTCGCAGCCCTGTTCTTGACCGGGATGACGTGGTCTGTTTTCGCGCTGCGCAGGAGTCGTCCTTATCTTTTGGTCGGCTGGCTTTGGTATTTGATCATGCTCCTGCCCGTGATCGGGATCGTGGAGGTTGGCCTTCAGGGGCACGCCGACCGTTACACCTATTTGCCGCACCTCGGTCTCTACATCGGTCTGACTTGGCTCATTGCAGAGCTTTCGATCTCGTTGCCGCACCGAAAAGAAATTCTTGCGAGCGCGGGCACTGTCATCGTGCTCACACTAACCGCCTGCGCCTGGAAGCAGACAACTTACTGGCGGAACAGCGAAACATTGTGGACTCACACGCTTGGGACCACGAAAGGCAATGACATCGCGCTTACGAACATGGGCGTATCTCTCAAGGACCGCGGCCAACTCGAGGACGCGCTTTCGTATTTCGAACGCGCGCTCGCCGTCCGCTCTTCGAGCAAACATAGTCATTATCGCTTAAGTCTCGCGATTATTCAGGACAACATGGGTGAGGTGCTGGCACGTAAAGGCCGTATGGATGATGCTGCTAGTCATTTTTGGCAAGCAATCAGTTCCCGGCCAGATTACCCGGACGCGCATTACAATCTGGGAGTTCTGTTCTTTCGAAACGGGGACTTTGATCGAGCGATCGAACAATGGCGGACGACGTTGTCGATCTCACGAAATGACCCCGGAACGCACGCGATGTTGGCCAACGCGCTCGTTCAAAAAGGTTTGTTCCGTGAGGCCTCAGACCATTACGAAATCGCATTGCGATCAGAACCGGACGCCTCATTGCCATTAAACAATCTTGCCTGGCTGTTGTCGACGGGTCCCGATGAGTCGCTCAGAAATGGCGCAAAGGCGGTTGAACTCGCGGCCAGATTGAACCAAGTCACAAATCGAAATAATCCGTTCTTCATCCGGACCCTCGCCGCGGCCTATGCGGAAGCGGGTCGGTTTGAGAACGCTGTCGAAGCTGGGCAAGTCGCGTCGGACCTTGCGAACGCTCAGGGTCAACAGGCCCTTGCCCGCCTGATTGAGGAAGAAACTGATCTTTACCGCCGTCATCTGCCGTTCCGCGATCCGACTTTGCGAAATGCACAATAAAAAAACGTGGAGGATCGCCGGCGTCTGCGCCGCGCTGGTCGCGCTTGTTTGGTTCGTGTTCGGGCAGACAATCAAGTTCCCGTTCATCAACTTCGACGATCCCGAATACGTTTACGAAGTTCCGGAGATCAACAGCGGCATTAGCTGGCATAACGTTGCCTGGGCGTTCGTTCACCGGCCGGCAACGAATTGGTTCCCGCTCAAGAACATTTCGCTAATGCTCGATTTCCAGTTGTTCGGATTCAATCCGGGAATGTTTCACCTTACCAATGTCATTCTTCACGCTGCGACCACCGTTTTGCTTTTTCTGGCACTGCGTGCATCCACCGGCCGGACCTGGCCGAGCGCGTTCGTCGCCGCGATTTTTGCGATTCATCCGTTGCGTGCCGAATCGGTCGTCTGGATCGAAGAACGCAAAGATGTTTTAAGCGGCGTCTTCTTCATGCTGACGCTCGCCGCGTATCTGCACTACACGCGGAAGCCATCGCTCGCTCGCTACGTGACGATGTCGATCTTGTTTGCGGCCGGATTGCTCTCGAAACCGATGCTCGTCACGACGCCATTCATCCTTCTGTTGCTCGATTACTGGCCGCTGGAGCGAATTGTCGGTCTTCGCACCTTTCAGACTCGCCTTTTTGAAAAATTTCCGTTGTTTGCGCTTTCAGTCGCCGACGCGATTCTGAGCGCAGGCGGAATTGCACGGGCGCACGGTGCAGCTGATCAACTTTCGTTTCCCGCGCGAGTCGGTAACGCATTCATCAGCTACGTGATTTACATCTGGCAAATGATTTGGCCGGCAAACCTGGGTGCGTTTTATCCGTTTCCCCAAAATGGCTCGCCGGTGTGGCAACCAATAGTCGCGGCCGCGCTTCTACTGGCAATCACGATCCTCGCTTTCGCACTGCGAAAATCGGGTCCGTATCTGCTTGTCGGCTGGCTTTGGTATCTGTCGATGTTGGCGCCTGTCATTGGACTGATTCAGATCAATCTTCAATCCCACGCGGACCGTTACACTTATTTGCCGCAAATCGGCCTTTACATTTTCATCGGATGGGGAATCGCTGACCTGGTTGCGGATCGTCAATATCCAAGGAAAATCGTGAGTATCGCCGCGATTGTTGTCATTCTCGGCTTGGCAATGACAGCGCGTGCACAAGCAGCGTACTGGCGCGATAGCGAAACGCTCTGGAACCACACGATCGCCGTGACGAAGGACAACTATTTCGTGCATGCGAGTCTGGCCGATCTTTTAATACGGCGCGGCCGCGTGCCGGAAGCGATCGAACATTCTAAGGAAGCGCTGCGGATTCGCCCCAACGATGCTGATGCGCAAAATAATCTCGGGCTCGCTTTGCTTCAGACTGGCGATTGGAAGCGCGCAGTCGCCAATTTTGAAAAAGCTTTGGAGATCGATCCGCGCCATATGAACGCCGAAGTGAATCTCGCTTGGATTCTCGCAACGTCGCTAGACGCTTCAATGCGCGATGGCGCGCGGGCAGTGCAGGTCGCCGAAGACGTCGCGCGCCGCGCCGGCCATCCAAACGCGATCGTACTTCGCACTCTCGCCGCCGCCTACGCCGAAACCGGCCGCTTCAGCGAAGCCACTGCAACCGCGCAGCAAGCGATTGAAATCGCGAGAGAAACTGGCAACCAAGGTTTGGCCGCTGATCTTGAAAGAAACATCGCCGCGTATCGAATGAATCAGCCGATTCGCAGCGGGCCGTGAAACCGATTTCAATTACGGAATCCGATGATTAGCATATTCCCAATGACTCGGCAGCCGAACTTCTAGGAAGTGATAATTCCCATTTTGTTTGGCGCCTGTTTTTTTGCCGTTGCCAGATCAGCTCCCGCTTCCGTGATGAAGTAGAATTCGCGGCTTTGGGCAAGAAATGGCGTGACAGAACGGCAGCTTGAAATCAGTTTTCGTGTCGCGGGATTGCTTGCTATGATCTTTGGAATCTTGGCGTGGCTTCGAGTAATCTGATCCCGTTAAGCGATCCAGATTGTTTTGGCGTTCATGAATTCGCGGATGCCGGCAGCGCCGAGCTCGCGGCCGAACCCGGAGCGTTTCACGCCGCCAAACGGCAGGCGTGGGTCGGATGCTACCATGGAATTGATGAAGACCATTCCGCTTTGAAGTTCCGACGCGAACAGTTCCTGTTCGACTGGATCGTTGGTCCAGGCGCTTGCTCCCAAACCAAAGAGGCTGTCGTTAGCCAGCTGAACCGCCTCGTCGGCGTCGCGCACGCGGAGCACGGCGGCCACTGGCCCAAAAACTTCTTCGCGAAACGCGGGCGATTCACGAGGAACATTTGCGAGCACAGTCGGTTCGTAGAAAAAGCCCGGGCCGGCGATTTGGTTTCCACCGGTGAGTAGTTTCGCGCCGGCCGCAATTGATTTCTGAACCTGCTCATGTACGCCGGTCAGAATCGATTCGGTCGCCAACGGACCGATCTCCGTCGCTTCATCCATCGGGTCGCCGATTTTCAGCGATCGCATTTGCTCGACAAATTTGGTCAGGAAATCGTCGTAAATCTTGTCGGCAATAAAAAATCGTTTCGCGGCGATGCATGATTGGCCGGTGTTGATCGTGCGCGCTTTGACTGCTGTGCTCACAGCTAATTCAAAATCAGCGCTCGGCATGACGATGAACGGATCGCTGCCGCCGAGCTCGAGCACGCTCTTTTTTATTTCGCGCGCCGCCGTGCTGCCGACCGCGCTGCCTGCCTTGTCGCTGCCAGTCAATGTGACTGCTTTGATTCTTGGATCGACGATCACTCGTTGGGCTTGGTTCGCTTCGATGAGCAGCGTCTGAAAAACTCCGTTGTCGAATCCGGCTCGACAAACAATTTGTTCAATCGCGAGCGCGCACTGCGGAACGCTTGCAGCGTGTTTGAGAATGCCTACGTTCCCAGCCATTAACGCGGGCGCGGCAAACCGAAACACCTGCCAGAACGGGAAATTCCAGGGCATAATCGCAAGCACGGCGCCGAGCGGCTCGTAACGAACATAACTGCGCCGGGCACTGGTTTGCGCGGGCTGGTCTTCGAGAAAGCGCTCGGCGTTCTCGGCGTAATACTGACAGCCGCGCGCGCATTTCTCAATTTCGGCGACACTGTCACGAAATAATTTTCCCATCTCGAGCGTAATCGTGCGTGCGAGTTCGTTCTTTTCCTGCTCGAGCAGCATCGCCACGCTCGTCATTAACTGCGCGCGTTTTGTAAAAGGCTCGCCGCGATATTTTTCAAAGGCAGCGACCGCTCGCTTCAGCCGCTTTTCGACCCCGACGTCGTTGTGCGGCGCGAATTCCTTGAGCTTTTCGCCTGTTGTCGGATTAATCGATGCAATCGCCACGTTTTACTGTAGCGGCGGTCTGTGACTGTCGCATAATTTTTCTCATTGGAAGCACGATCTCAGTGTCGTCCAATGATTTTGAGGATGGGATAGAACCCGTCCCTCCAGTTTTACAGACGCAACCCTTTTGGAATCAAAATGCGATCGAGCAAATCGAAGAACCACTGAACGAGCAGTGCCAGAATTGCGGCGGGGATCGCGCCTTGGAGAATGGTCGCGTGATCGTTCAGATTGAGACCGCTCAAAATCGGCTCGCCCAAACCGCCCGCGCCAATCAACGCCGCCAGCGTCGCCGTTCCGACATTGATCACCGCGCTGGTTTTGATGCCGCCGAGAATCGAGCGCGAGGCCATCGGCAGATAAATTTGCCAGAGGCTCGCGCGTGCACTCAATCCAAGTGCGACCGCGGATTCGCGCAATCCGCGCGGGATGTCCTGCAGGCCGGTCGCGGTGTTGCGAACAATCGGCAGCAAGCCGTAAAGAAAAAGTGCCGCGATCGCCGTGCGCACACTGATTCCGAAAAAAGGCAGCGGCACAAGCAGCGCGAGCAACGCGAGCGACGGAATCGTTTGCACGACTCCGGTGAAACCGAGAATCGCGTGACCGATCGCTCGGCCGCGACTCGCCCAAATGCCAAGCGGGACCCCGACGACGATTGAAAGAAGCAAAGAAAAGCCGGCCAACTCAAGATGGCGCACCGTCCAGCGCGCCAGCTTGTGCGGAAAATCTTCGCCAAACGCCGACGTTGATCTTACCCGTCCGCCTAAGGCGCTAGCCGCCTCAGGCTCGAAATACAGGCTCGCGGCGCGTGTGTAATTTTTTGTCCGCTCCGCCTCGGCATTGAGCCGCGTCATCCTTTCCTCGTCGATCGTTCCTTCCAATTTCCGAAGCGCTGTAACCGCTTCCTCTGAGAGCGCAAATCTGAAAAGGAAGACCGCTTGGTATTGCGGGAAAAATCGCTGATCGTCCTCGAGCACAACCAAGTTGTTCTCCGAAATCTTGGCGTCGGTGGAGTAGGCGTCCTTCACGTCGACCGAACCATTATTCAACGCGGCGTAACCAAGCGCGTGATCGATCCCGAGCACGCTTCGCGGGTTCAATTGATACTGCTGCGCGAGCGGTCGCCAGCCATCTTGTCGATCCAAAAACTCGTGCGTGAGTCCAATTTTCAGTTCCGGATGTTTCTGGAGATCGCTGATTGTGCGAACACCGAGCGCGTTTGCGCGATTACGCCGCATCACGAGCGCGTAAGTGTTGTTAAACCCAAGCGGTTCGGTCATGCCGATGCCGGCTTTCCGTAGCTCGTTCGCAGCTTGTTCAAATGTCAGGGGTTCGCTTCGCTTCAAGATCTCCTGAGCAATTGTTCCAGTATATTCGGGATAAACGTCGATTTGTCCGGTGCGGAGTGCTTCCCAAAGAATGATCGTGCCACCCATCCCTTGGCGGTGGTCGGCGGAAAATCCCGCGTCGCTCAACCTCCGCTTCGCGATTTCGCCAAGCACATACGACTCGGTGAACTTCTTCGAACCAATCACGACCGGCTCGGCATATAGGAAACCAGAAATGAAAATAAGGAAGGGAAGGACGCAGGAAAAAGGAAGAAGACGCATAAGAGTTTCCTGTTTTCCTGCTTTCTTGATTCTCTTCATATTACGGTCAGACTCTGTTGCGCGTTGATAAAATCGGAAACAAAATTATTCGCCGGCCGTTCCCGAAGATCGACAAGCGAGCCCTGCTGAACGATCCGGCCTTCGTTCATGAGCACGATCTCGTCGCCGAGATAAGCGGCTTCGGCCAGATCGTGGGTGACGAGGAGCGCGGTCTGTTGAAGTCGCGCGAAAATTTCTTTCAAATCCTTTTGGAGTGCGGCGCGCACGAGCGGATCGAGCGCGCCGAGCGGTTCGTCGAGCAAAAGCAATTCGGGCGATAGCATCAACGCGCGCATCAAGCTCACGCGCTGGCGTTGGCCGCCGGAGAGTTCCAGCGGATAGCGACCGAGCAAGTTCTCCGGAAATCGCGTGAGCCCGCAAAGGTCGCCGAGCCGCGCTAGCATCTCGTTTTGACCGCGCCCGAGGTGGCGCGCCATCAGCAAAATATTTCCGCGCGCGGTAAGGTGCGGGAAGAGTCCGCCTTCTTGAATAACGTAACCGACGCGACGCCGAACGAAGTCGATGTTATCTGCGCGAAGTTGCGTTCCGTCGAAGCGAATTTCACCCGAATCAGATTCAAGCAAACCGATGATCAAACGCAGAAGTGTTGATTTGCCGCAACCGCTTGGACCGATCAGCACCATGGTTTTGCCGCGCCCAACTGAAAGATCGATCGTGTGAACGGCGGGCGCGTCACCAAATGTTTTCGAAACGCCGAGGAGCTGAACCAACGCGTTCACCAGCGGCTAGTCTGCCACGGTGAAATAAAAAACGCCAAACCAGCGCGCATCATCGGTCCAGACTTTTTCAAACCGAAATCCAACTTCTTGCGCCAGCTCGATGAATCCAGCGATGGTATGTTTGTAGGAATATTCGGTAAGGATTGGTTCGCCAGCACGAAAACGAAACTCACGGTCTCCGATTCGGACGGATTGTTCGTCCTCGCTGATGAGGTAAAGCTCAATCCGGCCGTCGTTCGAGTTGTAAATCGCGTGGTGTTGCCACCGTCCCAAATCAAAATCTGAGCTGAGTTCGCGATTGGTGCGTACGAGCAAGTTCTTGTTGAACTCGGCGGTCACACCGGCGCGGTCGTTGTAGGCCGCTTCGAGAACGCATCGATCTTTCTGAAGATCGACGCCAATCAACAAACCGCCGCCGTCACCGGCGAGCTCGGCCAATCGACTTAGAAATTCGCCGGCCGCGTCGGGCTCAAAGTTGCCGATGGTCGATCCGGGGAAATAAATGACGGTGTGGGACGAGAGTTTTCTCGGCAAAGGCAGCTCGAATGGTTCCAGGTAATCGGCGCAAACCGGCAGGATTTGCAGCGCTGGAAACATTTCCCGAAACCGGGCGCACGACTTTTCTAATTGTTGCCTCGAAATATCGATGGGGATGTAAACGCGAGGCTCTTGCAGTTCATCGAGCAAAATACGGGTTTTTGTCCCGGCACCGGTGCCGAGCCCGATCAGTTCGATTTGCGGCCCGAGCGCTCGTGCCATGTCGGCGCCGTGCAAGCGCAGAATCTCGATTTCGGTTCGTGTGATGTAGTATTCGGGCAGATCGCAAATTTGTTGGAACAACTGCGCGCCTCGCTCGTCGTAGAAGAACTTGCACGGCAATTGCCGGGGCGAGTTGGAAAGGCCCGCGACAACTTCGTCGCGAAAGTTTTCTTTCCCCGCGGTCTCGCCCGCTGAAGTGATTTTATCTTTCACGAGAGATCGCGCGCCAAACGGATTCCCATGAATTGCCACCGTTTATCGGGTTGAAAGAAATTCCGGTAGGTTTTGCGAATGTGAGTGCGCGAAGTCGCGCAGGAACCGCCGCGCAAAACGTATTGGTTACACATGAACTTGCCGTTGTACTCGCCAAGCGCGCCCGCCTCGGCGCGATAACCGGGATAAGGCGAATAAGAGCTGCGAGTCCATTCCCACGCGTCGCCAAACATTTGCGTCAGTTGGTCTTTTTGCGGTCGATTGTTTAGCGGAGCCGGATGAAACCGTTCGCTCTCCACGAAATTTCCGTCGATATCGATATTTGCGGCGGCGCATTCCCATTCAAATTCAGTCGGCAATCGCGCGCCAGCCCAGTTCGCGTATGCATCCGCTTCGAAATAACTTACGTGCGTCACCGGCTCATTCGGATCGAGCCTGCACAAACCGGACAAGGTAAAATTCCACCACTCGCCGTCACGCTCGATCCAATAAAGCGGCGCGCGCCAGTTTTGCTCGCTGACAGTCGTCCAGCCTAGAGACAACCAAAATTCGGGGCGCGAGTAGCCGTTGTCGGCCATGAACTCGAGATACTCCGCGTTCGTGATCAAACGGGTCGCGAGCGAGAACGGCAGAACCAGCGCGCGATGTCGTGGGCCTTCGTTGTCGTAGGCAAAACCGTTGCCGTCGTGCCCGATCTCGATTGTCGCTTCATCGAACTCGATAAACTGGGTGGTGGATCGCGACGTCTCAGCGCGATCAAACGCACTCGGAGAGCGCATTCCACCTTCGCGAAAAATGGGGAACAACGGGTTCTGCGCAAAGACATGTTTAATGTCGGTAAGGAGTAACTCCTGGTGCTGCTGCTCGTGATGAATCCCGAGGGTGAGGATCGGTTCGATCGCGCGGAACAAATTTTCGTCCGCATTGGAAACCAGATCCTCGATGTCTGAATCGACTGACGTGCGATATTTTTTCGTCTCCCCAACGGTTGGGCGCGAAATCAGTCCACGGAGATCGCGCCGATGCATCGCGCCGGCGGCATTGTAATAAGAATTGAAGAGATAGGCGTACTCGGGAACGGCGTCGCGATAACCGGGGACCCATTTTTTCAAGATAAAGGTTTCGAAAAACCAGGTGGTGTGGGCGAGGTGCCATTTCGCCGGGCTGACTTCCGGGATCGATTGCACGACGCAATCTTCGGGCGCGAGATTTTCGATTAATCGGGCCGTGAACCGGCGGACTTCGTGAAAACGCGCGAGTAAATTCGCTGCCGGCGACGATCTCTGGTGCGAGCCGGATTGCGCGGTCGCCGTTCGATTTTCTGGAGCAACCGCGGCGTGGATCAAGTGATTTCGCTTTCCTCCTGGAGCTCTTCCCGGCGCGCCTCGATCATTTGATCGTGGGCAGCTTCCTCGCGGCCGTCGCTAACGAGATGTTCACCGAGCGTTTCGTCATCGTTATCGATGCCGGCGCGCGGGACGCGATGGCCGCGGTCGTCCGGAGTGATTTCCCATTCTTCTGTCATCTCCGAGTTGTCGGGCGTTTCCTCGGGTGGCTCGTTGTTTTCAATCCCCATCAATTCTGCTCGCGCTAGACTCCAATCCGCGTCGGTAAATTCGTCGGCGTCGCGCTCATCAATCATGGCAATCTCTCTGGCGCGCCGCTCGATATCTTCAGGCGCCGGAACACCCATTCCGTTGCCATGGAGTGAAATCTTGCCGCTGCTCGGCTTCTTTTCCTTCATACACTTGAATTACGAAAACCGAATCAGGTCTACGTGCAAAAAACTACAGCGCGAAAGTCTCGCAGGAAAGAGGATTTTGCTCGAATCGTCGGATCGGCAAATAGTTGAAATTTCATGAACGAATGCAAAATGCTCAGCCTGAAAAGCGGCGGCCAGCTGGCCTATGCTGAGTATGGGAACGGCGAGGGGACTCCGGTTTTCTTTTTTCACGGCTGGCCAAGCTCGCGCACGATGGCACAGTTGACCGATGCGGCTGCGCAGGAGCTTGGCATAAGAATCATTTCACCGGATCGACCCGGAATCCGGGATTCGAGTTTTCAGCCAAATCGCAAATTGATCGATTGGCCCGATGTCGTTCAACAATTGGCCGGTTATTTTCGAATTGAGCAGCTGCGGATCCTCGCTGTTTCCGGCGGCGCGCCTTACGCTTATGCGACCGCGTGGAAAATTCCTGAGCGCGTGCGCGCAATCGCGATCGCGAGCGGCGCACCGCCGATTGTCGATCTTCGCGATCACTCCGGATTGCTATCGCTCTATCGTCGCATGATCTGGCTTGATCGCCATTCGCCGCTGCTGCTGCGGGTGTTCTTTTATGCGACCGGCGCGGTCGCGCGCATTCGTCCTCCGCCTCCTCTTCGTCCGCTGGTGTTGAAGCTGTTGAAATTGCAA
Organism: Chthoniobacterales bacterium; assembly: GCA_035315805.1. GTDB lineage: Bacteria > Verrucomicrobiota > Verrucomicrobiia > Chthoniobacterales > UBA10450 > AV40. The sequence goes on from DATFXN010000049.1 coordinate 76,751, forward strand.
CCGTGCGACGCGGCCTCGCTGGAAACTTCAGTCGCGTTTGAGGCATGCTTCGAAAGTCAACGTCATGCCTGGCGTGCGTCGGTCAAAGGGCTCGTTCACGACGCGGAAATTTTCGGCCAGCCGTGGGGGTTTCGTTTGGAGGATGTCGATGTTCCGGTACGTCTCTGGCATGGGACGAAAGACCGCGCCTTTTCCGTTGGTATCGCCAAGCAAATTGCAGCGCGTCTTCCGAATTGCGAGGCCCACTTTGTCGAAAACGAAGGGCATTACTCGCTCCCGATTCGCCATGTCCGGGAAATTTTGGCCGATTTGATCGCGGCCTAGCCGCCTCTACATTTCGAAGTGGAAGATTTTACCGCAGGAGCGGTTCAGGATCAGCCGGCGCCTCGGCTTTGGACGGTCGAGGCGCCGTTTGATCAACGGGTGCAGGATTTGGTTCGCGATTGGGGCGCGAACAAAAATCCAGAACTGATCGAAGAGATGATTGTGACTGCGCTCAAAATGGCGCGGGACGAGATGAGCGTGGCCGATCTCAAGCTCATCAATCGTTCGCTCAAAGAGATGCGCTATGCGGCAAAGGTTTTCGCGCACTACTGGCAGTTCCGCAAAGTCGCGGTGTTTGGATCTGCTCGCGTTTCTTCAGATGCGCCGGAAGCGAAAGTGGCCGAGGAATTCACGCGGGCGATGGTGTTGCACGATTACATGGTGATTACGGGCGGCGGCGAGGGGATTATGGGCGCGGCCCAAAAAGGCGCCGGCCGGGACCACAGCTTCGGTCTGAACATTCGTTTGCCATTCGAGCAGCAGGCCAACGAGATCATCGAAGGCGATCCTAAGCTGATCAATTTCAATTACTTTTTCGATCGCAAACTGAACTTCGTAAAAGAATCGCACGCCGTTGCACTTTTCCCGGGCGGCTTTGGCACGATGGATGAAACCTTCGAAGTGCTGACCCTGATGCAAACCGGCAAGGCCCGCATTATTCCCGTAGTCATGCTCGACCGGCCGGGCGGTGATTACTGGCAAAGGTGGATGAAATTTCTGACCGAGTATCTTTTCAAACTTGGTCTTGTTTCATCTGAAGATTTCTTTTTTTTCAAAATCGCGCACGGCGTCGATGAAGCGGTGCGCGAGATTTTGCAATTCTATAAAGTTTATCACTCGGCGCGCTGGGTCGAGGAAAAATTGGTCTTGCGAATTTGCCGGCGCTTGTCGAAAAGCGCCGTTGCCGATCTAAATAGGAATTTCTCGGACATCGTGCGCGAAGGCGAGATTGTTCAGGGCGGCGCGTTGCGACAGGAAAAGAACGAACCGGAAATCTGGAACCTGCCGCGGATTATTTTGACGCCTCACCGGAACGCCTTTGGGCGGTTCCGTCAATTGATTGACGCGATCAACGCGTCGTCAGTCGGGTAAGATCGGCTCCGGACCGGCGATCGGCGCGAGCGATTTAGCTCTGGCCTCAAGCTTGGTGCGACCATGGCGATTCTTGCTCGCTTGAACCAACGCAAGATCGACGTCGAGCTTCGCGCGCATCATGCGGTCGAAGCAGAAATGTTCGCGAGCGTAACGCAGACCATTCTCCGCACAGCGCGCCGCCAAATTCGCGTCCGACAGAAAAAGCAAAATCGCGGTGGCGAGAGCGTTGCTGTCGTTCGGTTGGACAATGAGACCGTTTTCGCCGTGAACGATAATTTCGGGAACGTCACCCACTCGCGTAGCAACGACCGGGCGTCCACTGGCGAAAGCTTCCCGCAGAACAATTGGCGACGCTTCGGTGTGCCGCGACGCGATTACGACCATGTTGGCGGCGGCGAGAATGTCCGGAATATCCCAACGATATCCCATCATCAGGACGTTGCCGTTGAGACCGGCGCGATCGATTGCTTTTCGGACCCATTTCTCCCGGCTCCGTCCGCCGGTCGCTTCGCCGACGAAAACAAAATGCGCGTCCGGCCGCTGGTGCCGCACGATCCGCGCGGCTTCCACGAGATTGAACTGACCTTTGTCTGGCCGGATCATGCCGATGTTGGCGATGACCGGCGTCTCCGCCGAAAGTCCGACTTCACGGCGGAATTTCATCGGATCGCGCTTCGGCGAAAATTTCTCCAGATCGACCGCCGAACCGATCACTTCGATTTTTCCCGGCGCGATTCCGTACTGTTCGATGAATTCTTCTTTAATGACTTGAGCGTCAGCGACGATCTTCGCGCAACCGTGCCGGTAAATGAACGCGCGATTTTTCTTGCCGAGCGGATCGGTGATGCAGCGCGCGCGCGTCACTGGCCACCCGCAGAGAAAGAGCGGCAGGCAGAGCCAGTGATCTTTTGAGCTGTAACTTTTGATGAGGTCGACGCGATTGCGGCGGCAGAAGAGCCAGATCCGCGCGGAAACAATCGGATTGATCCGGTGTTTCAAATTCATCGGAATGACCGGCGTGCCGAGCTCGCGCGCTTTGATGAGCACTTCGCTGGTCGGGTCACAGATGAGCCAGGCGCGGTGGCCATTCGCGTTCAGCCAATTGATTTCGAGACAGGTCCGATATTCCTGTCCGCCCCAACTGCCACTGCTCTCGAGATGAAGCAAATTCACGTGGGTTCGTCGATCTTTTGCCCAGTATGATCGGTCCCCCCACGTTTTTCGAGAATATAATCGTAAATTGTATTGACCGTCCGGAGGGCCTTCCCGGCCACCTCGGAGTTGGGCACACCCACTCCAAAGGTCTTTTCCATGCTGACGACCAGCTCCAGAGCGTCGATCGAGTCCAAGCCGAGGCCGTTCGGTCCAAAAAGCGGGAGGTCGTCCCCGATTTGATCGGGCGTGGTTTGGAGCAACAAACTCTTGACCAGCATTTCCTTGATGCGCGCGCGCAGGTCAGCGTCGGACATAGCTAAGGCGGGCCGAAGTTGTCGCAAACAGCGTTACAGGTCAACTATTTGTCTTGTCGTGCGGAGTCGAGACATCGCTGGATATTTCTGACTTAAGAAAACCAGACAATAGTCAGAGATTCCTCGACTTCGCTCGGAATGATAGAAAATCAGACCTGGTCGGCTTTATCGCCAGGGGTCGCAGCTTGGTTTGGATCGGGCCGCGTTGCGCTGCTCGCAGTGTCGGTTCGAGCAACGGTTGATGCTGGCGCATTTCCCTTCGCAGCGGTGTCGCTTTGGTCGGCCTTATGCAGCTCATCGGTGAACTCGTCCTTCGCTTTTTGGAATTCCTTGATCGCCTGACCGAGGCCCCGTGCTAACTCCGGCAACTTCTTGGCGCCAAAGAGAACGAGAATAATCAGCAGAATGATGAGCAGATCCGGCCCGCCAAGATTCATGAAGCTAGCGAGGACGCTCATAGCGGGATAACATTCCGTCTCCTTGGCTAAAGTTGCAAGGCAATTTGGGACGGCCAGTTACCAGGTGCTTGCGTTAGCGCGTCTTGTGATTTCGCGCGAGGAGCGTAACTTCGGCGGTGCAACGCTGCCGGGCATTTACGCTGGTCGAGATCATTATCGCGGTCGCGATTCTGACGATTTTACTTTTGATGGCAGTGCCGACTCTGGAGGGAGTGATTGCGGACCGGAAGCTGCGCGTGTCACTCGATGGATTTAACGAGCTTGTTCGAATCGCGCAGGAACGAAGCGTGGCCGAGCACCGAGCTTACTTGATTGTGTGGCGCGGCAAAGACGTAAGTGTGGAACCAGAAGTGTTCGCCAAAGACGAAGACAAAAAGGCGGTGGCGACTTTTTCCCTAGAACATGGAAGCGTTCTGACACTGACTTTGCCGGCGGCGCTCACTTCGAAGCCGCCCGGCGAATGGATTTTCTGGCCGACCGGCACCTGCGAACCGGCAGTCGTGCGTTTTGAAGGAAGATCGGGGACGTGGACGTCGAATTATTCGCCGCTGACTGGCCACGGCGAGTTGGCAAATTATGCGGCGAAGTAGTTCGAGAAGGCGCGCCTTCGCGCTTTACGAGGTGCTGATGGGTCTAGCGATCTTCGCGCTCGGCGTGCTGGCGCTCGGTCGCGCCGTGCAGAATTGCCTGAACGCCAGCACGCTCAACGCGGAGGAGAATCGCGTTCGTCAAATTCTGTCCAATCGAATGGCTGAAGTGCAGGCCACGCCCGGATTTCCCGATTCGGCAAAGGAATTCAGCATCGATACGGGTTACGGCAAGGTGAAACTGATCCAGAAGAGCGCGCCGGCCGGATTGGAGGAAGACAATGGCGTCAAACTCGCTGGTGTGAACCGGGTGACGCTCACCGCAAAGTGGACTCGCGGCGGTGTCGAGCAATTGGAGCAAATCGAATTTTATGTTTATCGCCCAGGCTAGTCGGCGACGCGCGTTTACGCTGCTCGAAATCATCATGGCCGTCGCGATTCTGGGCACCATGGCGTTGGCGATCTACCGTTTCGTCCAATCGAACATGATTGCCATTCGGCTCTCTTCCGAGGTCAGTGCAATCGATGCGCGTTACGATGGCCTGCGCGAACTGCTTGCCCAGCAATGGCAAAGTCTGTCGTCAGGAAAAGGGACGCTCCTCGGGGAGGCTTTCAAATTAAACGATCGCGAGCGCGACGAGATCCGATGGACTTGCAGCGCGGGCCCGGGTTTGATGACGCGCTATGCCTCGGGCGATTTCGTGGTCGCGTTGCGGCTGCAATCGGAAAATAACGATAGCGACCGGCTCGATCTCGGTTTTGTTCGCAAACCAAAAAACGATTCCTCGCTGACCAACGCCGATGAAACCTGGATTCCGCTAATCGAAGACGTGCGCAGTTTGCAGATCCGATATTTCGACGCGCGGCTGAACGTATGGGTGGAGCGCTGGACGGACAGCGCCGCGCTGCCGCGGTTGGTGAAAGTGACCGTTGTCCGATCGGACGCCGCTGTGCCTTGGGAAGCGATCATTCCGCTGGGTCGAACACCGCTGTGAAGATGTCGATGGTAACCAAAGGACAGCGAACCCGCCTTTGCCAGGGCTACCGCGGGCAGGCAGAACCCACAGGTCAGAAAGCAAAATCTGGCGGCGCCGCGATCATGCTCGCGCTGTGGGCGTTGTTCTTGTTGAGCGCGCTGGTGATTTCGTGGGCGCTGGACATTAACTCGCGGGTCTCGCTGTCAGGAGAAGGCGCGCGAATGCTGAGGGCTGAAGCGGTCGCGTGTTCGGGCGCAGAAGTGGCGTTGCATCCGGAGGTCAATCCCGGTTCTCGGAATTTAAGAGGACAATTGAACAATGGCGCGAGTTACGAAGCGCGGCTCACTGGTGAAGGTGGTCGTTTGAATGTGAACTGGCTGGTGGCCGGCGAAAATCCAAGCCGCCTGGACATTTTGCGTAGATATTTGTCGAATAAAGGTGTCGATCTCAACGAGCGCGATACGATGATCGATTCGCTGCTCGACTGGGTGGAACCGAACACCGGCATGCACCGGTTGAACGCGCCTCCGGAAAGCGATACCTACCATCCTCCTCACACTTTGCTGACCCGCATCGATGAGTTGAAAAAAGTTGCCGGGTGGGCTGAATTCACCAGCACAGCGGGATGGGACGATGATTTTACGCTCAATAGCAGCGGTCCTGTGGACCTGGCCTGGGCCTCGCGCGATGTCTTGCTTGCGTTATCGGGAATAACGCCCGAGATGGCCGATCGGTTTTTAGAGTTGCGCCGGGGGCCGGATGGAATCGATGGGACTGAAGACGACATGCAGTTAAAAGGAATCGATGAAGTGCGCACTCTGCTTGGGTTGAATGGAGAACAATTCAAGCAGTTGGACGGACTGGTTTTGTTTAAGGACCCGGTGTTGCGCGTGGTGAGCGTCGGAACAGCCGGCGACGCTAAGCGGACTGTGCAAATGGTGTTTCGCCGCGTGGGCGTGGTGGCACAACTCATTACCTGGAAGGAGTTTTGATCATCGAAGCGACATCAACATCCGTTTTCATCATGCCGACGGCACACGGCTGGAACCTCTTGCGCGCGCGCGATGGCAACGGTTCGTGGAATGTACGCCTGCTGCACACCCTCGACGAAGCGGTGCCGCTCGTCTCCGCGAACGATGATCTCGTCCTGAGCCTGCCAGTCGCGGCTGTGCTCGCGCAGCGATTTCGTCTGCCGACTCTCGATCCGGCAGAATTTCCCGAGATGGTCCGGATTCAAATTGAGAAAGCGCTGCCGTTTTCAGCGGAGGAAGTGACGACGGATTTCGAGCTGATCGAACAAAACGAGACCGAGAGTGTAATTTCCGCAGTTGCAGTTCAGAACGAACGACTAGCTGAGATCGCCGCGCCGCTGCTCGATAATGGCATCATTCCGCGCCAGGTCACCGTTTACGCCGCGCAGCGCGCGACCACCTATGCGCCTGCCGGTAGAGCGCTTCTGATTTATCCGGAGGGTGAGGCGCTGGTCTCGGCCGTGACCGAAAATGGCAAGGTCAGTCTCGCGCGCACATTCGACGGTATCGCGCCGGAGCAACTGCAAATGGAGCTGCCGCAACTGGCACTGAGCGCGGAGCTACAAGGTATTAATCCTTCGTTTCCAAATGTCTTGCTCGACGAAACCTGTTACGAGCTGCGCGACACTGTGCAGGGAATTTTGGCGAGGCCGACCGAACTTGTCGGCATCGAGACGCCGCCGGCGCCGGTTAAACTCAACCTCTTGCCGAACAGTTGGCGACAGCGGCGCGCCCAGCTTGTTAAGCGGGTCGAATGGCGGAGGCGGCTTACTCTGGCTGGCGGTGCCTACGCAGCCATTTTTCTGCTTTTCCTGCTCTATCTTGGCTACACTCGTTTTGCGATTGCGCGACTCAATCACCTGATTGCGCGTGACGCCCCGCCAACTCAATTCATTCGGGAGACCGAAGCCAACTGGAGGGCGCTGGCGCCGGCCATTGATTCCCGTTTTTATCCGGTCGAGATCTTGTTGCATCTTTATGAAAGTCTGCCATCAGCCGACGTGCGTATCACCGCCTACAATCAATCCGCCCGCCAGATTTCGGTGGACGGCGAAGCCAATACGCCCGCGCTCGCCTATCAATTTGCCGAGAAGGTAAAAAAGAACGGCGGCTTGCAGAATTTCTGGTTCGATATGGCTGCGCCGCGGATTTTGCCGAACAATCACGCGCAATTTCGTCTGGAGGGAAAACCGAAATGATTGAGAAATTACGAGCCGCCTATGAGCGAATGAACCAACGCGAGCGCGTGATGACGCTCGTCATCGCCGGCATCTTATTCTTGCTAGTCAACATCTTCGTTTGGAAATGGCTTTTAGGAACGATCGGCGCCTCGCGGCGCGAGCTGACGGCGCGCAAATCCACTCGCGTCGAGCAAACCGTTTACATAAAGGAGCGCGAGCTCTGGGCAAAACGCGACCAGTGGCTGCAGAAAACTCAGCCCGCCCTCAAGGGCGCTGAGGAGGCTTCGACGTTGCTCGACCAGCTCAAGCAAATCGCGGGCAAATACAACATCTTGATCGAGAACCCGGCCATCGGGTCCGGCGAAACGACGCCGAACCGTCAAGCCGTTTTTGCCTCGATCGAGATCAGCAGTCATTGGCCCGACCTCGTTCATTTCCTGTACGATGTTCAACAACCGGACGCTTTTGTTGTCTTTGAAAGTGTGAACTTGGCGATTGATGGGAACGACCCGACCATGATGCGTGGCAAATTCAAAATCGCGCGCTGGTTCGCGCCAGCGCAGCGCAAGCAAGGCTGAGTCTATGAAAAAAAATGCGATTTATATGCCGTTCTTCGCGGTCATCGCCGCTGTTTTTGCGCGGGCGGACGATTTGCCCACGCGACTAAACTTCGATCGCTACAAAGGCATGCTCGATCATTCACCCTTCGCGGTGGCCAGCGCCGTGATTGCCCCACCTCAGGCCCCGAATGCTTGTAAAGATCTCTATGTCGCGAACGCCGCAAAATCGCCAGACGGGGACATGGTGACGATTGCTTCCAGCGTGGACAAAGAGTTCAAAAAGTACCTGACGACCAGAGAACCGGTGGATGGTTATATGCTTGCTAGCATTGAATGGTCGGACAAAGTGGGCGAAACCAAGGTTACAATCAGCAAGGACGGCCAGTTTTGCACTCTGACATTTAATCAAGCTGTCCTGACCCAGCCGTTGCCGAACAAGCCGGCGGTGATGGCGCCGGGCGTTGTCGCGCCGCCACAGCCATCCATCATTCAGCGGCCCGGTCAAAATCCGGGAGCCGTACCGACCCCACACGTTCGCGGAACCATTCAACGTAAAGCTCAGCCCCAGGTGCCGCCGACTCCAGCACTGAACGTTGACGAGTGAATTGGTTGCATCGGCCGGATGCCGATGTCACAAGTTTATTCGCCCCAATCGTCGTCTGCCGTATCCGGCGTCCGATCCGGCCCTGCCGAAAACAAATCGTATTTGTCGGGATGTTTGATGCCCGGGCAGCGATAAACGTAAGGCGTGCCCCACGGATCCCTTGGAAGCTCTTTGAAGAAGGGATACCAACGAGTCGGTCTCGGCTCGCTTTCCGCTTTTGTAACCAGCGCCTGCAATCCTTGCTCGGTGCTCGGATAAAAGCCGTTCATTGCTTCATATTGCATCAACTGCGTCCCGATAGCCTGGATGTCCGCGCGGACCGCCGTTGCTTTTGCAAACCCTGTCGGATTTCCCATTTTCGAAATCGCCAAACCGAGCAGTATCACGATGATGCTGACCACGATCATAATCTCCAGCAACGTGAATGCGGATTGCTTGGTTCGTTTGGTCATTTTGCAGCCTAAGACAGACACGCGAGTGCGTGTTGCAGTTCAATTAATGGTCGGTTTGCAGCAGATAATCCGATTTTTCCCAAAGATATTTTAGTTGCATCTGTGTCCCGCGAATCGCCGATGCCGGCGTCGCGGCGCCGCTTAGGATGATCACATTATTCGTGCCGACTTTCAAGTTGTTGACCGGAATGAGCTTCTGGGCACGCAGCCAGCCGGTGTACTGAAAATGCATTTTCAATAGCGGCTCGATCTCGCCCCGGTAACCGGGATCCGCCAACTCCGGCAATGTCAACGTCGCCGGGCCAAGGTCTTCGCCGTTAACGTAGATTTCAGGCGGCGAATCGATCCGCGGGCTTGCCACTTCAAATGTGAGCAGCGCGAGCAGCGGCTGCGATTCAATTCCAAACTGGAACGCGGCAGCGTGTTCCGCTTCCGGCCCAATCGATATCGTTTCGCCAGCCAACGTTGCCGTGACCGTTCCGAAATACTCGAGGTCTTGTTCTGGCGAATGCAATGGTGGTAGCGATGAAAACGGTTCCGGAATAACATCACGATGCTGAGTATTTATTGGATGAACCACTTCGCTGCTCGTCATCCAATCGAGATACGCGCCGCGCACCGTTTTGCCGTCGCCCGCAACTTCAACATCCAGTGCGGAGATCCGATTCATCGGGATGATCACCGAATCCGAGCTCGGCAGGCCGACGCCGGAACCGAGCTCGCCCGAGCGCAAAACCCGCGTGCCTGATTCGTCCCACGCGACGACTTCCGGTCGGGCGTTGGCGTTATCGTCAAAGAAAAGGCGAAAGAACATGATCTGGTAATCGCCGGTCGGATGCGCAACGCGGATTCGAAAAACGGTCCGTGGCGTTCCGTCGTTTCCGGTGTTGGAAGTCATGTTGACCGATTCGACCCAGTCCGGTGCGCTTTGCGGGTGCGATGCCGCCGCTGGATGCCGCCGCAAATCGATCCAGGCGTTTTCGGGCGCAGGTCGCAACTCAACAATAGGTCCTTTTCGCGGCAATCCGTCGTTCAAAGCTTCCTGTGCGAGTGCGTTTGAGGTCGCGAAAGCGAGCCAACTGAATGCCAAAATGCGGAGAAGCATTTGGCTTCGCAGACTATCTTAGTGCGGCCGAAACTGCAAGCTATGAGTCGCCGTGAAAACGGCGTCGAGAATACTGTAAACCACCAGGCCAACTACCAGTGCAATCACCACGATGATCACCGGCGGAATCAATTGCGAGATGATCGCGACGTTGCGATCCAGCTCGCGCTCGTAAACATCGGCGATCGTTTGCATCGTTTCGCCGAAACGCCCGGTTTGTTCGCCTACCGCCATCATATCGATAAACAAATCCGGAAAAATCTGCTGCGAACTCAGCGCCGCCGAAAGCGTTGCGCCGTCCACGACCGCGCGGCGCGCCTCCGCAATTTTCAATTCCAGATAGCGATTTCCGGCGATCTCTTTGACCAAATCCAGTGCGCGGAGCAGAGGAATCCCATTTTGAATCAGTGTGCCGAGCGTGCGCGAGAATTGGGCGTAGTAGCGATGACGCACCACGCGGCCGTAACCCGGAATTTTCAATCGAAACCGGTCCCACGTAAGGCGTCCCTCTTCACTGCGCACGAACGCGCGGAAGCCAACACTTGCGCCGATTAAGATTAGTCCGCCAAGCCACCAGTAGGTTACGACGGCGTGGTGGATGTCCATTAATACGCGTGTCGCCAACGGGAGCGCGCCACCGATTTGCGTCAGAAACCCTTTCAATTGCGGCACCATGTAAGTGATGAAAATCGTGATCAGGACCGCGCCGGCGACCGCCAGGAACGCGGGATAAATCAGCGCTTGTTGGACGCGATCCCGAAGATTCTTTGCCTGCATCAAGTGTTTCACCAGCCGCAGCAGAATCTCCGGCAGCGCGCCGCTCGCTTCGCCGGCAGCGACCAGATTCACAAACAACGGCGGGAAGATTCTGGGAAATTCGCGGAGCGCCTGCGAAAAACTTCGCCCATCGATCAGGGCGCGGTGCAGCCCCCGCGTCATTTGCTGGACGCGCGGTTGCTTGAGCCGTTTTTCGAGGATCGACAATCCCTCGTCTAGCGTCATCCCGGCCTGGAGCAAATGCGCGAGTTGCTCTGTGAAAATGAGGAGCTGGCTATGCGGGATCTTGAGGTTTTCAGTAGCCGTTGGCGTTACCTTCGGCGGTGGTCCGCCGCCATTCTGAGTTAGCGGTTTGGCTCCATCAGTGGAGACCAGCTCGATCTTGATCGGGACGCAGCGCTTCTGCTCGATCTGATGAATTGCGACCGCGCGATCGGCGCATTCCAGAACTCCTTCGACCAATTCGCCCCGCGCATTGCGCGCTCGATAGGAAAAGTGCGGCATCGGAGGGGAAACTAATTCGAAATCCAAAATGCGAAAGTAGGCAGCCGGTTAACAAATGACTGGACAATCCGACTCTTGGCCACTAATGTCCGCGGCGATTGAACACGCTGCGGAGGGCCGTTGTTTCTGGTGTTATGGCGCGTGTTGTCTCGCTATCGGAACCGGACGCTTATCTCAATCGGCCGGTGGTGGGTTTCCTATTGAGTCTTTGGCTGCAGAATAATTTTTTCCATGGCACAAATGATGCAGAGGAGAACAGCAATATGAGACGGTTCGTCCTGGTCCTGCTCAGCCTTGCGTTCGGAGCGCAGGCGTTCGCGATCATCCGCCCGCCTTACCCGGCGAAGCCGATGCCGCCGTACCACGGTCACTTCATCGTGATCGGCGACGACGCGAAATGGCAGGCCGTTAAGACCCCTAAGTAACTCGCGTCCTGTTCGCGAAATTCGTGCACCGCTCACCGGTGCTCCGGTGAACTTTCTCTGCGCGATCAATCGGAAATCCGCCGTCGCCGCCCATCCGACAAACGTCCGCTCGGCAGCGTGTTTGCCGCCGATTTGATTTCATGCGATCAATCAGACCTTAGTCCAACGGGGGTCGGCTTATGGGTTCATTATTACCGTGGTCGGAATTCGCGATCGGTAAGCCTTTTCTCTCTTTTCGTTTTCCTGATTTGTTATGAAGAAATCTACTTCTGTATCTATTGCGCGTCCTGCGAACGGTTCCCGTTTCAACGGTGAGAATCAAGCCGAGCTCCGGCAATTACTAAATGCGTTAAACGCCTTCAAGCGCGGAAACTTTTCCATCCGCTTGCCGGCGGACTGGATCGGTCTTTCCGGCAAAGTGGCTGATACTTTCAACGAAGTCATTGCCATCACTGAGCGAATGAGCCGCGAGCTCGAGCGGATCGGCCGCGTGGTTGGAAAGGAAGGCCGTATCAGTCAGCGCATTTCGCTCGGTGCTGTTTCCGAAGGCTGGGCCCATTCCGTCGGATGCATCAACACTCTGATTGGCGACCTGGTCCATCCAACGAGCGAGATGTCCCGCGTCATCGGCGCGGTTGCGAAGGGCGATCTTTCGAAAACAATGGCCACCGAAATCGAAGGCCAGCCGCTTCTGGGCGAATTTTTGCGGACGGCCAAGACGGTAAACGCAATGGTCAACCAGCTCGGCGCCTTCGCGTCGGAGGTGACGCGTGTGGCGCGTGAAGTGGGCACCGAAGGAAAGCTTGGAGGCCAGGCAAAGGTTAAGGGAGTCGCCGGAACGTGGAAGGACCTCACCGAAAACGTCAACCTGATGGCGGGAAATTTGACCGCACAGGTCCGCAACATCGCTACCGTCACTACGGCGGTGGCGAACGGAAATTTGACCAAGAAAATTACCGTGGATGTTAAAGGCGAGTTTTTGGAAGTGAAGGACACCGTCAACGTGATGGTGGACCAATTGCGCTCCTTCGCATCAGAAGTCACACGCGTGGCGCGAGAGGTGGGTTCAGAGGGAATTCTTGGCGGTCAGGCCCGGGTTGTAGGTGTTTCGGGAACGTGGAAGGACCTGACGGATTCGGTCAACTTTATGGCGCGCAATCTGACCGGTCAGGTCCGCAACATCGCGGACGTGACCACCGCAGTCGCGCGCGGCGATCTCTCGAAAAAGATCACTGTCGACGTTAAAGGCGAAATTCTGGAGCTCAAGAACACCATCAATACGATGGTGGACCAACTTAGCTCGTTTGCCTCGGAGGTTACGCGAGTGGCGCGTGAAGTCGGCACCGAAGGAAAACTAGGCGGACAGGCCAACGTCAAGGGCGTCGCCGGCACTTGGAAGGATCTGACCGAAAACGTGAATCTTATGGCGGGCAATCTAACGGCCCAGGTCCGAAACATTGCCGAGGTCACGACCGCGATCGCTAAGGGCGACCTGTCTCGAAAAATCACAGTCGATGTGAAGGGCGAAATTCTTGAAATGAAAAACACGATCAACACGCTTGTTGATCGTCTCGGTTCGTTTGCCTCAGAGGTCACGCGCGTTGCGCGTGAGGTGGGCTCGGAGGGAAAACTCGGAGGCCAGGCCGATGTGCGCGACGTTTCCGGCACGTGGAAAGACCTCACCGACTCGGTGAATTTTATGGCCGGCAACCTGACCGGTCAAGTGCGCAACATCGCCGAGGTGACGACCGCCGTTGCGCGCGGCGATCTGTCGAAAAAGATCACTGTCGATGTTCGTGGGGAAATTTTGGAGCTGAAGAACACCATCAACACCATGGTGGACCAGCTCAGTTCGTTCGCGGCGGAAGTGACCCGCGTGGCTCGTGAGGTCGGCACCGAAGGAAAACTTGGCGGACAGGCCGACGTGCGCGGGGTCGCCGGAACCTGGAAGGATTTGACCGACAGTGTGAATTTCATGGCCGGCAACCTGACCGCGCAGGTACGCAATATCGCCGAGGTCACGACCGCCGTTGCGCGCGGCGATCTCTCGAAAAAGATCACTGTCGACGTTAAAGGCGAAATTCTGGAGCTGAAGAACACCATCAATACCATGGTGGACCAACTCCGCTCGTTTGGGTCTGAAGTGACCCGCGTGGCCCGCGAAGTTGGGTCGGAAGGGGCGCTCGGCGGTCAAGCGCGGGTCGAAGGCGTTTCCGGAACCTGGAAGGATTTGACCGAGTCGGTAAATTTCATGGCGAGCAACCTGACCGCGCAGGTCCGCAACATCGCTGCGGTCACGACCGCGGTCGCGAACGGCGATCTTTCAAAAAAAGTCACCGTCGATGTAAAAGGCGAGATTCTGGAGCTGAAGGACACGGTCAATACTATGGTGGACCAGCTGAACTCATTCGCATCGGAGGTGACACGCGTGGCGCGTGAGGTTGGCACCGAAGGAAAGCTCGGCGGCCAAGCGATGGTGCGCGGCGTTGCCGGCACCTGGAAGGATCTGACCGACTCGGTCAATTTCATGGCCACCAATCTGACCAATCAGGTGCGCGGTATCGCCAAAGTTGTGACCTGCGTCGCGCACGGCGAGCTCAAGCAAAAGTTGTTGCTCGAAGCCAAAGGCGAAATCGCTGCCTTAGCCGACACGATCAATAGCATGATCGACACCCTCGCGACCTTCGCCGATCAGGTGACAACGGTCGCGCGCGAGGTCGGTGTCGAGGGGAGGCTCGGCGGCCAGGCGAACGTTCCGGGCGCGGCGGGAACATGGCGCGACCTGACCGACAACGTGAACCAGCTCGCCGGCAACCTCACTTCGCAGCTTCGCGCGATTGCCGATGTGGCAACTGCCGTGACCAAAGGCGACCTGACTCGGTCAATTCAAGTCGCGGCTCAGGGCGAGGTCGCGTTCGTCAAAGACAACATCAACGAGATGATCCGCAATTTGCGCGATACAACATCACGCAACCAGGAGCAGGACTGGTTGAAAACGAATCTGGCCAAGTTTAGCCGAATGCTTCAGGGCCAGCGCGATTTGCTCACGGTCGCGCGAATGATTCTCTCCGAGCTGGCCCCGGTGGTTTCGGCGCAGCAGGGCGTCTTCTATATTAAGAGTGGGAACGGGAGTGAACCGGAGCTGAAATTGCTCGCCAGTTACGCTTATCGCGACCGTAAAGGGCTTAACGCCCGTTTCAAGCTCGGCGAGGGACTGGTCGGACAAGCCGCACTCGAGAAAGAACGCATTCTGCTCACGAACGTTCCGGGCGACTATGTGAAAATCAGCTCGGGCCTAGGAGCGGCGGCGGCGCGGAACATCGTAGTGTTGCCGATTCTCTTCGAAGGCCAGGTCAAAGCCGTGATGGAGCTTTCGTCCGTCGAACAATTCAATCCCACGCACCAAGCGTTCCTGGATCAGTTGACCGAAAGCATTGGGATCGTTCTCAACACGATCGAAGCAAACACGCGCACCGAAGATCTTTTGAAGCAATCGCAAACCCTCGCCGCCGAATTGCAGAGCCGGCAGGAGGAATTGCAGCAAACGAACCAGGAGCTGGAAGAAAAAGCCCGTCAGCTCTTCGAGCAAAACGCGGAAGTGGAAAGGAAGAACCGCGAAGTCGAGCAGGCGCGCCAGGCGTTGGAAGACAAGGCGCGCCAACTTTCGCTCACTTCACGTTACAAGAGTGAGTTCCTCGCGAACATGTCGCACGAATTACGCACACCGCTAAACAGTTTGCTCGTCTTGGCCGAACAATTGTCCTCCAATCCGGAAGGCAACTTGACCGCGAAACAAGTCGAATTTGCCAGCACTATTCGCGATTCGGGCGTGGACCTGCTCAAGTTGATCAACGACATCCTCGATCTTTCCAAGGTCGAATCTGGCACCGTCACTGTGGACGTGGGCGAAGTCCGGTTCCAGGAAATGCAGCAAAACCTGGAACGGACCTTTGGACATGTCGCCGAAGGCAAAGGGGTCACCTTCACGATCGACATCGACCCAAATCTGCCGCCGGCGATTTACACCGATGCGCAGCGACTCGACCAGGTCCTGAAGAACCTGCTCTCCAATGCGTTCAAGTTCACCGAACGCGGCCACGTTAAATTGCGCGTGATACGGGCGCCGAGTGGTTGGAGCCCTAATCACGCGTCCCTAAATCGGGCGAAAGAGGTCTTTGCGTTTTCGGTCAGCGATAGCGGAATTGGAATTGCGCCGCAAAAACAGACAAACATTTTCGAGGCGTTCCAACAAGCCGATGGGAGCACAAGCCGCCGTTACGGTGGCACCGGCCTCGGCCTGGCCATCAGCCGTGAACTTACCCGTTTGCTTGGCGGCGAGATCAAACTCGAAAGTGAGCAAGGCAAGGGCAGCACCTTCACTTTATTGTTGCCGGACGTTTATCCGTTCGTGGGGAAGGAGAAAACCGTGCGCTCGCCCAACCTTGCCGCTGAACCTGAGCCCAAGCCGAGCGAACCAGCGATTCCTCCATTCACAAATGCGTCCATCCCGGACGACCGCTTCGACCTGCTTCCGTCCGACAAAACGATTCTCATCGTCGAAGAGGACCACGAGCTGGCGCAGTGGCTTCTCGATGCCGCGCATGAATCGGCTTTCAAAGCGATTGTCACTCCGCGAGGCCGCACTGCCGCGGCGTTGGTCCGTGACTACACGCCCATCGCCATTACGATCGATCTGCAGCTCTTGGACATTGACGGCAGCAAACTGCTCGAGCGGATCAAGTCCGATCTTTCCAGCCGGCACATTCCGGTCATCGCTCTTTCGGGCGACGATTCCGTCCGGCGGAGCGCGTTGAAATATGGCGCGATCGCCGCGCTCGAGAAACCGATCGGATCGGCCGCGATTCGCACCGTTTTCACCAAAGCCGCCACCATCTCCGTAGCCAGGACCAAAAAGTTGCTCGTGGTCGAAGACGACGCGCCCCAACGTACCGCCATCAGCGCACTGGTGGGAGATAGCTCCGTCGAAATAACCGAGGCGGCGACGGGCGCGGAAGCGCTGACGGCGCTTCGCAGTAAGGAATTCGGTTGTGTCATCCTCGACCTGATTTTGCCGGACGTTTCCGGATTCAAATTGATCGAGCAAATTCGCGCGGAGAACCAGCAATTGCCCATTATCATTTACACGGGGAAAGATTTGTCCCGAGAGGAAGAGGAGAAATTGAATCGCCTCGCCCAAACAGTCATCGTCAAGAACGTTCGCAGTCCGGACCGGTTATTCGATCAAACCGCACTGTGGCTGCATCGCGACGTTTCGAAATTGCCGGCCGACAAGCAGGACCTGCTGCGCCGTCTCCACGATCCAAATCAAATCCTGGCCGGTAAAAGAATCCTTATCGTAGACGACGATATCCGAAACATTTTCGCCATGACCAGCCTGCTGGAGCGTTACAAGATCAATGTGATCTCCGCCGAAACCGGCCGAGCCGGGATCGAGGCGCTCCAGAAGACGCGCGATATTGATCTGGTGCTGATGGACATCATGCTCCCGGAAATGGATGGCTACGATACCATGCGCGCCATTCGCAAGATGTACAGCTTTAATCAGCTGCCAATCGTCGCGCTGACCGCCAAGGCAATGAAGGGCGACCGCGAAAAGTGTATTGATGCCGGCGCGAGCGATTACATCGCCAAGCCGATCGAAACCGAGGAACTTCTGGCGCTTCTGCGCAATTGGTTGGTTCGATAATGTCGAGCAATAGCGGCAACAACAATTCTTCTGAGGACAAAGTAAGCATCCTCTTGGTGGACGACGCGCGATATTGATCTGGTGCTGATGGACATCATGCTTCCGGAAATGGAGGGGTACAATACGAATCGAAACCGAGGAATTTCTGGCGCTTCTGCGCAATGGTTGGTTCGATGATGTCGAGCAATAGCGGCAACAACAATTCTTCTGAGGACAAAGTAAGCATCCTCGTGGTGGACGATCGTGCCGACAAGCGGCTCGCGTTCGAAGTGATGCTGGCGGAGCTGAACCAGAACATCGTCTGCGTTCGATCTGGCAAGGAAGCCCTGCGCCGTCTGCTCCGGGAAGATTTTGCCGCCATCATCCTGGACGTGAACATGCCGGGTATGGATGGCTTTGAGACGGCCGCTCTCATCCGGCAACGGCAGCATTGCGAAACCACGCCGATTATTTTCGTCAGCGCGATCAATGACACGCTAAACCATATCTCGCGCGGTTACTCCCTGGGAGCGGTCGATTATATTCTCACCCCGGTCGTGCCCGACATTCTGCGGGCGAAGATTGCGTTCTTTATCGATCTTTTCAAAAAGACCGAGCAAATAAAACGGCAGGCCGAGGAACGGGAAAACCTCATTAGAGACCAGGCGATCGCCGAGCACCCGCGTGCCCAAGCCGAACGGGAAAGCGCCGCCAAAGACTGGTTTCTGGCGATGCTCAGTCACGAGCTGCGCATGCCTCTCACGCCGGTCCTAGCCTCAGTCTCCAGCCTCGAGCATGAAAGCGATTTGCCGGAAAGCGCGCGAGAATGCCTTCAACTCATTCGCCGGAACGTGGAATTGGAGGCGCGCCTAATCGACGACCTTCTCGTTCTGGCTCGGATTAGCAAGGGCAAAGTCGAGCTTAATTTCGAAATCGTCGACGCTCACCAACTGCTGCGAAATGTACTCGAGATTTGGCAGACCGGAATCGAGCGAAAAAAGCTCAAGCTGCGGACCGAGTTTACTGCCGAGAAGATTTTCGTCCAGGCCGACCCGGCGCGGCTGCAACAGATATTCTGGAATTTGATCAAGAACGCGGTCAAGTTTACTCCCAACCGCGGGAAAATTTGCATTCGCACGGCAAACGACAGCGACGGAAACCTTCGGGTGGAAGTCAAAGACACCGGTTGCGGGATTGATCCTGAGTTGTTGCCGAAAGTATTTCACGCTTTCGAACAGGGGCGGCGCAACGAACTAGGTGGGCTTGGACTCGGTCTCGCCATCAGCAAAGCGCTGGTTGAAGCGCATCGCGGCTTTATCAACGCCGAAAGTGATGGACGCGATCGAGGCGCCAAACTCACCGCGCTCTTTCCGACATGCGAAAGAAACGCGGTCCCGGAATCCGCCAAGACGCCTCGCGCAGCACCGGCGCGCCGTTCTGTGCGTCTCCTCTTGGTCGAGGACCACGAGGACACGAATCATTCTCTGACCCGAATGCTGCGCCGTCGGGGTTACGAGGTTCATCCTGCTTGCGACCTCCGCTCCGCGCTCGACCTCGCCGCGACTCGACGATTCGATGTTCTTGTGAGCGACATCGGTTTACCGGACGGCAGCGGCATCGATCTCCTCAAAGCTTTGCGTGCGAAGCGGGAAGTTTTTGGGATCGCACTCTCCGGATACGGAATGGAAGAGGATATTCGCCGAAGTCGCGATGTCGGTTTTTCCCATCACCTCGTTAAACCGGTCGATCTCAACAAGCTCGATTCGATTATTCAGGAAGTGCCGCTGCCGCCGGCAATGACGGGAATGGCGCAGGCAGATTGAGTTGGCGGCAGCCGAGCGAGACGGACGTTACGAGCGCGCGGCTGTCAGCGAGCCGAATGCCTAGATTCAATAGCGGTCGAGGGCTAATTGGAAGCGGGCACGTTCCTGTCGGCAAGAAGTTTTCGGCGATTCTCGCATCGAAGCACAATTTTCGAGCTTCTCTTTGAGGCAAATGCTTTTCCGGACGGCAAAACTGGATCATTTCTGGGAAAAAAACGTTTGTCTGAAAAATCTCGCTACTATACCAAAGGAGCATGACATGCTTTTACAACTCTGGTGCTAACCGCAGTACGGTGCTTTTGTTTTCGGTCGCGTTGGTTGTTAGCGGATGTGCTGGCAGCTTTGACACGGCCCCGGTGTCTGGAGCCGTCTATGCGGACTCTTCGAGTTATGCGCTGCAAAGTCCCGGTGTGGACCTGAGCGGACGCTGGTTTCATGATGGCCAGCCGACCAAGATACATATGGAGCCCGATGGTCGAAGTTTTACGATAATCAATGAGTTTGGCCAAAGGAACAGCGGTTACATGGCAGGTCCGCGCGAGCTAGTAATCCCGTCGTTAGGTATCAGGGGCCATCTCAGCCACGGCCAGGGAAGAATCTCCTGGTCAAACGGGACGGAGTGGACGCGCGAGCCGTCCGCTTACGGACGCGGTCCTGGGGTGGGCATTGACGGACGCTGGTTTCACGACGGCAAGCCAACGAGCATAAGTACGGACGCCGATGGTCGAAATTTTACGATCGTAAACGAAATTGGCCAAAGGAATAACGGTTACATGGCAGGTCCGCGCGAATTAGTAATCCCCTCCCTGGGCATCAGGGGGCGATTGAGCCATGGCGAACGCACCATCTCTTGGTCAAACGGTACCGAGTGGAACCGCTAATGCGGAGAGGGCGGCGAACCGCTTTCGTCCGCCTGATGTCAACGGGTGCGAAACTTCGCGTAGCCGGTTGCGTTCGTAACTGCATTTGGCTCCCTATACCATAGGCGACCGAATGGAAGCGCATCGCTGATCAGATCGACAACACGAGAGCAAGAACAGCCCGGTGTTCGGGCGAAGATAAAGTCGTAAAAGGCAACTTAAGTTACCTGGCGATCATCAGGCGGGCGCGCGATGGTGCACGATTAAACAAAGAAAGGACCATGTCCTCACGCTCGGCGTCGACGAGGAGGTCGAGATCGTCACAGTTGGTTTCGGTCTAAGCAAGTTTTTGGAGGCAAAAGCCAATCCGCATGCGAAATGAAATTGGCGGGGAAGTTGTGAGGGAGAAATTAGTGATACTGTTCCGCTGTTCTGTTCTTGTTTCCGCGGAACGGGGGAGGTAAAATTGGGAACGTTGTGAGGGAAAAGTTAGTAATACTGTTCCGCCGCTCTGTTCTGTTTGCGCGGAACTGGGGCGGCAAGATTGGGAACGTTGTGATGGAGAAATTGGTGATACTGTTCCGCCGCTCTGTTCTCTTTGCGCGGAACTGGGGAGGTAAATTTGGGAATGTTGTGAGGGAGAAATTAGTGATGCTGTTCCGCCGCTCTGTTCTCTTTGCGCGGAATGTGGGCGTCCGCAATCGCGAAAACGATAACAAGGCCGAGCTCCGCCCCAAATTTGAATGGCCACACGTAATGAATTCCTCTGTCGCAATGCACAGGCCATTCGTTTCGGGAACCTGGATTTGGCACCATCAGCATGCACGCTGGCATCACCGCTACTACCGAACTCGCCGTTAATCCCATTCCACGTGTGCGCGGGCGTGAGAACACCACGCTGAGATCGACCAACTACACGTGCGCGAGGAGGAGGCGCGACACGTTGGCGAACAAAACAGAACAGCTGAAATCAGCAAAGGGCTCGGCGCTTCCGGTTGCCGCCGTGGGACCTTGACGGCGCCAATCGCTTTAGGTAGCGGCTGCCAGGAAATCCTGCTCGATCAGTACCTTCGCAGTACGTAATGGCCGTGGATCCAGACTTTCTGGCCGTGACGATAACTCCAATGTCCTGGCCTCCAGACGTAATAGGTCCGTCCCACATAATAACCGGGACCGTGGACATAATACGGTCGGTCGCCAACATCGATCGTCACGGAGCCCGGATAGCCTCCATAGTAGGGTCCACCACGATAGTAGGGTCCACCATAATAAGGTCCGTATCCTGGGTAAGCCGTATTATACTCTTCGCACCCAACTGCACCAAGCGCGGCGAAAACCAGAACCAATACCAAAGCTAACCAACTCGTTTTGATTCTTGTTCGACGCTCTGTGGAAACCGTTTTTGCCTCCCGATGATCAACAGTATTCACCTTCATACATTCATTGATACGCATTAGGCGCAGCTTTCACGCGCCTGTTTTTATCGAAATAGGCATCGGGGCGCGGCAAAATTGCTCGCCGACGCCAACCAGCCCGCGCATGCGCGTGCGAGGGAAGGAACGCGCACTGGTGTACTATATAAAACACCACTGAAATATCGTCTTGTCACCATTCCATGCGGACGCGCGCGATGGGCTCACACGTCGGCCATTCAGGCCTCGCACAATTATGTTCACGCTGGTTTGCGCAGCTCGCATAGAGCGCTATTAGACAAAAACTAAATAGATTCGGCGGAGTCCACCAGCAGCGCAAACCAAACGTCAAATGTTTAGGTACGACCCCGCGACGTCATTTCACATCCAATCCCAGAGCCTTGCGGGTCTCGGGAGTCAAATAACCGGTTACGTTCAAGCCGTTGTCCCTTTGGAAATCTCTGACTGCGCGGTGCGTTTCCGGACTAAAAACGCCGTCGATCGGCCCATTGTAATATCCTTCTAGAGACAACTCATCCTGAGCCGCGGCCACGATCTCGGCTACAATATCTTGGTCTGAGGACGAATTGGCGGTGTTGCCCTGGTTGTCGTATTGCCCGTTGTCGTAATAGCCATCACCGTTTTGGCCGTCGGTGTAGTCGCCCAAATTGTAGCCGTAGCTATATCCGTTGGGATCATATCCATACGGAGAGTAGCCGTCCGAACCATAGCTATATGGGTAATAGCCGAAGGCGTAGGGATAACCGTACGACCACCAGGGATAAAATCCGATCTCGAAAATGATCCAGGTATTGTTCACGAAATGGCAAACGTGCCCATGCCACCAGTGATCATGATTATGGTCCCAATCGGGGTGCCAATTGGCCGACCGCTGGGCAAAAACATGGTTCCGCGGATTATTGCCTAAGACGCGGTTAGAGTTATTGGTCTGCGCGAATTGTCGGTTGCTTGTCGTCTGGGGTGCCGGGTTGTCGTTCGCGACTCGGTTCGTCGCGAGGTTCAGGTTAAGCGTTCCAGACGCGGTGGTGGGCTGCCGATTTCCCAAATTAGGCGGCACAAAGCGCTGTGGCGGCCGAAACGTGTGCCTTGGTTCCATTCTGGTCGATGCAGGCAGTTGGGCGCCGTTGCCGTTTTGGACATGGGCGGCGTTGAATGTTGGCCGGTTAAAAGATCGGACAGGCGCCGAATGAAACGAACGACCAACCACGGCGCTTCTGGGCGGCGCCGGGCGCGCGCCCCGGACGTAGCTCACTCCGCTACCGCTAGAAACATTGCTGCTTTGCACCGGCGCTTGCGCCCGCACCGTCACCGGCAGAACCGCGGCGGCGGCGAGAGCAGCGGCCGTGAACCAACAAAATCTGGTGCTCATAAAACGCACACCTCTTCGATTGATTTGTACCAAATTGAACCCTTCGCCTAAGCCATAGTTTCGGCTCTTCTCTTCATAGATCGCTATCCGAATCTGATTACCTGCGTTTACACCACGTGCCGGGTCGGACACGCACGCGCGCGCGCGAAAGAGAGGGGCATTTAGTGCGAGGCTATAGACGATCGACCCGATTGCTGTCCGATTGGTTCCTCAGGAAGCAAATGCGCCCGCCTGTCACAGCAACGAAGAAACCAATTCGACTGTTGCGGGTTTGTCGGAACCGGAGGGAACGTACCGTTTCCACGCCTCCTCAAAGTCGCTCCGATATTGTTCGCAGACATACTTACGCGCGCGCGTGGAATGGTGGGGGCTAAGCGGTGTTTGGACTTAAAACTACGTCTCACCCGAGGAAGTCTGCTTGTGTAGTGTCCACGTGCACCTCCGGACGACATTGGGCCAAGGTCTTATGCGCAACGGTCGCTCTCTAACGCCTAGTAAGGCCCTACACGTCACATATTATTCATTATGAAACGAGTAACTCTCA
>DATFXN010000050.1:0-7506 GCA_035315805.1 Chthoniobacterales bacterium
AGAACAGCGGCATTTCGATGCGGCCACTGCGAGATCTTTTCACCTGGGCACATTATCGAGAAAAGATTTTCCCGACATTGCTCGCGACCTGGGCCGTTTGGATCCCGTTGATGGCGATCATTTATTCGCTCCCGCTGGCGCTCCAATTTCCGCTTTTTGGACTCGCCCTCTCTTTTTGGGTCTTACTACTCACCTACATGACAAATCGGTTCGCCGGCAAGGTTGAAGCGGACGCACCGATTGCGCTGGCGACGGCGAAACTGTAGAGGCGGTCTATGACCGCCGAGATCGGTCGAGAAAAAATTCCAACGCTTCGCGAACACCTGCGCCGTGCTTACACTGGGCGACGTAGCCGCCAGCGGCACGCACTGCGGCTTTTACTTCCTCAATCGCGTTCGCCGGACACGCCGGCATGCCCGCGACGTCGCCGTTCAACATCGAGATGTCGTTGTGATGATCACCCGCGGCGAAAATGTTTTCCCGCGGGATGTCGATCAACCGTGCTAGCTCCAACAGCGCCGCACCTTTGTGGTAATCGGCGTGACAAAAGCGAAGATAAATTGTGTTCCGCTGATAATTGAGCTTCGGTTCTTTCTTCCGCGCGCGTTCAATGAATTGAACGATGCGATCCATTTCCTGATCGCTCTCTGCTCGCAAACCCTCTAGGGCCTGCGAGTGATAGAGCAATTGGGCTTTCGTTTTCCATGTCACGAAGTCGACGATCTCGGCCAGGATCGATTGACTGGAGGAAAACAATTCGGCGTGATCGCGCGCGCACCGCTCGTTCCAATCGCCGAACGGCTCCCATTTTTCACTGTTACCCCCGGGGCGGAAAACTTCGCGTTCGGTCGTTAAGATAAAATCAGGCCGCACCGGAAATTCGAAATCGGTCATGCCGGATTCGAGCAGATCGACCGAACGGCCAGTGTTGATTGAGAAAAGAACGCCAGCGTTTTGTAATTCGCCGATCAATTTCATGCAGCCCACGTCCAGGACCGGTTCGCTTACCCGCGAAACAAGCGTACCGTCGAAATCGATGCTGAGAAGTTTAATTTTCATTGCCTGCCCGGCGAAGCCTCTGATCGCGCCGTAGTGTAACAAAGGCGGATGGCGAAAGCGGGCCGATCTTACACCTTGTCGATCTTCCGACGCAGAGCAAGAGTACGGCGAAGATTAAGACAAAGAGGAGACGGAGACTGGGAAATGAAATCGGCGTACGAACTGGCAATGGAACGGCTGGCGAAAGATCAGCCGATCGTCACTCTCACCGACGATCAGAAGAAAAAGCTCGCCGAAGTCGATTCCAAATTCAAAGCGCGGATCGCCGAGAAAGAGCTTTTCCTCAAAGGCGAAATCCAGACGGCCCGGGCGGCTGGAAGATTCGAAGAGGTCGAATCGCTCGAGAAGCAACTGAGCTCTGAGATTCGCTGTCTGCAGGAAGATTGCGAAGCGAATAAAGAAAAGCTGCGCAAGAGTTTTGCGACGCAGAAGTGATTAACTTCCCGAACGCCGTGGCAGTCTTAGCTCACTGAAACAATTCCGATGCCGACGCTGATGAGCAGCGAGCCAACCAAAAGTTGGAGCGTCAATTTTTCTCGGAGAACCAATACTGCGGTGAGCACGATAAGAACAACGGTTGAACCTTGGATGGGGAAATAAAAACTGAGATCGAAATGCTGCAGTAACGCGATCGTTAGAAAAAACGAGATCGTTAGAGCTGCGACGCCCGAGAGAAATAATGCCAGCACGCCACGATCACGAAAGCCGAGCCGGTTTGATTCCTCCATAGCGTGCTTGAGAAAAAGCTGACCGACGACGGCCGCGAAGATCTCAATCATGAAAATGAAAATGGCCATTAGAGTTTCTCCCCAATCTTCGCGACTGGTCTGGCGACGACGGCGAGACCGAGAACCACGATGGCGACTCCGCACCAGCGTCGCGCCGAGAGCTGTTCACCCACGAACAGCCAGCAGCTTACCGGCACGAGCACATGCACAACATTTGAGAGGGGAAATGCAATCGATAGTGGAATATGGCGCAGGACGTAGATCCAGCAGAGAAAACTGAGGATCACGAGAACGACGGCAACCCAAATCCAGATGGACGTCAGCGACAGTAATCCAGTCCATTCCCAAGCTTGCACTTGCCTTGTTTCCGATGCGCCAATCTTCAACAACACCTCGGATGCGGTAACGAAAAGCGTTTCGAGAATGAGAACAAACCAGGGATTGGCCCACCAGCGGAACGCGCGAGGCATCACGCGCTATTATGGATGCGAAAGTATTTCCGCAAAGCGGCATCGCATTTCGCCGGAGCGAGGAGCGGCGCGATGCCACGAATCAGGGCGTTGATGATGGGAGATCTATGCCACACGTAGAGATCGACAGGAACAGGCTGCAGCCGGAGATGAAGTTTCGCATCGTAATTGAAAGGCGCGCAATGATAGCGGCGCAGACTGTGAAGTAGTGCCCACATCACGATGTCATGAAACGTGCGATAATATAAATTTAGCCCATGGGCAACGTTGTAGTCGAAGCCGATGTCGTTGTCCCAAATCTCGCCGTTCCAAATCGTGCAAAAACTGAAGGCGATCGCCTTGCCGTTTTGTCTCCAGACGAAGTAGCGATACCGATCCGGCATGCGTTGGCCAGCTTCAAGGAAATACTCCCGCGAGAAAATTTCGAATTCGACCGGTGCATTGTGCGCAACGCTGAGATAAAGCGGATAAACTTCATCGATCACCTGGCGACAGTCGGTTAGTACCTCGAGCGTAATGGGCGGCGACGTCGCAGCCGCTTTGCGCAATTTCCGCCGCAAACCTTTGCGCGTGATCCGGCTTAAACGCGTTTCCATGTATTGATCGAACGATGTGAAGTTGAGGTCGAGCGTGAGCGGAGGAAAACTGCCGACCCGGGTGTAACCGGCCTTTACGAATGGCAATAATTCGTTGCGCAACGCGGCCGGAAAGTCCTTGGTAGAAACGAGCGAAATCTTATGCCGGCGCGCGAAAACGTGAAGCGCTTGAGCGAGCAAACCGTGAATGCGCCTCGGATTTGCCGGTGCGATCACGCCTGGTTTGCTGTCGCCGACCAGACAACCAGCGAGCAACATTCGCGTCCGGAGAAGACGTGGCCACAGTTTGCGACCAAAATTGATCACGGCGGTGATTGCCGATCCTGCCGTCGCAAGCAGATCTTGTTCGACAATGATCAGAGGTTGCAACGCGACCGGATCGCACTGTTCATCAAACAGAAGCAGATAAAGGTAAGAAAAACCGGCCAACATCGTTTGCTCGATCAGCTGGTAATATTCGAAATCCTTGTGCGAATCGCCGAACGCCGCGTTCCAAATTGCAGGATCGACATCGGCGGCATGTTTATAAATTTGCGCGCCCCCCGCCGAGAGCGGGAACGAATCCACTGGTCGGGCAGCGGTTTGTTCGAGCAAACATGCCGTCATGAGTACGTAAGCGAAGCAAATTTGAATGGGGTTTCGCGAGTCTAAAGTTCGCGCGTTCGGATTTCTGTAGGACGAGATCGTACGTGGCGGGGCACTCCACCGCCGGCTGCCTCTGTCGGTAGATCCGGATCCAATTACGACCGTATTTTACCGCCAGTGATTGAATTAAAGCGCAGACGACGCGGCGCCGCCCAAACCTTCAGCGTGTTTGCCGCGTTTCGGCAAGTCGGGATCCAGAAAGCCAAGCATGTGCGCGCGTCTGATTGTGCGTACGCCTTCGGCCTTTTGCATGTCAGCGATACTCTGGCGAAATGTTTCCATTTTCGTCCAATGCACTTTCGGCCGGAAGTGGTGCTCGGCGTGGTAGCCGTTGTAGAAGAAGAGCCAGTTGTAAATTTTTCCGTAAGTGCTCACGCCCCACGCGATCGGTTTGTCCGGATTCGCGCCGTAGTGACGATAGTAACCATTCAAGTAACTGAAGCAGTGGCCGACGTAGAAAAACGGCAGGAAAAAACACATGTAGCGCCAATTGATGAAATGAATCGGCTTCGTCGGAACAACGATCGCCATCGTCAGTAAAACCGCGATGAACACCGCGAGCTCGATGTTGCCCCAGCGCAATTCGGCTTTGCCGCGCTTGGCCAGCTCGCGCTTGATCGCCGCTGGATTGTCGCGGAAGAAGCTCAGAAAAATGTAGCCCCATGGATTTTCGGCTTCGCCGTCGTGTCCGTGCTTGTAAATTGATATCCAATCGACCGTTTCCCCATTTTCATCAGGCCGATCTGCGTTGCCCTTGTGATGCTGCATATGGACGACGTCGTAATACGTTTGAGAGAAACAGCACGCGACGGATTCGACCACACCGAAGAGGCGATTGAGCAACTTCAACCGGAAAAACGGATTATGAATGAAGTTGTGCGACACGCCGTTGATGTTCGCATTGACCATCAACGAGTAAATGAATCCCAGAATTAACATCACCCAGAGCGGCGCGTGCGGAAACAAAAAGTAGAGCCCGAGAAAGTAGGCGAGATGAAAAAGCCCGGCCACCGCCGGCAAAACGTCCCAGCGCGTATGCGCGAAAATCCGCGAGTTGGTAGTCGGTCGTTCGATGCGGATGACGTCAGTGTTCACGGGCGTTGGTACCAATCGCGGAAGAGTGCCTTTCCCGCAAGTTTTGATCATTGCCAATCGTTAGCCAGCGCGTCACCTTAACCCGCCATGTTCGCGCTTCAGCCAGAGATGAAGGTTTTCAGCGGCACGGCCAACCGCGAGTTGGCCGAGCGCATCTGCAAATATATCGGAATCCCGCTCGGTGAGGCGACAATCAGCTCGTTTCCCGACGGCGAGACTTACGTGAAGATCGAGGAGAACGTGCGTGGCCGCGATGTTTTCCTGATTCAACCGACCTCGCCGCCGACGAACGAGCATTTAATGGAGCTGCTCATCACGGTTGACGCCGCCCGGCGCGCCAGCGCGGACCGGATCACCGCGGTGATTCCGTTTTTCGGTTACGCGCGGCAGGATCGCAAAGATAAGCCGCGCGTGCCCATCACGGCGAAGTTGATCGCCAACCTGCTCCACGCGGCAGGAGTGAATCGTGTGCTCACCATGGACCTGCACGCCCAGCAGGTGCAGGGCTTCTTCGACATCCCAGTTGATCACCTCTATTCGCTGCCTGTACTAATTAAGTACCTGCGCCAGAAACTGACTGGAAAGACGGTTGTCGTCTCACCGGACATCGGCGGTTTGAAAATGGCCTCGGCCTATGCCGAAGCACTGGGCGCGAACCTTGCCATTGTGGCCAAGGAACGCAAGAGCGCCACCGAAACGGAGGCGTTGTACTTGATCGGCGAGGTGAAAGATCGCGATGCGTTGCTGATTGATGATCTCACCGAGACCGCGGGCACGCTGACATCCGCAGCCGAGATTTTAAAGAAGAACGGTGCCAAGAAAATCTATGCCGGCGTCTCGCACGCCGTCCTGGTGGATGTGGCCGTCCCCCGGTTGCAAAAATCGAAAATTGAGGAATTAATAACGACCAACAGCACGCCGGTCCGCACCGTGGAAGGATTTAAAACCACCGTGCTCTGCGTCTCCGAGCTTCTCGGGGAGGGGATGAAACGAATCCACAATGACGAGTCTGTGTCGTCGCTGTTCAAGATCGACAAATAACGAACATGGCAAAGCAAGTTAAACTGAAAGCAGAACCACGGACGGCGACGGGCCGCTCAGCCGCGCGTCGACTGAAGGCACGCGGCATTGTGCCGGCGGTTGTTTACGGCGGAAAGGAAAAATCGCAGCCGCTCCAGGTTTCGGCGCGCGACATCAACGCCATGCTCAGTCACGCGTCGGGTGAAAACATTTTGGTGGAATTGGAAATTGCGGGGCACAAAGAGACTCGCACGGCGCTTTTGCAGGAAGTGCAACATTCTCCAGTCGGCGGCGACATTCTGCACGTCGATTTCCATGCGATTTCGATGGATCAGGAAATTGAGGCCAACGTTCCGCTGGAACCTTTGGGAGTTCCAACCGGCGTTAAGAATTTCGGCGGCTTACTCGATCAGAATATTCGCGCGCTCACAGTCGAGTGTTTACCGCGCGATTTGCCAGATAAAGTTACGGTCGATGTGTCGACACTGAACATTGGCGATTCGATCCACGTTCGGGACATCAAACTGCCGCCCGGCGTGGCCGTAAAGGTTCAGCCCGATCTCACTGCATTTTCAGTAATGGCGCCGGTCGCGGAAGAAGAAGCTGTCACGCCAGAAGCCGAGGCGGCGGCGGCTGGTCCCGAAGTCATCACCGCAAAGAAAGAAGAGGGCGAAGCGGCTGCTGCTCCAGCTGGAGGCGCGAAAGGAGCGCCAGCTGCGGGAGGAAAAGGCGCGCCTGCACCGGGTGGCAAAGGCGGCGTTCCACCCGCTCCGGCTCCAAAAGAAAAAGAGCAGAAGAAGTAACTCAATTTGTCCGAAGCGGACTGGCACTAATTTTGGATTTTGGATTGAGCGACGCGCAAACTCCGAGCATCCGATTAGTCGCGGGCCTTGGCAATCCCGGCGTCGAATACGCCTACACCCGTCACAACATCGGATTCACGGTTGTCGATCTTCTCGCGCATGAAGCTGGTCTAAGGTGGGAGAAATCCGGCATATGGGACGCTGCGACGACAAAGTTTGGTGGCGCGTTGCTGGTCAAGCCCGCGAGTTACATGAATCGCAGCGGCCATCCGCTCTTCGCGATCGCGCAGTTTTTCAAAATCGCACCCGAGCAAATCTTGGTTGTCCTTGATGACTTCTCATTGCCGCTTGGGCGATTGCGAATTCGACTGAGCGGAGGACCCGGCGGTCATAACGGCTTGGAATCGATCATCGTCCAGTTCGGCACTGAAGAAATTCCGCGATTGCGGATCGGAATTGGCAAGGCGCCGGCCGAGGACGCCACCGATTACGTTCTCAGCAATTTTTTCGAAGAAGAAAAACCGCTCGTAAGGTCGACCATCGATCGCGCGGTCGAGGCGGTGAAATGCGCGATTGACAAAGGCGTCGTTTCCGCGATGAACACCTTTAACAAGATCGAAGAAGAAAAAGCATGAAGAACCGTTATGAAGCGTTGTTGATCCTCAATGCGCAGGGAAAAGAAGACAGTGTCCACGACATTGTCGACCGCGTGGAATCTGAGTTTAAAAAAGAAGGCGCCGAGCTTGAGCAGGTCCAAAAGATGGACAAGCGGCCTTTTTCCTACGCGGCCGGGCCGCTCGATGCCGGGTTCTACGTCAATTTTGTTTTTCACGCCGAGCCGGACCTGATCACGAAGCTGCGTTCCAAATTTAAGCTGGACCCGGAAATTTACCGGCAGCATTACCAGCGCCTACGCGAGAAAGCGGAAAAGAAGGAGCGTAAAGAAAAACCAAGGAAAAAGTTGGCGCGCTCGAAATAAATCCGGTAGTACTGGCGCATGGCCAGTTTCAATAAAGTTATTCTCCTCGGAAATCTGACGCGCGACCCCGAAGTGCGTTACACCCCCAAAGGCAGCGCCGTGTGCGATCTC
>DATFXN010000051.1:0-20512 GCA_035315805.1 Chthoniobacterales bacterium
TTCTACCAAGCGCGCCGCGTTTTTGGTTTCGCCGGTGCGACCGTAGTTCCACGGCCAATTGATCGCGAAGGAATCGTGATCGGGCGGCGCTCGAAGCAGCCGACACCCAAAATCATCTACGTCACGCCGTCTCACCAATTTCCGCTCGGCATGACGATGAGCCTGGCACGCCGGACCGCACTTATCGATTTCGCACGCGAACACGACGCTTACATTTTCGAGGATGATCATAATTCCGAGTTTCGGTTCACCGGTCCCCCACTCCCATGTTTGCAGGGACTCGATAACGCCGGGCGCGTCATTTACGCGGGCACGATGAGCAAAATTCTTTACCCGTCATTGCGTATCGGTTGCATCCTCGCTCCGCACCAACTGGTCGAACCGATGCTTAAGATTCGCGCAGTGATGGACCAGCATTCACCGGCAATTGACCAAGCGACCCTGGCGCGATTTCTGAGCGAAGGATTTTTCCTCAGCCACATCAAACGAATGCGGAAATTGTATTCCGACCGGCGAGATTTCTTCATTGAAACTTTCAACAGGCTGCTCGGAAAACATTTCACTCTGCAAATTCCCGAAGCGGGCCTGCATTTTGTCTCGTGGTTAAAGGGCAAAGAAAATCTTCCTGCTATCATGCGTGTCTGCGCGGAAATCGGCATCAGGCCTAGTCCGCTCTCATCTTGTTATATGAAGGCAAAAGTTGATCCCGCCCTCACGTTCGGGTTCGCGGCCTGGTCGCGCGCGCAAATTCGCGAAGGCCTGATGAAATTCGCGTCGGCGCTCGACGCGAAATTGAAATAACGCGCCGCACAAAGTGGTCTGCAGCAAACAGGCCAAGTGGCTATTTCAATCGCGGCAACTCGTTCGCAGAATTGTTTCCATGAAAACAATTCAATCTTCAATTCAGCTCAAACTTGTGCGCATCCCATTGTCGACCTTACTGATCGCAATGGGTTGCGGCTTGTTTGCTGCATCGCAACAACAATATACCATCACAGACCTGCCATCGTTAGGCGGTCAGAACAATCGCGCGAACAGCATCAACGATCGCGGCTGGCTCGCCGGTTTCTCAAACTTGTCGGGAAATCAGAGTCGACACGCTGCGCTTTGGCGCGACGGCGCGTTGACTGATCTTGGCACACTCGGCGGACCAAACAGCAACGTCACCTGGTCGGTCAAAGCTAACTCCGGCATCGTCACAGGCATCTCACAAACATCGAACCCCGATCCGTTATCAGAAGCCTGGAGTAGCGCTGCCTTCTATCCCGGAGCCACCGGCACGGGTTTCATCAATCTGGGATTCGTCTGGCAAAATGGAACGATGCGTGCGTTACCGACACTTGGCGGAAACAACGGTTTCGCGACCGGGGCTAATAGTCGCGGTCAAATCGTTGGGTGGGCAGAAAATTCCGTTCACGATCCGACCTGCGTTCCGCCGCAACAATTGCAGTTCCGTCCAGTCGTTTACGGTCCGATGGCAAATCAAATCAGCGAGTTGCCGTTGCCGAACGGCGACACTTCCGGCGCCGCGACTGGGATTAACGAACAAGACCAGGTCGTGGGCATCTCCGGAATCTGCGATCAAGCGGTGGGTCGTAACACCGCGAAGCACGCGCTGCTTTGGGACAAAAACGGCAAGATTGTCGATCTTGGGAATCTTGGCGCGCCGTTTTGGAACACGCCGACGAACATTAATCAACGCGGCGATGTGGTTGGTTTCGCCGGTGCGCCCGGTGACCCGGATGGTAACTTCCTGCAGGCTTTCATCTGGACGCCCGAAAGCGGAATTCAGCCACTCGGCTTCCTTCCCGGGGACGTTCACAGCGAAGCGTATGGAATCAACGAGAAGCGCCAGGTCGTAGGCCTCTCATGTGATGCGGACGGCAATTGCCGCGCGTTCATTTGGCAAAACGGCGTGATGACGGATCTCAACTCGCTCAAACCAGCGAGCTATACCGCGCGACTCGAGCAAGCCAGAGACATCAACGAAGCCGGAGAAATTGCCGGCCGCTCAATTGATCCGGTAACCGGACGGAAAGCATTCCTCGCGACGCCTGCTCACTAACGTTCTGATTTATCGTTAGGAAAACCGCATAAATGCCGGATGCTCGATCGCAAGATCGACATCCGGCATTTTCCGATCCGTGCCTCAGTCTATCGATTGATTAGTGGTGAAGAACGGCGCGCTCCATTTCGTCAAACGCTGCAGAGGAATTATGCGTGGGGTTATCTTTAGACATCTTAGCCCCGAGGACGTGCGGTCGTTTCGGCGTCTGCAGCCATCGAGGGCTATGTCGATCTTGGAATGCTCAAAGAAGCAACCGAAGAACTTCTTGAGCTCGATCCCGCCTGGTTCGCTTTTAAGGAAACTTTATCGCTGCAATCGCGCGTTTTCGCCGGCTTGCATCAGTCCGAATAACGCTGTCTGACATTTTCGTTTCAACTCCTTTAGGCTGCGATGGCGCACATTTTCTAGCGGCAGCGGATTGCAATCTACGATGTGCAATCTACATTCGGCAGTTCTTTTCGGGGGCATAGCTCAGTTGGTAGAGCGCCAGCTTTGCAAGCTGGAAGTCAGGGGTTCGAATCCCCTTGCCTCCATTTCTAATTTCCGATTGCAGACCTCCGATTTCCGATTTACAGAATTCGGCGCGAAATCGCCGGACGAAATAAGTCGTCAATCGAAAATCATAAATCGTAAACAGCGGCGAAGCCGCGAACGGGCCTGTAGCTCAGTTGGTTAGAGCATGCGCTTGATAAGCGCAGGGTCACTGGTTCGAGCCCAGTCAGGCCCACTGTTCATTTTTGATTTCGGATTTTCGATTTTAGATTAGGAGCGCACGTGCCTCGCGTTTTGCTTGACGGCAGCCTCGCCGCAAACATCAAACAAATCGCGAGCCCAGTCAGCGCTCCGCAGATGTCGATCATTACGTCGTTTGCCGATGCTGTTCGCGATGGGACAAACGATTGATGAAATTCGTCGCTCGCGGCGAAGAGCGCGCACGCAAACCAAACGACGAAAAACAAGATCGGCCTCTTCACTTGCCAGTGCGTGCCGTGACTTAATCCACGCCAGAGTAACATCGCGAGAATCGCATACTCACTAACATGGGCCGCCTTGCGCAGAATGAATTGAATTTGCGCAATCGTCTCGGCAGAAACGTCGGGCTCAAACCAACGGACAAGGGGCGCAATAATCCGGGATGTTCGTTCGGCCGACATCAGATCAGTTGAACCGATGAAGACCAGCGCCAACCAAACCAAAACCGGGAGCCAGTACTTGAAAAAGGATTTCATCCAGTGGTCAGAGGTCAGTGGTCAGAAGTCAGAGGACAGTCTCTTTTGCATTGACTGATTCGCAATCTACAATCTCGAATCTTCTGATCTCTGAGCTGTGACCGCTGTCCTCTCTCCTTTGACTTTCACGCCCATTTTCATGGAGCGCATCTGGGGCGGCCGCAAACTCGCTCAGCTATTCGGCAAAAAGTTGCCGCCAAATAAGCCAATCGGTGAATCGTGGGAGATTGTCGATCGCCCAGAAGTGCAAAGCGTCGCCGCGAACGGGCCATTGAAAGGCAAAACGCTGCATGAACTCTGGAGCCAACATCGAAAGGAAATCTTCGGCGACGCTCCCAACTCACCGCGCTTCCCTTTGCTAGTCAAACTTCTTGATGCTGAGGAAAAACTTTCACTGCAGGTCCATCCGCCAGAAAAAATCGCGGCTAAGCTCAGCGGAGAACCGAAAACGGAATGCTGGTACGTCGCTGCGGCAGAACCGGGTGCCGAGATTTTTGTAGGATTTGAAAGGGAAATTTCGCGCGCCGAGTTTGAGAAATCACTCCGAACCGGCTCCGCTGCCGATCGCATTCATGGAATCGCCGTAAAACCTGGTGACGCGATGTTTCTGCCAGCCGGGCGATTTCATGGAATTGGGGCGGGCAACTTGCTCGTCGAGATTCAACAAAACAGCGACACCACTTATCGTGTGTTCGATTGGAACCGTGTCGACCAATCGACCAGCAAGCTCCGGCAGTTGCATGTCGATCAAGCGCTGGAATCGATCGACTTCAACGATATCGCGCCGAAGTTAATCGAGCCGAAGGGCGAACTGCTCGCTAAACACGAGCTCTTCGAAGTTCAAAAATGGAATCTCGGTTCACCGCGCGAAGTCGCGCCGGTTGGACAATTCGCCATCGTCTGTTGTCTCACGGGCGCGCTCGGCTGCGCTGATGTCGAGCTTCGTCCGGGTGAATTCTTTCTAGTGCCCGCGTCATTACAAGATCGACAGCTAACAGGAAAGGCTCAAGGAACGACGCTGCTACGGGTGACAATTCCCAAATGATTTTAGAGGGACATGCTCCGTCATGTTCCAAACATTAGAGACGCGACTGCGTGCGACGTCTTTCCATCGTTACGACCAAATCCAGACTTTCTTCTGCTTTGCCCGGTTATTGATCGGAAGGACTTTTGCCCTAGCGCGATTAGCCTTCGCGCCTTCCTTCACTGACAGAACCACACCACCGGCGCACAGCGAGACGCACAACAGAATGACCAGGAATTTTGTTGCGCGTTTCATTTTGATGTGACCGACTGCGAAAGGCGCCGGAGATATTGAAAACTATAAATCCCCGTGCTGTGGCCATCGGCCCAGCGCGGTTGGATTGCGTAGCCGCCGACAATTTCAAAATCGCTAAGATCAAAACTGTTGCCGGAGTAACTCACGTTCGGCCGCATAATGTTGCCAAGCACGTCCGGCTCGCCGCCGCACGCCGCGCACGGACAAGCGCGACGCAAAAATTGCAAATCGAGATACGATTCGGTCCCGTCATTCCACCGAATCGCGATCTGGTTGCCAATCTGCTGAATATTTGTCGGCTCCAGACGCACTGGGGTATCGAATTTACCATGATGCAAAGCCTGAGAGCAATTCTCGAACCTGGAGGGACGGGCTCTGCCAGTCCGACGAATAATGGCAGGATACGGAGGTCGTCCCTCCATCATTCTTTCTTCCGCTTTCTCTCACCGAAAATCGCCGTGCCTATGCGCACAAGCGTCGCACCCTCTTCGACCGCGACGGTATAATCTTGCGTCATGCCCATCGAAAGTTGGGCGAGATCGACACGGAACTCGGTTTGAAGTCGATCGCGCAGCTCGCGCAACTGCACAAAATACTTCCGAGATGCTTCCGCTTCTTGGGTAATTGGTGGAATACACATGAGACCCAGGATCGACAACCGGGGGAACGCGAGAAGCGATTCCAATTCCGCGCGCAATTTCTCGGGCGCGAATCCAAACTTGCTCCCCTCGCCTGCCACGTTGACCTCGAGTAGAACGCGCGGATGCAATCCTTCATCTTCGGCGATGCGGTTCACGTCCTGCGCGAGCGCGAGCGAATCGACGCTGTGAATCAGTTCAAAGAGCGGCAGCGCATGACGAATCTTGTTTTTCTGAAGATGACCAACGAAATGCCAGCGCACATTCGACGGCAGCTCGGGAATTTTCACCCGCGCTTCCTGGAACCGACTTTCGCCAAACAGAGTCTGCCCAGCATCAATGGCTTCCCGCACTTTTTCCGCGTCATGCGTCTTGGAAATCGCGACAAGATCGACGTCATCGGTTGATTGTCCCGCCTTCTCGGCCGCCCGCGCGATCTGTCGGCGCACTAGCTCAAGATTTTCGGCAATCGAAGACATTCGTCAGCTTATACGAATAGCTGCAATCGCAAAACTTCCTGGCGAGCTAGTTATGAAGCCGGAGTCGTTGTTCGCAGTCTCCTTCGCCGCAATTCCATCGCCCAAAGCGCCGCAATGGTGAGAATGTCGCTTGCCAAGTGTGTGACACGAACGCTCGAATAAGTCGCGGGATTCAGCGTCGGCTCAATCAAATCGCGAATCGGCTTTGCAGTCGCGGTTGCTCCGCCAGAATCGAATTGCTTGATCGCCTGAAGCGTGGCGAACCGTTGCGCCGTTGTGTCGTACATCGCATCAAGGTTTTTGTAAGCGAAAAGCGCGAACAGGACCGACACGATCAAAGTCGTGATGGCGGCTGGTTGTTTGCGCAGCGACGAAAACGCGAGCAAACCGCCGACGATCAAGACGTAAAGGTTCCAGTAGGACTGCATCGCAGTCGAGCGTTCGAAGAAAAGTTGGATGAGTTCGTTGTAGTTCATAAGAGCGAGCCGCGATTATTAGATGGCGCCTCTTTGGGAAGCGAGGACAAATCCCGCTCGCGGAAAAAGCAAAAACAGAACGCTGCGAGAACGAATCCGCCGGCGATGTCGATCAAATGATGTTGATACGTCATCAGCGGCGACAGCGCGATCAGCAAAAACCAAATCATGATCGCCATTCCAACGAGACCTCGCGTGTGACGAAAATAAACATCGAACAGAATCAGCATCAGGGCTGCGTGAAGCGATGGAAGCAAGTTGAATGGCGCGTCCACTCCGCGGAACCAATCAAAGATCGCGCCGAGCCAACCACCGGCGTGCGGTCGCAGAAACGCAAACCGGAGCGGTAGAAGTAGGAAACAAATTCCCGCGATAATGATTGCCGCTGCAATTCGTCTCGCGAAGATCGACAACTCGCGATTCGTTCGGCAAAGAAACGGCGCGGCGACAAAAAAGAGATCGATGGACATGTACGGCAGGATGAAAAACGGAACGAATGGAATGCCGTGCTCCCATTCGAAATAGAACGTTGGCACATTGCCGCGTCGCGCGGTGATCCAATTGCATCCGCCGTAGACGATCAGGAACAAGCTCGACAACGCGACCGAGACCGCGAGTGCTTTGCTGCGTTTAACTCGCACGCCGCGCGACTGAAACCGTAAACATCCCCCACTCGTCGATTTCCATGTCGATCTTTTCGAATCCGGCAACACGCACGAGCTCGTCTATCTCCGCGGTCGTGCGCCGGCGCATGATCCAGCGTTCGCCTTCACGATTGCGCAAGACGTGCGCGATAAACGCAAGCTGCGGATGCCACGGCTGGTTCGTGTAAATCAGATAACCGCCAGGCTCGATCGCATCGGCCAATCCGCGCAGCGAATCCAAAATAGGCTCGTTCGACGGAAAGAGTTCATAGAGTCCGGAAACGATCCCGATTGTCGCGCGCGGTTGAATCGTGGAGAGAAACTCGCGGTCGAACGCGTCACGGCGTTGGGTGACGATTTCACCATTAAGATGTAATTTATTGGCGACGGCGCGCGCGGCATCGATGTTCTCTTGTTTGTAATCACAAAGCGTCGCCCAAATCGGAATCTCTGGTATGGTGCGGATCGTTTCAATTACATAACGGCCCGCGCCAGCAGCGACATCGAGAATTCGCACCACTCGATTTTCGCCATGAAGTTTGAGAATCAAATCGCGCAAAGTTTTCTCTAGATTCTTTTTGCGCTCGCGAATGCCGCGCCAACCGATGCTGTTGAGATACGATTTGTCGATCAAACGCCCTAAGGGGCCGGCGCCGCGTGGTTGGTTCTCGTAAACATAATCTAACGACAACCCCGAATCGAAACCGCAATGCCAGCCGATCTCGATGCCGCGACTTAATCGTCTGGCGATTTTCAGACCCGCGCGAGCGACCGCAAACTTTATCGTGCCGTTGCTTTTCAAGCGCTTATACTCGCGCGACGTATAACCGCTCTTGTCCGCATCCAGCAACGAAGGCGCGGTTCTCGGCTTCATGAAGCAATCTCGAACGAAGTCGCGAACAAGATCCAAAACCTCCCGGCGATTCGTTTCGTGAAAGATTGCGTGATAAGCGTTGGGGAAAATGTGGATCCGCTTCTGCGAGGAAGAAAGGCCTTCAAAAAATTTTTGCTGCGCCTTGAGACTCACGACCCAGTCTTTCCCGGCGCCAATCAGCAGAGTCGGCACTTGAATCGTACCGGCGTCGGCAAGCAATCGCTTCGCGCAATCGTGAAGATCGAGCAGCACGTTGACCGCGATTTGGCGGAAAATGAGCGGATCGGAAGCGTAGCGCGCAGCTTCTTCACGATCGTGCGTGAGCATTTTTGATTTCACGTAGCTCTTCACAAATCGCGGCCGCAAGATCCGCAGCGCCGGAATCGCAAACGGAATGTAGAGCTTCACGTGAAACGCGGCCGTTGCGAGAATCATCGCGGCAATCGGCGGTGCGTAATCGTGCACCCACGCGGTGACGGCGACGGCGGCGAGGCTGTGCGCGAGCACGACCATATTTTCGAACGGGATGCCGTGCTTGCCTAAAATATGACGCGCAAAAGCGTCCACGTCTTTGATCACATCATGAAGATTGTTCGCCGCGCCGCGTTCACCCGGCGAACGGCCGTGGCCGCGCGCGTCCCAGGCGAAAATCGCAACGTCATCCAAGCCTAACAAATCGACAGTCTCCTGCCAGCGTCCGGAATGCTCGTGGCCGCGATGAAAAAGCAGGAGCGCTTTAGTTGTTGGCTGCTTTGGAATCCACGCGCGATAGAACAACTCGGCGCCATCCCAACTAGTGAAAATCTGTTCAGTGCCTTCCATTTTGTTGGCGCAGTTCGCTCACGGCTTCGCGCAGTTCAGTCGAAATTGCGCAGATGTCGATCTTGTCTGTGCCACGCGCTCGGTAATTGCGCGGCTTACCGATAATCAAGCAAACTTTTCGCGGTCTGGGCAATCGGCGGCCTTTCGGCCACGCTCGAAAAGATCCCTCGACGAAACACGGCACGACAGCGACCTCTCGGCCGGCAACAAGCGCGCCGACCCCGGATTTGAATTTGCCAACTTCGCCGGTTGTCGATCTTGTCCCCTCGGGGAAGATGATTAGGATCGTCCCTGGATTCGCAAGCAATTGCTGGCAAAGCGAGAGACTTTGACGAACGCGCATTTGTCGGGCAAATGGCAGTGCGTTCACAATCACGGCCGCGATCCATAGGCGCGGAACACTTTGAAAAAAGTAATCTGATGCCGCGACCGGAAATGCGCGATGCAACTTTCGCAATGGCAACGCTGCGAGCAAACAAAGCGTGTCAAGATGACTGCAATGGTTCGCGACCATAACGAGCGAACGATTTGTCCGCAGATTTTGGTGCCCGATGATCTCGAACCGATGATAAATGCGCAACAATCCGCGAATGATCAACGCGACGATCGACCGCAATCCATAAACCAGCATGTCCGGCTCGCGCGGGAACTGGCGGAGCCGATCGGCCGGGGTTCGATCGAGACGGCGCGAAGAATCATAGCGCCAGTTTTTCATCGGAGCGGATAATAATAGCCGGCCATGTGCATCAACAACGGCGCAGCGTAAATCAAGCTGTCGATCCGATCGAGAATGCCGCCGTGACCGGGAATGGTTGCGGCCATGTCTTTTGTGCCGATGTCGCGCTTAATCACGCTGATGGAAAGATCGCCTAGTTGTCCGCCGATTCCAACAATCAAGCCGGTCAGAATCAATTGCCAAACGCCGAAAAATGGAAAGGAGAATTGCAGCAGCCAGGGCAAAATCATCGAAACAGCGAGGGCGCCGAGAGCGCCTTCCCAAGTCTTGTTAGGACTGATTTCGCTCCGTAAGGGGTGGCGACCGAAAATTTTCCCGAAGGTGAATGCCGCGACGTCGGTCAATGCCGTCGCGAAAATAATGTAACAAACGAAACCGTAGGCGTTGACGGCATTGGCGAGAAATCCAAGGTGTCCAAACATCCAGCCGATGTAAACAAAACCGACGATGGCGAGCGACATACGTTGCAGTTCGCCGCGCGCGCGATTCCGTAGAATTGGAATGAGTAAAATCAAAGCGATCGCAAACACCGGCACCGCGACAAAGAATCCATACCAGCCGGTGCCCGGCTCGTCGCCACGCGGATGCGAGACCAATGACGCAATGCCGACGGTGACGATCCCGGCGTAAACCGCCGCGGTCATCCACCAATCCCGATACAAACCCGAGGCGCGCGCAAATTCTTTGAAAGCATAAGTCGCGAGCAACGTGACGCCGATGATTGTGGGAATGCGTCCAAGGAAAACGATGATCAAACCGATTCCGGCCATGGCGATCCAAGACCAGTAAGTCCTGAACATCGACGCGGTTTCTTTTTTTAAGGCGAATCGCAGGAAACCAAGAATCGCGCCGCCAACTGCGAGCGAAATCAGAACGATTAAGAAGTAAGTGCGAAAAACTGGATCGTGGATCGCGACCTGCGGCGACATCACCGCTTATTTTGCAGCGCAGCCGTGATCCGTTTCAAGCGCACAACCATCGTTTGGATGCAGCCGACGATCACAACAAAACATGTCCAATCGAGAATTGTGAAATTCGCGAATGAACTTTGCTCGCAAAAAAACGCGAGCCAAGCGCCCACCTGGAGCGCAACCATGCGCCACGGTTTCGACATCATCCCGCCGAATTCGCGTTGAACTCCGAGCGCTTGCCCAAATAAGCCGACGTAGGCTGTGAGGATGGCGGCGATTGCCGCCCAGTAACCGAAAATCGGATTCATTAGTCCGCTATGCGCGACGCAGACGAAAATAATCACGTCGGAAACACGGTCGGGCAGATCGTTGAGAATTTCACCGCGCCGGCTCGCCTTCTCTGCCGCGACCGCGACCATGCCGTCGAGCATGTTGAACCAGAGCCGGACATAACAGAACAACGGCGCGATGATTAGGAGCCACCGCGTTTGCCCCGATCTCCAAAAACAAACCGCCGCGATGAGGGCTGCCAAGATAGATAAGTAAGAAATCGCATCCGGATGAATCCCCTGCCGCACGCAAAACCGCGTCGCAGCATCCGCCGTTCGCCGAAATATCGCCGCAATCGGCCGTCGCGAAGTCGGCGTGTAGTCGGACATCGATTCGATTTTGTATAGCAGAACCGCCGCATGCAAAATTCAAAAACTACAACTGCAGATTGCGCCTAGGTTGTGTTCTTGTTAAAAGCCGACCATATGAAACCGTTACTCCTCGCCATAATTTTGTTCGGCATTTCCTTCGTGGTTACTGCGGCGCCGGGAGCAACGGATACAGCGGCACCGACAGGGTCTGAATCTGACGTGCGCCTGTTGGAATCTAAAATCCGCAAGGCATGGGACGATTACAAAAACAAAAGGAAAGAAGAGTTCGCCGCGATCTTTACTGAGGACGCGGTTGAAGTCGAGGAAGGTGCCGAGGGTGCGCATGACAAAAAAGCCACTCTCGCGGAGATGGATGACTTCAATCTAACGAGCGTTTCCCTCGGCGATTTCCATTACCGGCCAATTGGCTCAAATGGGATGCTCGTGCACTACACCGTGGAGTACCAGGCAAAGTTGGCGCCCAAGACATCCACAGCAAATCAAGCATTGGCGAAGTGTGGGAGAAAACCGTCGGCGATTGGAAACTCTTCTACTTTCAAGAAACGAAAACTAAGTAACTTCGTGTCGAAGGTAACAAGAGCGACGCGCGAACCCTCAGGCCAGCAATTCCATCATCTGCTTAGCGCGCTTTGGTCCAATGCCGCTTTCTTCGTGCTTGAAGTACACGAACGCGTCTCTCCAATTTGATTTTTGGTGGCTGACGAAGTCAGACCAGTGTTCGATGTCGATCTTTTGATAATCGGCACGGCGGAGACGGAGATAACCGTAGTCGGCCGTGATTTTTCTTGGTGTAGCGAGATCGTCGGTGTCGGCAATGCACAAGGAAATGTTGCGGGATTTCAACAGATTGAAGATTTCGTCGTCGAACCAGGAATTGTGACGAAACTCAAACGCGGCGCGCATGTCGGGAAACTCGCGCAGAAATGAAGTCAGGACCTCGACGTCTTTCTTGAACGTCGGCGGCAGTTGAAACAGGACTGGGCCAAGACGCTCGCCGAGGCCGCCCACGACTTTGCAAAAATATTCGAGCGTGTCGGCACAATCTTTGAGCTTCGACCAATGGGTGATTTTTTGCGGCGCCTTCAACGCGAACCGAAATTTCCCGGGCGTTTGCGCTTTCCAGTTGTCGATCGTTTTGGGCGCGGGAATTCGATGGAAAGTGTAATTAATCTCCGTGGTCGCAAACCGCTCCGCGTAAAAGGACAACATTTTTGCCGTCGGCAAATCTTCCGGATAAAAGTTTCCCTTCCATTCGGTGTATTGAAAACCGGAAGTGCCGATCCAGAGATTCATAAGACAGAATTTAATCAGGAAGCAAGGAAAGCAGGAAAATAAAAGAGGAACAGAAATTTCGGATTTTGGAATTAAGAAATATTCCCGGTTTCGTGCGTCCCTAATTTAAAGGTTCGTCACAAAACGCCGACGGCGCGGGAGATGAGAAGGACGACAATGCAGAGCG
Organism: Chthoniobacterales bacterium; assembly: GCA_035315805.1. Taxonomy (GTDB): domain Bacteria; phylum Verrucomicrobiota; class Verrucomicrobiia; order Chthoniobacterales; family UBA10450; genus AV40. The sequence goes on from DATFXN010000051.1 coordinate 12,278, forward strand.
AAATCAGAATTTGAATCATCGTTAGAACTTTTGCCCAGCGCGCGAGCAAAGGCGCGTCGGTCGGGCCGAAAGTCGAGCTTTGGGTAAACGCGACGAACAAATAATCGACAAAGCGCGGCCGCCACATTCCGATGCGGTAACGTTCGCGCTCGCTGGCTTCGACTTGCATTTGGGGAAAGAAAAAACTGCGGCTGCCAAATTCCTTGCGCTCATGGCGTTTGGTTGGCCCTCCGCCATCGAGGCGCCAATACCAAAGCGCGAACACGATCACGTTGGTCAGCCAGAGTAATCCTCCCGAGCGTAACAATTCCAGTGGCGATTCCTTGTGCGAGGGCAATGCTATAACCAGGAGAATCACCGAACCGATCAAAGCGAGCGTAACCAGCGCATTGATTAGAAGGCCAAGCGCCCGATTCAGGGAGTGCTTTCCCATGCGATGACCCACTACCGTCGGCACAAGCAGGATCACAATAAGCATCGGCAAAAGCCAAATCGGTCCGACGATCAGATGGGACGGCAGCGCCAGATAAATTGCGCCGACAGCCAGCACCGCCAGGAGCACTTGCCACCGCGGCTCGGGTTTATCGATGTGATCGTGTTGATTTGGCACAACGCCGCTATAGCAAAAATCCGCCGTTGCGCGAATACGTCGTTATTTTTGATCGTGACATTCGCCAGCCTCCGTGAAAGATCGATATCCTAACCTAACCAAAGGCTCACCATGAACTTTACGAAGAACATCGGCATGCTGTTGTTAGCGATCTTGTTAATTCTTTGGGGAATCATGACCGCGTTCGCAGTCGCCATTCCAGCCATTGCGCTCGGCGTTCTCGCTATCGCCGCGGGTGTTTTTATCTTGATCGGCAAGTAGCGCGTTAGTGCAGCGCTAAACCGGCTCGGTGTCGTGAAGGCGGCCGTAATCGACGGTCAGCCGTCGTCTCTTGCCTTGGCTCTCTCTGTAAATTTCCACGAAGCGGTGGCCGAATCGCAAGTCGCGCCAGCTGTAATCCTTTTGGGTCTGCACCTCGGCCGCGATGACGGGGTCAATCCCGACGACTGAAACAAAGAAAAGAGCGCGTTCCGCCTCGAGCGACTCGAGGGTCGCGCCGTGAAGCGGACTCTGTTGATCGATTTCATGCCGCAAAGTCAAGGCGGCCGGAAAAACCGTCAGCTGGTCGAAATGCAGTTTGAGATCATAGAAATATCTGAAGTCGCCGCCTTCGATTAAATTTTGGTCGCGCGAGTACATGATCCGAAACTTGGCTTCGACCATGCTGTGATGATTCTCGTTGCCGACGCGCACCATCAATGTTGGTTTTCCATTCAAGGGCGCGATCACCATCGATCTGCTGAACACGACGCGTGCGATCGGGCGCGAGAAGCGCACGAAAATCAAACCGGTCATCACTGCGAGCAAAAACACACCGGTCATGATCTCGACCGTGCTGACGATGTGGCCGTAGATTGTTTGCGGATACATGTGGCCGTAGCCCACCGTGGCCAGCGTTTGCACGCTGAAGAAAAAACAGTCGAGGAACCACTGCGAAGTTGTCGTGCCGGCAACGCTCTTCGGATCGAAACTGTAAAACAATGCGAAAAGAAGATTGAGCCCGACGTAGACGAGCGCGACAAAAGCGGCGAATTGCGGCCAGCGTAAGCTCAAGAGCCACCGGTAAACATCCCGCCACTTCCAGGTGTCGGCGCCGACTTTGACGAATTCGACCTGGCCCGAGCGGACCGAAACTTCTCGGCTTCTCCGTTGGCGAAGTCTATCGTGCACGGGCCGACAATAACCTAATGTGGCCGTTTCAAAAAACGAAACTCGCGGCGCCGGGCGAATTTCAAGCGGTGATCGACGCGCTGAGCGAAAAGCTGCGAAATGCTGGATTCGTGGTCGAGGCTGATCGGTTCTACTACTTGATACACGAATTTGTCGCCACCACGTCGAATGAGCTTTATGGCGAGTTGCGTCTCGCCTTGAAAAAATTGGATTATGAGCGGCGTGCTCTGCCACACGATATCGCAGCCGAGGTGAGCCGCCTGATCAAGAGCATCGATCACATCTGCCGCTGGCGATGATTGCGCATTGCTGAACCCGGTAAGATCGTTTTGAATCCAGAGTGGCAACGCGGTCCCTCAGATCATTAACGAGCTTTTATGTTTAAGCGCATTTTAAAGTGGATCGGCGCAATTCTCTTGCTCGCGATCGTAGTGCTCGCGATTTTTTGGATCAATCTGATCTGGTTTCGGCCGTGGAGCCTGAATCTCTTTTACGAAAAAGTTTTTGCCGAAGTCATTTTCAGCGAACCGGAGTTGTTGACGCAGCTCGGCCTGGTCGAGCAATTCGGCATTACCAGTCACAACGGAAAACTGAGCGACGAATCGCCGGCGCACCAGCAAATGGTCATCGACCGCTGGAAAAAAGATCTCCGGCAGCTCCACGAGTATCCGTTAGATCGACAATCGCCATCCCAAAAGCTTTCCACCCACGTGCTCGATTGGTTTCTCAAGGACCAGGTCGAGGGTGAGAAATGGCAGTTTCACAATTATCCGGTTAATCAGCTCTTCGGCGTGCAGAACAATTTCCCATCGTTCATGGCAAACACGCACCGGCTCTTCAGTCCGAAGGACTGCGAGTATTACATCGGGCGGCTCGCCGCCTTACCGAAAAAATTCGATCAAACGCTCGAAGGCCTGAACCTGCGAGAGCAAAAAGGAATTTTGCCGCCGCGGTTCGTGGTTGAAGAAGTGCTCAAGGAAATGACGGCGTTCATCGCCAAACCGGCGGCCGAAAATGTCTTGGCTACCTCATTCAGAACTCGCGCGGCTAAGATCGACAAATTGAACGATCCACAGCGCGCAGATTTGCAGAAGCGCGTGGAAACGGAAATCACCAGCCACGTTTATCCGGCGTATCAAAAATTGATTGCCTACTTTCAGGAGCTCCTGCCAAGGACAACCACAGACGATGGAGTGTGGAAATTGCCCGATGGCGATGGGTTTTATGCCTACGCGCTTCACTCGAACACGACCGCGAACATGCCGCCGAATGAAGTCCATGAGCTCGGTTTACGCGAAGTGGCGCGAATCGAAAATGAAATGCGGGTAATTCTCGACACGAACGGGTTCGCGGGTCAACCAATCGGGGCCGCGATGGATAAACTTGGCAAAGACCCGCAGTTTCTTTATCCGAACAACGACAAAGGCCGCGCCGAAGCGCTCGCCGAATACAAACGCTTGATTGACAATGCCGTCGCGGAATCGAAAGCGCATTTATTTTTGACCGAGCCAAAGGCAAAGATCGATATCCGCCGGGTCGAGCCGTTCAAGGAGGCGACTGCACCGGGCGCTTATTATCAAGGCGGCGCGATGGACGGCTCACGACCCGGAATTTTCTACGCGAACCTGCGCGACATGAACGAAGTCCCGAAGTGGAGCATGCCGACGCTCGCCTATCACGAAGGCGTTCCGGGCCATCATTGGCAAATCTCCATCGCACAAGAACTGAAAGGCGTGCCGCAATTTCGCAAAGTGATTCCGTTCACTCCTTACGCCGAGGGCTGGGCGTTGTATTGCGAATGGCTCGCCAAACAAGTCGGGTGGTACGAAAACAATCCGTTCGGCGATCTTGGCCGTTTGCGTGACGAACTTTTCCGCGCCGTGCGTTTAGTTGTCGACACTGGAATTCACGCCAAACGTTGGACGCGGGAACAGGCGATCGCCTACATGCGCGAGAAAACCGGCATGGGCGAAAAGGAAGTGAAATCGGAGATCGAGCGTTACATCGTCAATCCCGGGCAAGCCTGCGCCTATAAAGTCGGAATGATGAAGATCCAGGAGTTGCGCTCGCGCGCGCAACAGGAACTTGGCGACAAATTCGATCAGCGCGAATTTCACGAGGCCGTGCTGAAGAACGGTGCACTCCCGCTCGAAATTCTCGAGGAGCAGGTCAACGATTATATTCAGAAGAAAAAAACTTAACCTCGGATTACGCGGATTAAACGGATGCGAAAAATTCTGATCGCATTGCTGATTGTCTTCGTGCTCGCCGCGCTCTGGCTTTGGCGCGGCCGCGATTTGTCGATGTTAGCCGATCGCTTCAAAACAATTGAAACGAGCTCACATCCGATCAAGTCGATCACCTACGAAGGAAGTGGGAACGGCGGAACGCTTCGCGTCGATGATGTCGATCTTAGCTTAAATGAAGTGGAACTCGGCGGAGCACAACCAAGTGTCGGCACAACCAAAGAGGGGCTGATTGCATTATCGTTTGGCGGAAAGGTTTTCCCGTTTGGGCCGGCGTTGTCGCAGGAGGATAAGCTTGCCGGGAATACACCCGTCGAGGATACGGCAACGCTTTCGATCAAACATAGCGCGATCTCGTGGCCGAACTTTTTCGAGACCAATTGGATCAGCGGAAAGTCGCCAACCTGGAAGCGGCAGATTTATCAAAAGCTCACCTGGAAAAAATCGACCGGCGCGCAGCTGAATATGCTCTGGCGTTACGAACAATTTTTTTATCCGGGAGACGGCTGGACGAACGCATTGATGACGCGACTGGGCTCGACCGGTCTGATTCGTGTCGAAATTTCAGACGCGTCTCGATAATTCGGTGCCGATGTGTTACGGACAATCACGTCGCCTTCAGACGACAAGCTAAAGCGCGGGCTTCATAATTGATGCGCTAGCAGGTGCGTAACGGGTTAGACCAAATTTGATTGCCAGGGCATGGTCGGATGGAAATACTGCGCGGAATGAAGAAACTCGGAATGATTTTGCTCGCGCTTTACCTGATCGTTGACGGTCTTTTGGGATTCGGAGTGAATTTCGGACCGTTTATTATGCTTCTCTACGTCGTGGCGCTCGCGGCCGGCGTTCTTATTTTGATCGGCGCAATGAAAAGTTCCGGCTGAGTTAGAAGTCCCATCCTTGCGCCGTTTGGCAAAACGCTCGGACGAAAGTTTATCGGGGGGGCAAACATCCACAAATTCGTTGGCGTGCCTGAAAGAAATTACGAAACCTTCCTTTTCAAAACCAATTTCCAACGGAAGAACCCGACCGCCGAGCGCGTCATCCTGATCAAACAAGATGTGGGCTGGTGTGTGATCGATTGCCGGATTTATTAACGCATGGAATCCGGAAGATTCGGCAGTTTGTGGATTCTGACTCCGCTGGTCGTTTGCGTCGCGCTTTTTTCCAGTCGCGCTGAGGAAGCAGCTCCCAAACTGAATTACGAAGCGGTTCCGGATTTCTTTCAGCTTCCCACCGGCGAACATTTCGTCGAAGTCGCCGGCGTTGCGGTGAATTCCAAAGGCCACATCTACGTGTTTCATCGCGGCAAACATCCATTAATGGAATTCGACGCCTCGGGAAAATTCGTCCGCAGCCTTGCCGACGATCTCTTTGTTACTGCGCACACCGTGCGAGTCGATTCCGAGGACAATATTTGGACGACCGACACTGGCTCGCACGTAGTTCTCAAACTCGACCCAGAAGGCCGTGTGTTATTGTCGTTAGGCCGAATGCGAACTCCGGGAGACGATGTGGCGCACTTTAACCAACCCACCGATGTCGCATTCGATCGCGAGGGAAATTTTTTCGTCACGGACGGCGAGGGCAATTCGCGGGTGCTTAAGTTCAACAAGTATGGCAACCCGTTGCTCGGCTGGGGACTGAAGGGTTCAGGGCCAGGCCAATTCAATCTTCCCCACTCAATCGCGATCGACAATGATCTCGTTTACGTTGGCGATCGCGAAAATGCGCGCATCCAGATTTTCGATTTGAACGGGCGCTATCTGCGCGAGTGGAAACTGGGCCACCCGTTCGGCCTCTTTGTGACCCGCGATCATTTTATCTATATGTCCGACGCCATCGCCGGCCGGATTTTGAAAATCAACACTGACGGCAAAATTGTCGGAGCATTGGATGGCCCGCCGCCCGACAAAGGCCGTCGGTTCGACGCGCATTCAATAGCAGTCGACAAGGATAATTGTATTTTTACCGCCGAAGTGCTGACGTGGCGCGCGCAAAAGTTTCGCCCGAAGTGAAACCCAGGCGTGCCAAACTCGAAGCTTGGTGGCGCGAGTCAACAGGTGGTCCTGTCGCACGATGTTCGCAGCGAAATATTCGGCGATGAGCGATGAGTTGCGCAATTTGCTTTTGCGGCGCATTACTTCGAGCCGATGAGACGGTCGTTCGCAGTCGCAACGCTATTTGCGGGAACAATTTTTCTAGTCGATGCGGCATCGACGCCATGGTGGCGCATCTGGCAGTCGCCACCTCCGGTCCGGGCGGTGCCGTATCGGACGCCGGCGCCAACACCGAAGCCGACGCCGAAAGTCTTCGTGGCGCTTCCCAATTACGACGAGGAGACAGCGACCCGGCTCCAGATTTTCTTGGACAATAGCGATTTCGGGCCGGGAAAGATCGACGGTAAGATGGGCGAATTTTTTCGAAAGGCGCTCGTTTCCTACAAGCACGCTCACGCTATGCCGATCACTGGCGCGGTCGATCAATGGATGCTCGATCAAGTCCCGCAAACGTTCACCACTTATACGATCAAAGGCGATGATCTCGCTTACGTCGGCAATTTGCCGAGGGCGCATGAGGAACAGGCGAAGCTAAAATTTTTGCCATATGAGTCGCTGCTGGAGTTCGTTGCCGAACGCTACCACTCCGCCGAAGATTACGTTAAGAAACTCAATCCCGGAGTGGATTGGGAACATCTCGAACCGGGCGACGAATTGAAAGTGCCGAACGTGCTCCCGTTCGAGATCGAAAAAATCACCGAACAAAAGATTGCGCCGAACCCAAAGTTCGCCGCCCGCAAGATCTACATCGATACACCGGAACGTTTGCTCGAAGTTTTTGAGAACGATCAGCTCGTCTGTGTTTTCCCGATCACGCCCGGCTCCACCGCGCTGCCGGCGCCGATTGGCACCTGGAAGATTCAGGGCGCGGCGACCTGGCCTTGGTTTCGTTACGACGAAGGCATGCTGAACTACGGAATTCGCACGGAGAACTATTTCAATCTGCCACCAGGCCCGAACAATCTCGTCGGCGTCCTCTGGATGGGCTTGAACAGACCGGGCATCGGCATTCACGGCACCAACAATCCAGAGACAATCGGCCGCGCCGCGAGCCACGGCTGCATTCGCCTGGCCAACTGGGACGCCATTCGCGTCAAAGAACTCATCAGCGTCGGCAACACCGTGATCATTTTTTAAAAAATTTCGCGCCGAATCGCGACCTCATGCGTCTAGGCTTTAGATCGACATGATGGACGCTTATGAGCGCGAAGTTTACCGGGCCGCCATTCACGGCGATCGCGAGGCATTCGAAATGATCATCCGCACCCAGAGCCGCCCACTTTTCGCCATCGCTTACGGGATTCTCCAAAATCGCGAAGAAGCCGAGGACGCGGTCCAGGACGCGCTGGTCAAAGCCTGGAAATCGCGCTGGCGAGTGCGCGATCCGGAAAAATTTCCGGCCTGGCTCTGCATGATCGCGCGTCATCGCGCGCGCGATGTCTTTCGCAAACGGCGCCCAGTTTCGATTTCAGAAATACCTGAAACGGCCGAATCCGAAACAACCGACACCGCCGGCCTGGATCGACAATTACATTCCGCGATCGCTTCCCTGCCCGAACTTCACCGCGCCGCGATCTCACTTCGTTATTTCGAAGAGATGGATTACGCGACCATTGAGCACCGGCTTGGCCTGACAGACGGATCGCTCCGCGGAATTCTCGGCCGCGCACTCGCTTCGATGCGCAAACAACTCAAACCCGTGCTCGCCCCCGAACAGCCATGACTATTCACGACAATATCGGCGAACTTCTGGCGGCTGATTTGCACAACGAGCTTTCCGAATCGGAACGCGCCGCATTGCACACTCACCTCGTCGACTGTGCCGATTGCCGAAAAATTCATCAGGAGACAAGAACCATGAACAAAGCTCTCGAAGAAAAATTCGAAAACGAAAAACCGGACATCGCATTCGAAAATCGAATGCTCGCGCATTTCCGAAATCGAATTCCTAAACGGAATGGACTTCTGGCAGTCAGTATGGCCCTCGGACGGTTCCGCGGAATTCAAATCGCTGGCGTCGCCGCAGTGCTTCTCGCGCTCGTCCAGATTGGGCGGCTGTTAACTCACGAGGACATGAACCCAATCTCCGTCGCTGAGAAGGACGCGGCACTTGAGAGGTCAGAGCTAGCGCCTGGAACTCGCCTAG
>DATFXN010000052.1:0-55112 GCA_035315805.1 Chthoniobacterales bacterium
GCTTCGAGAGACTCGAAGATGTCGATTCAGAATTCGATCTCGTGATCAACTGCGCTGGAATCGGTGCGCGCCAGCTCGCGCGTGATTCCGATCTTGAGCCGCACCGCGGCCAGGTCGCGATCGTCCCGAAGATCGACAGCCTCAACTGCGCGATTGTCTGCGACGATGCGCCGCTCATGTACGCGATCCCGCGCGCGAATGATTGCGTCTTCGGTGGCACGAATGAGATCAGCGACAAACTTGAAGCTAATGCGGCAACAACGAAAGCGATCGTCGCCGAATGCAGCCGCCTTTTGAAGATCGAGAATCCGCGCGTGATTAAGGAGTGCGTCGGGCTTCGTCCATTCCGAAAATCAGGCGTGCGTCTGGTGCGCGAAAGACTTCCCGATGGCCGAACCGTCGTCCATAACTACGGCCACGGCGGTTCTGGCTTCACTCTCTCCTGGGCCTGCGCCGAAGATGTTTTTGCGATCGCGACCGAACCGAACGTTAAAAGTTGAACGATTTAGTCCGGGCAACGCGCCAACCAGGTACGCAAGATTGAGGCGTCTGTGTCGCACGGTTGCCAATCCCGCAGGCCGCGGATTTGCAACGCCAGCCAGGAATTTTGGACCGTGTGGATCGTTTCCAGATTATCAATTTCCCCTGTCCCGACGTGTTCGACCATTACGCGCATCGGATCGCGCATCAGCGCGACTGTTTGCACACTGAGGCCGGCGAGTCCGAGCAGAATCGCGGCGATCGCGACGAGTTTGTTTTTCCAAACGTAATCGATGGCGGGAGAAAGCAAAACGCCGAACAGCGGCACAGTCGGAGTGAGCAATCGCGCTCCCCACGATGTGCCGCCCGCCCAATTGTAAACGCGCGCGACCGTGAACAGGTAAGCGGCGATGATGATCACGCAAATCAGCGCGAGGATTTTCTCTTTCCGAAAAAGAAGCCATGCGCCGGGAATGGCCAAGAGCAGAATCGGCGAATAAACAAATGGCGAACGGCCGGGACTGAAAAGAACGCCCCACAAATTTTCAAGAAACGGTCCGCCGAACCGCTCGCTCGCGTAACCAAAGTTCAAAAATGATCCGAATCGGATGTAATTGAACCAAAGCAGAAATCCGACAGCGACAACGATGATCAACGCAGGGCCGATTGCAGAGCGCGGCTTTTTCCAAGCGGCGATCGCCCAGATCGGCAGCGCAAAAATATTTGTTGGCCGAAAGAAGATCGACAACGCGAGCGCGATGCTGCTGGTTTGCGGTTTCTCGTACGCCATCAGACACAAACTCGCGATCAAGAACGCGCCGGCGCCGGCTTCGGAAAATAGCCCGCGCGATTGGTACCACCAGTCCGAGCAGATCCCAATCGACACCACCGTTGCGATTGCCGTGCGCCAATCGAAATAACGCCGGACCAAAAACAAAAGCGCGGTCATTCCGAGCGCGCCCCATACAGCGTTGACGCGCAGGGCCCAGCTTGCGCCGGCGCTGGAGGGTGCAAGCTCGCGCGCCCAAACGTAAGGTTGATCGTTCGCGCGCGCGGTTAACTTGTAAATCAACGCAACACTAAAAATGTTTCCCGGAAAGTATTTCGTGTAGAGATGACCGTCCGGTCCGCGCTCCCCCGATGTTTACGTGCTCCTGCAACCAATTAAGCTCATCGATCGCCAAATGGCCGCGCGTCGCCAGAGAGACACCCGTCGCAAAAACCGACGCCTCATCCGAAGCCTGAATTTTCCCGCGCGCAGTGACTCCGTAGAAAAAAAGAAAGGCAACAAGACAAATCGCGCCGGCGATCAGATTTTGGCGGCTACTCATTCGTTAAGAATTCACGGCTCCGGTTTCACGCTTTCGTGGGGCCTCACCCACGAGGTTTTTGAAATCGCGACCGATCATCGAGTTATTCCGGACAACTCCCGAGCATCCATCGGCACAGCATCTCCGAACCCCATCGTACGGTTGTGTGTCGCGAACGGCGTCGATCTGCAATGTGAGCCAGCAGTCCCGCAGGCTGTAAACCGCCTCTTCGTACTTCACGTCACCGCTACTGACGCGATCGATGAGCACGTGGGTCGGACCACGGAGCGGCGCCAACACTTGAATTCCGAATCCGACGACATCTAGGACAAGCGGCGCTACTCTTATCCATTTATTTCGCGAGGCATGTTCAGCTCGCCGGCTGAGGCACCCGTTGTCTCAAGGAATCCGTTGAATCGCGCCTTGCTAGGTCAGCGCAATGCACTGGAAGGAGCTGACGACATCGTCTGGGCCTTTTTCGGAAAAGAAACTTTCGTAATAACCGGGGGCTAGGTCCCAGTACGGCCCTTTGTAATATTCGTCCCGATAAAATCGCCAGACGCCGCTGACCACGATCACGCAACTCATCCGGTCGTTCCAAAAATCGCCGATATAATGAAAGCTGAGGTTTGTTCGCGCGTAAGCGCCTTTAAAGCCGATGTGATCGTAAAGCACGAGCTCGGGCAGCCGAATCATTTCCTTCGACGGCTCGATGTTCACCTTGCCGGCACCGCTTGTGTGGTAACCGAGCGGCCCGAGCTTCCATTTCATGTCGATGATAGCGCCGTTGTCCGGCGACAATTCAGTTTTTGGTACTTGTCTCATAAGCGGCGAAAGTTCGACCTAATTTGAACTTATCCGACCGGCGCTGTCGAGCAGAGAGATTGTTAATACCGGAAAACGGAAAACCGGAAACCGGATACCGGATACCAGAAAAAGGCTCAATCGCGCGGTCTATCCGGTATCCGCCGTCTCTAGATCAGATGTTCGCGATTGTCCGAGCGCAGCCGGATGGTTTTGTTCTGCAAATTGTGCATCGCGCGAATCATCCGCACGGTTTTGCTCTTGGCCCGCATCAAGATGGAATGGGTGATAGCGGTCGCTCCCTTTGATTTCACTCCGCGCAGGAGGGCACTATCGCTGATGCCGGTCGCGCAGAAAATAATGTTCTCGCCCTGAGCGAGATCGTCGGCGCTGAAAACGCGGTCGAGATCCTTTTCCCAACCGTCCGCGATCAGTCGTTTTTTTTCGTTTTCATCACGCGGCCACATTTTGCACTGCATTTCGCCGCCGAGACATTTGACCCCGGCCGAGGCAAGCACCGCTTCGGGCGAACCGCCGACGCCCATGTAAAGATCGATCTCGCTCTCCGGCAGCGACGGCGCCATCGCCGCGGCAATGTCGCCATCGCCGATCATCCGCAACGATGCGCCGCAAGCGCGAATTTGTTCGACAATTTCCTTGTGCCGCGGGCGGTCTAGCATCATTACCGCGACATCCTGGACGCGCTTGTCCGTCGCGCGGGCGACGATCGCGAGCGTTTCGGAAATCGGCATGTCGATCTGAAGTGAGTCGCCGCGCTTCTGCATGTATTGAATGACGCGCGGACCATAGGCCAGCTTCGACATGTAGAACGACGGGATGTCGCGGAGGGCGACTTTGACATTTTCTTCCGGACTCGCGGCGGCGATACAACTGATCGAGTTCGGTGCGCCCTTGGATATGTTGGTGGTGCCGTCAATCGGATCGATCGCTATGTGAAATTCCGGTGCGCCGGGGAGCCAAGTACCGAGTTGCTCGCCTTTGAAAATCCCCGGTGCCTCGTCCTTGATGCCTTCGCCGATCACCACTTCGCCGCAGATGTTCATGAGGTCGAACATGCCGCGCATCGCGTCACAGGCCGCGGCATCGGCCGCTTCCTTGTCGCCGCGGCCGAGCCAGCGGAGCGAATTGAGCGCCGCGGCTTCGGTGGCGCGGACAAAATCGAACTCAATGATCCGTTCGATGTCGTGGTAGCTGATTTTCGGCAGACGATGCATAAAGCGCGCTAATGTTCACGCAACTTGCGCGCGCTGACAAGGCGCACGTCGCCGGCCGGACGGCGTTTTTTCCCCGAGCTATCACTTCATGACGCCGTGTGAGTGCAGCGAGGGCCGAACGCGCAGAAAAACTTCAAATCCGTAGCCGGGTCCGCCGCCGTAGTAACGGTCAAGCTCGCTCGGCCAGAAATCGATCGTGAACTGCCCGCCCAGACCGATGTCGATGCTGTCGCCGTGTGAAAGATCGCGAACGCAACCGATTGAGACAGCGTTCACCGCGAAAATTTCATCGAGATCAGCGGGGGCGAGAACCAGTTCATGCCCTGACTTCTCCACCCGCTCCCAACGGGCGTAAATGGTGTTGCGTTTACGCTGATAATTGGTTTCGAGCAAAACCGACTCGGTTTTCCCTTCGTGGGTATCATCGTTCTGTCCCCAGACGAGCGAGGTCGCCCAATTCGAGTCCGGGCCGAGTACTCTATTATATATGAGCGACGCCGTCGTGCGGTGGCGGTTCACGCCCGGCTCGAGCGCTTCCGGGCTCTCGATATAGGCATGTGAAACTTGCAGGGCGAGGTCCGGCGTCGGGTTCCAAGAAATGCGGCCGCTGTAGGAATCGAAGCGCGGCCGATCGAAATCGTAGCGGTTCTCGTCCGGCTCGCGCCCGGTGAAAACGCTGCCTTCGATCTTAATAGTTCGCCATTGGAAGCCTGCAGTCGCAACGCCGAACGTCACGTGAGTCGAATCCTGCCAATGATGGCCGATCGGCGCGTCAGGATCGTCCATCGCTGATGGCCGATGCATGAACGTGGGCGGCCCGAGCGCCGGTTCGCCCGGATAACCAAAATACAAATAACCGCTCAGATCAGAAGTGAACTTCTGCGAAAGCGAAACCGAAAGTTCATCGAATAAATCGTGCGGATGTTGTCGATCGTGCAGCGGTTGGTCGTGCCACGATTCGCCGCTTTGCAATAACAGCGGATAACCGCGCCCGCCTTCCGTCAGTGGATCGAGACTCATCATCGCGCGCAACCCGAGCTGCGTGCTTTCGCTGAATGAATGCGAAAACATCGCCATGATCCAGTTCGGCGCGTCGATTCGGTCGTCGCCGCGCCGGGTGGTCACGTTGGTGTAGCGCGGGAAAACTGCGCCATGCAACATCAACATGTCGTTGCCGAACATGAACATGCGGCCGTACATGGGCGATGAATCCGGCATCCAGCTTGTGCCGGAACTTTCGCGGTTCATCGGATCGGCAATGTTGATCGAGGAATGCATTTCCATTTCGTGTTCTGCGTGTTCGTGCTCTGGCATTGCCATGCCGTTCGCGTCGTGCATCGCGTGTTCGCCGTGCATTTGATGGGCGCCATGTTCCGAATGCGACATGGGCTTTCCGGTGCCCGGCTTTTTTCCCTTCATCGGGACGAGGGTCATTCCGCATTTCGGACACTGGCCGGGTTCGGTGCGCACGACTTCCGGATGCATCGGGCAGGTATAGAGCGTCCGAGCCGGACTAGCGGTAGGCGCAGGCGAGTGCTCGGTGTGTTGCGCGACTACGTTGACCTTGGAGCCAAACGTCATCCCGATCGCGATTAGAATTAGGATTTTGTTTTTCATTTTTCGTCTGGTTGTAGGGCAGGCGCCTCGCCTGCGCGGCTGAAAAACGGCAAGTCCGAGCCGGACTGGCGGAAGCGGTTGCCCTACAAACAGAACGCGCTTTCGCGTTCTAGACGAAAAACGGCGGAGCGTTTGCGCGCATGCTCTCGCTCAATTCAGCAAATGATGTCGTGCCGGGCGGCCCGGTATCGAGCGTTGGCAGAATGAGAAAGATTTTTGGCGGCGCCAGAGCCGCGACTTCGGCGAATAAGAGATCGACATGCGCAAGATCGACAATGGCAGGAGCAGGATTTTTCGCCGGGGTCTTCGCGATAGCGCGAAGGACTTTGCAACACTCAGTCGCGGGTGATTTGGGTGCGGGCTTTGCCGGTTGGGAATGAAATGGGCAACCGCTTTGATTGGTTTGCCCTTTTGCTGCAATCGCTCGGAAGGTGCAGTGATTCGAGATCGCGATCCACGAGCAGATAGTGATCGCGACGAGCAGGCAACGCGCGGTTGCTCTCACGCCCATTCAATCGCCGACAGCGCGCGATTGCTCAAATGTTTTCTTCCGGTTCGAGCACCGGCACGACCGGTCCGGAGCTCACAGTTTCTGGGGGCAAAACTTCAGTTGTCGGTTTTGCTGCAAACGAAGGTTGCTTGATTCGCGTCGCCATCAGCATCGCGCTAAAGAGAAGCGCAGCGGCGAGATAGTATGGCGCTCCTGGAACGTGAACCGAGTGTTTCGGATCGATGAACCAGCTGAACACCTGCGAAAACAAGACCGGCCCAATGATGAATGTGATCGAGCGCAAACTTTGGAGCGCGCCTTGAAGTTCCCCCTGCTCGCGCTCGCTCACGCGGCGCGTCATCATTCCCTGCGCGGCGGGAAACGAAATATTCCACATTGAAATTACCGGGACCGACGCGAGAAATGTAATTCCGTTGCGGGCCAGGCCGGCAATGCACATGCCGGACGCGCCGCAAAACTGGCCGGTGCAAAGCGTCACTTTCTCGCCGAAGCGTTTCACCATTCTTCCAGTCAGACCGCCAGAGATCGCAGCAGTGCAAATGCCGACGACCATCAGTGAGATGCCGATCATGACCTGGTTCCAATTGAACCGGTAGATGGCGTAGAGCGACCAGATGGTGGTAAGAACGTTGTGCGAGAGGTAGGCGAGGAATTGGATTATCGTCAGCTGCCACAATTCCGGATGCGAGCGCAGCAAAACGAGTGAGCCGACCGGATTCGCGCGTCGAAGCGCGAAATCCTTTCGCCGATCGGGTGGCAACGATTCCGGAACAAAGAAGTAGCCCCAGAGCCAGTTCGTCAGACTCAGAGCCGCGGCCACCCAGAATGCCAGGCGCGGATTGGAATTGCTAAGCAAACCACCGATGGCGGGTCCGAAGGCGAACCCGAGGCCGAACGCGATCCCGATTGTTCCAAAAGCGCCGGCGCGTTTTTCTTTTGGCGTGACATCGGCGATGTAAGCCATCGCGGTCGGAATGCTGGAGGTCGTGACTCCGGAAATGATGCGGCCGAGAAACAACCAGCCGATGGTCGGGGCGAGCGCCATCACAATGTAATCGAGGCCGAGACCGAGGTTCGACAACAAGATCACCGGGCGCCGGCCAAATCGATCCGACAAAACGCCGAGCACCGGCGAAAAGAAAAACTGCATCAACGCGAAGACGAGCGCGAACCAGCCGTTCCAATCGGCGGCGTTCGTCATTTTGCCGCCGAGAAAATCAAGAATCAGTTTGGGCAAGACCGGGATGATCAAACCCATTGCCAGGATATCGAGCATCACCGTGACCAGAATAAAAATGACGGCGGCCTGGCGATTTCTCATTGTCCGGTAATTCTTTACTTGTCACCAGTCACTTGTCACTCATCACTTCCTTATGCTCGCCCTGTCCTATCGCTCGCCGAAAACCGAAGTGCGCGAGAGCCCGATTCACGGCCGCGGGCTGTTTGCGAAGGAAAAGATCGACCAGTGCGAGGTCGTTCTGGTCAAAGGTGGGCACATTGTTGATCGGGAAACGTTGCGGCGCGAAGTAACGCCGAGGCTCGGCCCGGTGGAAATTCAGATCGACGACAACTTTTTCATCGTGCCGGTGACACCCGATGAACGCGAAGCGTCGATGTTATATTCGAATCATTCCTGCGACGCAAACCTTGGGATGCGCGGCGAGATCACGTTTGTCGCGATGCGCGACATTCAACCGGGAGAAGAGCTGACCCATGATTGGGCGATGACCGACAACGACGATTACTCGGTCGAGTGCAAATGCGGCGCGCCCAATTGCCGGAAAACGCTGACTGGCAAAGACTGGCAACGGCGGGAATTGCAAAAGAAATACGCCGGATATTTTTCGGCTTATCTCGCGAGGAAGATCGCTGCGCAACCTTGGTAGGCGTCTTGTGAAACACCACTTGCGCGACGGCCGATAAAGGCCGCGCTCGCTGGTGTTTCTAAGGCTTTTGATCTACCGCAGTTCGGTCCGGAATGACGCCGACTTCGCCCGGCACATCGGGCACGTAGATGAAAGCACGCTTGCGTTCGGGCGTTAGCCAGCCGGTGGCCGTCGCGACGACCTTGTCGCCCTCCTTCTCGGTATAGTCGACGTACTCACCCGATACCTGCCAATTCCGATATGGCCCGATTTGCATCAAGACTGCGCGTGAATCGGCGTCAGTCCATTTACTGGCGGTGCGTTTTTTGAACCTGACGTAGCGCGCTTTGTCGTTGAACATGCCAACCGTTACATCCCAACCATCATCCATCGTTCCCGTAAGAAAAAGGTAAGCCTTCTCACCCTGACCAACCATGTCGAGGAGGTTCGGCGCGATCATTGCCTTCTTTCGGAAATGTTCTTCCACCTGCGCGAGCGATTTGAGCAAGATGTTCACGGCGTTCATGCACGTTAGGCACGGCTTATACGTTCAACAATGGGAATTGCTTGACCGACACAAGATGCTTCGGCGCAACCGGGAACGGCATTGACGCTGCCTCGCCCGATCGGGTACAACGATCCACAGGAACGCTAGCCCAATGTGCAAATCTTATTTTCCAACGGACCGCAGCGGCCGGGTCGGCTGGTACGATAATTTTGCGAAAGAATTTCCAAAGGTCGGAAAGGAGCTCGGTTTTTCCGACGTCGAGATCACTAACGCGGTGAACGACGCGAAATACGCCGTCTACATTTTGACGACGCTTGGACCGGAAATCGACGCCGATGCCGGCCATATCGGCAACGCCGTGCTGAGCGGACAATCGTCCGGCGAATATGTCGATCTTCCGGGCGGTGGCAGTGCGCCAACTCCAGTTCGTCCTGGAATCGATACCCGCCGCCAAGCGCGCGTCGAGCGAATCAAAGCGCAACCGAAGGTTAATGCTGACATTGCGAAGAAACTCAGGATAGAGACAGGAACATTTAAGGCTGAAAAATACAAAGCCGAGCTCGGCCGCGCGCGTCAGACCGGAAATTTTGTCACCATCCCGTTTCGCAAAGCGGGCGGGGGCGTCTCCGGAATTAATCTTTATCGCCAGGGCAAAGGCGGCAAATCTCCGCAGAAAATCGGCTTCTACTTCCGGACACCGGCTATCGACACCTCGCCCGGCAAAGGCGATCTCACTTACACCGCGCGCGCAGTTTTGAATGGCGAAGAGATCGGCGCGGCGAGCGATGCGGTGAGTGTGACCGTGGTTGAACTGTAGCGGCGGTCTATGACCGCCGCATTAATTTCGTCTGACGGACCGATTACGATTCGCTGATCTAATGCGCCGATTATCGATCTTGGTCATCGGGTTGATGCTTGCGAGCTGCGGCGAACCGGAAAGAGCCAGGCCCGTTGCGATTGCCGCTCACGCGGTGCGAGCAGGCTCAGAGTTCGATGGGATCGGGAAAATAACTTTATTCCAAGGTGAATCTTGCGCCTCGCAGATCATGTTCGTTTTTCATGCCGCAAGATCCGCCTCCGCGGGGCTACGGCGCGACGAGTCGGGATCGATCTCGATGGCCGCGCCTTTCAAGCAATCAAAAATCCTCACCGATGCAGCGCGCGATGATCGGATCGTTCATGTGTGGGGGAAATGGCGCCGCGGAAAGGCATCGGGCTGCTCCTACGTCGAAGCAACGGAAGTCGAAACCCAGAAATCGTTCTGGTGAGCGGCAAGAACTTTTGAGCTAAGTTCGCTGGGATGAAACGTTTTGTGCGCGAACTCGAAGAGTCGCCAAAAAGCTTCGGTTCAATCGCGATTCGCGGATTGGCCGTGGGCACGGAATCCATCGGCGCGTTGGCCCTTGGGGCGATCGCAGTGGGCGCGCTTGCGCTCGGTGCGATCGCGATTGGTCGGCTCGCAATTGCTCGCGCCAAGATTAAGCGACTCGAAATTGGCGAGCTGGAAGTTCGCCGTCTTCGGGTAAGGGAATTGCTTGATCTGCCGAACCGTTAGTAGCGGTAATGCTCTGACTTGAATGGCCCGTCGATCGGCACGCCGAGGTAATCGGCTTGCTCTTGCGAAAGCTTCGTCAGTTTGACGCCGATTTTCTCCAAATGCAGGCGCGCAACTTCTTCGTCGAGTTTTTTCGACAAAATGTAAACGCCGACTTTATAGGTGTCGCGATTCTTCCAGAGATCTAGTTGGGCGAGGACTTGATTGGAAAATGAATTGGACATGACGAAGCTCGGATGGCCGGTGGCGTTGCCCAGATTCATCAACCGCCCCTCGGACAGTAGGAAAATTTCGTGGCCGTCGGGAAAACTGTACTTATCTAACTGGGGTTTGATATTGGTACGTTTCAAACCTTGGCCTGAATTTAGCGCGTCGACCTGAATCTCGTTGTCGAAGTGGCCGATGTTCGCGACGACGGCTTGGTCTTTCATTCGGTGCATGTGGTCGAGCGTGATCACGTCAGTGTTGCCGGTCGCGCTAATGTAAATGTCGCCGCGACCAAGCGTGTCTTCCATCGTCGTGACTTCGTAGCCTTCCATTGCAGCTTGCAGCGCGTTGATCGGATCGATTTCCGTGATCACGACACGAGCGCCCTGGCCGCGCAATGATTGCGCGCAACCCTTCCCAACGTCGCCGTAACCGCAGATGACCGCGACTTTGCCGGCTACCATCACGTCGAGCGCGCGATTCAATCCGTCGATGAGTGAATGCCGGCAGCCGTAAAGATTGTCGAACTTCGACTTGGTGACTGAATCGTTAACGTTGATCGCGGGAACCAGCAGCCGCCCTTCCCGCTGCATTTTATAAAGTCGATGCACGCCGGTCGTTGTTTCTTCCGAAACGCCGCGCCAACCTTTTGCGATCTCGTGCCAGCGATACGGATTTTCGCGCTGGATCTCGAGCAGCAAATCTTTGATGACCTGCTCTTCCCTGTTCGCTGATTTTGTTTTCGCCCAATCGCTTCCTTCTTCGAGCTCGTAACCTTTGTGAATCAGCAACGTCGCGTCGCCGCCGTCATCGACCACGAGCTGCGGGCCTTTGCCGTTCGGATGCGAGACCGCTTGGTAAGTCGACCACCAATATTCTTCGAGCGTTTCACCTTTCCACGCGAAGACGGAAATGCCCGCCTTCGCCACCGCCGCCGCCGCGTGATCCTGCGTTGAAAAAATATTGCACGACGCCCAGCGCACGCTCGCGCCCAGCTCGACAAGTGTCTCGATCAACACCGCTGTCTGGATCGTCATGTGGAGCGAACCGGTGATGCGCACGTCCGCGAGCGGCTTTTGCGGCGCATACCTCTCACGGATCGCCATCAATCCGGGCATTTCCTTTTCCGCAATTGAAATTTCTTTCCGGCCAAAGTCCGCGAGACCGATGTCTTTGACTTTGAAATCCTGTCTCGCCGTCGCTTTTGCTGCTGTCGTGCTCATGAACTTAATCGGCCGCCTTCTTGAGTTCGGCGGCTTTGTCGGTTGCCTCCCACGTGATGTCGGGATCATCGACTTTGCCGAAGTGGCCGTAGTTGGTGGTCTTTGTGTAAATCGGACGCAGCAAGTTGAGTTGCTCGATGATGTCAGCCGGCTTGAAGCTGAAGGTTTGCAGCACCGCGCGCTCGATCGCCTCTTCATCGACCGTTCCGGTTGCAAAAGTATCGACGTGAACGCCGAGCGGCTTGGGATGACCAATGGCGTAGGCAAATTGCACCTCGCATTTCTTCGCCAGCCCGGCGGCCACGACGTTCTTGGCGACCCAGCGGCCCATGTAGGCAGCGCTGCGATCAACTTTGCTCGGATCTTTTCCGGAAAACGAGCCGCCACCGTGCCGGCCCATACCGCCATAGCTGTCCACGATTATCTTTCGACCGGTCAGCCCGGTATCACCTTGCGGGCCGCCAATGACGAAGTTGCCGGTCGGATTAACGAGAAACTGCGTGTCGTCGCTCAGCATCTCAGCCGGCAAGACTTTCTTGATGATCTCTTCGACGACGAAGCTCCGAATTTCGGAATGTTTTACATCGCGTGTGTGCTGCGTGGAAACCACCACGCAGGAAATGCCGATCGCCCTCCCGTTTTCATAAATCACCGAGACTTGCGATTTGGCGTCCGGTCGAAGCCAGCCCGCTTTCCCACTCTTGCGAATGCGGGTGAGCTCGCGTCCGAGCCGATGCGCGAACATGATTGGCGCCGGCATGAGTTCGGGTGTTTCGTCACAGGCGTAACCAAACATCAGGCCCTGATCGCCCGCGCCTTGTTCGGCCGTTTCCTTTCCTTCTGCGGCGCGCGCGTCCACGCCTTGGGCGATGTCAGGCGATTGTTTCGTGATGATGTTCTGGATCTCGATCTTGTCGGCATGAAAAACGTCGTCGTCATTGACATAGCCGATCTCGCGCACAGTCTCGCGCACGATTTGGTCGATCGGGAGTACGGCTGTAAGCGGCTGGTCGTCAGGAAGACTCGGGATCGTGATCTCGCCACCGACGACCACGATGTTGCTCTTGGCGTAAGTTTCGCAGGCGACGCGACTATGCCGGTCTTGCCGAAGGCAGGCGTCGAGGACGGCGTCGGAAATAGCGTCGCAAACTTTGTCCGGGTGACCTTCACCGACCGATTCGGAGGAAAAGATGTAGCGACGGGACATAATAGAAGTGACGAGTGGGCTAGTGACGAGTGGCTAGAAAAGAAATCAAGCGACAGGCAACATATTGACCGATCATGATATGTAGATATATCGTCTGGGAGCGGCGATGACGTCAACCATTAATTTGCTGCGGCTCCTGGCCGATCCGACGCGCTTACGGTTGCTTCTTTTGCTCGAAGAAGAAGAGCTCTCGGTCGCGGAATTGCAGAAAATTCTGAACATGGGTCAATCGCGCATCTCGAGCCATCTCGCGCAATTAAAACACGCTGGAGTCGTTGAGGATCGTCGCGCGGGAAAAAATGTTTACTACGGCGCGAGCAAAATTGCGGGACGAAATGGGGCGAGCGGTCGCGTCCGGCAAATAATTGAGATTCTCGCACGCGAAATTCCGGAAGCAGGGCGCGACCGGACCGCCTTGAAACTCACTTTGCGCAAACGTCAGGACAAGGCGCGCGAATATTTCGACGAGCTCGCCGGAAAATTCGGGCGCAGCTATGTGCCGGGCCGTTCTTGGAAAGCGCTCTCGCACGCGCTCATTTCGCTCGTCCCGAAATTGACAATTGTCGATCTTGGCGCGGGTGAGGGAACCCTCTCGCAACTACTGGCCAAGAGTGCGCGCAAAGTGATCGCAATCGACAACTCGCCCAATATGGTCGAGTTCGGTTCCAAGCTGGCCAAGAAACACGGCTTTAGGAATCTCGAATACCGGCTCGGCGATTTGGAAGACCCGCCGGTTGCAAAGAACAGCGTCGATCTGGTTTTGTTGAGCCAGGCTTTGCATCACGCGATTAAACCGGAGCGCGCAATCCGCGCCGCGCATCGCGTTTTGAAAAAAGACGGGCGCATTGTCGTTCTCGATTTGCTCAGTCATCGCTTCGAGAAAGCGCGCGAACTTTACGCCGACCGCTGGCTCGGCTTCAGCGAAATGAAATTGCACGAACTGCTGGAAAACGCCCCCTTCCGCGAAATTGAAGTGAGCGTGGTTTCGCGCGAAAAACAAAACCCGCAATTCCAGACAATTTTCGCGACCGGCGTTAAGTGAACGAGACGTTGAACTTGCCTGTCTAACTGTTGCCATTGAACCTTAACGAACCTGAATCTGTTCCAATGAGCGGCTTCTTCGAGGAACTGAAGCGGCGCAAAGTGTATCGCGTTGCCATTGCCTACATCGTCGCGAGCTGGGCGCTCGCACAAGGTCTCGCTCAAGTTCTTCCGGTTTTCGAAATTTCGAATTCGGTGATTCGCATCGTGATCGCGCTCTTGCTGATTGGTTTTCCGGTCGCGCTTGTTTTGGGGTGGGTGTTTGATATCACGCCCACCGGAATCCAGCGGACGTCCAAAGCGGATGCGCGGCAGGTGCCCGCTTCACATCGGCGGCGGAATGTGCTCTGGCTTGCAGTCGCCGGCATCGTCATTTCTTGCGCTGTAGGATTTTTTGTACTTCCACGCGCCGTCGCACACAAGGTCGACAAATCGATCGCGGTTCTTCCGTTTGAAAATCTGAGCGACGAAAAAGAGAATGCCTATTTCGCGGACGGAATTCAGGACGACATCCTGACGAACCTCTCCAAGATCGGTGACCTGAAGGTAATTTCGCGGACATCGGTCATGTCATACCGCGGTCGCGCGCCGAGTGTTCGCGAGATTGGCAAAACTCTTGGTGTCTCGACGATTCTGGAAGGGAGCGTGCGTCGAGTCGGCAATCGCGTCCGAGTAAATGTGCAGCTGATCAACGCGGAGAACGATCAACACGTTTGGGCTGAGGATTACGACCGCGATTTGACCGACGTTTTTGCGATCCAAACCGATCTGGCCCAGAAAATCGCAAACGAATTGCAGGCAAAGCTTTCGCCGACCGAAAAAGCGCACATCGAAAGCAAGCCTACCGAGAACGCCGATGCTTATCTCGCCTTTGTCCAGGCACATGACTTTTCCTGCGCTTATGAGGATTTCGACAAGCTGAAGCAGAGCGAGCAGAAATATGAGCGCGCGATCGAGCTCGACCCAAAATTCGCGCTCGCTCTCGCGGGGTACTCGCAGTTGGAAAGCTGGATCGTGCACACGTTCGAACGGACGTCACAACGCCGCGAAAAAGCGCGCACTCTGGCGGAGCAGGCTCTACAGTTGCAGCCTGGCCTGCCCGAGGCGCATCTCGCCTTGGGTTACTCACTTTATTGGGGTGATAACGACTACGACGCGGCGCTTAAAGAATTCGAAATCGCACAGCGCGGCTTGCCGAACCAATCAGACGCGTATCTCGCCATTGGTGCGATCCAGCGCCGGCAGAGCAAATGGACGGAATCGACGGCGAACATCGAAAAGGCCGTTAGTTTAGATCCGAAAGACTTCTGGCCGCTGCAAAATCTCAGTTTCAACTATGCGATGCTTCGAAATTACGATGCGGCCAACAAAGTCATCGACCGCGCGCTGGCTTTGAATCCGACGGCATTGGGACTTTGGGAGATTAAGTCCAAACTGGCGATCGCGGAAAAAGGTGATTTCAGTGTCGCCGAGAAAGCCTTTGAATCGGTGAAATCGGTTCAGCTGACCAGTGAGCAGAAGCTCAAGACGTCAAGTGGAAGGGTCGATGTCTATCTTTTGGAGCGCAAGTTCAAGGAAGGGCTTGCTGAAGCGGAAAAACTGCCGGACAACCAGATCGCAGTTTTTCCAGGAGCTCTTGGCGCAAAGTACTACGTGATTGGTTTTGCGCGAAAGGCACTCCACGATGAGCCTGGAGCACGTGCAGCTTTTCTGAAAGCGAAGAGCGCCCTTGAGAACCAACTCAAACAAAGCTCCGATTCACCAGACCTGCATATTCAACTGGCAAAAGTGCTTGCGCAGTTGGGTGAAAAGGATTCTGCGCTGGCCGAGGCGCAACGCGCCACCGAATTGCTTCCTGAAAGCAAGGACGCGTTTGGCGGGCCGGAAATTACGGAAGGGGTGGCCCAAGTGCATGCTATCCTAGGTGAGAGCGGGCGGGCAATCGAACTTCTGGATGGATTATTGAACCGGCCGAGCGCGGTTACTGCACAAGCTCTGAAAATAAATCCTATCTGGGACCCAATCCGCAGCGACCCGCGCTTTCAAGCTTTGATCGACAAATACGGTGCGAAAGCTTAGTTGGCTCGCGCCGTTGCTGATTTTTGCGAGCGCAGCACCGGCGCAGTGGAGGCAAATCTCCAGTCAATCGGAACCGTCCCCTGCAAAAGGCCTCGAACATCGTTACCTCGTGGCCGAACATTCTGGCAGCGGCGAGCGCGCGTCGCTTGAGCTGGCGGTATTCTCCACAAAATCGTGCCGGCTCCGGATTGTGGATCAACCAAGCGAGCCGCGTCTGGAATTGGAGGAAGCGATGCGGCGGGGCAATTTTCTTGCCGGAGTGAACGGTGGCTATTTCGATCCCGAGTACAGACCGATCGGCCTGCTCATTGTCGATGGAATGATGCTCGCTCCGTTACGGAATGCGCGCTTGCTCAGCGGCGTGCTTAGCGCATCTGGGAAAAGAGCCCAAATTTCCCGAGTAGCGGAATTTTCGCTTGCCCAAAAACCGGACGCAGCAGTCGAATCCGGCCCGATGATTGTCGATCTCGGCAGATCGGTCCGCGGCCTGGAATCGACGAAACTTGCCCGTCGAACCTTCGCGGCGATCGGCGGCGGCGATAAAGCCGCGCTCGGATTTTGTTCAGACGTGACTCTGGCGGATCTCTCAAACATTGTCGCGCTCGTCGCAATTCCCGAGTTCAAGATTCAGCGCGCCCTGAATCTCGACGGCGGCAGTTCCAGTGCGTTCTGGTTCAAACGCGCGAATGGGAGCGCGTTTTCGATCTCGGAAGAAAAAGTCGTGCGCGATTTTGTGGCGATTGTGCCGAAATAATAGAGATGCGCACTTTTGGCGGGTTTAAATCGGGAGAAAAGTTTTTCTACGGCGAAGTCCGTGACGAAGAAGTTCACGTTCTGGCCAAGCCGTACTGGATCGACATCGAAGCAACGGGTGAAAAACGGAAGCTCAATGAGGTGGATGTCGATCTTCCGGTCGCGCCGTCGAAGTTGATTGCGGTCGGATTGAATTACGCCGATCACATCGCCGAGATGAAACGGACGCCGCTCGGGACTCCTCTCATTTGGTTTAAGGCACCGAGTTCCCTCCTTGCTCATAATAAAAGCATCGAGATCGCGTTTCAGAAACATCAAACCGATTACGAAACCGAGCTCGGCGTGGTCATCGGTCGCCCGGCGAAAAATGTTTCCGCTGACAAAGCGCTCGATTTTGTTTTCGGTTACACGATCGGCCTCGACATTAGCGACCGCGATTTGCAGAAGTCGGAAAAGCAGTTCGGCCGCTGCAAATCGTTCGACACCTACACACCGGTCGGCCCGTTTGTTTACGCCGATGTCGATGTGCGCGATCTGCCGCTGGAATTGCGGCAAAACGGCGAGCTGCGCCAGCGAGCGCGTACCAGCCAAATGATCTACCCGGTCGCAGAAATCGTTTCGTTCGCGAGCCAATCGCTCACGTTGATGTCGGGAGACGTTATTTTGACCGGTACTCCGTCAGGCGTCGGACCAATCCGTGCCGGCGACCAATTGGAAGCGCAAATCGGTGACTGGCCGCTGCTGCGCAACCGCGTAATCAATGCCGGCTGATTGCCAGCATTACATCCTGCGACAGTAGCGGATGCGAAATACAAATGACGTTCCGACTAAAAGGCGCGTCGCTGGAAGAAAAGTGAAAAGTTTTGCTCGACTCGCGTCCAACTGTTTTGGAATAAAGGGGATGTGCCGAGCAGTTAAATTCAACTCCGCCGAAACTATGAAAACATTGCTTATCTTTTGCCTCAGCTTCATCGCCTTGAGCGCGTTGGCGCAAACACCGCAACAGCGCCCGGCGCAGCCGCCACCGCCGCCACCGAACGCGCCGCCCGCTGCAGGTGCACCAGCGCAACCTGGCGCGCCGGCGCAACAACAGCCGGGTGCGCCCGCCCAACCTGGTGCTCCAGTTCAACAACCACCTGCCGGCATGCCCGCGGGCGCTCCAGGAATGTCGCCGGCTGGCGGTCCGCCGACAGGCGCACCTCCCGCCGCAACCATTACTGCGACGCTGGCGCCAAGTCCGGTTGCGGCACCGACTCCTGAAGTCAGCGGTTGGAGCAGCAATTTTATTATCGACAATTTTCGAAAGGGCGGCCCGATCATGTGGCCGATTCTGCTCGTGTCGATTGTCGCTTTGACAGTCGTGATCGAGCGAATCTTTTGGTGGGGCGGACGTTGGTTCCGGCGCGACCCGAAACGGATCGAAAAGGTCTTCACCGCCGTCGAAGTCGGCGACGTCTCGGAGGCATCGCGGCTTTCGCGTGACTCGCGCGATCCTGTTCTGCGCATGATGTGGAACGGGTTGAACCATCAGCACGCTTCGTTGCAGGGCGCGTTGCAAGTGGCGGCGGGTATCGAGATCAAGCGCGCCGGCCGGTTTCTGGTGGTGATGGACACGTTGGTCACACTCGCTCCGTTGCTCGGGTTGTTGGGAACGGTCACTGGATTGATTCGGTCCTTCCGGTTCCTTGGCAACGAAGAGCTGGCGATTCAAGCCGTGACCGGGGGTATCGCGGAAGCGTTGATCGCTACAGCATGCGGTCTGGGCATCGCGATCTTCTCACTCATTCCCTTTAACTTTTTCACGTCGCGCGTGTCTAACTTAGAGTTCGAACTGCAAACGGCGGCCACGAACCTCGAAGTTATGCTTGAAGCCCAAAGACCAGGACGGCGTGAGGAAGTCTCGATCGCGGGTCACGCTCCGCCGAGCTCCGCCAAAGGCTCCTCCATCTAGGATTGTATGCGCGTCAGCTCACCAGTTCCCCATAAGAAAGCGCGAATCGAGATCATTCCGTTGATCGACATCATGTTCTTTCTGCTGGCAAGTTTTATGATGGTGAGTTTGAGCCAGGTTCACATGAAGGGGATCAAGGTCAATCTCCCGACCGGGCAACGCGGTGAAACCCAGTCGAAAAAGGACTACATCAGTGTATCAGTCGATGCCAACGGGAATCCTTATTTCGACAAGACGGAGATGAGCTACGATGCGCTGACCGCTAAACTGAAACAAGTCCACGACGAAAATCCCGAAGCAAAGGTGTTTATTCGGGGCGATGCGGACACCGTTCACTTGAACATCATCCGGGTGCTCGACATCTTGCGGTCGGTCGGGTTTTACAAAGTCGCTTTTGAAATCAAGAGCGAGTCTGCCAGGGGGATTCCAGGACCGAGAGGATAACATACATGGCTGGCGTGCTTCTTTACCGACCACCACCTCGCTGGCAATTCTGGATGGCGCTTGGTGGAGCAGTGTTTTTGCACCTGGCTGCGGTCGGTATCGCGGCGATCAAGCACGAACCGCCTCCAGTTGATTTGACCAACATTCCAACCGCGACCGTTGAAGCGACATTGCAGCCGGAGGATCAACCGACGCCGCCGCCCGAAGATATTCCCATTCCCGAGCCGCCACCAATTCCCGAAGTCGCGCCGGAATTTCACGAAGAAAAGCCGCCCCCTCCCAAGACTGCGGTGAAGCCGGCTGGTCCCGTGAAAGCGCCTCAAGCCGGAATACCCGGGACGATGTCGATCAGCGGTGCTAAGGCGATTGCAATTTATGCACCGAAACCTGAATACCCGTACGAAGCGAAGAGCCGTCACGTCACCGGCAGCGGCGTCGCAGTGCTAAGCGTTGACACGGGCAGTGGCAACGTCACCGATGCATCCATGGCGCAGAGCATCGGCAGTCCGATTCTGGATAACGCCACCACAAGCACGTTCAGACGCTGGCGATTTCAACCGGGTAAATGCGCACCGAAAGTGAAAGTCCCAATCACCTACACTCTGACCGGCGCTTCCTACTGAACATTTATGCATCTAGCCTCGCCCATTCCGCACAAACGCGCTCGGATCGAGATCATTCCGTTGATCGACATCATGTTCTTTCTGCTGGCCAGCTTCATGATGGTGAGCCTGAGCCAGACCCACATGAAAGGGATTAAGGTCGCCCTGCCGTCGGCAACGGCACCACCGCCCAACACAGTAAAAGATTACGTTTCAATTAGAGTTGGCGCAGGTAACGCCGTCAGCTTCGATGGGCAACTTGTAAACGATGACGAGATCTTACCCCGGCTTTTCCGGCTCCACGAAGCGAATCCGGGAATCAAGGTTTCAATTAGCGCGGAAGGAATGTCCCGCCACGGCGACGTGATTACCGTGCTCGATAAAGCCCGCCGCGCTGGAATCGAGAAAGTTGGCTATCAGATTCGCGCGGCGACGGGTGGCCCCGCCGCCGCTCCGGGCGCTCCGGGCGCGCCGCCACCTCCCGCGCCTCCTCGTTAATTTTCGATATCGCGTAGCGTTTTTTGCAGCGCTGCGATGGCTTTGGCGCGGTGACTGATTCTGTCTTTCAATTCGGGCGGCATCTCGGCAAACGTCTGCTCGAATCCGTTCGGCTGAAAAACCGGATCGTAACCGAAGCCGCCTGCTCCGCGCGGCGGATCGACAATTTTTCCTTCGACCACCCCTTCAAACGTGTTGAGAAGTTGTCCGCCTCGGGCCAGCGCGATGACGCACCGAAAGCGCGCCGATCGTTTGTCGGCTGGGACCGTTCGCGTGCGCAATTCGGAAAGTAGCCTGTCGATGTTCTCCTGATCGGTTGCGTCTTTGCCGACGTAGCGAGCCGAATAAATTCCGGGCGCACCGCCAAGCGCATCGACTTCAAGTCCGGAATCGTCCGCGATCACCAATAGGTGTTGATCCTGGAGTTGTCGATCTTTCGAGACGCGGACTGCTTTTCGGATTGCGTTCTTTTGGAATGTGCGGCCGGTTTCTTTTGGCATCGCGATTTCGCGAAACCGAGTCAGGTCGATCAACTCAAGATCTGTACCGAGTATTTCGCGAAACTCTCGAGTCTTATGAGGATTGCGGGTCGCAAGAAGCAGGTTCATTACCGGGAAACAAAATCTGGAAACCAGGAATCCAAGAAAAATTTTAGTTTCTTTTCCTGGTTTCCTGATTCATTTGTATGACGAGCGAGCGACGTAAACCTTATCCGTTCGACCAGATCGAGCCGAAATGGCAGACGATCTGGGACGAACGTCAGGTTTTTCGTGCGCCTAATCCGGGCGAGAAGAATTTCGATCCGAAGAAATCGAAGTTCTACGTGCTCGACATGTTTCCGTATCCGAGCGGCGCCGGTTTGCACGTCGGGCACCCGGAAGGTTACACGGCCACCGATATTATCGCGCGTTACAAACGGATGCTCGGCTTCAATGTTTTGCATCCGATGGGCTGGGACGCGTTCGGTCTTCCGGCCGAACAATACGCGATCAAAAGCGGCCAGCATCCGGCCATCACCACGCGTGAGAACGTCGCCAAGTTCAAATCGCAGCTGAAGCGGATCGGCTTTTCTTACGATTGGCAGCGCGAAATCAACACCACCGATCCAGCTTATTTTAAATGGACGCAGTGGATCTTTCTCCAGATCTACAATTCCTGGTTCAATCCAAAAACGAACAAGGCCGAGCCGATCAAAACATATCGGGGCAAGAATCCGGACGAAGTCCGGCTCGCTTACGTTGCCGACGTCCCGGTGAACTGGTGTCCGGAGCTCGGGACCGTTTTGGCGAACGAGGAAGTGGTCGATGGAAAGAGCGAAGTTGGCGGTTTTCCCGTTGTCAGACGCCCGATGCGGCAATGGATGCTGCGGATCACTGCCTACGCCGAGCGCTTGATCAACGAACTGGAGGGACTCGATTGGCCGGAGGGGATCAAATTACTTCAGCGAAACTGGATTGGGAAAAGCGAAGGCGCCGAGATCGATTTCAAGATCGACAACCACGATCAGAAAGTTCGCGTGTTTACTACGCGGCCGGACACACTTTACGGGGGGACGTTCCTGGTGCTCGCGCCGGAACATTCGCTGGTCGATCTGATCGTCACCGAAGAGCAATGGCCGGTAGTGCGCGAGTACCGTGAAAGGACCGCGCGCAAAAGCGAGCTCGAACGAGCAGAGCTCGCGAAAGAAAAAACCGGCGTCTTTACCGGTGCCTGCGCGATCAATCCGGCGACTGAACAAAAAATTCCGATCTGGATTGCTGATTATGTGCTCCTCGGTTACGGCACCGGCGCGATCGGCGGTGTGCCCGCGCACGACGAACGCGATCTTGAATTCGCCCGCAAGTTCGATTTGCCGATCGTCGAAGTTGTCCGACCGCTGGGAGACGAGCCTGCCCTCGGATTTGTTGGCGAAGGGACAGCTATCAATTCGCCGATCATCAACGGTCTGCCGAGCGCGGAAGCGAAAAAGAAAATCACAAAATGGTTGGAAGAGCGCGCTCAAGGCAAGCGCGCGATCAATTACAAACTGCGCGACTGGCTCTTCTCGCGACAACGATATTGGGGTGAGCCGTTTCCAATCGTCTGGCAGTCCGAGGGGGACGAGCACTCTGGAAAACATCGTGCGCTTGATGAATCAGAATTGCCGGTCATGCCGCCGGCGTTGGAAGATTACAAGCCAACCGGCACCGGCGAGCCGCCGCTCGCAAAAGCGAAAGATTGGATCCATTACTCAAACAAAGCCGTCCGCGAATTGAATGTAATGCCGCAGTGGGCGGGTTCGTGCTGGTACTACCTGCGCTTCTGCGACCCTCACAACGACAAACGATTCGTTGGTGAGAAAGCAGAACGCTACTGGGCGGGCGGAAATCATCCGGGCACGGTCGATCTTTACGTGGGCGGAACTGAGCACGCGGTGTTGCATCTACTTTACGCGCGCTTCTGGCACAAAGTGCTATTCGACCTTGGCTACGTTTCGAAACCGGAACCGTTTCAGCGGCTGGTCAATCAGGGAATTATTCTCGGCGAAGACAGCCAGAAGATGTCGAAGTCGCGCGGCAACATCGTGAATCCCGACGATGTGATCGAACAATACGGAGCGGACGCGTTTCGCTGTTACGAAATGTTTATGGGCCCACTCGAGCAAATGAAACCGTGGAGCATGCGCGGGGTTGAAGGGATCGCGCGGTTTCTCGCCCGCGTCTGGCGTTTGATTATGTCCGAGAATCAAGCCGGGCAGTGGACAGTATCGGCTGCTGTGCAGGATGTCGATCTTAACAAGGCGCAGCAGAAAATCTTGCACGCCACCATCAAGAAAGTGACCGAAGACATCGAATCGCTTTCGTTCAACACCGCGATTTCGCAAATGATGATTTTCGTGAACGCATTCACTAACGCCGAATGCATCCCAACCTCCGCGATTCGGACATTTCTGGTCTTATTGAATCCGTTCGCGCCGCATTTGAGCTCCGAGCTTTGGGAAAAGCTGAAACTGCCCGGCCAGATTACTGAGCAAACGTGGCCGGGTTACGACGAAAAATTCCTGGTCGAAGACGAAGTGGAGATCGTCGTCCAGGCGAACGGCAAAGTGCGAGACCGAATGATGATGTCGATCTGGGCGAGCGATGAAGAAATCAAAAAGGCGGCGCTTGCGCTTCCCAAAATTCAAGAACTCACGATGCGCAAACAAATTCGCAAAATCGTTGTGATTCCGAAAAAACTGGTGAATCTCGTGCTCGAGTAGTTAAAAAGGCGGCATGTGGAAAGAGTTCAAAGAGTTCGCGGTTAAAGGCAATGCTATTGATCTCGCCGTCGGCGTCATTATCGGCGCAGCCTTTGGAAAAATAGTCACGTCCATTGTCGAAGACTTGATTATGCCGCCGATCGGGCGCATCGCCGGAAACCTCGATTTTAGCAATCTCTACCTCCCGTTGTCGGACAAGGTCACGCCCGGTTTATCGCTCGCTGAGGCAAAGAAACTGGGACCAGTTTTCGCCTACGGCAATTTTGTTAGCATCACGATCAATTTCCTCATCGTCGCATTCTGCATATTTCTCGTCGTCAAAGGAATCAACAGACTGAAGCAGCCAAAGAGCGGTCCGCCGGTGGTGAAGGATTGCCCGGCCTGCGCGATGTCGATCCCGATTAAGGCGACGCGCTGCCCGCATTGTACGACGGATCTTTCCACGCGAACAGCCGCTTAACTGGCCCGCGGCCTGCTGCAAAATAGGGCGTGTCGCCCCGCGTCAGATATTTGGTTTCCGGAAATAAATACTTGCCTGGCGGAAGTTCAATGCTATCCAAGGGCGCGGTGTTTGGAGTGTGAAAAGCCTTAACCTGGCAGTAGCTCTTGGTGTTATTTGTTTTCTGGTCGGCTGCGCCGAGCAGGCTGCCGTCCAGAAGCCTCTCGCTGCCGTCGCAGCGGCAAACTCTCATCTCGGCCGCATGTCCGATGTTCGTACTACCGCTTACACCCAAATTGAAAAGGGCGGACGCAAAAACGCGCTCGGCAAGTATTTGTCCGGTCGCCACGTAATGAGCGCGGCCTCGGATTGGTCGCGTTTCCCGCTGGGGACGCGGTTTAGAGTTTGCAGCACGCAAGAGGAATACATCATCGATGATTACGGAACAGCCCTTATCGGCACGAGCACCATCGATCTTTACAAGCCGACCAAGCTCGAGATGAAACGCTGGGGCGTGCGCAATGTCGACATCGACATTTTGCAATGGGGCTCGGAACAAGAGAGCCTCAAAATTCTCGGGCCTCGGGCGAAACATGAGACAGCCCGGCGCATGATCGCCTCGCTGCAAAAGAAGACTCCCTCTTCCAGGACTCGCGCTGTTTCTGCCTCCGCTCAGGCCTCGGCCAAGACATCTGCCAGCCGCACTTTGGATTGATTAACGGCGCAGCCCGCCGATTTTCCCGGGAATGAAAATTCTCGTTACCGGCGGAGCCGGTTACATCGGGAGTGTTTGTGCCGAATTATTGCTCGATGAAGGTCACAGCGTCGCGATCTTCGATAACCTGAGCGAAGGCCATCGCCGCGCGATCGATTCGCGCGCCGAGTTCGTCGAAGGTGATTTGCAAGATCGACAATCGATTGAAAAGGCGCTGTCGAAGCAAAAGCCCGACGCAGTCATGCATTTTGCGGCGAATGCGCTGGTCGGTGAGTCGATGCTGAATCCGTCGAAATATTTTCGAAACAACGTCGCCAATGGTCTCAATTTGCTGGATGCGATGGCCAGGGCCGGCGTCCAGAAAATGATCTTCTCATCAACCTGCGCGATCTTTGGTCCGCCCGATCGCCTGCCGATCGATGAAACAACGCCGCTGCGACCAATCAATCCGTATGGCGAATCGAAATTGGCATTCGAGAAAATTTTGCGCTGGTACGGCGATATCCACGGATTGAAGTTCGTTTCGCTCCGCTATTTCAACGCCGCCGGTGCGTCGGCAAAATTCGGTGAAGACCATCGCGTCGAAACGCATCTAATTCCGAACGTGCTCAAGGTCGCGCTTGGCGAAAAACCGCACGTCGAAATCTTCGGGACTGATTACGAGACGCCAGATGGCACCTGCATTCGCGACTACATCCACATTATCGATCTCGCTCGCGCCCACATTCTCGCGCTCGATTCGGCCAAGAGCGATTTTTACAACCTAGGCACCGGCGGTGGCTCGAGCGTTTGCGAAGTCATCGATTGCTGCCGCAAAATCACCGGCCGCAAGATCGACATCGTGGAAAAGCCGCGCCGCCCAGGCGATCCGCCGCGGCTAGTTGCTTCGTCGAAGAAGATCAAAGCTGGGCTTGGTTGGAAACCGCAGTTCCAATCGCTTGATGCGATCATCGAGAGCGCATGGAACTGGCACCAAAAATTTCCGCGTGGCTACGACGATTAAAAAAGCGCCCGCGAATTTCTTCGCGAGCGCTCGAATCTTAAGCAACTAACGATTTCGATTACGGCCTCTCGGTAGTTGTCGTGGTCGTAGTTTCTTTCTTTTCGATCACCGCCGCCGGGTTACTCAGGACGACCTTCCGCACAATCATGCGGTCGCCTTCCCGGACATAATAAACGGTGGCGGGTAGATCCGGGCGAACAGCCGACCAAGTCACAACCTGGCCTTCGGGGTCAAGAATAGTTGTGTCTTTGGTGTAATAGTACCGCACCGGTGTCCCGGTCGTGCCCGCTCGGAACATGATATAATCGGTGCCCGGTGTGTAAGTCGTGATGGTTCCTGTGGCGGTCGTGGTTGACGCTTCCGTGGTCGTTGTTCCGGTCACAGGGTTCGTTGTTGTGGTTGTCATCGTCGTTTGAGCAAAAGCGGCGCTCAGCCCCAGTGCAAAAACGATGGCGAATATTTTTAGCAATCTCGTTTGTTTCATAGTTGTCCTCTGCTTTGGTTAACCAATGCTCGTTGTTGTAGATAGGTTGGACTCATCGGGGCGGCTCTTTATTCGACCGCAAACTTGTTTCGTGCGTCGGTGCGCGATTGGTTTCTGAAATCATGCAACCGCTCCCAGGATATCGCGATTTTTTGCCGGATGATTGTGCGGCGCGGAATTACATCTTTGCGCGCTGGCGCGAAGTCTCTCGACGCTACGGTTTTGTCGAATGGGATGGACCGGTTCTCGAGCCGACCGATCTTTACCGCAAAAAGAGCGGCGCCGAGATTGTCGATCAACTTTTCAATTTCACCGATAAAGGCGACCGCGAAGTCTCACTGCGTCCCGAGCTCACGCCAACGCTCGCCCGGGTCGTCGCAGCGCACGAGCGTGCATTCAAAAAACCGCTCAAGTGGTTTTCCATCGGCCAATTCTTCCGCTACGAAAAACAACAGCGCGGCCGGTTGCGCGAGCACTATCAATTGAACTGCGACATCATCGGCGAAAGCGATTTCGCCGCGGACATCGAGCTGGTTGCCCTTTGCGTCGACATCTTGCGCGCGTTTGGATTGACTGAAAAAGACTTCGTCGTTCGGATTAGCGACCGCGAGTTCTGGACTGATTTTCTGCGGCAGCAAAAACTTCCAACCGAACGTTGGGAGGAAGTTCTGCAAACGATTGACAAATCAGGTCGTGAACCGCGCGAGAAAACGGAGGAGAAACTTGGCAAGCTCGCGGGACCAGTCTTTTCGATTTTCGATAAGGGCGGTCGGAGCACCAAGCTTGACCGGTTGATTGACGGACTCGGCGCACGCGGCCTCGCCCGCTTCGTCGATGTTGATGTTCGCATCGTGCGCGGGCTTGCATACTACACCGGAACGGTCTTTGAAGTCTTCGATCGCGCAGGAAAATTGCGCGCGATCGCTGGCGGCGGCCGCTACGACAACTTGATCTCGCAACTCAGCGACCGCGCGGTTGCAATTCCCGCGCTCGGTTTCGCGATGGGCGACGTTGTTCTCGGCGAATTGATTCGCGATCGGACTGCAGCGCGGGAGAAACTCGAAGCGGCCGGGAAAGAGCAAAACAAGATTGACATTTATGTTGTCGTTGCCAAGGAACAACGCCGCGCCGATGCGCTCGAGCGAATCCAGGAGCTGCGCGACCGCGGTTATCGGGTCGATTACCCGCTGACTGCCGACAAGGTCGCGAAACAATTTCAAAACGCCGAAAACGCCGGCGCGCGGCTCGCATTGCTCTACGGCGACGAATGGCCGCAGGTGAAAGCCAAAAATCTCCAGACGCGTGAAGAATCCTTGATCGCGAGTGACGCGCTGCTGGACAGCGTCGCAAAATTCTTCAAGGTCTCCGACTTCGCCTGACCATGTACCGGACGAACGATTGCAATTCACTTCGCAAGATCGACATCGGCAAGGCCGCCAGCCTTGCCGGTTGGGTCCATGTCTCGCGCGATCATGGCGGAGTGATTTTCATTGATCTACGCGATCGCGAAGGAATCACGCAGGTTGTTTTTCGGCCGGAAGAGAATGCGGCGCTGGCAAGGGAAGCGCACGGCTTGCGCAGCGAAGATGTGATCCAGGTTGCTGGCAAAGTCGCTCCGCGCGTTCCTGGAACCGAAAATCCAAAGCTTGCGACTGGCGACATCGAATTAATTCCGAGCCAGCTAAAAATTCTGAATCGCGCGGACGATGTGCCGTTTCCTATCGACGCCGAGATCCACAACGAAGACTTGCGGCTGACTTATCGTTATTACGATCTCCGGCGGCCGGAACTCTCACGCAACCTGCGCTTACGCCACCGCGCCGCGAAAGCGACGCGCGATTTTCTCGACTCGCAAGGTTACATCGAGATCGAAACGCCGATCTTGTCCAAGAGCACGCCAGAAGGTGCGCGAGACTTTCTAGTTCCGAGCCGGCTCGTCCCCGGAAGATTTTACGCCCTTCCGCAAGCGCCGCAGCAATACAAACAGCTGCTCCAAGTCGCCGGCGTCGAAAAATATTTTCAGGTCGCGAAATGTTTTCGCGATGAAGACCTCCGCGCTGATCGCCAGCCCGAGTTTACGCAGATCGACATCGAAGCCTCGTTCGTGACGGCCGACGACATCTTCAAAGTGACCGAAGGAATGTTAGCGGCGATTTTCAAGGTGACAAAAGGGATCGAAATCAAGACGCCGTTCGACCGGCTGCCCTATCGCGAAGCAGTCGGCCGATTCGGCAGCGACAAGCCCGATCGCCGTTTCGGTGTCGACCTTGTGGATCTGAGCGATGATTTTCGGTCCAGCAATTTCAAGGTCTTTCGTGGCGCGCTCGACGCTGGCGGCGTGGTGAAGGCGATCAATGCCAAGGGTTTTGCCGGAATCACGACTGGACAAATTGAGGAGCTGACCGAAACCGCAAAGGTTTTCGGTGCCAAAGGTCTCGCCTTCATCAAGGTC
This sequence comes from Chthoniobacterales bacterium, assembly GCA_035315805.1. Taxonomy (GTDB): domain Bacteria; phylum Verrucomicrobiota; class Verrucomicrobiia; order Chthoniobacterales; family UBA10450; genus AV40. Next base: position 28,225 of record DATFXN010000052.1, read on the forward strand.
GAGAACGGCGAATGGAAATCGCCGATCGTGAAATTTTTCGGCGACGTAGAAAAGAAAGCGCTGCAATCGAAATTAAAGATCGAAGAAGGCGATTTGGTCTTGTTCGGCGCTGACAAATGGGAGATCGCGTGCGAAGTGCTTGGTCGAATTCGGCTGCGCGTCGCCGAAATTCAAAAGTTAATTCCGGAGAAGGAAATCTGGGACTTTTTGTGGGTTTACGATTTTCCTCTCTTGCTCTGGAGCGCCGAGGAAAACAAGTGGAACGCCATGCATCACCCATTCACGCGGCCGAAGGCCGAGGACGTTGCGTTACTCGATGACAAAAACAAGTTCTCCGAGATCCGAGCGGAAGCCTACGACGTCGTGCTCAATGGCGTTGAGATTGGCGGGGGCAGCATGCGAATCCACGAGCCGAAGTTGCAGGAAAAAATGTTCGAAGCGCTCGGGATCAGTCCGCAAGCTCGACAATCACAGTTCGGTCATTTGCTCCGCGCGTTGCGGCTCGGCGCGCCGCCGCATGGCGGAATCGCGCTTGGCCTGGACCGTCTAGTCATGCTGATCTGCGGCGCGGAAACGATCCGCGACGTGATGGCGTTCCCGAAAAACAATCGGGGAATGGATTTGATGACACAGTCGCCAGCCGATATCGATCCGCGGCAGCTGCGCGAACTCTCCATCAAACTGGCCTCGGAGAAGAAGCCATAACGAGACGCGCGCCGTTCAATAGCCGAGCGCTTTTTTTCGCTCCAGCGCGCCGGGCAATGCCTCCTTCTTCGCTGTAATTGGGTCCGCGCCGGAATCTTTGATTTGGTGCGCCTGGGTTGCGTTAAACTCGATATCTTTGCTGAACTCCGGTGGAAGGTCCGCCTCCGCATAGATGGCATGGACGGGGCAAACTTCTACACATGCCATGCAATCAATGCAGTCCTCTGGGTGAATGACCACCTGCTTCTCCAGTTCGTAGAAGCACGTCACCGGGCACACCTCTACGCAGTCGGTGAATTTGCATCCGTTACATTTGTCGGTCACGACGTGAGGCATGTGACTCCCGTGGTTGAGGGTTGTGTAAGAGAGAATGCTGTTGGCATCAAGTGATTAGCGAGGCATGTCGATGTAATTTCTGCACAACACTAGATTTCAGCAACCGGCGGATGATGCTCGCGGCCAGTCCGGAAGAGAATCGCCACCAAAAAAGTGACGATCGTTCCGAAGCAGATCCACCAGGGAAACTCCATCACCGGCAGCCAGTTCGGTTGCGCGTAAATCTTCTCTCCAAAAAGTCCGGCGATGTTGTTCGGCAATCCGCTAAGGATGGCAACGACAACGAAGCCGATGACCATGGCAATGAGGTTGCCCCGATTGTTTCCGCGCTGCTTTGTGAAAATTCCGCAGAGGAAAATGCCGAGGAGCGAGCCGTAGGTGTAGCCGAAGATGCCGAGCACGATTGGAATGATGCGGACATTCGGATGGACGATGACCAGATAGGACGTTGTCGAGGCAACTGCGATCATCAGGATCGAGAACCAGACCGTCGCCCAGCGGACTGCGCGCAGGCTTTGTTCCGATGTTGATCCTGGATTGATGTAAGGCTCGTACCAATCGCGGGTGAAACTCGTAGCCAGCGCGTTGATCGCGGTGCTGAGCGAGCCCATGGCGGTGGCGAAGATTCCGGCGATGAGCAACCCGCGCAGACCCACTGGCATTTTGTTCAGAATGAAATGACAAAAGATTTCCTGCGAGTTGGGGAGATTCGGCTCGGGATGAACTTGATAATAGGTCCAGAGCAGAATCCCGATGCTCAAAAAAGTGAGCACGATTGGAATGTCTGCGAGACCCGACATGATAACGGACCGGCGGCTGCGACGAATGTCCGGTGCCGTCAACATCCGTTGGACCATGTCTTGATCGGTGCCGTGCGTTGACATGGTGATGAATGTCGATCCGATCAGCCCGGCGAAAATCGTATACTCGATTTCAAACATACCTTTGATCCGTTGCCAGCCGACCTGGGGCGAAGTCAGACCGGTGGTGATGAAATCGGAAAAGTGAAATCCGCCGTGGCGCGCGGCAATTTCGTGGAAGCCGCCGGGAATCGCGAAGTAGAGAAGTCCAAGCGCGGTGAGGGCGCTGCCGATCATGATGGAAGCCTGGATAAAATCGGTCCAGACGACTGCTTTGATTCCTCCGAGGGTCGTATAAATCGCAGTCAGAATTACGAGCGCGGTGATCGAACTGATGTAGATGAAAAGCGTTTGCGTTTGGTCGGGTCGGACGCCGCGGACCATTTTGTAGGCGAGCACGAGTGCGATTGCGGCGACATAAAGGCGCGCGCCGGACGCCAGCACCCGGGTGAACATGAACACGACTGACGCGGCGTTCTTCGTTGCGACTCCGAATCGCGCCGTCAGGTATTCGTAAATTGAGTAAACTTTGTAGTCGTAGTACGGCTTGATGAAAATGTAGCTGACGAGGATACGGGCGAGGATCGTTCCGAACGCGAGTTGGATGTAAGTGTAATTACGTAGCGCGAAGCCTTCGCCCGGCGTGCCGAAGAATGTTCCGGCACTCGTTTCGGCAGCGATGATCGAAGCGAGCACGGCCCACCACGGAATTTGTCGCCGCCCGAGCGCGAAATCGGCTAGGTCGCGTTCGCGCCGGCCCATGTAGAGCCCGATTCCGATGATGACGATGAAATAGAGAAGGAGAACTCCGCTGTCGATCGCCAGCCGCCCGTCCATGATGTCGATCTTAGGTGACAGAATTTTGGGAACGTGCAAGGTGGATCGCGCGCTCCGTCGCGCGATGTTAGTTAATGGCGGCCTTGCCGCGTAATTTTAGCATCGAGCAGGGACTGCTCGATCACCAATGAAACTCACAGAAATTCTGGCACCCGATTTCGATTTGGCGATGACGCTCGATTCCGGCCAGGTCTTTCATTGGGAGAAAGCCAGCCATGGATTTGTCGGGACAATCGAAAACCGCGCAGTTTGTGTCGAGCAACGCGGCGATTTGTTGTTCGTGGCCGGCGAACGGGAAGATCTCGCGCACAAATATTTCGCGCTCGATCATCGGTTGGCGGCAATTTGCGCGTCGTTTCCGTCCGATCCGGTGATGAACGCGGCAAAGGAATTTTGTCGTGGGCTACGGATCATTCGTCAGCCGAAATGGGAATGTCTCGCAACTTTCATTTGCTCGTCCATGAAACAGGTCGCGCACATTCGGCAAATCTCGAAGAGGCTGCGCGAGCGTTTCGGCGAAGCGCGCAACATCGGCGATTACGTCGTGTACGCATTTCCGTCAGCGGAGCGACTGGCGAGCGCTTCAGAAAAGGAATTGCGCGAGTGCGCGCTTGGTTATCGTGCCAAAAATCTGCTGACAACGGCGGGTCTGGTCGCGGTCGGCAGTGTCGATCTTGAGAAACTCGCGCAGCTGTCCGATCTCGATCTTCGGGTGCGTTTGGGCGAGCTGCCGGGCGTGGGCGCGAAGGTTGCTAATTGTGTGATGCTCTTTGCCTACGAGCGTTTTCGTGCCTTCCCGATCGATGTCTGGATCGAGCGGGTGCTCCGGGAAAGATATTTTCCCCGGGCGCCAAGATTGAACGCGGCGCGGCTCCAGGCGTTCACAGAGAAATACTTCGGCGACCATGGGGGCTACGCGCAGCAATATTTGTTTCATCACGCGAGGATGAGTAAGAGACCGGAGGGACGGGGCGGAAATTTGGGACGACACAGAGGTCATCCCTCCATGACAAAGGCTCGGGCCTGAGATAATGTTTTCGATTCTCAATTCATGACCACGGCGGAGTTCATCATCGGCCATTCCGCGGACGATGCGGCCGAGCGGAAAGCGGAGGCGCGCAAGATTCTTTGGGCGCTGCTGGCTGCGCTCGGTATTCATCTAGTGATTGGCTATTCGCTCGCGGTGTTTGGCGGTCTCCTTTACACGCCGTTCTCGGTGACCGAAGACGAGAAGCCGGTCGAACTAACGTTTGTCGATCTTGCGCCGACGCCGCAGAAGAACACGGTCTTTGTTCCAAACGAGGAAACGAATTCCGAGAAGCCGAAAGAACAAACATTCGAATCAAACGCCAACTCGATCGCGGCGAGCGAACAACCGGCGACTGGCAGCATGCCGTTGCCGTCGCAAGAGGGAAGCGAGCGGACGAAACTCGATCTGAATTCCCAAGCTGCGTCGTTGGCCCAACAAGGCGCGCAGCCGCAGCCGAGCGTCGCGCCGCAACAATCGGCGAGTCCGCAGCCAAGCGCGCAGCCCACGCCAATTTCGAAGTCGGAAGAGTTTGCGATGTTAACTTCGACTCCAACGCCGCGTCCGAGCGTCGCCAGCACGCCGCAGCAGGTCGCGTCTTCCTATCAACCATACAAAGAAAGAACACGACTCTCCGGGGCGATCACCAATCGAGGCGCGTCACGCGTCAACGCAGTTGGCACGCCACTCGGCCGTTACCAAAAAATCCTTTTCGATGCGATTGGTTCGCATTGGTATGCCTACATCGAGGAAAAGGCGGATCTGGTTAAGCTCGGGACAACGCGTGTTAGCTTTTGGGTGGACCGGGCGGGACAGATAAAGAATCTCAAAGTGATTAGCAACGATTCGAACGAAGCGTTTGCCAACGTCTGCCTGCAAGCGATTCTCGATTCGAAGTTACCACCGATTCCTGAAGAGGTGGCGAGCGCGCTGCCGCCGGAAGGTCTAGAAAGCGAAATTGCGTTTACAACGTTCAGCAACCGATGATTTCTGTTTAGATGCTCGACGTTTTCCAAACCATTGCCGGATTCTTCGCCAAGGGCGGCGTTTTCATGTGGCCGTTGCTGGTCTGCTCGATCGTTTCGCTCACAGTCATCCTTTTGCGAACGCTCGCGTTGCGGGAAAAAAATGTGCTCCCGTTGACAATCGAGAGCGAAATGGAGCGGCTGGCACCGGGCGGCAACCCGGAACGATTGTTCCGGATTGTCCAGCACGACAGCTCGTCTCTGGCCCGAATTGTGCGGGTCGCGCTGGCGCATTTGCGTTGGCCGCGCGCGGAAAATGTGGAGGCGGTGCAAACCCGCGCGCGTCATGAAATGGTGCGGTTGGAGCGCGGACTCGTTGTGTTGGAAGTGATCATCGGTATTGCGCCGTTGATCGGACTGATCGGCACTGTCTCTGGCTTGGTGCATGTTTTTGCCAGTCTTGGTGTGAGCGCCGGTTCAGCCGACCCAAAACAGATTGCGCGCGGAATTTCGGAAGCGCTTAATTGTACCGTGTTCGGTCTGGGCATCGCCGTGCCGAGTTTGGTCGCGTTCGTTTATTTCTCGAAAAAGGTTGAGGTGCTCTCAGTGGAAATGGAATCGCTGGTGACCGATCTGCTTTCGAAATGTTATTACGGCCGGGTCGCCGGCAGAGCGAAGCATCAACAAATTCCAGCTCAGCCAGTCACTCCGGCCGAGCCGGCAACGCCCGAAATCGCGCCGATGGCGTGAAGCAAGATCGACATCTGTGAAATTTGCAGTCCGTAAGCGGCGCGCGCCTTCGATCATCATTGTTTCGCTGGTCGATATTCTGACGATCCTGCTCATTTTCTTTGTCGTTTCGACCACCTTCAAAAGAGATCAGCCCGAAGTGCAGATTAATTTGCCGGAATCGAAAACCGCGACGAACGCGCCAGCCGAACTCGAACACGCCATCGTGACTGTCGATCAAAACGACGGGGTCAAACTGGATGGGAAAACGGTCGCGGTGGAAGAACTGGAGAGCGCGGTGAAAAATTTATCCGACACGCGCCGGAGTACGCTCGCGTTGCAGGCCGACAAGAAAGCATCGTTCGGAACGATTGTGAAAGTAATGGACGCGTTGAAGCTCGCTGGAGTGAAAAATTTGCCGGCATTTACTCGCGGCGAAAAATGAGATTGTCGATTCTGCAATATGGCGACCCGACTCTGCGGGCGAAAGGGAAACGGATTGAGAAGATCGACGATCGCGTTCGCGAGGTGGCGGAGAACATGATTGAAACGATGCACGCCGCGAACGGCGTCGGGCTGGCGGCGCAACAAATCGGCGAGCCGCTTCAGCTGACTGTGATCGACGTTTCGCAGGTCCAGGATCGGCCGAGCACGATGAAACTGAATGGCGAGATCATGGATCCAAAAACAGCAATGCCGTTGGCGCTTATAAATCCGCAAATCGATTTGGGCAATGAGACGGAAATGGGGACGGAAGGATGTTTAAGCTTTCCGGAAATCACCGGCGAAATTGAACGGGCGCAGTCAATTAGTGTCCGAGCGCAGAATTTGGAAGGTGAGCCGATTGAAATCGAAACCACTGGATTTCTGGCGCGTGCAATTCAGCACGAGGTTGATCACCTCAATGGAATTCTCTTCATTGACCGGATGAGCTCGGCGGCAAAGACGAGTTTGTCGAGCAGGCTGAAGCGGCTGCAAAAAGAAACGCAGCGCGGCATCAAACATCGAGAACGCGCAGTAGCGGAAACCACACTCTGAGTCAGAGCGCTTTGTAGTCGACGGAGATTGTGCGGAAAACGAGCTCGTCGTGCTGCGCGGAAAAATAAAAGAGCTCGAGCATGGTTGCGCCGATGGTCCATTGGTAACCAACAAGGGTCTGGATGACATCGGAATCAGTGTCGCGCGTGCGCGAAACTAATTTTCCGGTTCCGTACTTCGCGTCGAAGTAGCGGCGGATCTCGCCCATTCGCTCGTTGTAACGCTCAATCGACCAGCCGGGATATTCGTATTGCAATTCAACGCCGAAGAGCGCGCCGCTCTTGAAAGTGAAGACCGTTCGTTTCAAACCGGGATGGACGAGACCTTCCACGGTCCAGACTTCGCGATTTTCTTTCCTCTCGCGCGAAACAATGGTCGCCTTCGCTCCTTTGAGGACGGCTTCGACGCGCGACATCGGGTCGTTCCAGCGAAATCCAAACGGGGGCAGCAATTCTTCAACCCCGAAAGCTTTCGGGGTTGCGGGGATGAAGATTAGAAAAAGTGCAATCAGAACGCGCCGCATGTTGAATGGAAGAGGCCGAAGGACAATAAAGCGGTGCCGCTGCAAAGAAAATGCCCTTGATCGCAGGGGCCATCACGCGTTTTCAGCGTCGGGAAATTCTTATTGCTTGGGGACACGCTTGTTTTGGTATTTCAGTCAAGAGTTTTTTGATCGAAAAAGAAAAATAAAGTTCAGATTTTTTCTTGTCGTCGTTGCAGCTGATTTCTAATCTCAAGCCAGCGGCAGGAGCGAAGGAGAGGCACGTGTGAATAAGGTGTGAACATGTTTAAGAGCCATTAATTCCCAAGAATGAGTAAGGCCTTAACCCCGTTAAATCGAAAAAGTAAAAGAGATGTCGATCAAGGCTCGCGAGGTTCTCTTGCGCGGAAGGTGAGGGCCGCTTTCCCCTCGTATTTGGAGGATTTTTGTGCTTTTGCGCGGGTTTTAGCGCTGCAAATGGGAGCGATGTTCGCGGAGCGTCGTTCCCATCTTAAGCGCGAGATTCCTTCTCTAGCCGCCATTATGGCGATTGTGTAACACTGTTAACAAGTCCCCTATGGACCAGAAATGTAGCCAACTTTGGCAGAAATTGTCGGCCGCTCTAAAACCTCATGTTAGTGCGGACACTTTTAAGCGTTGGTTTTCGGCAGTCGAATTGGTGAGCGCGACGGACAAGACCCTGAGCTTCCGAGTACCGAACAATATTTACCAGTATTGGATCGAGAGTAACCATATGACGGCGCTGCAAGCGGCCGTCGTAACCGCGTTCGGCGAGCCGCGCGAAATCACATTTATTTGTTCCGAATCCCCGGTCGAAGACCTTGAAACGGTCGGCATTTCAAAGGAAAGCGAGTCTGGCCGGGATGCGAAACCGAGCAGCGTTTCCGTTGGGCTGAATCCGCGCAACACCTTTGAATCGTTCGTTGTTGGACCGAACAATGAAATCGCGCACGCGGCAGCTCTGGCGGTGGCGCAGGCTCCGGCGCGTACCTACAATCCGCTTTTCATTTACGGTGGCGTCGGTCTTGGTAAAACGCACCTGATGCAGGCGATCGGCCAGTACGTGCTGACGAAAAAGAAAAACACCAAGGTGATTTATCTTTCGAGCGAACTTTTTATCAACGAATTCATCGATGCGATCCAGCACAATAATCTGGTCAAATTCCGCAAACGCTATCGCCAGGCAGATCTCCTCTGTATCGACGACATTCAATTTCTCGCCGGCAAGGAACGCTCGCAGGAAGAATTCTTTCATACGTTCAACACGCTCTTTGACGGCCACAAACAAATCGTTCTCTCGTGCGACCGGCCGGCCTCAGAGATTGCCAATCTCGAGCATCGCTTGGTTTCGCGCTTTGAATGGGGTTTGACGGCCGAATTGCAGCCGCCGGAAATCGAGACGCGGCTCGCCATTCTCCGGAAAAAAGCGCGCGGCATGCAGATAAAGCTCGCGGACGAAGTTTTTGAATTCCTCGCCAGCCGCATTCGCAGCAATGTGCGGCGGCTGGAAGGCGCGCTCATGCGAGTGGCTTCATTCGCATCGCTCAGCGGAAAGCAGCTGACTCGCGAAGTGATCGAGCATTTGCTCAAGGACATTTTGCAGGAAGAAGCACGGAGTTCAATCACGATCGAACAGATTCAGCGCAAAGTGGCTGAGCATTTCGATGTTCGCTTGGCGGACATGACGAGCAAACGCCGGCCGGCCAGCATCGCCTTTCCACGACAGGTCGCGATGTATCTCGCGCGAGAATTGACGAAATCGTCGCTCAATGAAATCGGCGATGCCTTTGGCGGACGCGATCACGGCACTGTTCTGCACGCGTGCAAGCTGGTGAAAAAGCGGATTAAGGAGCAGGACAGCATTCGGCAGACGATTTCGTTTATCGACAGCTCCTTGCAACGCTGAGTGTACTTGTCGATCTTAGCGCACAAGACTTTGCGGTTGCCGAATAGCAACGTACGCCTAACATCTTAGGCAGATTTCTCATTCATGAAGTTTAGCGTCACTAAAGAAAAGCTGCTCGAAGGTTTGCAACAGGTCCAAAACGTCGTCAGCACGCGGACTACGCTTCCGATTTTGTCCAACGTCCTGCTCCAGGCGGGTGACGGCGAAGTTCGTCTGACGACCACCGACCTCGATGTCGGTGTCCGGGGGAGCTTCGAAGCGGAGGTGGAGAAGGAGGGGGCGACGACGCTTCCCGCACGGCGGCTTTTCAACATCGTGCGCGAGCTGCCGTCGAGTGAGATCCAGATCGATGTCGATGGAAAAAATGCAGCCTCAATCCGCAGCGGCCAGAGTTTCTTCAAAATCTTGGGCCTACCGGAGGAGGAATTTCCGCCGCTGCCGAAATTCGAAGATGCCAAGGTGGTTACGATCCGGCAGAAAGATTTGCGCGATGGCGTGCGCAAGACCTCTTATGCCATTTCGACCGACGAAACGCGTTACGTTCTAAACGGTCTCCTGTTCAGCATGAAGGAGAATAAACTCACCCTGGTCGCGACCGATGGGCGACGGCTGGCGATGGTCGACATTGAGCTGGAGATACCGCGGAGTCAGGAAGCGGACATCATTGTTCCGACCAAGGCCGTAACTGAATTGCAACGGCTGCTCACCGACGATGGCGATGTGAAAATGAGCGTAGCCAGCGGGCAAATCGCGTTCGATCTAAACAAGACGCTCCTGGTCTCGAAGCTGATCGAAGGGAATTACCCGAATTACAAACAGGTCATTCCGGCAGAAGCGAAAGAACGCGTGACGCTCGAGCGCGAGACGTTTTTGAATTCACTCCGTCGTGTTTCGCTTTTAGCGAGCGAGAAATCGAATTCGATCAAACTCAATTTCGGCAAGAACAACATAGATATCACCGCTAACACGCCGGAGGTCGGCGAAGCCAAGGAATCACTACCGGTGCAATACAAAGGGCGCGACTTTTCGATTGCCTTCAATCCGGAATTTCTCATGGCCCCGCTCCGGAATCTGACCGAGGACGAAGTCTTTTTCGATCTTATCGACGAAATGAGCCCCGGTGTTTTGAAAATTCAGACACCGTTTCTTTACGTGCTGATGCCGATGCGCATCAGCTCTTGAGCGAGCGCATCGCGCACAAGACCGACATCGAGGCGTCGCATATCTCCATCCGGCGCGCGAATCACCCGCGCGTTTTCATTCCGCGGCGCCCAAACTGCCGGATCAGTCGGTCCGAAGAGCAAAATGGAATTCGCACCGGCCGCTGCGGCCAAATGAGAGATGCCGCTGTCGTGCCCGATAAAGGTGGTCTTCGCAACAACTGCGGCCAGGTCCGGTAACGGCAAACTCTCGGCAAAGCGCACTCGCGAGTCTTGCCAGACTGATTTGAGTTGTCTGGTTTGATGTTCGTCGGCTTCGCCAGAAACGATCAAGAGCGAACCGACAGAACCTTGGAGACAATGATTGCCGAGGGTAGTCCAGTTTTGGAACGGCCAATTTTTCCGTTCGCTGCCACTTCCCGGATGAAACGCAATGATCGGCGGAGTCAATCCAGCGAGATATTCGGTCGCACGATGTCGATCTTCGTTCGATGGAAAAAGTTTCGGCGCAAAGTCGGAAACCCGCAGGCCTAGTTTTGTGATTGGTTGCGCGAGCTGTTGGGCCGCGTGCGAGTGACTGTCGATCTTGGCGGGGCCGCCCACGATTTTTTGAGCTCCGGTCCGTTTCAAATTGGTTTGAAAGATCGAATCAGGATCGTAGAGGTAGCTCAGGATCAGATCGAAACTCGCGAAATAACGTGCAAGTTCTGCAGGCAAGTCTGCGTCCTTGGCGAAAAATCTCGCCAACTGCCCCGATTCGATGGAGCGGACCCGCTGCGCGTAGAACCGTTTTTCAGCAAGCACCGCAATGTGCTTATAACCAAGAATCTCAATGTGCGCACTCGGATGAGCGTCGCGCAATGCTTTCAACGCCGGAAGACTAAGAATGAAATCGCCGATCGCGCCGCCGCGAATCAGAAGAATGCTGTTCAACGCACAATCAGTATCGGGTGAAGGCGCAGGCGAGAATGGTCAGACCATAAGCCGCCGCAATTCCGTGAAGCGCGCGCCAGCGCGCATTGCTGTAGGCACTCCAATTTATTTGGTCGCGCAGCAAGTAAGGCATCGTTACCCAAAAAAGACCGGCGACGATCAGCAAGTAGGCAAACACAGTTACGAACAAGCGACTGGTTTCGTAACGAAAGAAAGCGGCCTCTAAAAGCGGTTCGGCGGCGAGCAGACACAAAATGCCAAGCGCGCGAACGGCGAGGAATTCTTCGACGAATCGCAGCACTAACACGTAACCAATCGGAAGCACTATCAGCAGCGGACGCCGAAAGCTGGCGAATTCGCCCATCTCCATGGTGGCCAGCAACCAGAAAGACCAGAGCAGAATGAGAGTGAGAAGGACAATGCCTGCGCTTCCGGAACGCGGAAAGCGTTTTAACCAGTCTTGGACTGGTCCCGGCTTCACCAATCCTGGCAGGCTAAGGAGAATCAAAGCAATTCCCGCGACAAAACCACCGGTTTGGAGCGACAAATGGTAAATCATGGTGCCGCTGCCGCGAGGCGCGCATGGGTCGTGAGAAGCATTCCGTAGAGACTGAACCCGGTTGCGCGGGCGATTCGAACCTCGACCAGTTCGCCGACCAGTTCGTCCGAACCTTCAAAGAGCACAATCTTGTTCGTGCGCGTGCGTCCCATCAGACGCGACGGATTTGTCTTGCTCGGGCCTTCACAAAGCACTTCCAGGGTTCGCCCGACCAAACCCTGATTGATCCGAGCGGCCGATTGATTGACCAGCTCGAGCAAATCATGGTTGCGCTGCTCTTTGATGCTCTCGTCGATTTGGTCCGTCATTTCTGCCGCAGGTGTATCTCGGCGCGGCGAATATCGAAAGACGAAGGCGTTATCGAACTGGATTTCTTGGACCAAAGAGCGGGTGCGCTGAAAATCTTCTTCGGTCTCACCCGGAAATCCGGCAATGATGTCGGTGGTGATAGAGATTCCCACTCGGGCTTCGCGAACCCGGCGGACAAGATTGATATACTTCTCGGCGGTGTAAGCGCGATGCATCGCTTTCAAAATTACGTCCGAACCGGATTGCACCGGCAGATGAAGGTGATCGGCCAATTTTGGCAGCCGGCGATAGGCGGCGATCAAATCTTCACTAAAGCCGATCGGATGTGGTGAGGTAAAGCGGAGTCGTTCAAGCCCGTCAATTTCATGGACAGCTTCGAGCAACTGCACGAACGGGCTCTTATTGTCGATCTTCGGGAATTCATGGCGGCCGTAGAGATTTACGATTTGGCCGAGCAACGTCACCTCTTTCACGCCGCGCGACACCAGCTCGCGAACCTCCCAAACAATGTCGTCGATGGGGCGGCTGCGCTCGGCGCCCCGTGTTTGCGGGACAATGCAAAATGTGCAGTGCATGTTGCAGCCCTGCATGATCGAAACGAAGGCGGTCGCCTGCTTCGGAGCTAGCTGCTGACTTCGAATCGTCGATTGCGATCCGCGTTCTTCTTCGATGTCAACAATCGAGAAGCGCGGGTCGTCCATGGCGCGCTCGCGTTTTCGTTGCAATGCCGCGTCCACGTATTCGGCGACGCGATGAAACTTTTGCGTACCGACGACAAGATCGACATGCCGCAGGTTTTTCAGCAATGAAGCGCCGCGCGCTTGCGCCATGCAGCCAAGAAAACCGAAAACAACGTCCGGCCGCCGTTGTGCGACGCGGCCGAGCATTCCCATTTTCCCGAGCGCTTTTTGGTCGGCCATATCGCGAACGCTGCAGGTGTTCAACAGGACGACATCCGCGTCGATTTCGCTATCGACTCGTTCGTAGCCGCGGGCGATGAGCGAGTGCGCAACCAGTTCCGAGTCGCGCTCGTTCATCTGGCAGCCGTAGGTCTTGATGTAAAACTTGGGCATCGGAGGGCGAAATAATACACTGCCAGTCGGCCTTCGCCACGCACAGATTATGCGTTTTCAACGGCTCGATCTTCCGATTAAATCGGCTTACCAATGAAGAAAGACGTTGCGGCGATTGGCATTATCGGCGGGAGCGGGCTGTATCAGATGCAGCAATTGCGCGATGCAACCGAGCGAAGGATTAAGACGCCGTTTGGCCCACCTTCGGACACACTGATCAGCGGCCGGATCGCCGGCCGTCAGGTTTATTTTTTGCCGCGCCACGGCCGCGGGCACCGCATCCTTCCGCACGAATTGAATCATCGCGCGAACATTTACGCCCTGCGTTCGCTCAACGTCCGTTGGATTGTCGCAGTGACGGCGGTCGGCAGTTTGCAGGACAAATATAAGCCGCGCGACATTCTGTTGCCGTCGCAATTTTACGACCGGACGAGCTTGCGTTCGGCTCACACGTTTTTTGGCAAAGGGATCGTCGCGCACATTTCCTTTGCCGAACCGATCAGTTTCCAATTGCGAAAGCTGTTGGCCGAATCGGCAAAAAAAATCGGAGTGACGCTTCACAACGGCGGGACTTACGTGAACATGGACGGACCGGCGTTTTCGACGCGCGCCGAATCTGAGTTAAATCGAAGAAACGGTTTTGACGTTGTCGGTATGACCAATTTGCCGGAAGCAAAACTGGCGCGTGAAGCCGAGATCGCGCTGGCAACGATGGCGATGATCACCGATTACGATTCCTGGAACGTAGAGGAAGAGCCGGTGTCGGCGCAGACGGTGTTCGGCCACTTGATCGCGAACGCCGAAGCGGCCAAGCGGGTGTTGGTCGAGGTGGTTCCGAAAATTCCTCAGGAGCCTGATTGGCCGGAACATCGGTCTCTCGACAATGCGCTGGTCACCGAACGCAAGCATTGGCCAAAGGCGACAATCGCAAAGCTGGGGCCGATCTTGGACCGATTTTTGTGAGGCAAAAAGTTCTTGCCAATCGTGCGCGCATTATAGTAATTCTAAACGCGCCGCTATTCTTGCTTCTTCGGGTCCAATGAAAATCGAAATCGCCTTTTGCCTGCTCGGCCTTGCGTTTTTGCCGGCTTGTTCGACCACTTCTCAAACGACATCTGCACATCAAACTCTCGAGCAGCGTTTGCTCGCCAAGCACGCCACTAATGCCACCCAGCCCGGCGCACCGGGAGAACCCGCGCCACCGGCCGAAGGTCCGGAGGACGTCCCGGCCAATGCGCCGAACACGGTTCAGCAAAATCCGGCTTTGATGCCTAGCCCGCTGCTTCGCCATTCAGCGGCATCAGGCACGCCGTGAGTTCAGCTTCGTTTCGGAAGTTTTTTTAGCGCGCCAACCAGCGACCGTAGTTGCGCCTTTTCGTGCGCTGCGGAAACGGTTATCCGCAAGCGCGCGGAACCTTTCGCGACCGTTGGATAACGGATCGCAGGCACAAAAAGTCCTTCATCGTGGAGTGTTTTCGCCGCGACCAAGACCGCCGCTTCATCACCGATAATCCACGGAACGATCGCGCTGACCGGACAGATGGACAGTTCTTGTGCCAGAATGTCGATGTTCCGCCAAAGTTGGCGCCGTCGTTCCGCTCCTTCGGTCGAGGACAGAAAATCGATGGCGGCGTTCGCGGCCGCTGCCAGTGCGGGTGGCGGAGCAGTCGAAAAGATAAACGAGCGCGCCCGATTGATCAGCCATTCAATCATAACTCGCGATCCGCAAATATAACCGCCAGCCACTCCGAGCGCTTTGCTCAGAGTCCCCATTTGAACATCGATCTCCTGGCTCAAATTTTCCTCGGCCGCGAGGCCCTGACCATTCGGCCCAATCACGCCGACGGCGTGTGCTTCATCGAGAAACAACTGGGCGCCGAAGTTTTTCTTCAAATGGACAATTTCGCGCAGCGGCGCGCGATCGCCATCCATGGAAAAGACCGATTCGGTGATAATCAAAACCCGGGCAGCGGGATTATTTCGTCCGCTCCACTCGAGAAGGCTTTTCAGCTTGGCAAGATGATTGTGAGGGAAGACCCGCACCGTCGCGCCGCTTAGTCTGACGGCGTCGATCAATGATGCGTGACACAGTTTGTCGAGCAGGATGACGTCGTTTTTGCCGGCGAGGGCCGGAATTGTTCCGAGCGCGGCCGCGTAACCACTACTGAAACAAAGCGCCGCCTCAGTTCCTTTCCACTGCGCCAGCGCATTTTCGAGACGGAGGTGCGGCGATTGCGTGCCGCTGATTAATCGCGATGCGCCGGCGCCCACGCCAAATTCCGCAATCGCTTTTGTCGCCGCCTCGCGCAACCGCGGATCATTTGCCAATCCGAGATAATCGTTGGACGAAAAGTTGATCAGCCGTTTGCCGTCAAGATCGACAATCGCTCCCTGCGGACTCGAGACTTCGCGCAGCTGTCGATCTAGCGAACGCGCGCGGAGAGCTTCGAGTTGCCGCGCGTAAAAGTCGCTCATCCGGCTGATGGACTCCAGAGTGCCCAGGCAAGCAAATTGCCGGCATCCCGCCACACTCCCGAGTGGCTGTCGCCGAGAACAACCACGATAATATCTTTACCCGGCCGCGACCCACTCGCGATCAAACACTTGCCGGCGGCTTCGGTGTAACCGGTCTTCATCCCGTTGCAGTACGGCAATCGTTTCAAGAGTTTGTTTGTGTTTTCCAATTCGCGAGTCCGGCCGTTCGCATAGCGGAAAACAAGCTGCGGCAGACAGACGATCGACCGGATCGTTGGATTGCCATACGCGACTCGCGCGATCGTTGCCAAGTCGCGTGCGGTTGAATATTGCCTCGCGTCCGGTAGTCCGTTTGGATTCACGAAATGCGAATGTGTTGCTCCGAGAGCAAACGCGCGTTGATTCATTCTTTCGGCGAACGCTTCGACGCTGCCGGCGTTGTCGCGGGCGAGACATCTCGCGACGTCATTTGGGCTTTTCACGAGCAGCGCCCGAAGCAGATCGATCCGCTGATAAATTTCGCCCGGCTTGATATTGAGTTTTACCGGCTCGGCCAGCGTATCGACTTGGGCGACCGTGACCGGTCGATCCAGGGAGCCGCTCTCGGCCACGATTAATCCAGTCAGAAGCTTAGTTGTGCTCGCAGGCGCTCGGATTTGGTCCGGATTTTTTTCGTAAAGCACCTGACCATTGCTCGCGTTGATCACGATCACTGAACTTGCCCCGGTCTTTGGAACAGAGCCTGGTACCGTTTGGGTCGGAATCGGCTCCTCCTCGGCTTCGCGCGATTTCGCAGTCCGGCGATGCGTTCGGTGCGGCCGCGGGGTTTCGCTCGAGCTCGCGTCGGAATCGGAATTCGCGGTCGCTGCCGATTTCGCTCTCGAAGGCTGCCGATGCGCCGGAACTCCGCTTGGCCTGACCGCATTTGGATTTTCTTCCGGCGAGATCGTCGCTGGCTCCGCCGCAAGGCACAAGCCAGCAAAGCCGAGCGCGCAAAAAACAAACCCGACTCGGTTCCAGCGCTTCATGGGCGGGAAATTAGCGATAAAGAGTCAACACGCGCAAGAGACGCTTACAAATCCGTGCCACGCTGGATCAATTCAATCTCGTAGCCTTCCGGTGCGTCAATGAACGCAATGACGCTGCCGCCTGAAGTCTTGTGCGGGCCATCGGAAAGGGGGTAGCCCTTCGCCGCTGCTGCCTGCGCGAAATTTTCCAAGTCGTCCACCTCGAACGCGAGGTGAGTCAGGTCTGGGCCGACCACGACTGGTCCACTCTCGTCGAATTTGCAAATCTCGATCTCCTCGTTGCTTTCTGGCGCTTTCAGAAAAACCAGTTGCGATCCGCGTCCGGAGGTATGTCGCCGCGTCTCTTGAAGCCCGAGCACATCTTTGTAAAACGCTACCGTCTTCTCCAGGTCCTTCACCCGATACCGTGTGTGTAACAGCTTCTTGACCATCGTGTATCTTATTGCCCCCTTTACCGATTAAATTCAAACTCGTCGCTAAATGAAACTCGTCATTGCCGCTACCGGTGCCAGCGGTTCGATTTACTTGCAACGCTTGCTTGATCAAATCGACGCCAGCGCGCACGAGGTTCATCTGGTCATGAGCGGTCACGCGAAACAAGTCGCGAAACACGAACTCGGCGCTCTGAAAATTCCCAAATTAATCGCGCAACATGCCGAGAATGAGCTGAAGGTTCCCTACGTTAGCGGCTCGGCGCGTTTCGATGCGATGGTAATCGTCCCGTGTTCGATGGCGACTCTTGGCCGCATCGCGTCCGGCTCGAGCGAGACCGCGCTGCTGCGCGCAGCCGATGTTTTTTTGAAGGAGCGGCGCAAGCTGATTCTCGTCCCGCGCGAAACACCCTGGAATTTGATTCACGCCCGCAACATCGTCACTTTGCTGGAAGCGGGCGCGATCGTGCTCCCCGCAATCCCCTCGTTTTACAGCCGACCGAGTTCGCTTTTCGATGCCGTTGACACCGTTGTCTGGCGCATTCTAGATCAAATTGGTTTGCCGAGCGCGCGCGCATTTCGCTGGGCCGATCGAACTCCGCGCCGCGGGGCGCGCAAGAAGCCTTGAAAATCGAGGGCTGGCGCGCGCGATGGCTGATCGCGTTCGGATTTTATTTGTTAAAAATCTGGGAGCGCACGCTTCGCTACCGGTTAGAAGACCGCGCTGGAATCGTCGGAGCACCCGTCCACGAAAATTATATCGGCGGGCTTTGGCATAATCGGTTGCTGATCTTTCCGTTGGTCTTGCGGCGTTTCTTTTCAAACCGCAATGGCGCGGCATTGATCAGCGCCAGCCGCGACGGCGATCTGCTTGCCGATGCGATTCATCGTTTTCGTTACGACGTTGTTCGCGGGTCCAGTTCACGACTTGGAGCCAGCGCCCTTCTTCAACTCAGCAATGTGCTTGCCAGCAAGCATGACGTTGTGATCACTCCGGATGGTCCGCGAGGTCCTGCTTACGAGGTGGGTCCGGGCATTATTTTCCTGGCCCAAAAAACCGGTGCGCGCGTCCTGCCGCTAAATCTGGAGTACTCGAGCTGCTGGCGAGTGAAGAGCTGGGACCGATTCATCATTCCGCGACCTTTTGCGGAGGTGCGTGTTATCGTCGGCCGGCCGCAGCAAATAAGATCGACATCTAACGTTGAGGAGTTCGAAGCCGAACGACTTCGCCTTCAAAACGCCATGATGTCGCTGGTTGAGCGGCGCTGAGTCATTTAAGTTCGACGCATGGGAAATTTGATCGATGGCCGTGTGATCGCGGAAAAAGTTTATGTCGATCTTCGGACCCAGATCGCGGAGCTGAAATCCAAAGGGATCGTCCCCGGACTTGCGGTTGTTCTCGTCGGCGATGACCCCGGGTCGCGCGCTTACGTTCGTTCGAAGGACAAAATGAGCCGCGAGCTGGGATTGCACTCCGTAAAGCTCGAGCTTCCCGCGTCAACGACTCAAAGTAAGTTGCTCGCCCACGTCGAGGAATTGAATCGTGATTCCCAAGTTCACGGCATCCTCGTTCAATCACCGCCCCCCAAACAGATCGACGAAGCTGCCATCGTTCGCGCGCTCGATCCGGCCAAAGACGTGGACGGTTTTCACCCGCTCAACGTGGCCAAGCTCGCAATTGGTGACGAGAGCGGCTTCGTCCCGTGCACGCCGCTTGGCGTGCAACGTCTCTTAATCGAGTCAAAGATCGGCATCGCCGGCGCGCACGTCGTCGTTCTCGGCCGAAGCATGATCGTTGGAAAACCGGTCGCTCTTTTGCTAATGCAGAAAGCAAAAGACGGCGACGCCACGGTCACAGTCGCGCATTCGCGCACAAAGAATCTTGAAGCCGTCACTCGCTCGGCCGACATCTTGATTGCGGCGATCGGTCGCGCGTATTTCGTGAAAGCCGGGCACATTCGCGAGGGCGCGGTGGTGATCGATGTTGGAATCAATCGCGTGGAAGACCAGACCAACAAGCGCGGCTACCGGCTCGTTGGCGACGTCGCGTTTGATGAAGTCGCGCCAAAAGCCAAAGCGATCACGCCAGTCCCGGGTGGCGTCGGGCCGATGACGATCGCGATGCTGATGTCGAACACGATAAAAGCGGCACGCCAAATTAGCTCAGGCAACGTTGACAATCTTGTTGGTCAGTGATCGAAGGATTGCTCGGTTAACCAGCGGCAACTCGAGCAGCGCAGAAGCAGTGCTCGGCGACAATACTGCGGCGCGCGAGAGTTGATTGATCCAAAGCCGGCCCCGATACATCGCACAATGGGCGCGCCCAAATTCGCGCCGCGCTGATTGTCGATCATCGCCCTGAATGATTTTGATGATCGCGTCCGCGGCCAGCTCGCCCGAGCGCAGGGCGTAATAAATTCCTTCGCCGGTGAATGGCTCGACCACACGCGCCGCGTCACCGATGAAAAATAAGTCTTCGTGCGCCGCCAGGATCGGCGCGCGCGTGAGCGGCGTAATTGTGCGCCATTGCTGATCGCTCGGAAGAAAGAAATTCTTTTCGGCCCACGTTCGGAGCGACGAAATCGTCGGCGGGGTTCCGACGAGGCAGAGGTTGAGCTCGCGATCGTTGACCGGCGCCTGACCGGAATAACCTTCGGGCAAAAATTGCAAGACGATGCGGCTTCCGAAGTCGCCGGGCAACGGAATGTGGGCTTCGAGAGCGATTCGCTCGCGTTCCGGTGGCGGGAGCAAATTGCGGAGGCGCGCGACGGTGGAATTGCGTCCATCGGCGCCGACCAGAATCCGAGCAAGGAATGTTTCGCGGACGATGTCGATCTTCCAATCGCGATCGCGAGTCCTGGCAATCGAAACGACGGTTGCCTCCTCGTGGATTCCTGCGCCGGAAACGCGCGCGCGATTGAGAAGCAAATTGTCGAACACGCTGCGTTTGATGGAGATCATGCCGGGCTCGGCTGGCGGGAAATCGATCCGCAATTTTCGGCCACCGATCGCAATGAACTCTACAGCGTTGAGCGCAGCATGCGGCGAATCCTGAATTTGTTGTGCGATCTCGAGCCGTTCCAGCACCGGCCAGCACGCCGGATTGACGCAATCGCCGCAGACTTTTTCGCGCGGGAATTTCTCACGTTCCAGAACCAAGGTGCGAAGTCCCGCGGCGGCGCAGAATGCCGCACAGCTCGCCCCCGCCGGTCCGCCACCAACAATGGCAACATCGACAATTTCCATTTAGGGGGAGTTTGAATTGTCACTGCGGCATCTTCAACACCGCTGGCGCGCGACCTAAAAGCGAACGAGGTTCAATACTTTATGAGCTGGTCAATTCCGATTCTCCGTGTCGCAGGCATCCAGTTGCGCATTCACATCACGTTCTTGCTGCTCATCGGCTGGTTGGCGGTTGGTTCCGCCGGGGCGGCCATTTTTGTGCTGCTGTTGTTTTTTTGCGTGGTGCTTCACGAATTCGGTCACGCAATCGCGGCCAAAGGCTACGGCATTAATACTCCAGACATCACCCTGTTGCCGATCGGTGGCGTAGCGCGCTTGGAACGAATGCCGGAGGAACCGAAGCAGGAGTTGGTGATCGCGATCGCGGGGCCGCTCGTTAATGTGATCATCGCCGCGTGCCTTTATGTCGTGATCGGTGCGCGCGGTCACGTCGGACCGGAGACCGCGATGCGCAGCGGCGATATGCTGGTCAGTTTGTTTCAGATCAATGTTTGGCTGGTACTGTTCAACCTGCTGCCGGCCTTTCCAATGGACGGCGGGCGGGTGTTGCGGGCGTTACTCGCCACGCGATTCAGCTACGCACGCGCAACCCAGATCGCGGCCAGCATCGGCCAGGGCTTTGCGTTCATATTTGGATTTATCGGTCTTTTCTCGAATCCATTTTTGCTTTTCATCGCCTTGTTCGTTTACATCGGTGCGTCCCAGGAAGCGGCGTTGGCCCAAATGCGCGACGTATCCCGGCGGTTTCCGGTCTCGAGCGCGATGGTCCGTGAGTTTCGGTCGCTTCCGGAGAGCGCGACCCTCGAGGAAGCGGTCGATGCATTGCTCGCGACGTCGCAACACGATTTTCCCGTGCTTGATGAATCCGGAAACGTCGCCGGCATTTTAACGCGACACGATTTGATCGCCGCGCTCCGCAAAAGTGATCCGACGATTCGTGTAGGCGACGTGATGCGCCGCGATGTTCCAACCGTCACGACAGGTACACGTTTCGAAGAAGCGTTTAGAATCATGCAGGAATGCAATTGCCCGGCGGTGCCGGTCCTCGACAGCATGAAACGCCTGGTCGGTCTCCTCACGCCGGAGAACGTGAGCGAATTGATGATGGTTCAATCGGCACTGCCGCGAAGGCGAGCGGCGTAAATTCTGAAATTCTGAATTAGCGCCGATTGTCGATCTTGCCTGCGGCGCGTACAGTTTCCGTTGATTTGATGGCCATCGCGAGGAAACAGAAACCGGATTTGCAAACGAAGGTGCACGAAGTGCCGCACAAACCGGGTGTCTACTTGATGCGCGACCGTTTTAATCGGGTGATTTATGTCGGCAAAGCGCGCGATCTGCGGAAGCGGGTCAGTTCCTATTTTCTTCCATCGAGACTGGCGCAGGCCGATCTGAAAACGCGCGCCATGTTGGAGACGACCTGGGATTTTGAAACGCACGTCGTTCGCAGCGAAGCGGAATCGGTTTTGCTCGAAGGCAAGCTGATCAAAGAATACCGGCCACGTTACAACGTTTCCTTTCGGGACGATAAGCGTTTCCTGCTGGTCAAGGTCGACATGACCGAAGAATGGCCGCGTTTTCGGCTGACGCGGTTAAAGAAAAACGACAACGCACGCTACTTCGGCCCGTACGCGGGCGCGGGCGCGTTGCGGCAGACGCTGAATCTGATGCGAAAGAAATTTGGCGTCCTGACGTTTGGTCGTGGCGCGCCGAGTGAGCGCGAGTTGAAATCCTCCACCTATCAGGTCCCGGTGCGATTGAGCGAAATTACGGCCGAACAATACCGCGAACGCGTCGCTCAGGCGTGCGAATTTCTGGAGGGCCAGTCGCAGGAAATGATTAATGCGCTCGATGAGCAGATGCGCCAGGCGGCGGAGAAAATGGATTTCGAGAAAGCAGCCGAATTGCGAAACATGATCGAGGACGTCCGCCAGACGACCAGACAGACGCGACGTTTCACCCGTGGCACTTTGCCGAGCGCGATCGACCCGATGTCCGATCTGCAGGCACTCAGCGAGGCGCTGCATCTCCCGCGCTTGCCGCGGGTGATGGAATGTTTCGACATCTCCAACATTTCTACGACCCACGTAGTCGCATCGATGGTTTGCTTTCGTGACGGCGCGCCGGACAAAAATTGTTACCGGCGCTATCGAGTGCGTACAGTCGAAGGCCAAGACGATTTTGCGAGCATGGCCGAGGTGGTGCGGCGACGATACTCGCGAATTCTGCTTGAGGCGCGCGAAGCAACTCCTGACGCGGCGGAGTTTTCGCAGGAGCAAGCTGTTGCGGGCTTGCGGCGATTAGAACAGAAAACGTCGAACCCGCCGTCGCAAAGCTATGGCGTGACAGACGCGGGACGCCCAACTCCCAACATCGAATTCAGAAGAAACAGCACCTACGTGCGTTTGCCGGATTTGATAATCGTAGATGGCGGCAAAGGGCAACTTTCGTCGGCCTGTCGCGAATTGCAGCGATTGGGTCTGCATGATCTGCCGGTCATCGGTTTGGCCAAGGAGCACGAGGAAATTTATCGGCCTGGTCGGGCGATGCCGCTGCACTTGCCAGCTGGTTCCGGCGCGCTCCACCTGCTTCAACGAATCCGGGACGAAGCGCATCGGTTCGCGAACGCGTATCACCAGCTTTTGCTCAAGAAACGAATCGACGAAAGTGTTCTCGATGATTGCCCCGGGGTGAGTGAAAACCGCAAAAATCTGCTGCTGCGAAAGTTTGGGTCGGTCAATCGGCTGCGGAAAGCGAGTGTCGAGAAAATCGCTGCGACTGAGGGGATCGGGCGAAGGCTTGCCGAAGAGGTGCGTCGCTTCCTGCAAAGCCATTGATTTACCCGCAGATTTCGCAGATTGACGCAGAATTTTTCTGATGAGTCCGAGCCGAATCTGCAAAAATCTGGGCAATCTGTGGACGATTTTCGTTTTGCTTCCGGTCGCGGTGTTCGCGCAGTCGCCGACGCCGAGCACTTCTCCAGAAGAAGAAACAATCATCCCGACATTTGAAACGCAAAAACTGGCGCGGGCTTACATCCTCGACATCCCGGCGCCACGCGGTCAGATCACCGATCGGACCGGACTGCCACTCGCGCAAAACAAAGTCGCTTACAATCTCGGCATCGCTTTTCCGACGCCGCTCGATTTCACCGACGCGAAAGCCTTCGCGTTTGCCCGCGAAAAGATCGACAAGGCGGCAAAGTTAATCGGGCGCTCCATCAGGATTTCGGACGACGCGATCCTGCGTCATTATCACAACCGCGGCATTTTGCCGTTGGAGATCGCGCAGAACCTGAGCAAACCGGAATACGACGCGGTCAAGGACCGCTCGAAGGAATTTCTCGTGGTGCGGCCGATTTATGTCCGGATTTATCCGAACGGAAAAGTTGCCGGGCAAATCATCGGTTACACGGGGAAGACTGGCCGCAATCTCGACGGCATCATTGACAATCACGAAACGCTTTGGCCGGAAACGGAAGGCCGCGACGGGCTTGAGCAAACGTTCAACGAGTTGCTCACCGGCAGGCACGGGGAATACAAGCTCACCTTCGACAAAGAGGGCCGCGAAACGTCCGAGAAGCTGATCAAATCTGCTGTCCCCGGAAACAATATCATCACGACATTAGACTTGCGGCTGCAACAGCTCGCCGAAAAAGCGCTCGAATCGAAAGCGAAACGCGGCGCGATCGTGATTGTCGACCCAAACGATGGCGACATTCTGGCGATGGCATCCTGGCCGACATTCGATCCGAATCTTTTCGTGCCCTCGATCTCCGCCGAGAAATTCAAGCAATTGCAGGACGACCCCGATCTCCCACTGTTGCCGCGCGCGTTTCGGTCAGCTTATCCGCCGGGGTCGGTGTTCAAAATCGCGGTCGGAATTGCCGCGCTGGAGGCAGGCGCAGTTCGCGCAGACGATCTTTATCAATGCGTGCCAGCCATTCAGATCGGCAACGTCACGTTTCACAATTGGAAAAAGGCCGACCGCGGCGCGCTCAATTTCGTCCAAGCACTGACCGAATCGTGCGACACCTGGTTTTATCAAGCTGGCATCAAAACCGGCGCGGATCCGATCATCGAGTG
This sequence comes from Chthoniobacterales bacterium, assembly GCA_035315805.1. GTDB lineage: Bacteria > Verrucomicrobiota > Verrucomicrobiia > Chthoniobacterales > UBA10450 > AV40. Next base: position 52,426 of record DATFXN010000052.1, read on the forward strand.
GGCGCTCAAGCTTGGTTTCGGAGCGAAGTGCGGGATTCCATTGCGCGGCGAAGCCGAGGGGCGCGTGCCGAACGACGAATACATGAAAGCGGCGCACGGCCGGAAATTACTCAACGGCGACATCGCGAATTTGTCGATTGGCCAGGGCGACACCCAGGTTACGCCTCTGCAAATGGCCCAGGCAATGGCGATCGTCGCCAATGGCGGCAGATTTTATCAAACGCGACTCGTGCACCAGGTCCAATCGCTCGACCAAGAGATCGTCACGGCTTATCAACTCCGGGAAAAGCGCTCGCTCGATATTTCTGCCGCCACGATGGAGGAGATTCGCGCCGGGATGATCGAAGTGGTGAATGGGCCGAACGGCACTGGGCACGAAGCGCAACTGGATGGCGTCGAGGTCGCGGGCAAGACTGGCACCGCGCAATGGGGCCCGAAAAATAAGGAGCGTACCGCCGCGTGGTTTGCTGGATTTTTGCCTGCGCAGGAACCGAAGTACGCCTTCGCCGCGCTTTATGAGGGCGACGTGGGAAGCAAAGTTCACGGCGGCACGACCGCGGCCCCGATGGTCGCCGACATCTTCCAGGAAATCTACAAAGGGACTACCAGCAACCGCGGCCGACGCGAACCGACTCAACAAATTCGCCGCGCTCAGTCGGTTGAAGAGGACACGTCGGATTAGGCGGCCGCCGTTTCTTTCGGCAATTCCATTGTGCCCTTGAATTTCGGCGGATCTTCTTCGATCCCGAAATTTTCGGAGTAGAGCTTCTCGATCTTGGCGAGGTCGTCGGAAGTTAGTGGTGGGCAATCGGGCGCTTTCGCGAACTCGATGAGTTGCTCTTCGTTGTAAATGTTTGGCAACGTCGAGACGACGCGATCGTCGCCCAGCAACCAAAGCAGTGCGGCCTGCCCAAGCGTGCGATCGGAGTTTTCGAGGAAGCGAAGTTGCTCGATCTTTTTGATTCCGTTAAGCAGCCAACTGCGCGGCCGATGGCTGCGATGATCGTTTGGCGGAAAAACGGTGTCCGCGGTGTATTTGCCTTCCAACATTCCGGACGAATGCGTTACCCGAATTAAAAACATCGTGTCCTTGCCGGCGTCGGTCGCGGCATCATGCAGGGCGCAGCCGGGATGTTGCTCGAGCAGGTTGTAAATGTGCTGGAGGCTGGTGATGTCGCGCCCGCGAATGCAATTCATTCCTTCGTAAAGCCAGCCGATCGCCGGTCCGAGCGCGATGCCATAGCAACGAATTTTTCCGGACGACTTCAGTTTCTCCAACGTTTTCCAAAGCCCGTCGTCGTAAACCTGCTCCATCCGAATGTTGTGGAGCTGCAACAAATCAATCCGATCGGTCTTCAGCCGCTTCAAGGCCGCGTTCGTAGCGCGCTCAATCACTTCCGACGAAAAATCCTGCGGAATCTCGCGCTGACCGCGCCCGCGCGCCTCGCCGTAATGGACGAAATCGTAGCCGACTTTGGTCGCAATGGTGATTTGGTCGCGCTGTTTCGGAAAGGCCTTGGCGATTAACTCCTCGCTCAACCCGTTGCCGTAAGTGTCGGCCGCATCAAAAAGTGTGACGCCAAGATCGAACGCCTTGTGCATGAGCGCGATCGCCTCACCCTCGCTAAAATCTCCCCACCAGCCGGTGGAAATCGTCCAGAGACCGAAGCCGACTTCGCTCACGGTCAGGTCGGTGTTTTTGTAGGTGCGAAACTTCATGCTGATTGAATTTTAACCGCAGAGGCCGCAGAGGTCACGGAGAAGAATTTGGTTTCTGCCTCTGTGTTCTCCGCGTTCTCTGTGGTTAATTACCGATGTGAATCGCAAGTCTGACGCTGCTTTGCTCATTGTCGGGCACGGCTCAACGGTGAATCCGGAGTCGAGCGCGCCGACGCTGGCGCACGCCGCCGAAATTCGCCGGCGAAATATTTTCGGTATTGTGCAATGCGCCTTTTGGAAAGAAGAACCGAGTCTGCGCGACGCGCTCTTCCTTTTTGATCCGGAGACGATCAGCCATGTTTACGTGGTTCCGAATTTCATTAGCGAAGGTTATTTCACACAAACTGTGATTCCGCGAGAGCTCGAGTTGCGCGGGAAAATCACAACCCGCGCGACCGGCCAAACCTGGAACTATGGCGATCCGGTCGGCAGCCATCCGTTGATGACGGAGTTGCTGGTGCAACGGGCGCGCGAGATTGCGCCGGGCATTCCGGAAAACGAAACCAGTCTCTTGATCGTAGCGCACGGGACAGATCTAAACGAGAACAGCGCGGTCGCGGCGAAGCGTGAGGCTGAAAAAATCCGGAGACTTGGGCGTTACGCGAACGTCCTGAACGTTTACATGGAGGAATTTCCGCTGGTGTCGGATTGGAACGTGCTCACGAGCACGCCAAACGTAGTCGTCGTTCCGTTTTTCATTTCCGACGGCTTGCACAGTTACCAAGACATTCCGGTTCTGCTCGGGATCGCCGACGCGAGGTCGGCCTCAAGGAGCGGTCGCGAGCCGGCAATAGAACGTTCCGCAGAGGGCGGTCGTAGAAACCGCCCTTCCTTGAGTTCGGCGAGAGAAATCTTTCGGCGCGGCCCGTACAAGATCGACAATCGCTCGGTTTTTTATGCCAGCTCGATCGGGACCGATCCGCGGGTGGCAGATATTATCGTGGAACAGGCGACCGCGGCGGCTCGGT
>DATFXN010000053.1:0-64216 GCA_035315805.1 Chthoniobacterales bacterium
AATCGGCAGCGATTCGCTTCAACGTTTGGTTAGACCTCATGATGTCGCGGGCATGTGAGGTCGACGCGACATTCGCCACCACCAAAAGAGTGCTCCGGTAAGGCCAACCGCTAAACCGACAACCGCGCCGACGATGAGACCACCAAGCGGACCAAGAAAAATAAGATTCTCGTTCGCGCGGACAGCAAAATAGCCGACGGCGACAGCGCCGAGGACAGCGCTCACCACCGCGGACGGGATCAGGACGAAGAATATTGGCACCAAAACGCGAGCACGAGATGTCGCCGCAAGAAGGCCACCAAAAAATCAGCGAGCCAACAAGAATCGCGCCGAGTGTGACAAGAGCCGCGGCTGCGAGAACGAGCAGAATCACGACGATCTGCATGAGGTCTAACGAGACCAAGCTGAGCGAACGCTGACGGGAGCAAGCTGAGCTTCGTGTTTCAGTTTTGAAGTCAAGGAAAGGAAATTTTCGCGCCGGTCAGCGGTTCGCTCCAGCGCTTGGTTAAGTGTCTTTGGTGGCATAATGAGACGCGCCGAGAAAATGAATGGAAACATACGGCTGGTCGCCAACCACCCAACTATCATGTGGCCTCGGCGGAATGTAGAATAGCTCGCCTGCGTGAAGCTCAACTACTGTGCCATCTTGAAAAGCCGCTGTCGCTGTCCCGGACAGCACAAGCCCAACGTGCTCAACAAGGCAGTAGGACGCGCCAACGCTCGGTCCGACATGCTCGCTCCAGCGCCAACCCGGCTGATACGTGGCCCGCCCAATGGTCGTGCCGCCGAGGCGCACAATCTCGAAACGCCCCTTCTCGAATTCGCGAACTTCGTCTGGGGCGTCGAATCGCTTCAGGATTACTTGTAATTCGTTACTGCTCATGCGCTCCACACCTAACGAGAAAGAGACAAGCCACGGCAGGGGATTGTGGCAAACACGCTGAACTTGCCTCGCAATGGGGCCGTTGGCTTCATCGATTGGTTAGGTGCGGGCGTCATTTATTAACGCGGATCTCTGTAGGCAGATGGAGTTTGTGTGCCACTAATCAAGCACGTCGCTTCGCGACGTTCCTTTTGGCCTGTTCCAAGCTACCGCGTGCTTGTTCGGTTGTCTTACGAAGTCGCCGACGTGATTCGCGGAGTTGTTTCGTCAGTCTCCGAGAATGGCGTAACGTTTCGTCGACCGTCGGCTTGATTTCCGCAGCTTCGCGGACCACTTCGAGAGCTTCTTGGGTGAGATCGTCTTTGGGCACGCCTGAATCTCTCGCCGCAACTTGATAAAGCAAGCGTCACCTGTGAGGCCGAAGCAAAAGCGGGCGGAGAAAGTCGTGCGCGAATCAAAACACCAGATCGCAGCGCACTGGCAGAAACAGTCCGAAGAAGTGAAGAGGTTCGTCAACCAGCGTTTCCACAAACCGCATCTACAAGGGTTTCCGGCAGCTCTTACGCGCGCGCGACGGAGAGGAAGGGGAAAGCGCTGACGCCATGTTGACGGTAAGGGATGCACCTTGACGCCTACGCGCACGCGCACGCGCGCGTAGTACGTCGGCGAACAACATCAGACAAACCACGTACGCACGCGCAAGAGGCGCAAGAGAACGAGAGTTGCGACCTCAAAAACGTGGGCAAATCTGGGTGAATTTGGTGGATGTGTTCCTATTGTCGTCCCTACATAAGAGACGTTTGAGTCATAAGTACTTCGAAATAAGGAATCTGGAGGCGAGGGGAATCGAACCCCTGTCCTCGTCGCTTTCGACGCAAACATCTACATGTTTAGCCGGCGTTAAGTTCTGAAGAGCCAACGTTGCACCGACGCACTGCCAGCTCTCGAGCGTCCGCGATTATCGATCTTACGAATCAGGCGCGGTCGCTCCGCTGATTCGCCAGCCTGCTGTCCACGTTTTCGCCGCCAGCAGGCGTCGCTGCGAAAACGTCGCGATCAATTAAGCCGCGAGAGCGAGACCTTCGTAGTCTGCGTTTATTGTTTTGGTCCGGTTTTTTACGAGGCCAACGAACCATCCTCGACATGCCGCCTGCGCTTCCAACGATGAGTCGAAGCCAGTGCGCCCCCGTAATCTTAAGATACAATGCCGGCCCGTTATCGGCAACCTGGATGCAACGGCTCAACAGGCCGTCTGGGCTTCTCTGTCATGCAAAATCCGATATGGAAATATCTGAATGTTTTTGTTTGGATCGAGTTCAATGGAGTAACGCATGCGCCGGCCTATGTTATGTTGATCGCATCTTCTCCAAACATGGCTGAGTTGTTTCACCAAAATCGCTTACTCAGACCGCGGCCCGCTCTGATAATCGTTTGTCTTGCGATAACCGTTTTCCTTGGATGGGTGGATTATCTCACCGGCTACAAACAGACATTCCTCCTGTTTTACCTTGTGCCGATTGGGCTGGGGACTTGGTTCGGCAATTTTTGGATAGGCATGTCGATGTCAATTTTAAGCATCGCGGCTTGGATTATCTCCGACCTCGCGGCCGGCGTGCCCAGTGTCGGGTTGTGGAATATCGTCATGGCCTTCGGCTCCTACGGCGTCTTCACCAGCCTGCTTTCAAAGCTCCGGACGCTCCTGAATGAGCTTGATCAACGGGTCCGCGATCGGACGGCCGCGCTGAAACGGGAAATGGCAGAGCGTGAACGCCTCGACCAGGAAATTGCCGAAGTTGCTGACCACGAGCGTCGCCGGCTCGGGCAAAACTTACATGACAGTCTGGGCCAGCATCTCACCGGCACTGCTCTGGCCGCCCAGGTTCTCCGCGAAAAACTTGCTAATCGCGCGGCGACTGAAGTGGAAGAGGCGGACAAAGTGGTTCGTTACATTGAGGAAGGAATCGATCTAACTCGGAACCTCGCGCGCGGTTTTTTCTCACCGGAGCTTGAAGCCGACGGATTAAACGTTGCGCTGCACGGCTTGGCGGCAAACATCGCCGAGCGATTCGGAATTCCGTGTACGTTCAATGGGGATGACGCGGTTCATGTCGGCGACGCCACTACGGCGACGCAACTTTACCATATTGCTCAGGAAGCGGTGATGAATGCTGTCAAACATGCCGACGCAAGTAAGATCGATATTGAACTTGCGCGAAGAGGCAAAAGACTGACTCTAATGGTATCAGATGATGGTCGCGGATTCCCCGAAGAAATTCCCGACCCGCCCGGTCTGGGGCTGCGTTTAATGGGACACGGCGCTGGTTTAATTGGGGGTAAGCTCTCAATCACCGGTAATCGCGAGCGGGGGACGCTCGTGACGTGCCAATTAAATACCGCCCAGCCTGCTCATTGAAACCTCGAACACTTATGAATCAAAAATCATCCAACGATGTAGCCCGGAAGCGGCAAGTTTTCATTGTCGACGACCATCCGCTCGTTCGCGACGGACTCGCAAACCTAATCAACCAGCAAAGCGATCTCACGGTTTGCGGCGAAGCGGAGGACTCGCACGGCGCCATCGCCGGAATCGAATCATGTAAGCCGGACGTCGCTTTGATCGATATTTCCCTCAAAAACGAATCCGGCCTCGAGCTAGTGAAAACCCTGCAAGGCCGCTTTCCGCAAGTCGCTCTGATTGTCTTGTCGATGCATGACGAAGCGCTCTATGCCGAACGCGCGTTGCACGCCGGCGCCCGCGGTTACGTGATGAAACGCGAAACGACGAAAAATGTTCTGACCGCGATCCGGCGAGTCGTAGACGGCGATATTTATGTAAGTGATCGCGTCGTTAACACAATCACCAAGCGCATGAGTTCACGCAAAGCTGCGGCTGCTGAGCCGGTTGAACGGTTGAGCGATCGGGAGCTGGAAATTTTCCGCTTGCTCGGTCAGGGACGAACGCCATCGCAAATCGCGGAAGATCTCCGTCTCAGCTTGAAAACGGTGCAGGCCTACTGCGCGCGCGCGAAAGAAAAATTCGGAGTGACTTCACTCACTGAATTACTGCGCGCCGCTATTCGCTGGGAAGACGCAATGCATGTGAAGTAGGATGTCGATCTAACCGCTGACTGCCTGCCGTCGCTTTAGTGAAGGTGGGTCGACCCGACGCGCGCAGGCCGGATGCTTGCAGCTGCGCCTGCGAGATTTCTGGTGGTCGTTGGCAGGTCGCAGAAATTAGCCAATCGCTCCAGCATCGCCGGTGGATTTGCCTGAAGTTCTTCAAACTGCACCCGCCGATAATACGGGAAGTCGGCGAGTTGTTCGGCAGCCTTGAGATAGATTTGGACTAGCTGAGCGCAGTAATCGAGGTCCGCCAGGTTTGGGGTCGGCGCGTCCCCGGCCGCCTGGAATTTCAATTCGCGTTCTCGAATACTCGATGCCGCCGCACGCGTGTTGCGGACAACGTGAACAAGGCGCGCCTGGGGAAAAATCTCGAGCCAGGCCGAAGCAAACAATGTTGTGCGCGGTTCTTTCCAACCCCAGGGCGCTCCGAAATGTAGCCGCGCGCGCAGCCACAGGCCTTTCGGATTTCGGGAGTAGCCAAAAATCCGGCCGAAATCGCACCGGATACTTGTCCGTAGATAGGCAACGCAATCCTGCATACCTTCCGCGGTTCCGATCTGTTTCAAAAATGGCTGCGGATTGTGCCAGGCTGCGCCGACCCGTCGCAAATAGTCCTCGTGTAATTTTTGTAACCCTCGCGGCTCACAGTGGCTGTCCAGCTGCTGACCAATTTGTAGCCCGAGCAGTTCCAGCGCGTGCGCAATGGCGCTCGTGCCCGAGCGATGCGCGCCGATGATGAGGACCGGCGGATGATGTCGATCTTTCATGCGAAGGCGCGATCAAGCCGTGTAACCCAAGCGCGCGTCCAAATGCTTGAGCGCGTCGGCGGCAAATGCCTGGTCTTCCGGCGAGAGGTAATCGCGATAGCCGCCCACTCTCCCGCGGCGAACTTTGAACGATTCCGGATTGCGGACATCGCGTGAGCGCAGAATTTTCGAATCGAACACGCCGGCTGCTTCCAGCCGTTGCATATTGGCAAAGTCGGAGAACTCGAGGGCGTGTTTGAACGCCTCCGGGTCCGGCGAACTCTCGCCCAGAGTCGCCAGGATCACGCGGAAGTTCTTTTCCGGCGCCGCGCGCAACGATTCATAATGGACCAAGGTAAAATTCTTGCGGCGGGCAAATTCAGCGAACCAGTTGTTCATAGTTTTGATGATCGACATGATTCCGTAACGGCGGTCACGCAGCAGATCACCGATGCTTTTCTCCTTTAATTCCTGTGGCGTTTCAGGGGTACGGTGAACGAGCTGCATGTAGAGCGAAACAAATGCGTCTCGTGGGTCCCGCACCATCAGGATGATGCGGGCCCGAGCCAGCTCACGCGCGGGCACGAGATATTTGCCGCGAATTCGTTCCCAGAACGTCGCCTTCATTCGCTGCTCAGCGAAATCGTGGGAGAAAATCATCCGCGGAATAATGGGTTCGTGGTATCGGTCGGGACGAAGCGTAAATGGCAGGCCGGTGCGCTTGCAGAAATAGGCGCAGAGAAAAGTGCGCACCCAGGTGCGCCCGCTTTTCGGCACCGAGATTACAACGACATCGCCGCCCGAAAGCTCGCGGGCGCGACTGCTCAGGTTCCATCGACCAAAGCTCCGGCGCCCACCCGAATCGGTTGATTCTCCGGGAATGCGCGCGACTTCCTGGAGAAGCTTCACATAACCCTCGGCGAAACTCTCCAGCGAATAGCGCGTTTCGATCAGTTCGCGTCCGCGGAGGCCAAAAGTTCTCCGCAGCTCGGCGTTTTGGATCAAACTGCTGAGCGTGTTGACCCAATCGTCCTGGGTTCGGGCCAGAAAACCATTTTCGCCATGAGAGATAATCTTGTTGTTGACGCCGACATCAGAGGCGACGACGGCCGTGCCCATACCCATGTATTGCAAAATTTTGTAACCGCATTTGCCGCGGGTCCAAACCGAGTCCCACAGCGGCATAATGCCGATATCGAAACTGGCGAGGTTCGTTTGCTCGGTCTCCAATCGCCACGGGTCATTTTCGACGTGCACCTGATCGAGTTGAAGCGGTTTGTCCGAAACAACTTTCAATTTCAGACCGGGAAACTTTTCCGTTAAGCGCTGCAACGCCGGCTGAATGTGCCGGAGGTAAGGGAGACCGTCGCTCAATCCCACCCAGCCAATCGTTAAGCCCGGGCGATCGAAGTTCGGTTTCAACTGGTAACGGCGAAGGTCGATCGAAGTCGGCAATATAATCGCGCGACAACCGCATGCTTCCGCGAAGCAAGCAAGGAAATCGTTGCCCGCCACTACCGCGGTGCAGTGCCGCACCGTTCGCAGGAATTTCTTGAAATCCTTTCCCCGCAACGGGCGCCGGTGTTTTTGGTCGCGAAACATCACCGCATCGTCAAAATCGAAAATGATCCGGCGGTTGGCGCTCTGAAGAAGACCCAGCTCGAACTCGTTAAAACCGATGGTTTTGAAAAGAACGACCACATCGTGCCGGCGGGCTTCTCTCAGAACCCGCAGGCGTTCGGTTACGCTGGAACGCCGAGTCGGAACCACCGTCGCCTCAACTCCGAGTGCCGCATAATAATCAAGACAATCCCGCAAACGCAGCCGCGTGCTCGGAGCATTGCCATGTTCGACAACACAGAGAATTTTCATTCTTAATCGCTCAGGCGCGACCATACCATTTTTGGGCGGTCTTTGGTAGGGCGCGGCGCTTGCGCCACCTCTCGGTGGCTAAGACCGACATCAGTCGGGCGGAATGCTTTTGCGCGCCTCGCACGAAACCTGTTAGCTTGTAGGCGGAGAGTGTTGCCTCCGAGAGCGTGTGCTCCGCATGAAATCTAAACCCAGGCTGCGAAACCGCCAACGTGTCCCGAGCGACGAACTCGAGCTGCTGTATCAAACAATCGGTTCCATCGGCGATTGGGAGTGCCGGCTCCGATTCGGACTTAACGCAACGGCCGCGCCACCAAAATTCCGGAATCGCTCCGATAGGTGTAGAGATAGGTGGAAAGGCGTGAATCGACGAGCACGCGGCCATAATTGTGCGGAGCCGACGCGTGCATGAAATGCAAAACGCCGTCATTCGTTCGCAGCGCCAGTCCGACGTGCGAGGTGGAGTAAAGTCCGCCGCGTTCGTGTGAAACGATTCCGATAATGTCGCCGGTTTGCAGTTTCGACTCGATTTTCGCGACGCGGCCCTTGGGGATTTGATAGAGCGGCCGCCTTGAAACGTCCGCTTCCATTCGCGCAAGCGGCTCAAGCAACGATTTATTGGCCGCCAGATAACGATAATGCCGCCAGCCTGCGCTCATTTCCCGCGCCGAATGCGGTACGCTCTGTCCACCAAGTTTCGTCGTCAGGTCTTCCACCAATCCGCGCTTGTTGTTGTCGTAGAGCCAGTCCTCCAAATAATGGAGCCGCGAAAGATATTCGCCTGTGCACACGCCGCCGCGGTAGCGATCGACTTCGACGTAATGGAGAAAATTTTCCGGCGTCCAATTTTCTTCCGGCTCGTTCAACATCCGCGCAAACGCGAGCGACGTTTCGAAAAACGTCCAACAATCCAGTCCGTCAAAATTTACCGACGGTGACTCGATCCGATTGTCGATCTCGAGCGTGTACGACTTGTAACGGGTGCCGGTCAGCGCCTGTCCCACCGCCGCCGTCCGTTGCCCGATCGGCAGCGATTTCCAATCGTTTTCTTTCGCCAGCGAAACCAGTCGATTGAACTGTGGTTCGCCTTTGAAAATTGTTTTGAACGGCAGCCGCGACTCAAACGCCGTCGCTGTCACGCAAATCAGGAGTATTGGAACAAGAATTCTCCAAGCCCTCATAGGTCGGAAACTGAAATCGAAATTTTCCGGTAATCAAGGGCCCTGTACGGGGACGCTGCTAGCGTCCCTCCTGAAAGATTGGGAAAACAAGCTGCTTCTCCCTACAGTTCGGGTTTAGCGTGTAAATCGGTCCCGTAACGAATATGCCCGCGACTTCAGGAATTCTTTCGGCCGCTCCCCACGAATTGGTTTCACGAAATAGCGCAGCGAACGCTGATTCAAGCGCGGCTCGTAACCAAATTCAGCCATCAAATCCCGGCAGTGCCATTCCACCCAGCCGATTTCGCCTTCGTGTAAATCATTTTCCCATCGACGGACCGGAGTGGCGCTGACCTCGGCAAACCGGTCTCCGACCGCGGAGTTGCCCGCCCATGGTCGGCCGACTTTTGTCGGACTGAGTACAATGTCAGGGTCGAAATTGATTTCGAGATAGTCGCACACCTTTTGCATGGAAATCTTCGGATCGAGCGCGAGATTTTCGTAACCGATGACGAGGCCGGGAATTTCCCGGTTGCGAATTTTCTTCGCCAGGTTTGCTGCAGTCTGCCAGTGCGCGACCACGTAGTAAACCGAGAACCGCCGTGTCTTGCGCGTGTGCTCAAGCGCGATCTGCGCGGCGAGCAACGCGCGCGGGTCGCGCATCGTTAAGAGCAACTTCGCTTTCGGGAAGCGATTGAAGATTTCCGGAACGTAGTTCCGATTGGCCGGAGTCTTTTCGACCCAGCGTTTCACCCGTTCGAGTGGAACGCCCACGACTTCGGCGTACGCTTCCATCATCACCACAAGCAAATCGCGGCTTGCGTTCGATGGATCGAACGCGACGCGCTCGAACGTCTCGAGAAACTTCTTCTTCGGAAATTCGGCGTAGTCCTGCCGACCTCGCATCGCTTGAAACCCGAAGAGAACGTTGGTCCACGATTCCTTGGTTAGATAATCGAACTGCGCCCGTCGCCCCCGGTCGCGATATTTCGTCAGCACGGTCGGGAAATACGCCGTGTCCTGCGGCATCACCAGCAACTCGGGATGACTATCGAGCAGCGACACCAGCAGCGTCGTCCCCGATTTCGCCGCGCCCGCGATGAAGCAAGCGCGCTCGTCGAACGCCAGTTTTTGTGTCGAACTCATCTTCTGAGGTGGATCGGCCGCTCCGCGGACGATGTTAAATAATGCGGCTTCGCCGCCTAAAATTAGCATCGAGCAAGGGACTGCTCGATCCACCTTTTCTTACGCCACTTGGCAGGCCCTGCCAAATGTGATCGTTTGTCCGAAATGCCCGACGTTTTGCTTACTAACTCCGCTGTCGCCGACCGCGCTGAAGATTTGCTGCCCGAGTATCGCGCAATCATCCAGAAAATTCCGCCCGAAGCCGGCTTTGGCGGAATCTGGGAAAGCGAAATGCTTTTGTTTTACGCAGCGGTAAAACCTTTCGCGCCGAAGCAGATTCTCGAATCCGGTCGTGCCCGCGGCAAAAGCACGCTTATTCTCGCCCGCTGTTTTCCGGAATCACGAATGATTAGCGTCGAGTGTGATCGACAATCCGAAAACGCTACCGCCGCGGAAGCGAAATTGAAGAACGAACAGAATGTCGATCTTCTCTACGGCGATTCACGCGAGATTTTGCCGGGACGATTGCAAGATGGCGATGCAGTCTTGATCGATGGCCCAAAGGACTTTCGCGCGCTTAAGTTGGCTGTCGATTTTCTCCGCACCAAAAAACCGTGCGCAGTTTTCATTCACGATTTCCGGCCGAATTCGCCTCAGCGAAAATTCGTCGAGCGCAATTTCCCGAGCGCCTTCTTTGGCGACGATCCACTCTTTCAACACTTCCAAAGTTTGGACGCGGAACGTGATCCGCGCCCAAATCCGCAAAGGCGTTATGGGATCCTCTGTTGCCTGCCCCCGCGGTTGCCGATTTCGTATTGGAAACTGCGCTTCCGACTGCTAACTCACGGCAAGGCGTGAGTGTTTGATTCGCTGCGACACGCTTATATCGTCCCTCGACTGTGCCGAATCCTTTTTCGAGAAAGCGGAAGATAGTTCGCCACGCGCAGCACGCCGCCGCGAAGAAATCGAAGCGCGTTAAGCTGCGGCCGGGGAGCGAATGGACCAAGCGCAATTTTCTTACTAGCGTTTGGATCCCATCGCTCTTCACGAAACGTTCCGGCACCCGCGCGCGCCCGTTATTTCCAAAAGTGCAGCCTGGGCAGATTTGCATCACCTGGATCGGTCACGCCTCATTCCTAATTCAAACGCACGATGCGAATGTCCTGATCGATCCGATTTGGTCGATGTGGCTGAGCGTGATCAAGCGGCTGAAGGAGCCAGGCTTTCACATTCATCATTTGCCGTCGATTGATTTCGTTCTCGTCACCCACGCGCACTTCGATCATCTCGATCGCCGCACGCTGCGTCTCGTCGCCGCCGACCAACCAATTGTTGTTCCGGTTGGAGTCGGACGTTTGGTGCATCGGCTCGGATTCAACATTGTGCACGAGCTCGACGAATGGCAGACGATCGAGCTCGGTCCGTTGCGCGTCTCGCTCACGCCGGCGCATCATTGGGGCGCGCGGTTTCTGGCGGATACTCATCGTGGCTTTGGCGGCTTTGTTATTGGCGCGAACGGCCCCTCTGTTTTTCATTGCGGCGACACCGCCTACTTCGAAGGTTTCAAGGAAATCGGCGAGCGTCACGACATCGAGATCGCGCTTCTGCCGATCGGCGCCTACGATCCGCCGCTTGCGCGCGAAGTGCATATGAATCCGGAGGAAGCCGTGCTCGCGTTCAAAGAATTAAATGCCAAGACCCTAGTGCCGATGCACTACGGAACATTCCGTCTCGGCTATGAGCCGCTCGAAGAACCGCTTGAGCGTTTGCGCGAGTCCGCCCGTGTTCACGGAATTGAAGACAAAGTGCTCGTTATGACCGAAGGAAGGCCGGTCGTTTTATAGTGATCAGTGACCTGTGATCAGTGATCGGCAAGAATGGTGAGCCAACATAGTTCACTGGTCACTGGTCACAGATCCCTTGAGCGACGCGACTGGCTCAGCGCCTTCAGCGCCGGCGCAATCGTTGTCGCATTTTGCCTTCTTCTCCTTTGGCACGATCCGCTCGTTTTTTGGAACGACGATTACGAGTTGTCGATCTTGCCGGTATTCGCCGATGTCGCGCGTAGTTGGAGCGAAGGTCACTTGCCGCTACTCAGCCCGCACTCGTGGGTCTGCAACAATCTCGCCGGCGAATTTCAATACGGAACTTTTTCGATTTTTGTTAACGCAGCGGTCGTTCTGATCTGGAAATTTCCGCTCACGTTTCCTCAACAAGCCGCTGCGCTTTCGATCACGCATCTTTTCGTTCTCGCTGCTGGCGCGTTTCTGCTCGCGCGCGATCGCAAACTTTCGACGCCGTTATCGATCTTCGTCGCGCTGATCGCGGCGTTGAATGGCTGGATCATTTGCTGGGGCGCGAGCGATTGGTTCGGGGCGCTCGGCGCGTTCGCATGGTTGCCATGGGCGTGGTGGGGACTCGAACGCGCTCTTGACCGACAACGAGCTCGCTCGCGATTTCTTTGGGCGGCGCCGTTTGTTTATTTCGTCATCACCGGCGGTTTTCCTTATACGGTTTTGATGCTGGCGCTTTTGATCGTGTGGTTGTCGATCAGATCACTGTTCGAAATGAAAAGTTGGATGTCGATCTTGCCGATGTTGTTCGGCGCTGCACTCGGTTTTGGATTATCGGCACCAGCGTGGCTGGCGATTTTGGATTATGTCCACGGTTCCGTGCGAGAAGTGCAACCGCCAAACGTGCATTGGCAATGGATCGTGCCGTGGCGCGCGTTGGCGGGATTGATTTTGCCGTGCTGGACGGTGCAGTGGGCCGATTTTTCGATGCACTATGTTCCGCACACCGCAACTGAGTTGACTAACGGGCTGGTTGCGCCGGCCGCGCTCATCGCCGGCTTCATCTGGCGGCCGCGCCTACTGCTGCGCCGAATGAAGTGGGAGCTTTTCTTGCTCTTACTTGTGCTCCTGCTCTGTATGATCCCCACGGCGGGCGTCTTTCGCTGGAGTTTTCGTTGGCTGCCATTATTCCATCTCGTTCTCGCGCTTTGCGCAGCGAACGTATTGCAGATGCGACGCGGTTCGCCAACAGCGGCCGCGTCGGTTTTGCTTTTGATTCTTGTCACGATTCCGATGTCGATCTTTGGTGTGGGCGGCGATTACGGCCCAACCACGACGTGGATTTATTTTCAAGTCGCGGTTGTCTGGGCCCTTTGCGAGCAGTTTGTCCGGCCGGTTAGGTTTAGTCACTGGCCGCCGGGAATCGTTACCTTCACACTCTTGCTTGCAACTTATCTCTGCATTCCACCGAATTGCGGCGTCCCGAAATACCGTTTCAGTCAACAATTACTCGGTCCGGAACCGCTGGATCCGCAGCGGCTTTATTTGAGCATTTATCCAGCGCCGGAATCGAATTATCGCGCCGATGAAAAACCGCGACCGATCGGCCAGCTCGTTAGACTAGGCAGCACATCCATGTGGGCCGGTTTGCATTTCATAAATGGTTACAGTCCGATCTTGCCCGCCGGTGTTGCGCGCGAATTCGATTTTCGGATTCACGGCGAGATCAATCTGCACGAAGCCGAATATCTTGTCTGGAACCAATCGGGTCCGAACGGCTTGCTCGCCCAGCTCGGTGTCGATGGACTTGTCGTGGCCTGGGATTCACGGATCGACCCGGCCCTTGGTCCGGATTGGGAATTTGTCACCTCAAACGGTGAAGCCGCAGTTTATCATCGAATCGGTCAGCCGTTTGAGCGTGTGCGGTCCGTTCAGTCGATCGATTCGCGTTCAGAAATGAAATTTGCGCTGGCGGCCGTTTCCCAGATCGAAGATTCAAGAAACTACGTCACGTCGCGTGTCGATGTGCCAAACGATGGGAGACCAGCGCTACTGACTTTTTCGCGACCGTACTTTCGCGGCTACGAAGCGAAGATCGGGAACGAAAAACTTCGCGTCGATTCCTATCGGGGTTTGTTTCCGATCGTCGAAGTGCCGCCTGGTTCCCATGGGAAACTCACGGTCGTCTACCGGCCGTGGTGGCTCGTTTTTGGCGGGGGATTGTCGATCTTTTGCGCAGCAATTTGGTTGATCGGATTTCTTGGCGCGATGCGACCGCGCTTCGCATGAAGCAGCTTTCCAAAACAACTCTCGAGCGGTGCGAATTCGCCGCGGCAATTTTGCTCACGCTTCTTTTAATAACATTCCACATCATCTTCTTTTTCCACGCTGGTCCGCTCTGGCGCGATGAAATCAGCAGCCTCGCCCTTTCGACCAAACCAACTCTGACTGAATTCTGGAAATCGCTGCCGCTCGATCCATTCCCGGCCTCTTATTTTCTTTTGCTGCGAGGCTGGAACGCGGTTGGTCTCGGCAGCGGTGATCTAGCCGTGCGCGGGCTGGGTCTGGTAATCGGGCTTTCATTGATCGCGGCGTTGTGGTGGAGTTGTTATTTGATCGACAAATCCGTGCCGCTCTGGCCGCTCGCATTGTTCGGTTTCAGTCCGCTTGCACTCGAAGGGGGCGATTCGGTTCGGTCGTATGGGTTCGGTTTGATCTGGATCCTCCTCGCGTTCGGCTTCATCTGGCGGATCGTTTGCGAGCCATCTCGAAGATCGACAATCGCGTTTGCGTCGATCGTTGCGCTTTTGAGCGTGCAATCGCTCTTTCCCAACGCGCTCATGCTTTTCGCGCTCGGCGCCGGTGCTGCTGTGATCCTGTTGAAACGCCGCGGATGGCTCGAGCTGTCGTTGATCAGCGGCATCAGCGGAGTCGCCGCCTTATCTCTTCTCTTCTATCTGCCGATCATTTACGCGACGCGTGATTGGGCGAAAATTATCGCGAACAAAAACGATGTCGGGAGTGTGCTGGGAGTTGGGCGCGATGCCATTGCTGATGCTGGTACTCTTGCGAAATGGATCTGGTTCGTGCTCGGCGCCGGCTTGCTCGTGTCGTTCTTGTTTGCACTTTCGGGACGACTCGTTGCGGCTCTTGATCTAAAGCGCGACCGAATGCTGTTTGCAGGCGCGACGCTGTCGGTCGCCATCGGCGCGACGATTGTTTTTCTTTGCGCGGCGCAGTATTTGATTTTTCCACGCTATTTCTTGCCGGCAATGGCGGTTGCCGCGCTGTGCATTCACTCTTTTTGGAGCGCGCTGCCGAGTCGAGTCGCGATCCGAGCGACCAGCCTTTTTCTCGCCATCGTCGCTGCGGGGACATCGATTCATCCACTTTATCGGGGCGCCAACATGAGGATGACCAATTGCGATCAAATTGCGGCAGCGCTCGAACAACGCGCTAACTCTGAGGACTTGATCGTCGTCACGTCATTTTTGTATGGCGTCAGCTTTCAACGTTACTATCGCGGCAACGCAACTTGGGTCGCAGTGCCGCAGGTGGCAGATTTCAGTTTGCATCGCTGGGATTTGTTGAAAGAAGCAATGGCGCGGTCAGACCCGGTACTGCAGTTGTTATCCCGTGCTGAGACTGTTCTCCGCAGCGGCCACAAAGTTTTTCTCGTCGGCAAGCTCGGACCACCGCCCGTCGAACAACCGGAACCGTTTCCGCCCGCGCCGAAAACGGAGTTCGGGTGGCAGATGGAACCATATCTCGCACAATGGAAATCAGAGCTGACCTATTGGATCGAGCATCACGCCCTTCACGGAACCAATTTGTCGATCGAAGAAACGCAGTTGGTGAACCCCTTGGAGCACCTGGGCGTGTTCGAGGTCTCCGGTTGGCGTGAACGCTAGCAAGTGAGAGCTCTCCCCAAACCGTCGGCGCTGACGTCATGTGAATTTTGGGGCGCGATTTTGCTGACGTTGTTTCTGGTGGTTGTGCATACCCGCTTGTTGCTCCATGCCGGCGGGCTTTGGCGAGACGAGGTCAACAGTTTGTACGTGGCGACAACCCCCACTCTGAAAGACTTTCTTGATTCGCTCGTGTTCGATCCGTTTCCGATCCTGTTCGTGTCGGTTCTCCGTATCTGGGTTGTCCTCGGCTTGGGAAACAGCGATTTCAGTTTGCGCCTCCTTGGGTTTTTGATCGGAACGTCGCTGGTTGGCACGGTTTGGCTGAGTTGCCGCTTGATCGGCAAAGAACGGGCGGCGCCGGTTTGGCCACTGGCACTTTTCGCGCTCAATCCGTTGACCATTGTCGAAGGAGACTCCTTGCGCGGTTATGGCCTCGGGCTAATCGGGATTCTTCTGAGTTTCGCGTTGGTCTGGCGGCTCACATTCCGGCCGTGGCAAACCGGAACGGTTGTCGCCGCGACCATCGCCGCGTTGATCGCAGTGCAGTCGCTTTACCTGAGCTCGCTCGTCGTGTTCGCGATCTGCGTTGCCGCCGTCGCGGTCGCCGTTAAACGAAAGGATTGGGCTCGCGCCCGCGCAATTCTCGCGGTCGGAGCAATTGCAGCGCTTTCTCTGCTTCCCTACGCCGGTATCTTGCGAAGGGCTCACGAACAGTTGGCCCTGCAAAGCAATCCCAAAACCGTTGCGGATGAAGCCCGTTCGCTGATGTCGATCTTCGCCTCCGGCAAATCTGGCGTGGCCTATGTCTGGATGTTGATCTTCGCCTGCGGCTTGATCCCGCTCCTGCTGCCGCGGTCGCGCCGCTACTTGCTCGCTTGCATCAAGAACCCCAGTGATGAACTGCTGTTCACGTTCATCGTCGTAGCGGTTGGCGCGATCGCCACTTTCGGCTTTTTGTTCAGCTCCGGTTTGTCCGGCTCCTCCTACCGGCGGCCGTTGCTGGCGGCAGCCAGTCTCGCGATCCAGCTTGCTTACACGGGGTTACGGAGAAACCCCAGAGCAGTAGTCGCTAATTTGGTCGGCGTCGGACTAGTGGCCACGACGTTTGTGCCGGCTGCCTATCATCGCTCGCAAGTCCGGAGGACGAATTGCGATCTGGCGGCGGCGGCGGTTGCCAAAGCCGCTCATGTTGATGATTTCATCGTGGTGATGAAGTTTACGCACGCGGTTACGTTTCAGCGTTACTATCACGGGCCGGCCCGGTGGACATCAATCCCGGCGGTTTCGGATCACAAGCAGCACCGCTGGGACCTGGCCCGAGCGGCGTTGATGAGCGCTGCTCCAATTCAAGATATTCTTTTGCGGATCGAGCAAGAATTAAGAGCCGGGCACAAAGTTTTCCTGGTCGGAAAATTTCCTCGGTCGGAGCCGGACCCACTTATTGTCGCGTCTCCAAGTCAAAATCCGTGGCGGCTCGAGTTTTACTTGGACAATTGGCGGAGGCAGGTTGCGAACCTGCTTAGGCAACATGCCGTTCAATGCGCGCAAATCCCATTGAATCAAACCCAGCCCGTAAATCCAGGCGAGAACGAAGAGCTGTTCGCGTTTTCCGAATGGCGCGATTAGCTCGCCGCCGCGCCGATCCATCAGCTCGCGACCGTAAAAATTTCCACGGCCTGCTCGACACCTTTGACCATCTGCGGCGGTAGCGCTCGCAACGACGCAACTCGGTTCAATGCATCCCGCGTCGCTTTGCTGATCAGCAAACTCGTCCCGAGCATTTTGTTCAGCGCTTCGATTCGCGATGCCACGTTTACAGTGTTGCCGATCACCGTGAACTCCATTCTTTCCGGCGAGCCAATGCTGCCGACAATCGCGGGACCGGTATTGATTCCGATGCCAATTTGAATCGCTTCTTCGCCTCGCGCCGCCAGTGCGCTGTTGAATCGCTCCATCGTGCGTTGGATCGAACAGGCTGCCCCCAGCGCCTGGTCGGCGTGGTTCCGGCTATTCCTGCCAATCCCGAACAGCGCCATAAAACCGTCGCCGAGAAATTTGTTGATCATGCCGCTGTGTTCGCCTTCGACGGTTTCCACCATCGCGCGCAAGAATTCATTCAAAAGCCCGACAGCTTTGGTTGGAGATAAATGCGCCGCGCGAGCTGTGAACGAACGAATGTCAACAAACATGACTGTGATTTCCTGCTCGCTTCCGCCAAGCCCGGGGTCGCGCGACAAAATTTCCTCGGCCGCTTTGCGGCCGACATGCGCGCCAAAGGTTTGTCGCAGCTGTTCCTTTTCGCGCAAGCCCTGCACCATCGCGTTGAATTCGCCGATGAGCGATCCGAATTCATCCGCGCGACGCACCGGCACTTCCACGTCGAGGTTGCCGTCGGTCACGGCCTGCGCCGCTTCGCGCAATTGATTCACCGGTTCGGCCACCGAACGCCCGATCAAGAGAGCAGAGAAGAGCGCGAAGGCGATGCCAATCGCGCCGACAAAAAGACCAAACAGTTTCGGGTTAATTCCGGGCGAGGCCGGCGCGAAGATGAGAAGCAACAATGAAGCAATCGGGCAAATGCTGGCCGAAATCGCCCACATCAAGCCACGAGTTCGGAGCGAGATCGGATGAATTCCTTTCAATCGATCGGGCCGAACGCCCTGAAGCAGCACCGCCAGCAATCCGCGTTGGGCCGCCCATTCGATGACAAAGAAACTTTGCGTTATTGCGATGAAACCGGAAACGCCGAACGATATTGGAAAGTGCCAGAGAATCTGCGCGATCATCGGCCGCCCAGTGAGTGACAACGAAACTAAAAACACGATTGCGCCGAGAAACCAGGCCGCTCCGGAAATCGTCGCGCCGTACCACGGCAAATGGACAACGCGCCGGCGGATTGCCTCCAGGTTGGAAGCATCAACTTTCTCACCGCGAACAAACCGGTCAAAGGTCGGGCGGACCGAACGAATCAACGAAATCCAAATCGCGAACGCCGCCGGATACGCGATTGCGTTCCAAAAAATTACCGTCGCAACAAAGCGCTCCTTCAACCCCGCGGCGACCAGCAGTGGATCGACGACGACGCTGTTGTACCAAATGTTGAACGCGCTCCCGAGCAATTGCGGAATCAGGGGCGCAAGCGCGGTGACGAGCAGCGGGTGTCGCTTCAACGCAGCGTCCATGGCTGAAAATAATCGAGCAGAATCAAACGCCCGGGCAGGTTCCCCTTTTCCTTTTCGCGCGCGAGCGCCGGAAAGTTAGTCATTTTTCCAAAAACAAATCCGCGAGAAAGCGGCCCGAACATGTCGTCCTGATGACTGGGAAAAATGTAACGCGGCCGCAATCGCGTAACCGCTTCGGCAAATCTCGCGCGGCTATCCGGCAACGCGGCGCCAAGAATGGCAAGATCGACATGTCCGATTCGCGAATCGGGTGGAGCGCCGGCCAAGCCACCCGAGTCGATGTAAATTCGTTTGCCGCCCGCTTCAATCACAAACGAGAGCGGTTCGCCCACGCACCAATCCGATGCTTTGACTGGCCGCTTAAAATTTCCGGGAGCCGGGCATCGGTTGAACGGAATCTTCCCAAAGAACCGATCGTGTTGGGCGGCAAAGACGCGAATCGCCCATGGTTCGATCGTTCGCACTGATCCCGGGTTCACAATCGCATGTCCGCCCCGGAGCGGACCGAAAGATTTCACCAGATCGATCGCAGTCGGTCCGGCCACGAAGCGCGCGCCGGTGCGGCCCAACAGATAGGGCATGTCCAGCAAATGATCGAAATGCGCGTGTGTCATGAGCACGGCGTCGACCGGCGTGCGAAGATGATTCAAACCTTCGTCCACGCGTTCGCGGTTTGATCTGATTGCTTGATTGAATGCAATCGGCCAAAACCCGACCCGCGTAAAATAGGGATCGACCAGCAACGCGTGACCGCCTGTTTCGAACTGAAGTCCGTTAACGCCAAGATAAGTGACACGGATCGCGTTTGGCGGAACTGGGGCACTTGGGTTTCTGTCCGCTACCAGAAAGGACGAATATTTCTCGAGGCCACCACTCGCGACTTCTGCGGTGACCAGCAACAGCCCGCAGAGTACAAGCTTCATTTCTCAGTACACGTCGCGCTTATAACGCTTCTCAGTCTTGAGTCGCTCGACGTAGGCGTTCGCTGCTTCCACCGATTTACCGCCTTGCTCCTGCACAATCTTGCGTAACGCAGCATCGACATCCTTCGCCATGCGGCGGGCGTCGCCACAGACAAAGAACTGTGCGCCTTCGCCGTCAATCCATTTCCAAATCTCGGCGGCGTGTTCGAGCAGCTTGTGCTGGACGTAAATCTTATGCGCCTGATCGCGCGACCAGGCGAGATCTAGCCGCGTCAAAAGTCCGTCGCGAGTGAAGCGTTCCCAATCTTCCTTGTAGGCGTAATCGCACTTCTCGCGTTGCGCGCCAAAGAAGAGCCAGTTCTTGCCTTTAGCCCCAAGCGCCTGTCGCTCCTGCAAGAATGCGCGGAACGGCGCGATCCCGGTTCCAGGGCCGATCATGATGAGCGGCGTGTCAGGATCCTCCGGCATGTGAAAATGTTTAGCCGAGCTGGGATAAACCGGTACCGGAACTTTGTCCGCGCGCTCCGCCAGAAAAGTCGAGCACACCCCTTTTCGCACCCGCCCGCGGCTTTCGTACTGCACGACATCGACAATGAGATGCACGCAACTGGCAAAAACGCGCAGACTCGATGCAACCGAATAAAGCCGCGGCTGCAATTTGGTGAGGAGCGCGACAAATTCTGCGGGTGTGAATTTGGCCGAGGGATGATCGAGCAAGAAATCGATGACCTCCGCACCCCAAAGATAATTTTCGAGATCGTGTTTGCGGTCCGGGTGCAACAACTCTTTCAACATCGGCGCGGCCAACGCGCGTTCGCCAATCGCTTTCAAAAATTTCGGCGTCGGTTGGGTGATTGAGTAATCGCGCAGCAGCGCTTCCCGAAGCGGTTTCGTCGTTTTTGCGGCCGGCACGGGAGCATCACCTTTCGCGCCCAGCGCCCGAATGATTTCATCGACGAGCACGAGATCATTGGTGGGATAAATCGCCACCGAATCGCCCGGTTCAAAACTCAATCTCCAGCCGGTCAGGTCGATCTCGAAATGGCGTGTGTCTTTTTCCGAATCGACGGTACTTAGGCGACGATTGACGAGGAGTTTTCCGGGAAACGGGTTTTGACGGGTCCATTGCGACGCGGGCGCGGCTGGTTTCGGTGGTGCCGTGACTTCCGACATGGTGACTTCTGTAGCGGCGGTCTATGACCGTCGCAAATTTTTCTTCAAACGATGTCGATCTAAATACACGTCTCGTTGTAGCGTTTGTCGGCTTTCAGTTTCTCAACATATTTGTTGGTCTGTTCTTCGGTTTTGCCGCCTTTTTCCTGAATAATCTTCCGAAGCGCGGCGTCGACTATCACAACGGCGTGCTCGTCGGGGCGATTGGCATTAGCGGCGAGGGCGTCCATCAGAACGACATCGTCGGCGCCTCGGGCACAGACGATTTTTCTCGCGCCAGACGCGATCCGCTCCGATCAATTCAGTTTCCGCGGGACCCGCCTGCCGTACGCAAAATTTCCGCGCGATCCGGGAATCTAAGATCGACATCGCCCTCCGTTCGACTCGCTTCGCTCCGTCAGGACAGGCTTGCGTTCGCGCGAATCTCGTGCGCGTGTTCTCGCGCGCACATGGCTGAACCGATTGACCGCACCGCCAATCAATATGAGTCACCGGTCGGGCAGCGTCCGGAAATTACCGGAGCGGTAATTCCGCGGGCGCCGCGTCATGATCCGTATGCCGCGTTTCGTTCGCGCGGCTTCCGGTTTTTCACGACCGGCAATTTATTGTCGCTCACGGGCCGACAAATGCTGGCCGTCGCGGTCGAGTGGGAAATCTATCGGCGCACCCATTCGGCGACAGCGCTCGGATTGGTCGGACTGGTCTTCGCGATTCCAATCGTCGGGTTGTCGCTGCCGGCGGGTCATCTGGCTGATCGGGTCAGCCGCAAACATATCGTTCTGATCTCGCAAATTTTTAGCGCGATCACATCTGCGCTGCTGGCCCTCGTTTCGTGGCTGCATCTCAACATCCCGCAAATATCGATCTTGCGTGCGTGCAATCACGGCCTGAGCGCCGTCGCGGGCCTGTTCGAGCAACATCAGCGAACGTTTCAATTCAACGATGCGTCGATTCCACTCATCTACTTGTTGCTCTTTCTCGGCGCGATTGCCCGAACATTTTCCTGGGCCGCGCGCAGCTCATTTTTCCCAACGCTAATTCCGCGCGACGCTTTCTCGAATGCCGTGACCTGGAACAACAGTGTGTTTCAGATCGGATCGGTTGTCGGACCGGCGTTAAGCGGATTTGTGGTAGCACACCGCGGTTTTCCAATCGTTTACATGATCGACGCGGTGACAGCGTTCGTATTTTTTCTGCTTGTGCTGCCGGTCCCGCGCGGGCCACAAATTCGCCGCACCCAGCAGAGCACCTGGCGCAGCTTGGCCGCCGGCGCGAAGTTCGTGTTCAGCAAGAAAGTGATTCTGGCGACGATCACGCTCGATCTCTTCGCTGTCTTGTTAGGCGGGGCGGTCGCGTTGCTTCCGATTTTTGCCGACCAAATTTTGCACCGCGGGTCGGTTGGGCTCGGTTGGATGCGCGCCGCGCCGGCCATTGGCGCGTTCGCGATGGCGTTGATCGTCGCTTATTTGCCGCCGATGCGCGACGCAGGCAAAACACTTCTTTGGTGCGTGACCGGTTTTGGAATCGCCACTATTATCTTTGGTCTGTCGAAAGCGCTCTGGCTTTCATTGCTGATGTTGTTTCTCGCGGGAGCGCTGGACAGCGTGAGCGTAATTATTCGCGGTTCGATCGTTCAACTCGTGACGCCCGATGAAATGCGCGGCCGCGTTTCGGCGGTGAACAATATTTTCATTGGCACATCGAACGAGTTCGGCGCCCTCGAGTCCGGACTGACGGCCGCGCTGTTTGGTCCAGTGATTTCAGTCGTGGGTGGGGGGATCGGGACGATTCTGGTTGTGATTGGCTCCGCATTTAAGTGGCCGGAGATTCGCAAGATCGGCGCGCTCGACCGAAATTTGAGGTAAGATCGACATCGTGAAAATCGCGGCTGCTCAGATTTCCTGCGCGCTCGGAGATTTCGATGCGAACCTGCGGAAGGTTTGTGATTTCGCCGCCCTGGCGAAAAAAACCGAAGCGGAGCTCGTGGTCTTTCCGGAGATGATCGACACCGGTTATTCGATGCCAGTGATTGAAAAACATGCGAGAAAGTGGAACGAGGGCGCGGCGCCTCAATTGCAAAAAATCGCACGGGAAAATTCTATCCGCATCGTTGCCGGAATTTCGGATCGGGAAGGCGACTCGATTTTCAATTCGCAGGTCTTGGTGAATTCAAAAGGGGAGATCGTTGCGAAATACCGCAAGACTCATCTCGTTACTGCCGCACCGCTTGACGAGCGCGTCTGTCTTTCTGCGGGAAACGAATTCGTGACCTGCAAGGTCGGGAACTTCAACGTCGGACTTAGCATCTGTTACGATCTGCGTTTTCCGGAAATGGCGCGCACGCTTGTTGTGAAGCACGGCGTGAACGCGATTGTGAATTCTTCTGCGTGGCCCGTCGTGCGCGCAGAGCATTTGCGGATCCTTGGCCTTGCGCGAGCGGTTGAAAATCAGAGCTACTTCATCATCGCTAATCGCGTCGGGACGGATGATGGGGTCACGTTCTGCGGTTCTTCGCTGGTTGTCGATCCGTCGGGAAAAATTCTTGCGGCAGCTTCGGCCGATCGCGAAGAACTGATTTACGGCGACATTTCGGACAAGGTCACTTCTGACGTGCGCAAGGTTGTTCGCGCGTTTGATCATCGCCGGGCCGAGTTGTACAAAGTGAATTGAAACCAATGGTGTTCACGGGTGCGATTCAATATTGGATGAAAATCAATCAGATCTGTCTGGCTCTCGTGCTCGCGGTGGCGCCGTGTTGCTGGGCCGAGGATTCCACCCCGCAACAGGTGTTCGACGCGATGCGCCAAAGTTTTCGGGCCGACAAAGCCAGGGGTGTGCACGCGAAGTACCAATGGGAACTAAGCGGACCAAATGGCGGCCAATGGTGGATCGATGTCGAGGACGGCACCTATAAAATGGGACACGGCAAGATCGACAATCCAAGCGTTACCTTCATTACCAGCGACAACGATTGGGTCGCGATGTCGAACGGCAAACTCAAAGGGACCTGGGCATACATGACTGGCCGGCTGAAAGTACACGGCAGTCAATCGATCGCCCGAAAGCTAGACGAGATTTTCCCTTAGAACTTCGCTTCGACCGCGACTCGACCGTAAGGCGCGGGATCTGACTTCACGCTCGCTTCGGCGCGGAAGAAATCAAAATCGCGTTCGATCGTGGCGCCGACATCCAGCGTGATGTCGAACGGTTTGAAATGCGAATAAGTCACCTGTACGCCGACGCGTTTCTCGCTGTACTGCACCACCGGGTCGTGAACTCGAAGCTTCCGCGCCGGCGTGATGACGTCGTCGGTCCGGTAGCTCTCGTAGAACAAATTGCCGGCGATACGAAATTCCCAGTCGTCATTTGGATTGTAAACGAGAGCAGGTTTGGGAAAGACGCCTTCGAGTCGGAGATGATCGGTAAAGAGCCAGATTATTCCGCCGCCCGGGGCCACGACTGGATTTTGGTTAATGGCGCCGCCGGCTCCGATGACGCCAAAAATCTTGTCCTTTTTTAAGGGAAAGGTGACCCAAACCTTCCAGGGAATGTCAAAGGCATCGCCGTTGGCGTGATCTTCAAAATAAACGCCGGGATCAAGCTCGACCCCCGCGCCGGCATGATCGTGCACGATGTATTCGTAGGCGAGGAGCGCGTGAATGGTTTGCAAATGATCGGGTAATCCATTGTTGTCACCTACGAGCAAGCCCGTTGGAGATAAATGATTATGCCCATTGTCGCCGCCAAAATCGAACCGCTCATATTCGGCGCCGAGGCGCAAATACCAATTGCCGGTAATCAAGAATCGATGGGAATAGCTAATGTCGTTGTAGAGCGAGTCGCCGTCCCCGAACTTGCCGTTGTAGTGCTTGAAATCGCTGTTTCCGGTGTAGACGGTCTCGTAGTCAAAGATGTTGAGGTGGTTTGCCTCCTCGGTCGGGGACGGTGCCGGCTGTAATTCGAGAGCGGGCCCGGCAAACGCGGACGAGACAAGGGTAAGCAAAGCGGCGGTTAAGGCGAGGTAAAGGCGATTCATAGTTTTTTGGGCGAATGATCGTTGTCGATCTTGTATTCGTATCAGCAAGCCAATCCTCGTGTATCTCATTCCAAATTCTTAAGCAAGGCCAATTTAGCAAGGCCTGGTCCGACCATTTGGGCCGGCGTTTTTTTGGATTTGACCCCGAATGCTTTCGGGGGTTGACTGGCGTCCGACTTGCTCTAATGTGCACGGCTCTTTTGTGACAAATCCCCCACTCGCCCTAGCCAACCCGTTCGCCGGAATCGATCAGGGCATCGCCTTTTGGTTTCATAATCACCTGACGACTGCGTTTGTCAGCGTGCTCCGAGGAATCACTGAGTTCGGCTCGAGCGAATGGATCGCCACCGTTCTTTCGGTCGCCGTCCTGTTTTTTATTTTTAAACGCTGGTGGACCTCGCTCGTGATCATGGTTGTGGCCGTTCCGGGCGGAATGCTCTTGAACGAGTGGCTGAAACTGCTGGTGCATCGACATCGTCCGTTCGTGGACGGTTGGTTTGTGGACTGGTCGGGTTACAGCTTTGCCAGCGGTCATACCATTGGCGCTACATTGCTCTATGGTCAGCTCGCTTTGTTCTTAATTCCGGTTGTGAAGAGTCGCCAGGCTCGCGCATTGGTTCTTTCCGCGGCGACCTTGGTCATTGTGCTCGTCGGCTTCAGCCGCATCGCTCTTGGCGCGCATTACTTGACCGACGTGATAGGAGGAATGTTTCTCGGCTCGACTTGGCTGACGTTTTGCGGGTTTGTCTCGCGACCATTTCGGCGAGCTGTTCTGCCGCCGGTTATTGCTGACGCGCTGCCAGAAGTAGCGCCAGAACTGCTACCGATTCTAGTTCCGGTGGAGACTGAGGTTCCAGTCGTTTCGGCTTCAAATCCGCTGATCTAGCGCTTTCTTTCCAGCCACGGACGCGCGTAGCGTTTCGTGCTAGCGTCGTGATCGAATCCGGTCACGAACCGGTCTTCGAACAATGAAAGTTCCGAGCAGGGTCCGTTTAACTTTTTATCTGCTCGCGTTTGCGGGCGCGACGCTTTTCACAGCATTGCTGATTCGCGAAGGCGCGCCACAAATTGGGAAAGCGGTCGCAACCGCCGGCTGGGCAATCCTCGGTGTCGTCGCCTACCATTTGTGCGTTCCGGTTTTTCTCGATGCCGTTGCCTGGTGGATTCTTTTTCCGAAAAATGATCGTCTCCCGCTACAAAGAATTTTTTGGATGCGTTGGATCGGCGAATCGGTCAGCACCTTAGTACCGTCGGCGGCGGTTGGCGGCGATATCGTTCGCGCTCGTTTGGCGGCGATCCACGGAGCGCCGGTGCCCGTCGCGGCCGGGACAGTGCTTGTCGATCTAACGCTCGGCGTTTTCACGCAGGCCACTTTCACCCTGCTCGGAGTAATTCTGCTCGTTCACGCGACCGGGGAGCGAAGTTTTGTCGGCCCGACCGTGATTGGGACGCTCATCGGCGTTGCCGCAGTCTGTGGATTTTATTTTGTTCAACGTCTGGGAATGTTTCGTTTTCTTGCTCGCATGATCGCGAAGCTGGCGAATTCGCCCGAGTGGCAATCGCTTGTGCAAGGCGGCGAAACTTTGGACCAAACCGTGCGTACTCTTTACGCGCGGCGAGACGCCGTGATCGGATGTTGTGTCTGGACAATTCTCTCGCTGATTTTGAATTCCGGAGAAATCTGGATCGCGCTGCGCGCGCTCAACCTGAACGCGACGATAATGAGTGCGATCATTCTGCAAAGCACCGTGTTGACTGTTCGCAATGTCGCCTTTGCTGTTCCCAGCGGAATCGGCGTTCAAGAGGGCGGCTACGTTTTTGTCGGGAGTCTTCTCGGAATTCCGGGCGACACAGCTTTCGCGCTGTCTCTGATTGCGAGAGTGCGCGAACTCGGTCTTGGAATTCCAGGGCTTATTTGCTGGCAACTGATCGAGGGCCGGCGTTTGCTGCGGGCAGGAACTGAACCAGCCTCGTGAAGTTTTAATTTGGCGATCGCGCGACTTAAGTTTGCCAGGCGCCGCTTGACCGTGGCCGGGTAGGTGAAATTCGTGCGCACTCCCCACCAGATCCAGGCCAAACCGCCCGGGAGGTCGAGCTGTTTTCTGAGTTGAACGATTACTTCCCTGTCACCGTAGGCTTCGAGAAACGTCGTCGCGAATGGAATCCAGCATCGGCCGGGCACGGTTCCCACCATGTCGAGTAGAAAGACAAGCAAATCGTCGGCCTGCCGCGCCGCGGTCGAGAGTTCCTTCTCGTGAACGATCTCAAAATCGATCAGCCGCGCCTGATTCGTGGTCGAATCGTAAAGAACATTTTGGCTGCTGCCATCGCCGTGCGACCATCGACCGCGGAAGTTATCGCTCCAGAATTGATGGGCGCGCCGGAACTCCGCCGCCGCCGCCCGCAGCATTCGACGGGTGACTGTGCCGCGCTTCAGATGTTCCCATAAGCTTTCGCCTGGAATTTTCTGGGCAACGACACACCGCTTACCCGAAGCATAAGCGCGAAAACGATCGCCGTTGAGCATTCGAAAGCACTTCACTTCCCAGCGCTGCCACTCTTCCACCTTACTCCAAAAACGGATCGGAATGTCGGCGACCCGGAAATACAGATTGGTCAGCTCCGACAATTGCTCGGCGTGAAGATTGCGTCGCTTCACCACAAAGGTGCGGCCGCGCTGGACTCTTTCCGAGATTGAGTTGATCGCGATCGACTCGACCAGTCGTGTCGCCACGTCGGTCAATCCGCTTTGCACGATGCTTTCCACGAACGAAGTGCCGTTGCCAAAAATCCCCATTCTCACTTTCTTCTTCGACGGCTTTGACGCGGTTCGCTTCAAACTTCGCCGTTGCAGTTCAGACTGTAATCGTCTGTCCGACGTTCATTACGCGTAACTCACATTTCACGCCGCGTTTCTTTAATTCTTCCTCGAATGCTTTCGGCGTTCCAGTCAGCACTGGGAACGTAGCATAGTGCATCGGTACTACCGTCTTTGGTCCTACGAGTTTGACCGCGTCCGCGGCTCGAGCCGTTCCCATTGTGAAATGATCGCCGATGCAAACGAGCATGATGTCGATCTTATTGTAATCGGCGACGCGTGCGATGTCGGAAAAAAATCCGGTATCGCCGGTATGATAAATGGTTGGACCGTTGCGAATGCCGATGACGAGACCAGTTGGCATGCCCGCGGGAACCGGCGGGGCATTTTCGTCTTTTCGCACGGTCGATCCATGCCACGCGGGAACAAAACAAACCGTCAACTCGCCATCGAGCAGCATCAGCTCTCCGCCAATGTGACCGGTCGTGTCCACGCCTGCCTGATCGCTCGGGTAACCAAGCACGCTCACAACTGCGGCCGACAGGTCGAAGTTCGCAACCAGCTTCGCGCCCGTTTTTTTACCAATCTCAACCGCATTGCCGACATGATCGGAGTGGCCGTGCGACAGCAAGATAAGATCGACATTCTTGAGCGCCGCCAGTTCCTCCTTGCCTTTGTCAAAAACAGGATTGGTCAGCCACGGATCAGTTAGAAGAGTTTTTCCGCCCGGCGTGACGATTTTAAAACCGGACTGGCCGTACCAGGTGAGCTGCGTCGGCATAACGAGCATGAAAGCGAAAACCCCGTCACGGGCAACACCGATAATGGCGAACGACGAACGTCAAAGCTCGCAGGAATGACGAAATCCGAATGACGAATTCCTATCCTACATTCGTCGTTTGAGCATTCGGACTTCCCTTCGGTGTTAGACATTCGTCACTGGTCATTTTAAATAGGCGCGTGAATTACGACCAAGCCCACAAACATCTTGCGGCGAGCGATCCGCGAATAGCCGCGCTCATCGCCCGCTCGCTGCGTTACAACGTGAAACCGAACGGTCTTATACGCCCTTTCGATGCGCTGGCCGAATCGATTGCGTATCAGCAGTTGAACGGCAAAGCCGCCGCGACCATCTGGGGCCGTGTTCGTGCAGTTTATCCGGTACAAAAATTTCTCGACCCATTGCTGGTTCTCAAAACGCCGGATCGAAAACTGCGCGCCGCCGGTTTGTCGCGCAGCAAGGTGGCGGCGCTAAAGGATCTGGCTGCAAAAACGATTGACGGTACAGTGCCGAGCGCGCGAGCAATGGCGAAAATGACCGACGAAGAAATCATTGAGCGGCTGATCACCGTTCGCGGGATCGGGCGTTGGACTGTTGAGATGCTGCTCCTTTTCGATCTTGGCCGGCCCGACGTCTGGCCGGTCCACGACTACGGGGTGCGCAAAGGGTTCGCGAAAACATTTGGCAAAAGAAAACTTCCGAAACCGAAAGAGCTGATGAAATTTGGCGAAAGATGGCGGCCACATCGCTCAGTCGCAGCGTGGTATTTCTGGCGTGCGCTGGATGAGCCGGAGAAAAGTTAAAAACGTTACATCGTTACAAAGCAAATTCCGTTGTAGCCTTTGTAACGTATTCAACCATTTCACTTGCGCGAAGCGTTGACTTTGCGCGCACTGATCACTAAAACGCGGGATTATGGCGATGATCCACGTTAATCGGGGCGCAACGAGTCTGGGCGCATTTCCGGAAGAACAGGTTCGCGAAGGCATTCGCGCCGGCCGCTTTGCTGGAAGCGATCTCGGCTGGAAAGAAGGCATGACCAACTGGCAGCCGCTTTCGCAATTTAGCGAGTTTGCTGGCGATTTTCCGGCAGCGGCTGCCGCTGGCGCCCCACCTCATCAAACTCCGACTCCAAGCGCTCCTGTGCCAGCCGCGGGATCGACATCGGCGCCGCGAAGCGGTCTGCCTTGGGACGAACGCCAGAGCAAAGGGTTGTTTTCGGCATTCATCGAAACACTGCAAGTGGTTCTAACCAGACCGGGCGAGGCGTTCACGACCATGAGGCGCGAAGGTGGTTTGGGCGAACCGCTGCTCTACGCCGTAATCGGCGGCAGCGTTGGCGGAATCGTCTCGTTTCTTTTCTCGCTTGGCTTTCAGTCCCTTGGTATATTCGGCAACCGCCACAACGCCTTCGCAGTGATGGCCGGAATGGGAATTGGCTCGGTATTCTTCATCATTCTGTTACCGCTTCTCATCACCATCGGATTGTTCATCGGTAGCGCGATTGTGCATCTCTGCTTGATGATTGTCGGGGGCGCTAAGCAAGCATTTGAGACCACTTTCCGGGTGGTCGCCTTTTCTCAAGGCTCGACTGGTCCGTTGCAGATGATTCCAGTGTGCGGTGGCCTGATCGCCGGAGTGTGGGCCCTCGTACTCAATTGCATCGGACTTGCGCGGGCGCATGAAACCGAGACAGGTCGCGCAGTTCTGGCCGTCTTGCTGCCGCTGATCGTTTGCTGCGGCGGCGGATTTTTGCTCCTGATGATGTTCGGGGCACTCGGCGCCTGGAGCGCATCGCAGCACTGACGGACCGGATGCAGGTTTCGCGACAGCGGCTGAATCCAAGCGAAATCGATCACGAGCTTATCTGGCTAAGCATATCGCTCGCGTCGCTCGCATTGGCCGCTGGATGGTTCGCACTCCGCTTGCCTTGGCCGCATTGTGTTTTTCTGGCAATTACCGGTCACCCTTGTCTGACCTGCGGCGCGACTCGCGCGGCCATCGCCTTCTTCCATCTGGATTTCTGGAGCGCCTGGAAATTGAATCCGCTGGTTTTCACAATCCTTTACGGATTGTCGATCTTCGACGCTTACGCTTTCGCCGTTTTGGTTCTTCGCGCGCCGCGATTGCGCATCGTGCAATTTACCGCTGCGGAAAAAAGTTTTCTCCGGATCGTCGCGCTTGTCGCGCTGCTCTCAAACTGGATTTATCTGCTCTCGCGGCCGCGGGATTTGTTCTGAACTGTTTCAAATCAGCCAGTTCGAGTTTTCTTAAGGCACGCCACTGTCCAGGCGGCAAATCGCCCAACCCCAGACTTCCAATTCGGACGCGCACCAGCCGTTTCACTTCGTAACCGATCGCGTAAAACATCCGCCTAATTTGCTGATTGATTCCCTGCCGGAGGACAACTCGCAGTCGCGTCGGCCCGATCGAGTGCAGTCGGGCAATTCGCGCGCGTTGACCGTCCAAAGAGGTGCCTCGCAAAAGTTTCGGCGCCAGCGCGCGGTCCCATTGTTGATCTAACGTGACCTCGTATTCCTTTTCGATTTTGAATCGTGGATGGGTTAGTCGTTGCGCGAGATCGCCGTCGTTCGTTAGCAAAAGCAGGCCTTCGCTTTGGGCGTCGAGCCGTCCGATATAAAAAAGGCGGGGGAACCTTGGCGGTAGCAAATCAAAGATCGTGTCCCGCGCGTGCGGATCGCTTCGAGTCGAAACAAACCCGGCCGGTTTGTGCAACGCGATCGTCAGCGCTGGCTCGATACGAACGAGCTTACCATCGACTTTGACATGATCGTGTTCGGTTGGTTGCGCGCTGAAGGTTGTGCAGACGCGGCCATTGATCGTAACCCGGCGGGCAGCGATCAGCTCGTCACATTTTCGACGCGAACCGACTCCGGCCGCGGCGAGATAACGGTTTAGCCGCACGTAATTCGTTAATCGAGATTCGTTAAATCATAAACCGTCTGTCCGATTTAACGATTCAACTCTTCTCGTCCGGAATCAGGCGTCCGGCTTGGTTTTGGGAAGACCGATTACTTTGCGGCCCTCTTTCCACTGGCCGCGTTTTTTGAGTAGCTCGACGCGCTCGAAACGCTTCAGGACATTGCGTTTCGCAACAATCGTGCTGGCTCCTCTGAGACTTCGATGCTGCGACATAAATTCGTTGAAGGGTTGGAGGTGTTGAAGCGGTTGTCGCTCCGACACGAAAGAGCCAAGAACTTACACAGCTCGGCCCTCTTTTCAATTCGCGATCAGAGCTGATTGCTAAGAACGACGCAGCGCCCCGTGGCCATAACTTGGTGATAAATGTGAAAGCGGGCGGTTAACATCCGTTGCCAATATGGAATGCGCTCCTGTCTGATGATCAAAAAAATGGTCTGTGGGTCGCCCCAGTGCTGCAGGATTGCATCCTCGGTGATTGAGACACTCGCGCCGCCGGCGACGTGCATCTCGTCGTTGACCGGCTCGTTCACCAGATAAAATCGACGGTGCAAATAGAAGACGAGACTGCTCGCGTCATCGAGTTCGCCTTCGTAAACCACCGCATCTTTATCGGTCAGCCGGCTTTCCAAAAAGCGAGCTGCTTCCGCAAGTGAAAATTGGGGCGCCATGCGAGCCACGCCATCCGCCAACGAAAGTCCAATAGGGAGCATCGCCGCGGCCATGACGCTCAGGCAAAGTCGTGGCCGATCTTTTACCGCCAGGCAGAGCGCAACGATCGACGCCACCATTAGAGAAACGGCGATGACAAGAAACATTGGGCGCAAGATTCCCCATGCTGACTCAGGCAACATTTGTAACGCGCGCGAGGTTGTCCAACTGCCGTCGAGAGCCGTCTCGCCCTGACTGAGTGGATGGAACCAGAGCACCATTGCGCCGACGCCGATTCCCATCGCACCGACAAGTCCCGCGCCTGCGACTTGCCATCGTTGCGCCAGTCTTTCCCAGGCGGTCGCGGCAAAAATCCCGAACGCGCTCCACATGCTCATCGAATAATAATCCTGCCGTTGGCCGATGATCAGCAGCGGCAGAAAAACGACCGCCATCCAGACCAGCGGCAGAACTTCGGTAAACTCCAGTTCGCGCGGACGAATGATTTTTCGCCATGCAAAAATTGCACCAGGAAGCACAGCCATAGACCAGGGGCACCACCAAACCAGATGCATCCAAAGAAATTGGAGCGGCGGAACACCGTTATCGTTTCCCGGAACCTGGGAGAAGGAGCGCACGTGTCCCAACCATTCGACCTGTATGAGTTGCCTCAAAAAACCGGGATAATGCAATTCGGTTGCGATGTACCAAGGCACAAATAGCACGGCAAAGATCGACATATAACCCCAGTGAAAGAGCTTGCGGAAGCGCAGTCGCGCGTCGCGATAAAGGACCGCCAGAAAAATCAAAATCGACAGTGGGTAAATCAGGCCGAGCAAGCTTTTGGTCAAACAAGCGAGTGCGCAACAGATCCAAAATCCGAGAAACCAAAAGCTACGACCGCGTCGTCTTTGATAACCACAGACTCCGCAAAAAATCGCGCCGGTGATAAACGCGCTGAATACCGGCTCGGGCATGATGACGCGCCCGAGCAACGATGTCCCACAGCAGGAAAGATAGATCAGGCCGGCAAAAAATCCGCGCCAGTAGTCTCGCAATTTTTCGGCAATCAGGAATGTTAGCGCCACGCTCGCGATCGTTGCCAATGCGATCGGTAGGCGCGCCGTAGCGGAGTTTATTCCAAAAATCTTGAACGAACCGACAATGAGCCAATAGAGAAGGGGGGGTTTCGGCAAGCGGGGCAAACCGTCGTTAGTCGGCAATAGCCACTGGTGGGCTTGAATCATCTCCCGCGCGGCGCCTGCATACTGTCCTTCGGTGTGACTATAGAGATCGCCCCAGCCAATCGTGGTCAGATGAAGCAACGCCGCCAGCGCGAGCAATGACCCAAAAAGAGCGTGACGTAATGCCGGCGGCGGTATGGCTGGCGGCTCCAGCAGCGCGTCCTCAATCGTGAAAGTGCGGGCGCTCGCGGTCATCTTTTGGAGTGATCACTAAACCTCTTCCAATCCTCCGGCAGCCGCACCACTTTCGCATCCGGCATCTGGACAAGCGCAACCATTTGCCGGCACTCGGCAATTAGAGTTTGATCTCTCGGACGCGTGATTCGAAACGCGCACCAGAACCTCGCGCGCTCGAGTTGGTCTAGCCACGCTTCGATCACGAGCCGGTCGCCCAGTTTTGCTGCGCGCCGATAATCAATCTCGGTCCGAACGACTGCCGGATATTGTTCCGTCTCTTCCATTTCGCTTAATCGCAACCCGAGCTCTTCCGCGAGCGCAGTCCGAGCGATCTCGATGAATCGCAAGTAGGCGATGTTGGAAACGACGCCGCCTGAATCGGTGTCGAAAAACATCACCTGCACTTCGCTACGGACGCGTGGCGGCATGGTGTTCATCGCAAGATCGACATCATGGCGTCTACGACTTCCTGAGTCTCGACTTCTTTCATGCAGCGGAAGTCGATGGGGCATTGGCGCAGAAAACACGGACTGCATTCGACGTGGTGGCGAATAAGGATGTGCCCGTTGCCGAGCGGACCCGTCAACGCCGGTTCAGTCGAGCCGAAGATGGCGACGACGGGCACGCCGAGCAACGCGGCAAGGTGCATTGTCCCGGTGTCGTTGGTCAAAAGAGCGCGGCACTTGCGCAGTTCATCAATCAACTGGTCTAAAGTCGTCTGGCCGATTCGATTCACGCAATTTTCGCCGAGTGCGGTGGCGATTTTTTCCCCGATGGCTTTATCCCTGCTGGTCCCGAGCAAAATCCACTTCGCTTTTGGCGCGGAGATCGCCGACGCCGTTTCGGCAAAACGCTCGGCCAACCACTGTTTGGCCGGTCCATACTCCGCGCCGGGACAAAGACCAAGCGAAGTTTGATGTTTAGTGTTTGAGGTTTGAGGTAAGGAGAAATTGCCGATCTTTGCGGTTACATCGACATCCGCGCCGCAATCGTTGGCGATTCGCTGGAAACGCATGGCATGATGCTCGGGCGCGGCTGGTTGACTTGGTTCGCGAACGATTTGGTTTAGAAGCCAGCTGCGCGCGTGTCCGCGATACCCGACTTTCCGCTGAACTGGCCACGCTTCCAAGGCCACGCGCAGAGAATTTGGAAACAAAACCGCAGCATCGAATCTCGCCTGTCGCACGATCAGGCGAGTCGCCGCAAAAAGAGATCTGGTCGGGAGCGACAAAATTTCGTCCACTT
This sequence comes from Chthoniobacterales bacterium, assembly GCA_035315805.1. GTDB lineage: Bacteria > Verrucomicrobiota > Verrucomicrobiia > Chthoniobacterales > UBA10450 > AV40. The sequence continues at coordinate 33,784 of DATFXN010000053.1, forward strand.
CCGAAATCAATTTCCACATCGGCGCAATTTTTTCCGGCGCGAGAATCGTGACATGCGCATCCGGCCGGCCTTTTTTGATCGCGCGCACGGCCGGGACGCTCATGACCGCGTCGCCCAGCCAATTGCTGCTTCGGATGAGAATCCGGAACGGTTTCAGTTGTTTCGGTAGCAGATTTTTCGGGATAAAGACGCCGCGCTTGTAACGCACGAGAAGAAAATTCGGGCGCGGCGTTTTCCAGCGATTGTGCAGCCAAAAGCCGTCTTCCGGCGCGGCCCGAGTTTGTCTCTCGATTAGCTCATTCGCTTTCGCCGTGATCGCTTCGACTGAGTCGCCTGGTTCATCAATGCGTTCGGTGAACTGCATGCGCCAGCGTCCGGGCGCTTCGGTGTAAATGGCGGTCCCGAGCACGGCTGCCGCAGTGCGTTTTGCCAAGAGTGCCGGCAGCGATGTCGTTGAGGCGAGCTTCCGGAAAAACGGCGCCCAAAGACCCTGATCGCCGGCATGTTGGTCGCTCAGAATGCCGATGCCGTTTCCGCCGCGCAGCAGTTCGACAGCTTTATGGAAGCCTTCGTTGCGATCAAAGAGTTCGACTCCAGCACGTCCGCGCAATCTGCGGACGTGATTGTCGATGTATCGATTTTTTAGCGGCTGATAAATGGTGCTGGCGCGGATGTAGGGGAGCACCGCAGGAAACATGAGCGCTTGAGCCTCCCAGTTACCAATGTGACTGAGGATGACCACAAGGGGCCGGCCGGCGCGGAGCTCGCGATGCGCTGCGTCCGCATTTTCAATTCGAACATGCGCGCGCGCTTGGCCGAGAGGCATCGCAGCAAGCTTCAATCCGGAAAGTAAATTTGCGCCGAGCCGTTGAAAATGGCGGCGGACGAGAGCACGCTTTTCGCGCGGCGATTTTTCCGTGCCGAATGCGATGTCGATGTTATGAAATCCGAGTCGCCGGTATTTTCCCAGCAAGAGCCAAGCGCAGAGACCGAGCGCGTTTCCAAGGCCAAACGCAGTCCGCACGGGCAGGAGACCAATCATGGCAAAACCTGCGCGATAAATCAGGTAAACGAAGTATTCGAACATCGACGTGGCAGAGGTTTCCAGCTGTGTTGGCCATAGACAAGATGTCTGGGCCACGGCGCGTCCAGCGTAAATTTGCCTGCGCACGGCTGCAATGAATATAATGTGGCGATTCGAGCGGAGCTTCGTTAGGCAGATAAGGGTCCGCCAAACACTGATGAGCAAGAAAGATTTATGGATGGGCCTGAATGAGCACGCACGAAAAGCGCTCAGCCCGCGCGATTACAAAACCGGTTCACTGGTACAACGCATTGCAGAGTCGGGCGTCGATGCGTCCGAGCTCGCCTCAATTCGGGGCAAATCAGGGTTGAAGGAGGTTTGGATTCCCGGCGTTGAAATTTTTGCCAGAGAAATTCGTCTGCAACGTCATCGTGGTAGTTTTGGCGAATTGGGCCGCGAGGCGCGGGGGGTTCTCGGCCGGATAAGGCTTTGGCCGAGGCAGTGGTCAGCTGCGCGAATGTTCGCGAACACTGCGAAAGGTTTTCATATTCATCCACCGCACATTCCGCCGGATGCTAAGGCAGAGAAATGGCTGCGGCGTTTGTTCATCAATCAACCGCAAAACTATTCGCTGCGACCGTACGATCGCGAACAATGGGACATCATGTTTTTCCTCCAAGGTCGTGCGGAAATTTTTCTGCGTGACGTCCGGGCCGGCCTGCCTGCGCGGAGCATGCATTTTTTTGTCGACGGCGACAATTATCGCAGCCGCAACAATGTCGGCGTCGTGATTCCGCCCGGCGTCGCGCATGCTATTCGAGCCGAGGGCTCGGAGGATGTGATCATGGTTTACGGCACGAGCACCACGTTTCAGCCGGATTTCGAAGGCCGCATCGCCAGCGAAATCGAAACGGCCGAGCTGCCCGAGTCTTGGCGAAAATTTTTATCGCTATAGCGGCGCGCGTGTGAACGTCTGATGAATTGATGCAGCGGTCATAGACCGCCACTACAGTTGATTGATGAAGCGGCGCTTCCATCCAGCTGAGCTCGAACTGATGGACCGACCGCAGCCGGTCTCGCCCGAACTGGAGCGCGATCTCGAAAACATTCGCGAGCTCAATCGCTGGTTTGGCAGTTACGCGCTGATTTCGATGTTCCTGAGCCGTTGGATAAAACCCAGTGCGGGCATGCGCATTCTCGATCTTGCGACCGGCTCGGGCGATATCCCGCGCTTGATCGCCGAGTACGGACGCAAAGTTGGCGCGAACCTTCACATCGACGCGCTGGATCGACAATCGTCGACGCTTGAGATCGCGAAAAAGCTGAGCGCTCATTATCCAGAAATCACTTTTGTCGAAGGAAACATTTTGGAATGGAGTGCATCCGAACCATGCGACTTGGTGCTGTGCACGATGGCGCTGCATCATTTCAGCGAGGACGAGGCGGTGCGCGTACTTCGACGTTGTCACGAACAGTCACGAAAGTTTGTGCTCGTCTCCGATTTGCAGCGCAGTTTGCTCGGCACGATCGGCGTTCACATTTTGACGACAACCATGTTTCGCGAGCGGATGACCAAATACGACGCGCGACTGTCGATGGTGCGTGCATTTTCCTTCGCCGAAATGAGCCAACTCGCGCGCAGCGCCGGCTGGCGAAATTTTGGGCACAGAAAATTCGCGTTCTCTCGACAGGCGATCTGGCTCGAATAGCGATTAAATTTCCCGGCGCCCAATTTCCTGAAAGAAATTTCAGCTTCGTGCGTAAATCAGATCTGCGGCCAGTAAAGTTCCAATTCGCACGGCGTCCTGGAGTAGTTCATGATGGGCAGGTGCAAATTGTGGACGCCATTGCCAACGTTCCACGCCAGCGTGCGCGGGCCCGCGTGCTCGTGCCGACGATGGGTGCCTTGCACAAGGGGCATGAGGAATTGATTAGAGTCGCACGGGAGCGAGCTGGAAGAGACGGTGAAGTTGTGGTCAGCATTTTTGTCAATCCGCTCCAATTCGAGCCGGGAGGCGATTATGAACGATACCCGCGGCCGGAAAGGGAAGATGAGGAGTTTTGCCGCAAGTTGGATGTCGATCTTCTATTCCGGCCGAGTGTGGCGGAGATGTATCCGGAAAATAGCTCGGTGTTTGTCGATGAAGCGTTGCTGTCGAGTGTGCTGGAAGGCAAATCGCGTCCAGGACATTTTCGCGGGGTCTGCACGGTGGTGGCCAAGCTGTTCAACATTTTGCAGCCGAATGCCGCAATCTTTGGACAAAAGGATTTTCAACAACTTGCCATCATTCGTCGCATGGTGCGCGATTTGAATTTCAAGATCGACATCGCGGCGGTGCCGACCGTACGCGAAGAGGACGGGCTCGCATGCAGTTCTCGGAATGCTTATTTAAACGCCGAAGAGCGAAAGCAGGCCGCCGTGTTGCGCAAAGCGTTGCGGGCCGCGAAGGATTCTGGAAAGAAATCGGCAAAGGAGATTGTCGATCTTGCTCGCCAAGCAATTAGCGGAGCGCCGCTGGCACGGATCGATTATGTCGATGTGGTGGATGCCGAGAGTTTGCAGTCGATAGAATCGGTTAAGCCGAACTCACTTCTTGCGGTAGCGGTTTATTTTGGAAAGACGCGCCTGATCGATAACATTCTTCTCCCGTGAAGGAATACGATTTCGTTGTGATTGGAAGCGGCATTGCCGGGCTGAGCTTTGCCCTGAAAGCCGCCAAGCACGGTTCATTGGCGGTGGTCACGAAACGAAAAGGCCCGGACACGAACACAGCGTGGGCGCAGGGCGGGATCGCCTGCGTGACCAGCAATGAGGACTCCTTCGAGCTGCACGTGCGCGACACGCTCGAAGCCGGCGCAGGTTTGTGTGACGAAAATGTCGTGCGCACGATTGTGAGTGAAGCGCCGGCGCGGATTCAGGATTTGGTCGAGCTTGGAGTGCAATTCGACGAGCGCGAAGTCTCCGGTCATCGCGAGTTCGATCTTGGAAAGGAAGGCGGACATTCGAAACGGCGCGTGCTTCACGTGCGCGATGAGACGGGCAAAGAAATCGAGAACGCGTTGCTGCGGGAGCTCGGCCGTCAATCACATGTCGATCTTTTGGAGAACCATATGGCTGTCGATTTAATCACGGCGGCCAAGATCGGGCACGCGGCCGAGGATCGTTGCCTGGGCATCTACATTCTTAACGAGAAGACAGCCAAAGTAGAGACGATTCGTTCGAATCGAATTGTGCTCGCGACCGGCGGGTGCGGGAAAGTTTATCTTTATACTACGAATCCCGATATCGCGACCGGTGACGGCGTGGCGATGGCGTGGCGTGCGGGCGTGACCATAGCCAATATGGAGTTCATTCAATTTCATCCGACCTGTTTGTTTCACCCGAAGGCGAAATCGTTTTTGATTTCGGAAGCGGTCCGCGGCGAAGGTGGAATCCTGCGCAACAGTCGCGGCGAAGATTTCATGAAGCGCTACGACCCGCGCGGCTCGCTCGCGCCGCGGGACATTGTCGCGCGGGCGATTGACGCCGAGATCAAACGTTCTGGGGCGCAATACGTTTTTCTCGATATCACGGAGAAACCAGTGGAGTTTTTACGCGAACGGTTCCCGAACATCTACGAGACGTGTTTGCGGTTCGGGATCGACTTGACCAAACAGCCGATTCCGGTGGTGCCGGCGGCGCATTATCAATGCGGCGGAATCAAAACCGACGTGAACGGCGCGACCGATTTGCCTGGTTTGTACGCGATCGGCGAGGTTGGTTGCACTGGACTCCACGGCGCGAATCGGTTGGCGAGTAACTCGCTGCTGGAAGGCTTGGTCGTGGCGCATCGCGCGGTTGAATCGGCAGTGAGATCTCGATCCGTAACGGCGCATCGCGAGATTGCACTGCCGGAATGGGAATCGGGCGACGTGCAGGATGTCGATGAGCTGGTGGTGATTTACCACAATTGGGACGAAATCCGGCGGTTGATGTGGGATTACGTTGGGATCGTCCGGACGGACAAACGACTGCAGCGGGCGAGTGCGCGTTTGCGGAACCTCCAGCGCGAGATCCGGGAATTTTATTGGAACTTCAAGGTGTCGGTGGATCTTTTGGAGCTGCGCAATCTGGCGACGGTGGCAGCGTTGATTATCGATTCAGCCTTGAGACGCAAGGAAAGCCGCGGATTGCACTACACGCTCGATCATGCTGAAAAAGATGATCGCGAATACGTCCGGAACACCTTGATTAGCAGAACATAGGACGGAACGGATAGTGCTTTAGGAGTTGTAACCGCCACCGGCGCTGGTTTTTCCATAATGAAGAGTGAAAAGCCTTGCGCGACGTGGAAGAATCGAATAGAAACAGGCCACGCTTTGCCGATGAAACGCAGTCTTGCCCTATTGCTCCTGAGCGGCGCCATCGGTGTTCTACGAGCGGAAGAGCAATCGACCTCGCCATATGCGACGGCGGCGGACTTTGCCAAGTATGCAATGAAGCTCCGCGAGCAAGCGCTGCTCAAGGTCGAGCCGCAGGTTTTCGTGCCGACCAGTTCGCGGCCGGCGATCCAACGATTTCCGTGGCATTCCAACATCGTGACGACGGTATTCTGGATCGGAGAACAAGCCGGCGGAAATAATCCGGTCCCGAACTTTCGGAGCTCCTGGGATCTGAACTGGCAGGCGAACTACGGCGGTTTTGACAATCCTGAGCGCTCCGAGCGGCGCAGTTACATTCCGGTCGCATTCATTCCGAAGCAGAATCCGTTCTATTGCGCATTGCCTTATAACGACGTCACCCATGGTCAATTCAAACCGGAAGCGCCGCTGGTGATTCCGTGGTTTAAACAGGCCTACACCGGGCAAGGACAATCGGTTTGCTGGCATCGCTGGATCGCGATCCGCAAAGGCAATCGCACCTGCTACGCGCAATGGGAAGACTGCGGGCCCTTCCGCACGGACCACTTCCAGTATGTCTTTGGGAACGAAAAACCGAAGCCAAACTTGAATCACGGTGCCGGCCTCGATGTTTCTCCCGCGGTGCGCGATTACCTTGGGCTGCAACCGACCGACGTGACCGATTGGGAATTCGTGAATACTCAGGACGTGCCCCCCGGGCCATGGCGCAGCTACGGCGAGAACAACCATTTTGTGATCGCAAGGCGTCAGGCCGAGCAACGTTTGGTGCAGCAGACTGGCAGCACCGGTAACGCCAAGAAATGACCGCGCCCTTCACGCGCTGATTTCTCAGCCGATGCGCGGTTTCAATTCAATCAGTTTCGTTTGCAATTCCTCTGCGCTTTGCGACCACGGTTGGTAACGCCGCAGCCGGGTCTGGCAGATTTCGCTCAGACTGCGGATCTTTTTCGCCATGTCCGTGCAGAACGAATCAATAGCGGTGGCGAATTGTTTCTCGAGCATTTGGGTCAACTCAGTGCCCTTTGGATTTAATTGCCTCTCGTAATCCCGCCGGACTTTCCGGCAATGATTGAAGGCGAGAAAAATCGCAAACGCGGCCGCGACCCCTCCAACAATGAGGGTGGCGTGCATCATCAGAGGCGTCTTCGCCAACGCCGCAGCCGATCCTGCGATCACGAGGATCGCTGCGATGACGCGGAGCCAGATTGATGTTTGGGAAAAAGATCGGGCGAGCTGTTCCTGCAGCGTTTTGCTGGCAAGAATGTCTATAAAAGCGGTTTGAATCGATTCGGAAAGTCCGCGGCGCTGGCCTGCGAAATCCGGCACACTCTGCCGCGCTTCCTTTTGCAGATCGGCTGACAGTTGATTTTCCAGGAGATCCTGCATTTGTGGCCAGAGCCCGCGCAAATCAGCCTCCAGAGTTTTGACCGCCCTGTCCATTTCCGGTTGCATTAACTGTCGCAGTTGGTTCTCAATTCTTGTGTGTAACTCCTGGTGTCCGGTCGTCGATCGCCAGATCAAGCTGAAGCTGCGCCACCAGCTCAGTTTCTGTCGCAGTAACTGCGCTCGTTCCTTGGTTGTCCCCTCGTAGGCGCGCTCAACTTCGCGCACGAGAGCGGTTACCTGGCGCAGCATTTGTTCGCGCCGCGTGCCGAGCAGTTCCTCAAGACGATCGAGCACAGCGATGTTGCCGGAAATCTTGTCCACAGTCCCGCGAATTTCCCGGTTCAAATCTTCTAGGGCAACATGAGTGGCCTGAAACGTCGAGCGCAGTTTCAACATTCGCGGGCTCGATTCGGTGACGATGAAATTAATCTGCTCTTCCAACGGCGCGAACGCGCTCTGCTCCCAGAGCTTTTCCTTGTCCACACCACTGGTGCGCGCGAGCAACGCTTTGCGCGCCGAGACCGCGAAGATCGGCGGGACGAACCCGAGTCGCCGCATCGCCGTATCCTGCAGATGTCGATGGATTACGTCGATTTCCGTCGGCTCGCGCAAATCGATTTGCTGAAGCACGAAGATCACGTTCTTGAGCCAGGTTTTTTGCAGGAAATCCAGGAATTCCCAGTTCGATTGCGTCCACGGATTGGCGACCGAGAAAACGAAAAGGACAATGTCGGTCCGCGGCATGAAATCTTCCGCCACCATTTGATGCTCCTTGACCATCGTGTTGGTTCCGGGTGTATCGACGACGTTGAAATCGCGCAGAAAGGGAATTGGCAGATAGCGTTCGGTTAATTTTGAAGAAACTTCTGTTGATTTTTCTTCCGGTCCGAAGCGAAAAATGTAAACGCGATCGGTTGCGGGCAGGACGTCCACTTTCGCAAATTCGTTGCCGAAAAGCGCGTTGAGCAGCGACGATTTACCCGATTTTACTTCGCCCACGACGACGAAGAGCAATGGTTCGCTGATGTCGCGCAGCAGCGCTCGTAGCGTATCGAGTTGTTCACTTGGGCGCTGCATTTCCGAAGCGAGCTTGATTACCCTTGCGAGACCGTCTTCAAGCGCGCCTTTGAGCTGCAAATATCGATCGGCGATCATGCAACCTCAGTCGTGCGGCGTTAGGGAAGAAGATGTCGATGCAGGCGGCGCCGATTTCGGCGATGGCGAGGGCTTCGGTGGGATAGGCGTTTGCATCGCGATCAATTCCGAGACAGTGACGAATTTGAATCCCTTTGCCTGAAGCTGATTCAATACGCATGGCATCGCCTCAATCGTGCCGGGGTGAATATCGTGTGCCAGTACGATCGAACCGGGGCGAGTATTTCTGACGATGCGATTACAAACAACGCTCGGCCCCGGCCTTCTCCAATCCAATGGATCCACATCCCAAAGCACGATCTTGTAACCAAACTCCTGGTTGATCCATTTTTTTTGGCGAGCGCTGATCGATCCGTACGGCGGCCGCATCAACGTTGGGCGATTGCCGGTAGCATTTCGAATCGCGTCGTCCGTTCTTCGCACCTGGCCGCGAATTCCTTCATCGGATATTTTAGTCAGATTGGCGTGCGACCAAGTGTGGTTCGCGACCTCGTGTCCTTCTCGCGCTTCTCGGGCCACGATTTCAGAATTCTCCGCCACGTTTTCGCCGATCACGAAAAAGGTTGCCTTAATGTGATGGGCCGCGAGCAAATCGAGGAGCTTTGGCGTCAACTTCGCGCTCGGTCCGTCATCGAACGTCACTGCGATGAAGGGACCGTCGACGTGGACCCAGTCGAAGGTTATCCCGGACTCGGCTGATGCCGGAGGTTTGGATTTTTCGGGGGCTTGCGGCCCAACCGGATCACCGGCGCGAACCGTGACAATTCCAAGTGAACCGAGAAAACAAAAAAGAAAAAAACGAACCATGAACATGAATTTCATATCCGCGACGAACTTTCGCTGTATCTAGCAAAGGGCGAAGGTAACGCAAGGCGCGGCCCACGTCGCCGCGGATATCGATCTTGTCTAGGGAAAAATCTGATCCTCATTTTTTTGCCGATTAATAGCATCGTTTGGCAGTCATCCTGCTCCGCATCGTTGAGCGATCAGGCATGCTCGCACATAACCTGGTCGAAGAGTTATTTGGGGACTTTCGTAATTCAGGAAATGAGAATACTGCTCGTCGAAGATCACCCGGAAAGTCGCCGGACTTTGCAGCGGTTGATCGAGCGGCGCGGTCACGAAGTGATCGCGGTCGGCAGTGCAGAGGAAGCCGAAACTGAGTTAGCGAAGGGAGCATTTCCATTTCTAATTTTGGATTGGATGCTGCCTGGTAAGAGCGGCGTCGAACTCTGCCGGGAGCTGCGCTCCCGGCCGGACGGCGACGAATTTTTCATTCTTTTGGTGACGGCGCGAGATGACACGCAGGATCTCGAAGAAGCGCTCGAAGCCGGGGCCAATGATTATCTCGTTAAGCCGCTGGACTCGGCATTACTGAAAGTTCGGCTCTCGGTTGCCGAGCGACGCGTTCGGGCCCTGATCGAGCGAAATCAAGCGCGGGCGGAGCTGCGAGAAGCGGTCGGAAAAATGACGGACATTTTGGAAAAAACCAGCGACGGTTTTTTCGCTTTGGATGCAGATTGGAAATTTACCTTCGTCAATCGGCAGGCGGAGAAATTGCTCGACCGCCGTCGCAAGGATTTAATCGGCAGGGATCTTTGGACGGAATTTCCCGAGTCCAACGGCGAACCATTCGAAAAAAATTATCGGCGAGCCATGTCCGAACAAGTTGCGGTTGAATTCGAAGCGAGCGATGCGAGCGGGCAGGTGTGGTTGGAGATGCTTGCTTATCCGAGCGGTGGTGGCATTTCGGTTTTCCTGCGAGATGTGACGGATCGTAAGCGCGTTGAAGCCGAACGTTTGACCACGAGCAAGCTGGAATCACTTGGGACGCTTGCGGGAGGAATTGCCCACGATCTAAACAACATTTTGACGGTCATTTCCGGTAACATCGGGCTGGCGCAAATCGAAGCTCCGGAGAATTCGGTCAGTCTGCTCTCTTTCTTAACGCGCGCCGGCGAAGCGGCGCAGCAGGCCGCTCAGCTTTCAAATCAGTTACTGACGTTCTCGAAAGGAGGCGCGCCCCTGAAGCGGATCGCTTCAATTTCCGCTCTGGTCGCTCAAGCCGCCGAATTTTCACTTCACGGCTCCAACCTTCGCGCTGAGCTCGATATTCCAAGCGATCTTTGGCAGGCTGCAGTCGATCCCGGACAAATCGAGCAGGTGATGAATGCGCTCATCATTAATGCGCGCGAAGCCATGCCTCGCGGCGGGGCTGTCCGAGTCTCGGCGAGCAATGTCGAGGTTGACGTAAATTCCGAGCTGCCAATTCGGCCCGGTCGCTACGTTAAAGTGCAAATCGCAGACAACGACGGAGGCATCGACCCGAGGGCGATCACGAAAATTTTTGATCCCTATTTTACAACGAAGCCGGGAGCGACTGGGCTTGGCTTGTCGATCAGTTACTCGGTGGTGAAAAAACATGGGGGACTCCTTCACCTCGAAAGTACTTCCCCGGCCGGATCGACATTCGCGTTTTATTTGCCGGCGACTGAGGGCGAACCGCAGACTCTGGAGCCGCCGTTGCCGACCAAGGTTTTCAATTTCAGCCATCAACGGGTTTTGGTTATGGACGATGAAGCAGCCATTCGCGACCTGACGTCCGAGTTACTTGGCACACTTGGCTATCAAGTCACAACAGTCCCGGACGGCGCGGAAGCGCTCAAGACCTACGAGGAGGCTATGCGTTCGGGCGAAAATTTTCAGGCGGTAATCTTAGACGCGACTATTCGCGGCGGTATGGGTGGCGTCGCGACTATTGAGCGGCTGCGCGACCTCGACCCGAACGTCACCGCGATCATCTGCAGCGGTTATTCGGACGAAGCAGCGCTCTCGGAGTTTTTGACCTACGGTTTTCGGGCAGCTCTGCCGAAACCGTTTACCCGTCACGAACTGGCGAACGTGCTTCGACGCGCGTTCGAATCGGGGAGCGGGTAGGCCGCTCGACTAAGATTCGACATCCACCCGGCGCGCTCAGCCTTTGCGTACTTTGTCCAATTCCGCGAGGAAGGCCGTAACCCCGCCGCTGTAATAGCCTTCATATCGCCAGATGGTCTTGCCCTCGCCGTCGAGCAAGAGAAGGGTTGGAAAAGCTGCAATTTGATATTGCTCCGCCAATTGCATGTTTTGCTTCTGTGTCTCGATGCTTAGCGCTTTGCGCCGCGGAAAATCAATCTCCACTAGCACCAGATTCTTATTGGCGTAATCCTTGAATTGTACTTGGGAAAGGATTGCCCGATCGAGCAGGACACAAAATCCGCACCAATCCGAGCCCGTAAAGTTGAGCAGCACCAGCTTGTGGCTCGCCTTGGCTTCTTCCTGAGCCTTTTTGTAATCCGTCGTCCAAGGAGAGTCAGCGCGCGCCAGCGTCGTGCAAAATAATCCAGCCACAAACAGAACGGTCGCGAGCAGTTTTTTCACACCGAAACTTCGACCAAGCCGCGTAAATGCGCAAGCGCAGGCCGGCATGAGCCGCCTACGAGGAGCGCGTCCGCTCGAGCGTTTTCAATCCGCGCCAGTAGCGCGGAGTCAAAATGCAGCGAGTAACTTAACTAATGTGACCCGAGACGAGCTTAGTCATCTCGAACATGCTGACCTGGCTCTTGCCGTTGAAAACCGGCCGGAGCGTATCGTCCGCATTGATTTGAGTTCGCTTGGTCTTGTCCTGAAGCCCGTTCTTCTTGATGTAGTCCCAGAGCTTCTTGGTCAGCTCAGAACGCGGCAATGGCTTTGAACCCACAACAGCGGCAAGCTTGTCGTCGGGCTGGACTGGTCTCATGAAGGCGGGATTGGGTTTGCGTTTTGAAGGAGTCTTGGTTTTCGGCATACAGGGTGATTAATGCTTCGGCTGCGGCAGAGCAACATTAATTTTCGCCGGAAATTTTTTTGTTTGCTAATTGGCGCGGCGCACTACCACTGCGGCCACATCGTCAGGCGGCGATTCGCTGGCCTCGGGCGCGGCCGCTTTCAACATCAAATCCAGCAAAGCTCCCGCGCTGGCGGCAAACGGATTGAGCATTCCGGCAAGTTGCGTCGGGGTCGATCGCGGTCCGCCATCTCTCTTGGCGCCAAACAATCCGTCGGTGTAAAGAGTGAAGGCGTCGCCCGGCTTCAATTCGAGAATGGTTTCGGCGAAGGATGATTGTTCGACCAACCCCAAAGGCGGCGCAGACGAAGCAATCGCTTCGGTCCCGCGACCGAATCGAGTGACGAGTAATGGCGGATGACCCGCACCCGCCACGGTCGCTTGCCCGCTTTTCGGGTCCAACACCACGCACATCGCGCTCATGAAAGAACGCCCGCTAAAAATCCCCCGCAGATCATTGTTCACTGCTTCCATGATCACGGCCGGCTCTTCGTGTTCTGAATGTCCGTGGTGAAAGAGAAGTTTGGCCAACGTAGTCATTAAGGCCGCGGAAGCGCCGTGACCCGTCGCGTCGGCGATCCAGAACAACCAGCGACCATTTTTTATCGGGAGCCAGCCGTAGATATCGCCGCCCACTTCAATCACTGGACGGTAACAGGATGCGATTTCCCATCCGGGAAGTGTTGGCGGTTTTTGTGGAATCAGCGATTGCTGAGTCAGTCGCGCGGCCGCCAGATCGCGCTCGAGATTTCGGCGCCAGGCTTCCAATTCCTGATTTTGCTGCTGGAGTTGCACCCGCAAAGAATGCATGCGCAACTGGCTCTCGATCCGCGCCCGCAGCACTTCGGCGTTGACCGGCTTGGTCACGAAATCATCGGCCCCGGCGTTGAGACACGTGACTTCGCTTTCGCCATATCCGGTTAGCATGATCACGGGTATTTGAGCGACTGCCGGGTTTGGATCTGCCCGCAATCGTCTCAAGACTGCGGCGCCATCGATTGTCGGCATTTTGAAATCGAGCAGCAGAATGGCTGGTTGTTTTTCACGAACGAACTGCAACGCGTCGGACGCGCTGTCCATCTCCCGGCAAACGTAACCTGCCGAAGTGAGCATTCGCGCAAGCAACTTCCGGCTGCTTGCATCGTCGTCGACGATTAGAATTGGTGGGTTAGGCTCCATCGCTGAGAGTGACTTGGAAATCGCCGTCCGATTGGCTCTTGCGAAATAAATTGCGATTCCGAGCAAACTAGCATTGAAATAGAAGCAGTGTAAACTTCGTCCAATAAAATATGAAATTGTGGCTTTTGCTCGCGCTACTTACCGGTTTTGTTGCGGCTTGCTCGGAGGAAGGACCGCCGCCAGCCGGTACGCCCCATAGGGTGGCCCGATATCCCGCTGAAACCGGCACGGAAAACCAGCCTACGCAACAGCCCTTTAATCCAAACGCGCCGCCGGAAAACGAGGAAGCCGCTACGCAACCGTCCGCACCAGCACCGACCACCGCCACGGCCCCAAAGCCCGCGAAGGGCGATTATCCTTACGGGACGCCCGTACCTGGCAAACCTGGGTTTGTCAAAAGCCCGTATGCTCCCGACCAGGGACTGGTCGATGTCCGCGGTTTCCCACCTGGCACCGAAGTTAAGGATCCGTTTACAAATAAGATTTTTCTTGTCCCGTGACCGCAGTTGCGGCGTATGCCAGACGCTAGATACTGAATGCTGCATCCTCTTGTTTTGATTTATTTATGGAGTTGCGCGTAAAACGAGCGCCTCGGATTGAGGCCGAAATCACCGTCCCGGGCGACAAAAGTATCTCGCATCGGGCTGCCATCATCGCCGCGCTTTCGAACGGGGTTTGCACCTTGCGCGGCTTTCTTCCGAGTGACGACTGCATGCATACGGTCAATGCGTTGCGGGCGCTTGGGATCCAGATCGAACAGCTTGAACCCGATGTCCTGATCGTGCACGGAAAGAAGCGAGTGCTGGTCCCGCCTAAAGGAGAAATCGATTGTGGCGGCTCGGCCACAACTATGCGTCTCCTCGCCGGTTTGCTCGCCGGTCAGACTTTTGAGACGCGTCTGGTTGGAAATCAGTCGCTCAGTCGGCGTCCGATGGATCGCGTGATTGAGCCGCTCCGCAAGATGGGCGCGGACATTGTCGCGGAAGGTCCGGAGCAAACGCCGCCGCTACGCATCCGTGGCGGATCTCTGCGCGGAATTCGTTATCGTTCTCCAATCGCCAGCGCCCAGGTTAAAAGCGCAATTCTCCTCGCGGGTCTTTTCGCCAAAGGAAAAACAACCGTGGACGAGCCGTTCGCCAGCCGCAATCACACCGAGCTAATGTTCAATTATTTTCTCGTCCGCACGGCAAAGGGGGAAGACGACACCGTCAGCGTTTTCGGCGATCAGATTCCCGAGTCGCGCGACTTCACTATTCCCGGTGATATTTCGTCCGCGGCGTTCTGGCTCGTCGCGGCCGCAGCGCAAGGGGGCGGCCATTTGCTCGTACGCAACATTGGTTTGAACGATACGCGCACGGCGTTGCTTGGCGTTTTGGTTAGAATGGGCGCGCAAGTTCGCGAAGCAGTCGAAGATGTCGATCAATTAGAGCCGCGCGGCGTGGTCGAAGTGACTGGCGTCCCGCTCAAAGGCACCGCGATTCATGGAAAGGAAATTCCACAATTGATCGACGAATTACCAGTTCTTGCGGTCGCGGGCGCGCTGGCCAGCGGTACCACCATTATCCGGCACGCAAACGAGCTGCGCGTCAAAGAAACCGATCGCATCGCCGCGATCGCGCACAATTTGCGCGCCATGGGTGTGCAAGTGATCGAACTCAACGATGGGCTCGAGATTCACGGTCCGGCGCCGTTGCGAGGCGCCCGACTCTCTACTTTCGGCGATCACCGAATCGCGATGGCGTTCACCGTAGCTGGTCTTTTCGCGGATGGCGAAACGATCATTCAGGACGCCGCATGTGTTCGTGAATCGTATCCGGGATTCGAGAAGGCCTTGGACGAATTCGTCAGTCCGAGACGCGTTCGCACGAGCACGCCGGTTATCGGGACGCTTGTCCCCGCTGCGCCTGTCGAAGAATAAGCGCGCGCTTGCTTCCGGACGCCTCCCGCGAAAAACTGCGCTGGTCGCGCACAAGTTGCAGATGCAATCGCCAGATCGACCTCGTGTGATCGCTATCGACGGTCCGGCTGCTTCCGGGAAAAGCAGTGTCGCCCGTCAGCTCGCAAATCGCCTCGGTTTTATTTACGTGAATTCCGGCGCGATGTATCGCGCTGTTACTTGGACCGTGCTAAACCGCGGCGTCGACACTGCGGACAAGCGACAGATTGCCAAACTTATCGCCAGCTCACGGCTGGACGGAACCTTCATCGCCGGTGAGTTTCATCTCTTGATCGACGAGGTCGACCTAACCGAGCACCTGCATGAAGATCGCGTGAACGCGGAGGTGTCGCTCGTTAGCACTGTGCCGGAAGTTCGCAAGGTTCTCGTGCAACGAATGCGCGATTACGCGACCAGGCAGGATCTGGTTATTGAAGGTCGCGACATTGGCTCGGTCGTCTTCCCGGAGACGCCCTACAAATTTTACGTCGACGCTTCTCCGGAAGTGCGCGTCCAACGCCGCGCGGCACAGGGCCATCGTGACCAAATTGCGCAGCGCGACCGGGCGGATTCCTCACGTGCCGCATCACCACTGATTGTCGCCAAAGATGCCGAGGTGATCGACACCTCGCATCTGACGGTCGATGAAGTTGTAGAAGAGATCGTTGCGCGCCTGAGACGCAAAGGCTTCGCTGCCGATTCGAAATCGTGAATTTCTATTACTGGCTCGGCTATCATCTGAGTCGCTGGCTCGCCCGAATATTTTTCAGTTTTCGAATTATTCGTCGCGAACGTGTCATTCAAACCGGGCCGGTGATTCTGGCGATGAATCACCAGAGTTTTTTCGATCCACCACTGGCCGGGAACGCGTGCGACCGCGCTATTTATTTTCTGGCAAAGAGATCGCTGATGGATGTCCCGATCCTTGGCTGGCTCCTGCCCAAGCTCAATGTGATTCCGGTCAATTTGGAAGGAAGCGATCGCAGCGCGCTCAAAGCGTTGATTCGAATTCTGAGTGCCGGGGAATGCGCGCTCGTTTTTCCGGAAGGCTCGCGCACTCCCGACGGTAAGCTCCACCCAGCCCAGCCTGGCGTCGGCTTGCTGATCGCAAAGACGCGGGCGCCCGTGGTTCCGATGCGGATTTTCGGCGCGTTCGATGCCTGGCCGATTCAGGGCAAAATTCATTTGTGGCGCAAAATCACTATCGTCGTCGGCGAACCAATCTATTTTTCCGATGTCGAATTTGACAACGGTGGGAAAGATCTTTACCCGCAGCTGGGTCAGCGAGTGATGGACGCGATCGCGGCGCTCCAATTGCCCTGAAGAACATTTGCGTGCCTAAGATCGACATCGAATAGTATTCTGGTGAACCCAGAGCCGAAAATATCCAAGCATGTGGGTCGGCTGATGGTCGGGATCGTGATCGGTTTCGCACTGGTCGCGCTTTATGCCAACATTCAAAAACTGCGGCGCGCGGCATTCGAAACGGTCATTTTCACACCGGGCGGGTCACCCACTCCGACGCCATCGCCCACGTCTACGCGTTGAATAACGAGAAGGAAAAGCGGTCTAATCATCGCCATGAAAAGGATATTTCCCGCCGTGATCGCGCTCTTCGCTTTTGCGTCCTGCCAGAAGGAGCAAACCGAAGCGGAAAAGAACGCCGAGATCGAACGCCAGGTGCAGCAACGGCTGGCCGCCGAACACCAGGCGCAGCAGCAGCAACAGCTTGACCAACGCCAGGCTGACCTCGACGCGCGCGAAAAAGCGTTGTCAGAAAAACAGAATGCGGCTGCGGCGAGGCCAAGCCGGCGCGAACGGACTGAATCTGAACCGGCCGAGCCAGGCGCACGCGTCCAAGGCAGGAGCGGGGTGGCAATGGGTTACTCAACCTTTTACAACAAACTTGAGCCGTTCGGCGCGTGGATCGAGACGAGCGATTATGGTTACGTTTGGCAACCGCGCCAGGCGGAAAGCTCGCGCAGTTGGCGGCCCTATATGAATGGGCGCTGGGTTTACACCGATGCCGGTTGGACCTGGATTTCCGAAGAGGCATTTGGCTGGGCCACTTATCACTACGGACGTTGGACGCGTTTGCGCGGCGTCGGTTGGGTCTGGGTTCCCGGAAATGAATGGGCGCCGGCGTGGGTTTCGTGGCGCAAGAGTAACGATTACGTCGGCTGGGCGCCCTTACCACCGGAAGCGCGATTCGATCAACGCACCGGCATCCACAATTGGTCCGACAGTTACTACGATATCGGTCCTGACCAATATTGCTTCGTTCCGAGCCGAGAATTTGGCACGCAACGGATCGAGACCACGATTGTCCCACCCGAGCGCAATGTGACGATCGTCAATCAAACGACCAACGTCACCAACATCACTTACAACAACACGACGATCGTGAACGAGGGTCCGAGTTACGATGAAGTGCGCGCGGTAAGTCGCGAGCCCGTGCAACGACTTCGACTTGAGCGCAACTTGAATGTCGATGTCGCGGTCGAGCAACCGCGGCCGGTTGTTCGCGGTGAAACCGTCGTTGTGGCTGCGCCGGTGATCGCCGCACCGGTTGTGAGCGAGCGTCCGCCGACAGTAAAACAAACAATTGCACAGGCCGCGGTCGATCTCGGCTGGGCGGCAATCGCGAATCAGGATGAGGCCAAGAAAGCGCGCGAGAAAATCAAATCGGAAGCGACACCGCCCTCGAATGCGCCGGCAAAAAAATTTGTCAAAGCCGCCGCGACAACAAGCACAACGACTCCAGGCACCGAAACGTCCGCAACATCTACTCCCGAAGCGACTGCGCCTTCGCCAAGATCGAGATCGACAGCGGCCTCGCCAGTGGGCGCATCTACAAAAGGAGCGGCGGCAACCCCAACCCAGGCGGTGACGGAACGTCAGCGCGCTCCGGCTCGGGCAACACAAACTCCGGAGCCCTCCGCGACGCCGACTCCAACATCAACCCCTTCGGCTTCCGTGGCCCGAAGCCCGTCGTTGGCTCCAACGGAAACTGCCATGGCTACGCCAAGAACAAGAGCGGTCGAAACGCCTGAGGCTTCGGCCACAATTACACCACACCCACGGCTGCGCGGCGCAGAAGACGAAGCGCCATCGGGCACGCGGCCAGAAATGACGCCGCGGGACCATCCCACTTCAACTGCTACACCGTCGCCAAGATCGACATTTTCTCCTTCTGCTGCCGTCGCCGCGTCGCCGGCTGAGAAACTCTCCAAGAAAGAAAGGAAAGAATTAAACCGCGAAGAAAAGAGGGAATTGAAGCACGAGCGCGGAGAAGGCGCTCAGCGAACCGAAAGCCCTTCACAGTCACCCTCACCTGAATCCTCTCGCTGACGCGGTGCAAGCCGCGCGATTATTCGGAACCTGAAGGCGCTTGTCGCGCTGCCAATTCGCGAGCGTAGGTCAATGTGTCGATCGCATCGACATTTTTATCCCGCCGAATCGCTTTAATCCGCGGAAAACGCAGTGCGAGTCCGCTTGCATGCCGCGTGCTGGGTTGAATCGAATTGAATGCAACTTCGAGCACGATGTCCGGTTTCACTTCGCGGTAGCGGCCGTCATTGACGATCGTGTTTTGTTTGAAATGCTCGGTCAATTCTGCGATCTCGACGTCGGTCAATCCGCTGTACGCTTTGCCGATCGGTAAAAGTTCGCCGGTCGATTCATCGCGCACGGCGAACGTGTAATCGCTCAACACATTGTTGCGTTTCCCGTGTCCGAATTCCGCACCCACGACCACGACGTCGAGCGTGGCCAGTTCTTTCTTCAATTTGAACCAAAACATTCCCCGCGTGCCTGGCGTGTAGAAACTTTTCGGATCTTTGATCATCAACCCTTCGTTCAAACGGCGCCGCGATTCCTGAAAACGTTCCTCGATCTCGGCTGCAGAATGGACTGGCAAGACTTCAGCGATTCGGAACTGCTGCGGAAATTTCAAATCGCGCAACAATTTCCGTCGCTCCATAAGCGCAGTCTTCAGGAGCGAACGCTCATTCAGCCAAAGCAAATCGAAGGCAACGAACGCGACCGGAACGTCAGCCGACGCTCTCGCGAATAAATCGGCGCTGAAGTCCGATTTTCGTCCGAGTCGTTTTTGTAAATCGAAGAAGGTCAGTTTGCGTCCTTCTTCGTAGGCGACGATCTCGCCGTCGAGGATAAGATCGACATCGAACTGGCGCCCTCGCTCGGCCAGCTCCGGAAATTGATCGGTGATCCGGCGCAAATCGCGCGAATAGATTTCGGCGCCTTCGGAGCTGCGATGGAGCTGGGCGCGGATGCCATCGAACTTGTCTTCGACGAACACGACCTTCGAATGCTGCTCGACGAATCTTTTCCAGATCGCTTCCGCGGTCGGCTCAGGCGTCGCGAGCATGCATTTAATCGGTCGAAAGATCGACAACTCGGCGCGATCTAGGTGTTTTTCCGACGCAAGCGACGCCGTCGCGCCGATGTCGCCGAGCAACATGTTCGCTTCCCTGACCTGCTCGATGGGAACTTCGAACGCGCGCGAAATCGCTTCTTCCACCAAGCCTTCACGTAAACCAATGCGGAGATCGCCCGTCAAAATTTTGACGACGTATTCACCTTCAGGGGCGGACAAATTCGCAAATCGGTTTTGAAGCAGTTCGGTCTTCGCAATTGGTCCCCGGGCGCGATGAAGTTCTTCGAAAAGTTTTCTCGATTCCAAAATCGAAAATGGTTTTGGAGTTGTGCGGCCGTTGAGCACATCGAACGCGCTTTTGCCGAGATCACCATGGCTCGCCGCGATGCGATGAAATTCGGCATCACCGATTTTAGCGGAGACGACCAGGGCTCGATAAATCACCGACCAGCCGACTTGAAGCGTGCGAAGATCGCTTTGCGCAAATGCGCGACCGGTCAGATAAGTCGCGACGATCCGCAACTGTTCGCTGTTTAGCGTCCGCAAATAATCCGCGAGCAATCGAACCTTCTCGAGCTTCGCGCGCCTTGCGCGGATCGATTCGCCAACGCTGGCGAATGTTAAGAATTCTGAATTTGTAGGAGCAGCCGTGCCGGCCGTGTCTTTGTTAGGGACAAGCGAGACGCCTGCCACCACAGTCTTTGCCAATTTGAGTTCCATTTGGTTTTCTCCACTCAGTGCCCAGGCGTCGATCCCGCGCTCGCGCAGATCGCGCGCGAACTCGGCGGCGAAGCCGTGAACTGTGAGCACGCGCTTCGGCTTCACAAGATCGACATAGCGAACGAGATCGTTGTAGTCGGCGTGATCGGAGAGTGGGAATGCGGCGTCGACCTGGTAGCGATAAATAGCGATCGGCTCCATCGCCCAGCCGCTGATCATCGCCACGCGTCTACGGGGAATGTTGTCGATCATCGGCGAGTGGCTCGCGCTCGGTGGACAAATCAGCACCTTGCCGGCGACTTGGTTCTTGTTGTAGCGAACGTATTTGCAAAATGATTGGCCGAATTGCTCGTAAATGCGCGTCATTTGATAAACCGAGCCATGCAGCATTGGCGTTAACCCCACGCCATCGAGCGAACACAAGATCTCCTGCGCTTTACCCAACGAATAGCCGAGCAACACCGGGACTGTGCCGTCTTCAATTGCGTCGCGGCAGAACGCTACGATCTGCTCGATCACCTTGTCGGTCGGCGGGAATTGATAACGCGGCAAACCGAACGTGGTTTCCATGATTAGCGTGCCGGCTTCACGCCATTTGGCGGCTTCGGCCGATTTTCCGCGACGCAATTTGAAATCGCCCGTGTAAAGCAGCGTTTCATCGTTGCTCGTGAGAAATAATTGGGCCGAACCGAAAATGTGACCGGCCGGCAGCAGAGTTAGATCGACATCGTGGATATGCCGCTGTTCACCGAATGGAAGTGCGTGCTCGATTCGAGTCCCCGGCATCCGCGCTTGAAGTAAACGCGCAGTCCGCTCGGAAAGAACGATTTCCTGGTGCGGCGCGATGTGATCGCTGTGGGCGTGCGACACAAAGGCGAAACGTTTTGGCTCCCAGGGATCGAGCCAGAAGTCGTGCGCCGGAAGATAAACCCCGTGATTATAGCGCACTTCTATCATCACAAAGCTTAACCCTCGGATTGAGAGGCTTCCAAATTTCCTAAACAGGATTTGCCCCGATTTCTTACGAACCCCGAATTTCTGGATGCTGTTTACCCTGTTAATCCGGTCTAGTTCCCGATTGCGCTTTTCGGGGAGAAGAGGTTTCATTGTAAGCGATGCGGTTCCCGGTTTTTTTCCTGGTGGTTGTGGCACTCGGCAGCGTTTTCGGTCGCACCGAGGAGCAGCCGCGCGTGCTGACGCGGGTAACTCCATTACCGATGGCGTTGAGTGACGATTTTCAATTTCGAAAGACAAAACTTTATCTTTTGACCGAGACGGCGCCGGGGCAGGGAAAAACTACTGGCGATCAAGCAACTCGGGGTGGAGGTAAAGGCGGCAAACTTTCGAGCACTGCGCCCTCGAGCAAATCGACCACAGTTCAGGACGCTTCCATTCGGTTCGAACGACAGTATCGACTTTTTGGCGCGGTCACAAAGCTAGACCTGCGCGAGCGCGTCGGAAATTACTTCGATTTCTTCTGGAAGGCGCGCCGAAGTGCGGATTTGATGGTGCGCCTAGAATACCGGCAGGAAAAATTGCACGCCCACGTCCAAGCCCAGGAGATTTCCTACCCCAGTGCGCGCGGCAGTTACAAAACGGAATTCAAAGTCGTGGGAGACGATTACTTCGACGACGGCCCGGTAACAGCGTGGCGTTGTTTGCTGATCGAAAATGGCCGGATTGTGGCGGAGACGCATTCCTACATGTGGGAGTAGGTTTCGACGGGCGCGATTCGTTAATGCCGGGTGCCGTTTGACAGCGCCGATGTCGATCTTGTATTCTTAGTTATTCAGCTGTGCAGTCAACGATTCTAGTGGGCGTGAATGGACCCGCCGTTTGGGTGCGAGTGGAAGGCAAGGGCAACTTCCTCAACAGTGGGAGCCTGAAGCAATTCGCGCAAGAGATGGTCAACCGCGGTTATCGCGAGTTTGTCATAGACCTGGAACATTGCGCGATGATGGATTCTACCTTCATGGGAACAATGGCGGCGGTCGCGCTGCGGTTAAAGGAACTAGGGCAAGGTCATCTTCACATCGTTCACTGTGGCGAGCGCAGCCGCGAACTTCTTTCCGGACTCGGGCTCGATCAGATTTTCGACATTCGCCCGAATGGCGCGGTCGCTCCGGAATGTGAGCAGATGAAGGAGAACGCGCGCGATGGCGCCGAAGCGGAAAAGAGAGAGCGGACCGAAACCATGTTGGAAGCGCACGAAGCCCTCTGCGAGGCGGCGCCGGAAAATCTTTCCCGGTTTAAAGACGTTCTCGATTATCTAAAACAGGACCTCCATCAAACGACAGCGGGGAAGTAATTGGCCACGCTCTCGCCAACTATTCTCTTCTGGCTGCTAATCGGCTGTCTGGCGTTGTGGCTCTACACTCTCCTGTGTCAGCGGCGAAGTATTCGCCGATTAGAACGTTCGCAGGAGGAGATCCAGGTCGAAGAAACGCTGGTCTTCGATTTTCTTCATGGCCTCGGTGAAGCTTTCAGCGACACGATCCGCCCGGGCGACCTCCACCGTTTGATTGTCGAAGGCGCGACCCGGGTTCTCGATGCGCAGGGCGGCGCGCTCTATCTCACTGATCGAACTGGGACAAAACTCACACCGGCATTCCTCTCCAAAGGTTGCCCGCCGCTGGTGGATGTGCCAGTGCATATCTTGCAACAAGCCGCAGCCTCCCCGGCTGCCTTGGAGAGTTTTCTCCAGCTTCACCATATCAGCAGCGGCGAAGGATTGCTCGGTTTCATCTGGCAAACGGCTGCACCGGTTTGCCTAAATGAATTTTCGCAAGCGCCGGAGCTGGCCAAGCTGCGCGATAGTTCATTTGGCGCGAGCTCGGTAATGGCGGCGCCGCTTCTCTACGCCAAACAAAACATGGGCGTGCTCGCGCTCGCCAACAGCCGGTTGGGCTCGCCCTTCTCACAAAACGACTTCTTTGTTTTCAAATCGATCACCGAGCAGTCCGCCTTTGCGCTCTACAACGCGATCATTTATTCCGAGGCCAACGAAAAGAAGCGACTCGATCATGACCTCGAAATTGCGCGCGATATTCAGCGAATTTTGCTTCCCGCAGAGGCACCGAATGTAAATGGATTTGAGATTAGCGGGATAAATGTGCCGGCACGTCAAGTCAGTGGCGATTATTTTGATTACGTTAAAATCGATGACGAACGGCTCGGAGTCGCTATCGCGGATGTTTCGGGCAAGGGCGTTCCCGCTTCGCTGATCATGGCGATTTGCCGAAGCGTCCTGCGCAGTCAGGCAGTCGGAAATCCCTCGCCGGCTGATGTTCTCCAAAAAGTGAACCGCCAACTTTATCCCGATATCAAAGAAGACATGTTCATCAGCATGGCCTATCTGGTTCTCGATCATGCGCGGGCCGGAGTCACACTCGCGCGCGCCGGACACGATGCGCCGCTCCTTTACAAACAGAGAACGCGGACAGCCGAACCGTTGAAACCGCCAGGGATGGTTGTCGGCATTGACAGGGGAGACGTGTTCGACAGGTTAACTAGGGATGTCGCGGTGGGGCTCGAGCGCGACGATTGCATCCTTCTTTACACGGATGGAATCACTGAAGCACTTGATAATGAAGGGAATGAATTTGGATTGCAGCGAACGATCGCCTCGGTTCAATCCAGCGCTAGAGAAGGGGCGCAAACGATCGTGACCCGATTGATCGACGATTTGCGAAACTTCGTCGGCTCGACTCCGCAGAACGACGACATCACCCTAATTGCGATCCGAAAAACATGAAAAAAGTTCCAGTAAACGAAACTGACGATCCGCAAAAGCAGTCGAGCGCGGGCCAAAGATCGACACCTTCGGCGCCGGCGCCGGAACAGAGCGATGGCCAGGACGAAGTGGCCAGCATGCAGGCCGATCTGGACCGATTTCGCGATTTGGCGATGCGGAGCCAGGCTGATTTCGAAAATTACAAGAAGCGCTGCGCTCGCGAAAAAGACGAGGCGATCAAATATGCAAACAAGAGCCTGCTCGAGAAGCTCGTTTCGATTATCGATCACTTCGAGCTGGGGCTGGAGGCTGCTCGCGGGGAAAGCGAGACGTCACCCATTTATTCGGGAATGAGCCTGGTGCTCAAACAGCTCCAGGATTTTCTCGCCGAAAACGGTCTGCAGCCGATTGAAGCGGTCGGTCAGAAATTCGATCCTAACCTGCACGAAGCCATTGCCCACGAGCCGAGCAACGAGGCTCCCGAGGAAGTGGTGATTCGCCAAACTCGCCGCGGCTATCGTTTCAAAGACCGCTTGCTTCGGCCATCTGCCGTTGTGGTCTCGAGCGGGCCGGCAAAATAATTGCTGGTCAATTCAGCAATGGCGACGACAAAAAAGCGCGATTATTACGAGGTTCTCGGAGTGAGCCGGGGCGCGTCCGCGGAAGAAATCAAGCGCGCTTATCGCAAGCTCGCGATAAAGTTTCATCCCGATAAGAATCCGGACGATTCGCACGCCGAAGAAAAATTTAAAGAGCTCGGCGAAGCCTACGACGTGTTGATGGATGCGGACAAGCGCGCCGCTTACGATCGCTTCGGGCACGCCGCGTTCGAGCAGGGCGGCGGCTTTCGCGGAGGTTTTCACGATCCGTTCGATATTTTCCGTGAAGTTTTTAGCGGCGGCGGAATTGGCGGTAGCATCTTCGAAACATTTTTCGGCGGCATCGCCGGCCAAGGTGAAGATCGACAACGTGGTGCCGATTTGCGTTACGACATGCAGATCACGCTCGAAGAAGCAGCCTTTGGCGCGGAAAAAGAAATCGAAGTTCGCAAACTCGACATTTGCGAGAAATGCGGCGGTAGTGGAGCCGAACCGGGATCACGCAGCATCAATTGCCCGGTTTGCTGCGGCCGCGGCCAGGTGATCAGCTCACGCGGATTTTTCCAGGTCTCGCAGACTTGTCCGCGTTGCCGCGGTGTTGGCCACATCGTGGAGAAACCATGCCGCAACTGCGACGGCGAAGGACGGCGGGAAAAGGCCAGCCGGATAAAATTGAAAATTCCGCCCGGAATTACCGGTAGCTCTCGACTACGCTCTCCGCGCAACGGCGAAGCCGGAATTCGTGGCGGCCCGCAGGGGGATCTCTACGTCGTGGTCCACGTGCAGGAACACAAAATTTTCCAGCGCGACGAAGATAATTTGTATTGTGAAGTCCCGATTCCGTTTACGACCGCCACCCTCGGCGGCGAAGTTCCAGTCCCAACATTGGAAGGCAAGGCAAATTTGAAGATCCCCGCCGGAACCCAAAGCGGTCAGGTGTTCAAGCTTCGCGGCAAAGGCATTGTCCAAGTGAACGGACGCGAGCGCGGGGATTTGCTCGTCCGCGCGATGGTTGAAGTGCCGACGCACCTCAACGCTGAGCAGCGCGCGAAGCTCCAGGAGTTTGCCGAATTGTGCGGCGAAGAGAACACCCCGCTGGGGAAAAGTTTCTTCGAACGCGCTAAAGAATTTTTCCGCTAAATGGTCTTGCGGAATTCATTTTCGCGCAGCGACTTGCTATTTCCCCCACGCCCTGCCTAAAACGTCGCGATGGCTGACGAAACAACTCCGCCGCCGCCGCTTCCGACAACACAATCTACGCCGCGCACCGAGCCGCTTGCGATCTGGAGTCTAGTGTTGTCGATCTTGTCGTTTTTCGGCTGTCTTTTTCTTACGGTAATTCCCGCGATCATTTGCGGGCATGTAGCTCGTTCCAAAATTCGGAAATCAAACGGTGCGCTTCAAGGAATGAATCTTGCGCTCGCGAGTCTGATTGTTGCCTACCTCCAAATCCCGTTCGGTGTGCTCGGCGGAATCATGCTCGTCGACATGATCAAAAGCGAGCGCGTGCGTTTGCAGGCAGTGGCCGCCGAAAAAAAAGATCCCGTCCGACGATGGAAAGCTGAAGGTCACGACTTCGGGTTTTTGGGTGAAGCGAACGGATCTTAATCAGAAAGCGTCATTGCAAGCCGCTTACAACAGCAAGGACATGTACGTGATGGTGCTCAGCGAACCGAAGTCTGCTGTTCCCAACATGACCCTGCAGCAACATCATCAAACGACGCGCGACCACATTTTGAAACAAATGACCAATTCATCGGCGACCGAACCGGCGCCGAGCACAATCGATAATCATCCCGCATTGCAAGACGAACTCAGTGGCACCGATCGCGGCAAAAATATTGTTTTTCTCCACACCACTGTCGACGAGGGCGAGTCTTTCCAGCAAATTCTGGCCTGGACGACGAAGTGGCATTGGGCAAAGCAAAACGGAGAGCTGCGCGAAGTCACGAACAGTTTTCACGTCGAGAGATAATCTTCGCCCTGCGGTTGCATGCATCGGTTCTATATCGCGCCTGAAAATTGGAATCCCGATGCATTGATTTTGCGCGGCCTGCAAGCGCATCACGCGCGCGAAGTCTTGCGAATGAAGCGCGGGGAGCGCGCCGTAGTATTCAACGGACGCGGTCGCGAGATCACGGCGGAGATTGTCGATCTTGCGAAACGCGAGATTCGACTGCGCAAGTTGCAGGAAAACCAAACGCCGCCGTTGCGTGCGCGCATCACACTCGGGCAAGCGATTCCAAAAGGGAAAAACATGGACCTGATCGTGCAAAAGGCCGTCGAGATCGGCGCGGCGGAGATCGCGCCGCTGATTTCAGAGCGCACGATTGTCGATCTTGATAAAAAGGAAGCGGAACAAAAACAGGAAAGGTGGCAGCAGATCGCGATCGAGGCGGCCAAGCAATGCGGACAGAACTGGGTGCCCCAGATTAGCACGCCACAGAAGCTGAAAGAATTTTTTTTTGTAGAGGCGCGTGTCCTTATGCGCAGCCTTCCAGATGCGGCTGAGACAGCCGCCACTACACCATTTGACCTTCGTTTGATCGGATCGCTCCAACCGGATGCGATTCATCTGAAAAAAATTCTCGCCGATTATTCGGCGCAACATCGTGATCGAGCAAAAAGCGTTTTGATGATGGTTGGACCGGAAGGCGATTTCACTCCGGCCGAACTTGCGCTCGCGAAAAGCAACGGCTGTCTGCCGATTACACTCGGCCCAATAATTTTGCGCGTGGAAACCGCGGCGATCTATTGCCTCAGCGTGCTTTCTTACGAACTGATGTGATGATTACTTCTTGCCGCCTCGCTCGCCTTCGAGCTCCAGCGTTACTTTCGAATTCAGCCGATAGCTTGTAATTTTGCCGGCATGACGGCCGCCGTCATTTCCTTCACGTAGACGGAACGAATGTTGCGCAGCGTCTTGTTCGCTTCTCGGATCGCGTTCGAGGCTGCGTCTTCCCAGCTCTTCGGCGATTCGGACATCAACTCGATGACTTTAACAACTTTTGCCATGATCTATTCCTCCATCTTCCCCTTTGAAGATCGCACCCGAAACGGCGAGCGGTTCTTAATAGATGTACGGGTGCGACAATTCGAAGGCGTTTTGGATCAGTTCGCAACGCGGGTCGCCCTCTTCGGGCAACAAAACTTCCACGACATCGAATCGAAACACGATGTCCGGATTATCGAGCAGTCGTAGCCACGCCAACCCACCTTTGGACACGCGAAGCTGCTTTTGTCGATCGACTGCTTCGATCGGTCGTCCGAATTCCTCGCCGCCACGCGTTTTTACTTCCACGAACACGAGCGTGTTGCCGTCGCGACAAACGATGTCGATCTCGCTGCCGCTACGATCTTTAAAATTGCGGTAAAGAATCTTGTAGCCGTGGCTTCGCAAAAATCGCGCGGCCAGTTTCTCTCCGCGCGCCCCGCGACGGAGGTGTTCAGGCAACGATTCCTTCGAGCGCGAGAAGCGGTTGCGCCACCGGCTCGAAAGAGCGGCGATGAATCGGACAGGGTCCAAATTCATGAAGTCTGGAGAGGTGGAGTTCGGTGCTGTAGCCCTTGTGCTGGTCGAAACAATATTCGGGAAATTGCGTGCAGAAGTCACGCATGATCCGGTCGCGCGTCACTTTCGCGATCACGCTCGCCGCCGCGATGGTGAAACTGTAACAATCACCGTCGATGACTGCGGTTTGCGGAAACGGGAATGGAAAAACTGGAAGTCCGTCGATCAAAACGTGGTCGGGTGGAATGGCGAGTGCACCAAGCGCAATCCGCATGGCTTCGTGGCTCGCTCGCAAAATGTTGATCCGATCGATCTCGAGATGATCGACGACGCCAACGCCCCAGGCGACGTCGGAATTCGAAACCAGTTCGTCGTAGATATTTTCGCGCAGTTCGGGCGCGAGCTGCTTGGAGTCGTTCAATTTCGGATGCCGAAATTTTTCCGGTAAAACTACCGCCGCCGCGACCACCGGCCCGGCCAGCGCGCCGCGACCGGCTTCATCAACTCCGGCAATTCGAACGACTCCGGTGGTGCGCAATTTCTTTTCGTAACGAAATCCGCAGCGCCGATACATCTGCGCAAATCTTCAGCAGATTTGCGCGAAGTGACAAGTGACATGTAACCAGAAAAAATCAGAGCGGCGACGCTCGTCACTTGTCACTGATCAGTCTCTTACGGTCGTCGCTTCTTTGCCCTTGCGGCGCCGGAGAAAATTCAACTTCGCGCGACGTGCTTTGCCTTCGGTCTCGATCTCGATCTTGGCGATGCGCGGCGAATTGAGCGGAAAAACGCGTTCGACTCCTTCGCCGTAAGAAATGCGGCGCACGGTGAACGTTTCATTTAAGCCGCGACCTTTGCGAGCGATGACGACCCCGGAAAAGATTTGGATTCGCTCCTTATCTCCCTCAACCACGCGAGTATGTACGCGGACGCTGTCGCCAACTTTGAAATTAGTACCGTCGCCCTTTTGCTGCTCTTTTTCGATGAGATCGAGAATGCGATTCATAACGTTGCCTTCGGGTATCGGGAGGGAGCGAGACTTTGCAGCAGATCAGGAAAATTGCAAACCGATGATGAAATTTAGCGAATTAACGAGTTAAAGATTCAACGATTGGAAATTAAGAGATCGTGGAATCTCTGAATCGCTAAATCGTTAAATTGAGATATCTTGGGCGCTCGATCGCGCCCGTAGCTCAATTGGATAGAGCGTTGGCCTCCGGAGCCAAAGGTTGTGGGTTCGACCCCCGCCGGGCGCAATATCTCTGAAAATGCAGTTTTACTACAACGCAATCGGATACGCGAAGCATCGCAGCCCTTCGCATGATGTTGTGATTCGTGTTTATTAAGACACTGGCAACGTGGTCAACCGTCTTTCCGGCGTTGACTCGCTTGGCCATTGCGCCGATAGCAATAAGTAACAGAAGGGGTTAATCATGCATCTGTTAATTCGTCACAAAGTCTCTGATTTCGCTAAATGGAAGCCGGTCTACGACGGGCACCTGTCGGCGCGGCAGAAGGCTGGACTAAAGGAGGAACATCTTTTCCGCAACGCCGACGACCCAAATGAAGTGTTGCTTCTTTTCTCGGTGGAAGATTTCGATAAGGCGAAAGCATTCATTGCTTCGGACGATGTGCGCCAGACCATGGAGAGGGCCGGAGTAAGCGACAAGCCAGACGTTTTTTTTCTTAAATAGCGGCTTATCTCTTTCTCGTTAGGCCGACTCGGTGAGCAGCGATGTATCTAACTCTCCCGGTGCGGAGCGCGTTCTATTGTGCCGAGGACTCAGTGGATTCCTTCTTTGGTGTGCACCGTGGATTGTCTTTGCGCTGGGCTTTGGTGCACCGCCTTGGTTGAAAACGATTTTGTGGTCAACGTCGCTTGCAGTCATGGGCGTAGCGTGTCTAATCAATGCTGTTCGATGCGGTCGGGTTCACTGCCGCTTTACAGGGCCATTTTTCATCCTCTGCGCTGTTATTTCACTCAGTTACGGTCTCGGGCTTCTGCCGCTTGGACCGTCCGGGTGGAAGTGGATCGGCGTCGGGACAATCATTGGCGCTCTGGCCCTTTGTTGCATTCCGGAACTGTTTTTCGGCCGCTATCGACGAAACGGCTCAGCGGTCTAACCAATCGATGAAGCCAACGCGCCCCTGAGCGCATGAACTCAAGCGTGCTTGCCACGAACCCCGCCGTTGGCTTATCTCTGTCTCGTTAGACGTATGCGCTCCGCCGTATCGAGTCGTCGCACTTGTAGGGCTCACGGCGTGGCTCGCTTACAAGCGTTCACGTCAGGGTTCCGAGACTGTTCAAGGCATCCACGCACGCCGGCGGTTAGTTCGCTTCGCTTTTCCGGGCAACCCGGTTATCTCTTGATTTGCATATCAACGCCGCCCCCAGTCGCGTTGACGTCAACGCCTTTTTGCGTTGAGGAAAGCGCTACAATCACACCGGCTTGATTCGTCATAGTGGTGGTTTTTCGTCCACCGCCAACAGTCACGCCGCGCATCCCCACAGCACTCACATCGTA
>DATFXN010000054.1:0-58684 GCA_035315805.1 Chthoniobacterales bacterium
CCGCCGCTACCTAGATGATGCGCGAGTTTCGCGAGTGAAGTTGTTTTGCCGGTACCATTAACGCCCACAATCAGGATCACGGTCGGCTTTCCTGGGACTGCTTGAATCGGTTTCGTTTTTCCCGGCAGGATTTTCGAAATCTCTTCCCGAGCGATTTTGATCACGTCGCTGATTCCGAGCAACGACCACGCTTCGCGCTCCTGAAGTCGCTTTATGATGCGGGTCGTTAGCGGCACGCCGAGATCGGCGCGAATGAGTGCGTGTTCCAATTCGTCCCAATCGATCGGTCTACCGGCAAAGTGTTGCGCGAGCGCTTCTAAGAACTTCATTAACTAGACAGGATTTACAGGATTGACTCGACTAACAAACAAGATGTCGATCTTGGATTTTCGAAGCCGGAAATCCGTTAATTCTGTCTCTCTTTTTGTAAGGACGAGACCGGTTCTCGCGCAGGACGATTCAAATCTTTCCGGACGCGATCGAGAATGCCATTGACGAATTTTCCTGATTCGGCGCCGCCAAAGGTTTTTGCCAGTTCGATCGCTTCGTTGATGGAAACGACCGGCGGAATGTCGTCGCGATAAAGCATTTCGTAAATGGCAAGCCGCAAGACGTTTCGATCGACCACGGAGATGCGGTTTAGATTGTAGTTCTCGGCGTAGCGTTTGATTCGTTCGTCGATTTCCGGGAGGTGCGCGACCATTCCTTCAATGAGCGGCTGGGCAAACTCGCGCACGCCCGGTTTCACGGGACAAAATTCCCAGAAATCATCGATGCGCTCCGGCGCTTCGCCGTGCTGCAGGTCGCGCCAGAAGTGATATTGAATGGCCGCTTCGCGCGCGCGTCGCCGTTTCCCCATAACGCTTATTTGGTACGCAGCTTCGCGATCACATTCGAGATTTCGACCGCGGCCCGAGCCGCTTCCGTGCCGCGATTGATTTCATTTTCGAGGCAGCGCACCCGCGCCTGGTTTTCGTCGTCAAATGTCAGAACAGCGTTGACGACCGGCACACCGTGAGTGACGGCGATTTGCTGAAGCGCGTCCGTTACCGAGCGACTCAGATTTTCCGCATGGTTGGTTTCGCCTTTCAGAATGACGCCGATGGCGATGATGGCGTTGCCGCGCTTTTTCAAAGCGAGCTCGCGGACAACAATTGGAATCTCGAATGAGCCGGGAACCTGCAGGAGCGTGGTAGTTGCGCCGGGACTGAGCGTGCGCAGCTCGGCGGTGACGTGATCGATCAAGCCCCGCACGTATGTCGCGTTGAACTGACTGGCTACGATCGGGAAATGCCGTCTGACACCGCTGATAGTGCGCGGGCGGAGGGAGATCACGTTCGACATCGCCCTTTAATGCTCCAACAACTTCCTCTCGGCAAGGGCGGTGCCTTTGCGGCGGAGATTTTAGAGACGCGAGAGCGCCTTTTCGGCGAGCGCTTTGCACAAAACGCCGACTTTTGGGAGCAGAGCATGTGGCGAACATGGATCAATCCTTTTGTGTTTCGGTGGCGGGACGCGCGACCACAAGTCCAGTCAGTAAAAAGACCAGGGCGGCGGAAAACAAACAGTAGCGGCAAAAGGCGTGGAGCCGGAAGGCCTGGACAAAAAGCAGCCACAGCGTCATGCAAAACATGACAGTCACCGTCCAGGCAAAGATTTTTCGAGCCAGGGCGTAACCGAATCCCGCAAACGTGGCGAAACTGAAGGCGCTGAAGTAACCGAGGGCGCCCAAACCGCTCACGGGGACCCCGCCGATCTTCGCATAGCTGCTGCCCAACACCTGAAAACAGTCGGACGAACCGCCGCAGACCGCTGTTTCTCCGGACAAATACATCGCGGTAAGATAAGTCGCCTCCGCCAGGCCGACCAAGGCAATCAGCGACGCCGTACTATAAAAGAGGGCTTGGGCGCGTGAGCGGGTCATTGTCGATCTTGCAACCTGCTGATGTTCACGGAAATCATGACGAAGGCTTGGCCTTTTTCACGGCGGCCTCCACCATCTCGGGCAATTGCGTCGGATTCATTTGCTCGACCGTAAGGGCTTCATTGTTTAAAAAAATGGTCGGTGTCGTTTTGACGCCGATGGCGGCACCGCGTCGCCGGTCGAGCTCGACCTTTTCCTGAACTTCCTGGCTTTCCATGTCCTTCTTGAATTGATCAAGATCGAGCTGAAGCATGCCGGCGTAGGCGCTGAAAAGCGCGAGCGCGTCCGTCGATTGACTCCAAACTGCCTGTTCGCGGAAGAGCAGGTCGTGCATCGGCCAGAACTTTCCCTGCTTCCCAGCCGCTTCAGCGGCACACGCCGCGTCCTTTGCCCACTGGTGGTTCGCCAACGGAAAATTGCGATAAATCACGCGCAGATTGTGTTGCTTCTGCAATTGATTGATCGGCTCGGAGAGCTGGCCGCAAGGCGGACATTGGAAATCCCCGAACTCTTCCAGTGTTACCGCCGCGTCCGCCGGTCCGAGCGTGTGAACAATCCCGCCAGCGTCGCCAGCCGGCCTCGTGAATTTTGGAGGAGCGTTGGCGGAGCGCTTGGAAAAATAAAGGAATGTGCCGCCGCCGATCGCCAGCAACGCGACCAAAATAACGATGATAAAGGGCAGGAATCGTTTCATGAAAAAGGTCGGAAGATATAGCTCAACTGCCTAATAAACGCGAGCCGCACTTGTTTTCCGGTTCAGGGGGAAGCCGTGACCTACGAATCGTAAAATGCGGCTGGGGCCGACGCCTCTGAGGACGAACTAATCGGGGAAGGAAAAGCGGCCGATGATCGCTGCCGTGCTACAGCAGATGACCGAGCTTCGTTCTCTTGGTCGCCAGATATTTTTCGTTGTGCGGATTCGCTTTCGTTCGAATCGGGACCTGCTCGATCATTTCGAGCCCGTACCCCTCTAGGCCGACAACTTTCTTGGGATTGTTGGTCAGGAACCGGAACTGTCGCACACCGAGATCGAACAAAATTTGCGCGCCAAGCCCGTAATCGCGCAAATCAGGCGGCAGCCCGAGCTTGACGTTCGCTTCCACCGTGTCGAGTCCTTCCTCCTGCAATTTGTAGGCGTGAATTTTCGCGGCCAGGCCGATGCCGCGTCCCTCCTGGCGCATGTAAACGAGAACGCCGTTGCCTTCCTCAGAAATTTGACGCAACGCGGCATGCAGTTGGTTTCCGCAATCGCACCGACGCGACCCGAACACGTCGCCGGTGAGACATTCACTGTGCACCCGCACCAGCGTCGGCTTGTTCTTGTCGATCTTCCCTTTGACCAGCGCAAGGTGGTGCATCCCGTCGAGCACCGACCGATACAAGTGCAAATCGAAATCGCCGTAATCGGTTGGCAATTTCACCACTTGCTCGAGCTGGACCAGTTTTTCGCTCTTGCGCCGATGCGCGATCAAACTCTGGATTGTACAAATCCGCAGCCCGTGTTTTTTGCGAAACTCCATCAGTTCCGGTAATCGCGCCATCGTGCCGTCGTCGTGCAGAATTTCGCAAAGCACGCCCGCCGGTTGCAGCCCGGCCATCCGTGCAAGATCGACAGCCGCCTCGGTATGACCGGCGCGCCGCAGAACCCCGCCGTCTTTCGCCCTTAATGGAAAAACGTGGCCCGGTTGCGTCAGATCGTCCGGCGACGAATGCGGGTTCGCGATCGCCAGAATCGTGGTTGCGCGATCGTAGGCGCTGATTCCGGTAGTGACTCCGCGCGCCGCGTCCACTGAAACCGTGAAATCGGTCCGTTGCGCTTCGCGATTTTGCGTCACCATCCGTTGCAAACCGAGTTGCTCCGCGCGGTTGTTAGAAATCGGCACGCAAATCAAACCGCGTCCGTGCCTTGCCATGAAATTCACGGCTTCCGGCGTCACTTTCTCCGCCGCGATAACCAGATCGCCCTCGTTTTCGCGATCCGCGTCATCGGTCACGATCACGATCCGCCCCTTGGCGATGTCGCTCACCACATCGTCAATTGTGTCGAACTGAAACGTTTCCTTCGCCTTCGTGACCATTAGTCAGACAAAGAGCTTAACTTTATTTTGCACTGCTCGCCACTATCGCTTCCGGGCGATACATGCCGCGGCGAGAATCGAGAGCGGTCTGAGCATGCCCCGATTCAACGTGCGAAAAGCGGTGACTACAAGTTTTCACCAAACTTCGCCACGGAGAAACCGTATTAATATAGCGAGGCCCGTAATGCCGAGGCGAAAATCCCCATCCCCAGGACCTGGACCATTCGCAGCGGAGGCGCTCTCTCTCAAAGCCGCCAACGCCGTAGTGCTTGCCGCCTTGGCCAGAGCTGCTTACAACGATTATGCTGGCGCACAGGCAGTCGCCGTGCACACAAAGACCAGCCATCGAATTTCAAACAGGTGACCCAAAACACGAAGGAGAAAATATGAGGAACGCAGGTCAGAACCCAAACAGTTTACAATTTATCATCGTCGTAATTGGGGGCGCCATCGGCGGATTGCTCTCGTTTTTCTGGAGTCTGGTGAGCAAAGACCAACTTCTGAGCTCGGTTAGCATGTCGATCATCGTCAGTGTGTGCTTGGGGGCCTTCATAGCACTCGTTATCATCTTCTTGCTGCGCTGGGTGAAACCAAGTGGCGCCGTCATCTATTTCGTGTGGGCGATGGTATTTGGCTTTCTCTGGAAGCCAGCAGCCAGTGCCCTTACCAGTTATGGCACTCAGATCATTAACAATCGATTAGCCGCGGCAACAAAGGAATCCGCGAACAATGCGTTGGCACAATCAACTCAACTTCAGCCAACCCTGCCAGCTGCTACTCTCAAACCGAAGATTAACGATACTGTTAACTCAGCGCTTGAGACGGTGAAGACATTGCCGGAAGTAAAAGATCCGACAGCGCGGAATGAAGTGGCACAGAAAGTGGCCACGACCGCAAGCCAGTTGAGCGAAGTGGCAGTTAAGAATGGCGACGCGTCAGTGGCAAAACAGGCGACCGAAGCGCTCAACAAGCTTGGCGAGACTGCGGTCGAAACCAAGAGCTACGGCATTGCCAACGCGGTGAGTAAGTCCCTCGAAGATGTAGCGAATAGCGGCCAAGCAAACCGTGAGGTGAGACTGCAAGCCTGGCAACTCAAACAAAAGATCGACGCTGTGAACGTTCCAGCTGCTGTGTCGCCACGATAATTTCTTTACAGTTAGTTCACCCCCAAAACCCCTAAAAAACGTATGGCTCAAATAAAAATTAGTGTAATCAATCAAAGTACTGTCGTCGCCGATTTGGAAGCGAGTAAAGCAGTCAAAGCGCTGCAGAAACAGGTCCGGCGCGATTTCTATCCCCCCTGGGGCGTAAACGCCGATTTAACATTCGTTCCGAAAGGGAAAGCGCCCGCGGCCAAAAACTGGTGGCTGGTAATCCTGGATAATTCAGATCAAGCCGGCGCGCTCGGCTACCACGATATCACCAATGAAGGGCTGCCCATCGGCAAGATATTTGCCAAGACAGATCAGCAATACGGCACATCGTGGACCGTCACCGCCAGCCACGAATTACTCGAAATGCTAGGTGACCCCGATATCAACCTGGCTACGTTTGTCCAAAGCAGCGACACCGCAGGTATTCTGTACGCCTACGAAGTAGCTGATGCTTGTGAAGCCGATGACTTCGGCTACAAGATCGACAATGTTCTGGTCTCAGATTTTGTATTTCCGAGCTGGTTCGAAGCGTTCCGCAAGGCGGGCAGCCAGTTTGACTACGGAAATCATATCAAGAAGCCGTTCCAGCTTCTTCCGGGCGGCTACATCAGCTATTTCGATGTGGCAACCGGCAGTGGTTGGCAGCAGAAAACGGCCGAGAAGGGCCCGAGCTACAAATACGCCGCCCGTCCGCACGTTGGCAGCCGGCGCGAACGCCGGCGCACGCCGCGCGATCAGTGGCTGACGAGTACGGCAAAACATTAGTTGGAAACCGTCGAGAATCGGACTCTTACATTTAAAGAGCTAGGCGATGTTTAAAGTCATGGTCCCGAACGGTGGCCGGCCGATACCGCAATTGGCTTTCGTCTCATTCACTAGGTCAGGTGCTGAGGGGGAAGGATTCAACCGACCTCGACCGCTTTTTCGAGTAGCGGGGTGATGTTGACGATCGAGCGTTCGTTGCGCGCGTGGATGACGAACACCGGGTCATCAAGGTCGACCTGTTCACCGACCTTTTTGATTTCGGAAAACCCGACAGCGAAATCGACCGGGTCGGTGGTTCGTTGTCGGCCGGCTCCGAGCAGGACCGAAGCGCGACCAATTAATCCGGCGTCAATCCTTTTCACTGTACCGGTGGCCTTCGCCGGCCACGGCTGGATGATCGGCGCGCGATGGTGCTCCTGAAGCTTTTCCACCATTGTCGCGTCACCGTCCTGGGCGTAAACAAGAGAAATAAATTTCTTCCATGCGCTGCCATCGTTAAGACGTTTTTCTAACTTTGCCCGCGGTGTCTTCGAAACTTTCTCCGCGAGATCGACAATTAACTTGATCACGTCCGGCGGACCACCCCCCTGCAAAATCTCCACGCACTCGGCGACTTCAAGCGCATTGCCAACGGCGCGGCCAAGCGGCTCGTCCATGGGACTAAGCAAGTAGGACGTTTTCACTTTCATCGATTCGCCGACGTTCTTCATCGCCTCGGCGAGTTTTTGCGCCTCCTCCTCCGTTCTCATGAACGCGCCTCTGCCGAATTTCACGTCTAGCACGAGCCGATCCAGATTTTCGGCTAGCTTTTTGCTCATGATGCTTGCAACGAGAAGCGGTTGCGACGGCACCGTGCCGGTCACGTCCCGCAGCGCGTACAGTTTTTTGTCAGCCGGACAAATGTCGTCAGTCTGCCCGATGATGAACACGCCGATTCTTTCCAACTGTTTGAGCGCGCGTTTTTCGTCGAGGTTCGCGTTGAAACCCGGAATGCTTTCGAGTTTGTCCAGCGTGCCACCGGTAATGCCGAGGCCGCGGTCGGAAATCATCGGCACCCAGACTTCATCGCATGCCAGCAAGGGCGCGAGCGCGAGCGAAACTTTATCGCCTACGCCGCCGGTGGAGTGTTTGTCGATCTTCGGAGGCGAACCCTCGGGATATTTCAAGATGCGGCCGCTGTTCATCATCGCATCGGTGAGGTGATAAGTTTCGCCCGGCGACATGCCCCGGAAAAACACGGCCATCGCCAGGGCGCTCATTTGGTAATCGGGGACGTCGCCCACTGTGAAATCTTCCACTAGGCTCTTGATCTCCTTGGTCGTTAGCGTGTGACCATCCCGTTTCTTTTCGATTAGTGATGGGACATGCATCGAAAGTCTTGCAGCGCGAGGCGTGCCAAACCTCAGGCGTTTATCACCGCTTTGCTCCGCTGTACAACTTCTTTGCCAGATTTACGACATAACTGCGGGACACAGTCTGGCGCCGGTCGTGCGCTATAATATCAATGAAATCTCGGAATGCATCCAGCGCAGCATGCGGCGTTGGCTCTTCCCGCGCGGTGTAAAGATGCCGCGAAGCGTCAATCGCGCGTTCAATCGCAGTCTTTGATATCTTCAGGATTCGGCTAAGCCTTTCAACGTGCTCCGGCCGGAACGCCTTGGGGTGGGGAAAACCGTTTTCATTGTGAAGCCAAATCCAGAGCGTCGATTGCGATACACGAATTCGCCGAGCGAGGTCGCGCACCGAGATTCTTAACCGGTGCCGTGCAGAGTCGATCAGTCTTTGAAATGGCGAGTGGGGAGCGTGGAAATTAATCAACCGGCCGCACGGCGGAACGCGGCGCCGCCTCTTACGTTGGGTAATCAGCCTCGGCATGGAACCGATATTTATCGCGCGTTTCTGAGAAAGGCAAGGCTGACATATCATGGTGTCTTTCTTAGAGAGGCGCAATTATTTTGCGCTGGCATCATTTTGCCTTTCTCCGAAAGACGACTTTTCTGCGGGCATGGCTCTCGTTGCCCGAGCGATCTGCCAACCCCGGCTCGGACGGGAGCACGCTCACAGTTCGAACACGACTTACACCATGAACACCGCAGACAACCAGAGCGCGGTTGCACCTTCGATTCAGTTATCAGGAAACTGCTCTTAAGACGCGGCTGCGTCTAAGCTTCGTCGGAGCAGCTGGCGATGCTGCAATCGATCGTCGCCGCCTTTGCCTGATCTACAGACCAGTCGCGCGCCGCCTTTTTCACATGCCGACAAAACGCGCCCGTTCTAACTTTCCGCCGATGAAAAGCTTCTAGATCTTTTGGACAGCCAGTCGATTCGGCCTTCGTTGCACGAAGGCGAGGTTGCGTAAACGGCGAAAAAAGAAAATGCTAATCCGCTGATGTCGATCCAGAAATCGGACAAGATCTTTGTGGCCGGCCATCGGGGCATGGTCGGGAGCGCGATCCTCCGTGCGCTCGAGGCGTCCGGCTTCCAACAGTTAATCAAACGCGATCGAAGCGAGCTCGATTTCGGAGATTCGGTGGCGGTGACAAACTTTTTCCAAAAAGAGAAACCGAATATCGTGATTTTAGCGGCGGCAAAAGTTGGCGGCATTAAATCCAATAATGACTTCCCGGTTGAGTTCTTGCTCGAGAACCTGCGCGTCCAGGACAACGCCATCAGCGCCGCCTACGAGAACGGCGTGCGGAAACTTCTTTTTCTCGGCAGCTCCTGCATTTATCCTAGGCTCGCGCCGCAACCGATTCCTGAGAGCGCGCTACTGACCGGACGGCTCGAGCCAACGAACGAAGCTTACGCAATTGCGAAAATTGCCGGCGTGAAACTTTGCCAGGCGTATGCGCGCGAGTACGCCGCAAATTTCATTTCGGCAATGCCGACCAATCTCTACGGACCTGATGACAACTTCGATCTTGAGACGTCGCATGTGCTTGCCGCGCTATTACGAAAAGCGCACGAAGCAAAGAAAAGCGGGGCGCGGCAACTCGTGGTCTGGGGAACTGGCACACCGCGTCGCGAATTCTTGCACGTGGCCGATTGCGCGTCCGCTTGTTTGTTCCTTCTCGAAGAATATGATTCTCCGGAAATCATCAACGTCGGCTGCGGCGAAGACATCTCGATCCGCGAGCTGGCCGAATTGATTTGCGATGTCGTCGGTTTTGACGGCGAATTGGCCTGGGACAAAACAAAGCCGGACGGCACGCCCTGCAAACTTCTTGATGTGACGAAGCTCACCAAACTCGGCTGGCGCCCGACGATTCCACTGCGGGACGGAATCGCGCGCACTTACGATTGGTTCCTGAAGAACGTCGCCGCATGAAAGAACTTCGCGTTGGTGTGGTCGGCGTCGGTCATATCGGAAGCAATCACGCCCGGCTTTACTCGGACATTCGGTCTGCCAACTTCGCCGCCATCTACGATGTCGATGTTCCGCGGGCGAACTCGATCGCTAAAAAGTTCGGGGGCACCGTCGCCAAATCGCTCGAAGAATTTTCCGGATTGGTGGACGCGGCTTCGGTTGCGACACCCACGAATTCGCACCACGAGATCGCGCTTCAGCTTTTGCAGCGCGGAAAACATCTGCTGGTCGAGAAACCGATTACGGAAAATCCGGAGCACGCGGCCGAGCTGGCAGAATTGGCGGCGCGCAATCAATTGATCCTACAGGTTGGTCACGTCGAGCGTTTCAATCCGGTCTTGAGCGCGCTCGAAGCGCGATTGGCGCATCCGCGATTCATCGAAGCGCATCGGCTTTCGCCTTATCCAGATCGCAGCACGGATATCGGCGTCGTCCTCGATTTAATGATTCACGATCTGGAAATCATTTTGCATCTCGTGCGCTCATCGGTGCAAGACATCGACGCAGTCGGCATTCCGGTTTTGAGTAAGAGCGAAGATATCGCCAACGCGCGGATTCGTTTCGAAAACGGTTGCGTGGCCAATGTGACTTCGAGCCGGATTAGTCCCGAGCGGATGCGGAAGATCCGCGTTTTCCAGGAGGACGCCTATCTCTCGCTCGATTACGAAAAACAAAGTGGTGAGATTTACCGCCGCGAGAGCGGAAAAATTACGCGCGACAAGGTGCCGATCGAGCGAGAGGAACCGTTAAAGCAGCAACTCGTCTCGTTCATCGAATGTGCGAGCACTGGACGGCAGCCGCGTGTTTCCGGATTTCAAGCAGCGGCCGCGCTCGAGCTGGCAGTCAAAATCACGAAGCGAATCGGATCGAGTGGCTAAGACGATTTACTTCGTTGCGGGGGAGGCGAGCGCGGATAACCACGGGGCGGCCTTGATGCGCGCGCTGCGCGACACGAATGTCGACCTTCGCTTCATCGGCCGCGGCGGCCCGCAGATGAAATCGGTCGCGGAAGGGAGTTTCCAAAACTGGATCGACAAAGCGGGCGTGCTCGGCCTTTGGGAAGTGATTAAGCATTACGGTTACTTCCGAAAACAATTTCATGAAGCGCTGCGCAAAATCGAAGCGAGCAAACCGAACGCGGTTGTGTTGATCGATTATCCCGGATTCAATTTGCGACTGGCGGCTGCTTTGCGAAAACGATCTCCGTCGCAAAAAATCATTTACTATATTAGTCCGCAAGTCTGGGCCTGGGACCGTGGGCGGATCAAGAAGATGGCGCGGTGGCTCGATTTGATGCTCTGCATCTTTCCGTTCGAGGCCGAGCTTTATAATCAAAGCGGATTACGTACGATCTTTGTGGGGCATCCAATGATCGACCGCTTGCGCGAGCGCAAGAGCGACATCGAACGCGATCCAAATCTTGTCGGACTGTTTCCGGGAAGTCGCGCACGCGAGGTCCGGAAAATTTTTCCGGTCTTGGTCAACACCGCAAGAGAACTCCGTCGGGCAAAACCAAAGCTGCACTTTGAAGTCGCAGCCGCGTCCGACGAGCTCGCGAACGAAATAGAAAAGATGTTGGATCCGGAACGTCGGCATCTGTTCGAAATCAAAGTCGGCGAGGCTGCCGAAATCATGCAGCGCGCGTTTGTCGGAATCGTCGCGTCCGGAAGCGCGACGCTGGAGTCGGTCTATTTTCGGATGCCGTTCGCGCTCATCTACAAAGTTGCCTGGCCGACTTATTTTGCCGGGCGGCTGCTCGTGAAAGTGAAATACCTTGGAATGCCGAACGTGCTCGCTGAGAAAGAAGTGGCCCCGGAATTCATCCAACACCGCGCGAAGCCGCACGACGTCGCGAAAGCAGTTGGGCGTTTGCTTGATGATCCAACCGCGCGTCAGAAAATGATTTCCGAGTTCGACAAGATTGCGCCGACGCTCGGCGAATCCGGCGCGAGTGAGCGCGCGGCAAAAACTGTTCTCGCGGAAATCGCTTAGATCGACATGACACAAACGCTGCTCGAAGACCGCCGCACATTCTGGGCGCTCACCGCGTTGCTCTTCGTTTTGTTTTCCTTTAGCAATCTGCCGTGGCAACTGGACGATTACGACCAAGCCAAGCAAGCGTGGACTTCGTACGAAATGGTAACCGAGGGACACTGGTTTTATCAACGTACGTCGGACGATCAGGGGGTCGCGACCAAACCGCCTTTGACCGGATGGCTATCGGCCGCCTTTTTCGCCGTGACCCGCTCGTGGGACATCGCGTGGCGATTGCCTTCGCTTCTGTGCGCGGGCCTGATTGCAAGCATGTTGTTTCGAAGTGCATCGCGCACGTACGGAACTATCGCAGGAGTGATCGCGTTCGCAGCGTTCGGTTTCAATTTGTTGAGTCCGCGCTTGGCAACGCTCGTGCGCTCCGATATGCCGCTGGCGCTCGTCATTTTTGCGCTTGGACTTTTGATTTGGGAAAAAATCCGGACGTGTCAGCCGTGGAGCACGCGAGACCGATGGCTCATGTTTGGTCTGTTGGCCACGGGCATGTTGATCAAGGGCCCAATCATTTACGTGTTCTTGGTTCCGGGCATCGTGATTTATAATTGGCGGCCGCGAAAAACGAGCGAAGACAGCGCGTGGTGTGGATGGTTGCCGTGGCTTGCGTCGCTCGCAATTTTTTTGATTTGGGTCATTGCCGGCTGGCTTTGGGTACCGCGTTTTTATGAGTGGGTGATCGTGCGCGAATTTCTCGCGCGGTTTGCCGAAGTGGGGACGCACGTTCATCGCTCACAACCGTTCTTTTTTTATCTGCCGCACTTGCTCCACAAATTCTTTCCGTGGAGCCTGACCATTCTGGCGCTGGTGATTGTTGATCTTCGCTCGCGGCGCTGGAGCTTTCGCGCCGCTTTCAAAGAAATGTCGGCGGGAACACGTTGGCTGATTTGTTGGAGCATCGGCGGGCTCGTCGTGATGTCGCTGATTCCGTCGAAACGGGTCGACCGAATTTTTCCAGTTATTCCGCCGCTTTGTTTATTAGCTGCCGTCCTGACCTCGCGATTCCTGGCTGGTGAAAAAGACCACGCGCGAAATGTTCGCTGGATAGCTGCGACGTTGTTGTTGGCGGTTCTTTTCAGTATCGGCTATGCGGCGGGACGAATTGTCGAGGGCTATCGCGATCATCGCGACGCGTTGTCGATCTTTGGCCGGCAAGTTCGCGAAGAAGCAGCGAAAAATCATTGGCGCTACGAAGCGATCGGCAAGAGTGATGAAGGATTGCCGCTTTATTTGACTCGGCCGCATTTCTTGACGCCGGACGTTGCGATAACGAAGTGGAACAGCCACGGAATCGACGCTCTGGCCGTGCCTGCAAATCAGGCGCCGCAGCTCATGCGCGAACTACGCGATTCCACCCGCCGGTTCGAATCGGCGACGCGAAGGGACTTGCCGCGGCCTAATTACGTTTTGCTGACGCATTAGCGGCGCAAAATGCTCGACTTTCCTAGTCGGCATTTTAGGCTCGCGCGCACCGGGGATGCCGATGGAAGAGTTCCCAAAAAAGGAAATCGAAACGCTCTGGGCGCCATGGCGAGTGGAATATTTCGAAAAGGAACCGCGGGACTTGGAATTTCTCACAGCCGCAGCCCGGGCGAGCGACGATGCCGACGCTCTCGTAATCACGCGACGAAAAACAGCGTTCCTGATGATGAATCGTTATCCGTATTCGGTCGGACATCTAATGGCCGTGCCGTATCGCAAGACCGCGGAGATTTCGGATTTGGGCGAAAACGAAATTATCGAGCTTTGGTACCTGGTAGCACACGCGCAAGAGCTGCTGCGGAGAGCGATGCGAGCGCACGGTTTCAATATCGGCTTGAACCTTGGTGAATGCGCCGGCGCGGGCGTGGTCGGTCATTTGCACATCCACATCGTCCCGCGTTGGAAAGGAGACACGAATTTCATGCCGGTAATCGCGGGCACGAAAACGATTTCGGAAGGATTGCGAGCTTTGTACGACAAACTGATGGACGTGCAGTCGCAGATGGAAAAGGAGCGCCCGCGATGAACGGCAACGCGTCCTGGGTCGAGCCGCCGCCCCGGCAACAACGATTAGGTTGTTTTGCTAAAGGTTGTTTGATTCTGGTTGTTTTCTTCATCCTGCTGGGTCTGGCGTTTGTTAGCGGCTACTATTTCGCGGTTCGCATTCTGCGCAGCGAATATTTTTCCACGCAACATCTCACGTTGCCGACGAGCATCGCAACAACTGACGAGGCAGCAGAAGTGCGCATGCGCTGGGAGACGTTCAAGCGATCCGCGCGCAAGCACGAGCCGGCGCGGATTGAATTGACGGGTGACGACCTCAACGCGCTCATTGCTTCGGACTCGGAATTGCGCGGCAATGCTTATGTTTCAATTGAGGATCGCACTCTCAACGTCCAGGCGAGCTTGCCGTTGGAAACATTTCGCTGGCTGCGCGGCTACTACCTTAACGGCAAGTGCTCCATTCAAGCGGCGGCAGATGGAAATCCACGCAACGCGCGCATCATCAACGTTATTTTAAACGGCCAGTCGGTCGGCAACGATGTGCTAAGTCAGAATTATCAGGCATGGTTCGGGCGTTATATTCCCGATTGGGCGACGC
The DNA here is from genome assembly GCA_035315805.1 of Chthoniobacterales bacterium. GTDB lineage: Bacteria > Verrucomicrobiota > Verrucomicrobiia > Chthoniobacterales > UBA10450 > AV40. The sequence goes on from DATFXN010000054.1 coordinate 13,919, forward strand.
ACAGCGATTTGCGCACACTCGAAATCGCTGAGGGCAAACTCATCCTCGAGACAAAGGGCCGCGAATGAGCGCAGCTTCGCGTGCCGTCACTGCATGATCTCGCGAGCGAAAACGTTGAGCTGACCGTCCTCCTGCTTGCGAACTTCCGTAATCTCGAGCGGGCGTGCTTCATCGCGGCTGACGGTCGATCCTGGTGACGGCGGAGTGTAACCGGATGGAAATTCGACGATTATGCGTGTGGGCGCGGCGCCGAAGTGGAGAACCGAATCGGTCAATTTGCCGCGGGGGCGCATCACCGCGCGATTGGCGTCTGAAAAATTCACGACAAATTGCCCTTTCAGGTAAATCCGTTCACCGGCGGTTCCGCGGTCTGCAATTTCTTTGAGATCGCCCGTGGCAATGAGACGCCCGAGGGGCATTTTTCCGGGCGGAAAAGTCTTCCAGCTTCCGCCGCCGGTGGTCGATGCCAGCGTGCCAACGTCAGAGGTGCCCGGCTGCACCGGTTGCGCGCGCCCTGGAGTCGCGACCGGTTGAGCGAGTGCGACTTGAGGCATCGACTGTGTGGGAGCTGGTCGCGCTGCGGCCGGTGTTCGCGCCGGTGGCGATGGTGGCGAGTTCTGTGCAACCGCTGACGACGCGGGCACGGGAGAGGCCGACTTTTCCGCGATGATAAAAGGTGTCGCCGATACCGATGGTTTCGGAGTCGGTTTGCCTTTCGCGAGCTTGCCTTTCGGAGTCGGAGTCGCTTTTGCGCCTTTGCCTTTCGAAACTTGGACGATTGGCGGCGGTGTTACAGCTTTTGCTGGTTCAACCCGCACGAGCTGATTTTCCGGCGGCGGTGGCGTCCCACCCGGAACCAAACCAGGAATCGCAACCTGTGCCGGCGCCTCGGGGTTCGGTTTGCCCTGTCTGAACTGCGTGTAATGCATTTCGGCGCGCAGGCGCGCTTGCTCCTTAAACAACGGCCAACCCGCTTCGAGGTTGAGAACCAGCGGTGGCTCAAGACTGAAAGTGCCGGTGCCGCGCATCACGGTGTAGGTTCCGTAAAGCAGTGGGACCGCCGTGAGCATAATCCGGCCATCGGCGAAGCGTTCGACGTGAATGACTGCAGACAGATCGTGGGCGCGATCGAGTTTGAGTTCCAATCCGGTTGTCAATGTCTGTTTGATGAGCGGGACCGTTGGCGGCTCCGCCGGATAAAGATGTTCCATCAACAGCTCTGGATTTTCGACTGAGTCGGTCAACGCCACCATTCCGGAAGTGAACAGATCGCTCGAACTCAGTTCGCGCACATCCTCGATGATGTAACGGCCGACAACGTACGGAACCAGACCGCGCACCTGTTGAAAGTTGCGAATGTAATTGCGCGTCAGCTCGGCGTTGGTTTTGGCGAACTCGGCCGATCCCATCGCGTTGTAGCGGTCGTAAAGTTGTTTCGCGGTCAGAAATTCCCCCGCCGGCGCGGCGGTCAATTCGAATCGTCTGGGCGGTTCGATCTTGTGCAGCTTTTGCAGAATTCGATAGCTGTCCGGCCGCTCCGGTTGACTAAAGATATAGAAGCTGCCAAGCCAGGCCGTGAGCGCCAACCCGGTCAAAAGCAAAATCGCCACCGTCCAGGCGAAGTAATTGATGCGGCGCCGGACCGGGCGCGCGTACGGTTCGTCGTAACGATAGAGGCCGTAGTCCATCTAAGCGGGCGCGGGGTTTCCTGTTTGTGCGTTCAAGCTGACGGCGTCACGTCGAATGACGTCCCGCATCCACAGGTCCGGCTCGCGTTCGGGTTCGAGATCTGAAATCCGGTACCGGTCAGACCATCGCGAAAATCCAACGTTGCGCCTCGCAAATAAGGAGCGCTCTCCCTGTCGATGAAAAACTCGACGCCATCGTGCTCGACCACGGCGTCTCCCGTCTTCTTCTCGTCCAGCGTCATCTCGTAATGCAGACCGGAGCAGCCGCCCTTGGCGATCTGCACTCGCAAACCTTTTCCCGCACTCTGCTTCTGTGCATTGAGCAAGCCGCGGAGCTGCCGCGCTGCGTTCTGGGTGACGTTAATCATTTTCGAGAAAATACGATCTGAGCCCACCCAAGTCAAAAAACGCGGGTACACTTTCGTCTGGAAATCGAACATCAAACATCGAACATCGAACATCGAACATCGAAACATCGACATGAGTCGCATTCGCTTGCTTCCCGAAACCGTCGCCAGTCAGGTCGCAGCCGGCGAAGTCGTTGAGCGACCTGCCTCTGTCATAAAGGAACTGATCGAGAACAGCATCGACGCCGGCGCCCGCAAGATCGACATCCTCGTCCGACGCGGAGGAATTTCAATGATGCGCGTGATCGATAACGGTTGTGGGATGGACCGTGACGACGCGTTGCTTTCGCTCGAGCGCCACGCCACGAGCAAAATCCGATCGCTCTCGGATTTGGAAGCGATCGGCACTCTCGGTTTTCGTGGCGAAGCGCTCCCGAGTATCGCCAGCGTGTCGCGTTTTCGGCTAACGACTCGTGAGAAAGATTCGGTCGCCGGCACCGAGATTGTCGTTAACGGTGGCAAGATCGACATCGTGCGCGACGGCGGCGAGGCACCGGGGACGCAGGTGGAAGTGCGCTCGCTTTTTTATAATGTGCCGGCGCGTCGCAAATTTCTCCGCGGGGAAAATACCGAGAGCCGCAATATCGAACATCAACTCCATTTGCAGGCGATTGGCCACTCCGATGTTGCGTTCACTTTCGCGCGCAACGATCGCGTTGTTTTTCAATTGCCCGCCACCGCCACCCTCAGCGATCGAATCCGTGATCTCTACGGAAACGAATTGTTGACCCAATTGCTTCTGCTGAGCGGCAAAAGCTCGTCTGACGTCCGAATCAGCGGATTCATTGGGCAGGCGGGATTGAGCCGACAAACTCGGGCCCAGCAACTTATTTTCGTGAACGGCCGCGCGATCGAGAGTCCGCTCATGAGTACCGCCGTGCGTGAGGGCTATCACACGGCGCTAATGAAGGGCCAATACCCGGTCACGTTTCTTTTTCTCGAACTCAAGCCGGCCGCGGTTGATGTAAATGTGCATCCGGCAAAACGCGAGGTTCGTTTCCGCGATCCGAATGGAATTCGCGAAGCAGTCGCGCGCAGTATTCAGGAAACGCTCGCCCGCGGGCGCGCCCATTGGCAGGAAAAATTTCGTCCGCCGCCAACAGTTCCGACCCAGCCGAGTGGCGATCTAACGTTACGACCCAAAGTCATCGCTCCTGAAGTTTCGCATCGGGAATTGCCGCAAATTTCGGGAATTGGAGGGACGACCTCTGCGTCGTCCCAAATTTCTTCGCCCGGCCAAGAATTCGTCGGACGGGACAGAGGCCGTCCCCCCACGCAGTTCCAGATCATCGGGGTGCTGAATAAACTTTACGTGTTGATGGAAAATGCGGACGGGCTCGTCCTAGTCGATCAGCACGCCGCGCATGAACGCATTTTGTTCGAAGAGCTTCGACGCCGAATGGAAGAGCACGGGGTCCCATCGCAGAAATTATTGATCTCGCAGACCTTCGAACTGCCGCCTCGCGACGCTGATTGGGTCGAGCAGAACATGTCGATCTTGCAAAAGATGGGAATCGGAATCGAAAGCTTCGGACCGAACACCTTCAAGATCGACAGCCTTCCGGGATTTCTGAATGTAACCGACGCTGCGCAATTCATGCGGAGAGTGATTGACGATCTCAAGAGCGCGAGCGAGCGCAGTTCGTCGATGCGTCTGGGCGAGGACATGATCGCGAAAAGCGTTTGCCGGCACGCCGTCAAAGCGAACGATCCATTGCGCTATCTTGAAGTCGAAAAGCTCATTCAGGATTTGCTCGACTGCGATCTGCCCTACTGCTGTCCGCACGGCCGCCCGACGATGATCCAGATTTCGCACGCCGAACTGGAGAAAAAGTTCGGCCGGAAAGTCTGAAGAATGTTGACATCTAGAGGCGTTGAGATCGTGATGTGCCGCCACCAGTCACCCTGATGGAAATTGAAAAAGTAAATGTCCTCGGTGTCGGGATCAGCCCGCTCGATCAAGATAATCCGCTTTTGTCATCCGCGTGACCCGCGCGATTGCTCGGATTCCGAAAGTAGTTGCGAGGCCAGGTAAAGCCCGGCACGTTTAGCGCTCTCAATTGTCAAATGGCTTCCGAAAAAATTGTAGTCTGCGGCGGCGGCGGCTTTATCGGCGGCCATCTTGTCGCCGATCTTCTTCGTCAAGGAAAAGAAGTCCGTTCGGTTGACGTAAAACCGTTTTCGGAATGGTTCCAAATGTTTCCCGAAGCAGAAAATCTTGAGTTCGATTTGCGCGACAAAGAAAACTGCGAGCGTGCTGTCGCAAATGCCGATCTTGTCTACAATCTAGCGTCCGACATGGGCGGGATGGGATTTATCGAAAACAACAAAGCGCTCTGCATGTTGAGCGTGCTCGTCAACACGCATTTGCTGATGGCTGCGAAGGACGCGGGCGCGAAGCGTTTCTTCTACGCGTCGTCCGCCTGTGTTTACGCGGCCGGGAAACAAACGGGTCCTAATGTTACCGCTCTGAAAGAAGAAGACGCATATCCTGCGATGCCGGAGGACGGATACGGCTGGGAAAAATTATTTTCCGAACGGATGGGCCGGCATTTTCGGGAAGACTTTGGGCTGGCGACACGAGTTGCCCGTTATCACAACGTTTACGGACCGCACGGAACGTACGACGGTGGGCGCGAAAAAGCCCCGGCGGCGATCTGCCGAAAAGTGATCGAGGCAAAACTTTCGGGTCATCACGAGATCGAGATCTGGGGTGACGGAAAGCAAACCCGCAGTTTTCAATGGATCGGCGATTGCGTGAAAGGCACGCAGATGATCATGAACGGCGATTTTGCCGAGCCGCTGAATCTCGGCAGCAGCGAATTGGTTTCCATCAATCAGCTGGTCGATATCGTCGAAGACATTGCCGGACTGAAACTGAAGCGGCGCTACAATCTCTCCGCGCCGAAAGGGGTGAACGGCCGGAACAGCGACAACGCGTTGATTCGGAAAATTTTTGGCTGGGAACCCTCAACGCGACTGCGCGACGGTTTGGAACGAACCTATCGCTGGATTCACGATCAAATGACCAGCAACGCGCGCGCGAAATCGCTGGAGCGTGTTTCGTAATTTCGAGTTACAATCGCACTGGTGCGGTCAAGTGTGGCTTGGGCAAAAGCGAACCCGATGTGCGCGCACTCTCTCCGTCGCGAAGATATTTGGGATTATCGCCGATTGGTGCGGGTCGGTATCGTAGTTCCTCGAAAAGGGACTTCCGACTGGTTTCGCCTTCAGTGTCAAGCTGTTCGAAGTGGAATGCGCCATGCATAAATCTCCCGGCGGGGTTTCCCTGCAGATAATACCAGGCGCAGCTTCACGTCGGTCGTAACTCGGCGTTCGAACATTGACGCCATTGGGCGCTTACGTTGTCTAGAGTCGGCCACGCTTGCAAGTGGGACGCTCAGCCTCTAGAGACATGTCTGCCGAAAAATGCACGTTTTGATCACCGGCGTTGGCGGATTTGTCCTCAGTACCACTGCCGTGCACGTATGCCGAACCTGGGCCGAGCCTGGCCTAGGGTGTAGAATTGAAATCGCCATCGAACAGTCGGCGCAAGAGATCGGGACGCACGCGAAAAATCATTCAAACTGGGTGGAGCTGTCAGAGTCATGAGCGAACAATCGCCCGTGCAGCTGCTCTTGCTGCTTTCCGTCGTGATTCCTGCGCGCGACGAAGAGGGATGTATCGGGTCTACTGTCGAACACCTTCATGTGGAACTGCGTTCGCACAATGTTCCCCACGAGATCGTAGTGGTGGACGATGGCAGCTCCGACCGAACATGGAATGTTCTGTGCGAGCTTGCCTCGCGAATTCCAGAACTGCGGCCTGTGCAAAACAATTCCGAACATGGTTATGGAAGGGCGGTGATTCGCGGCCTTGATAACATCAAGGGCGACGCCGTCGTGATCATGATGGCTGACGAATCCGACGATTGCCGGGACGTTGTCCGTTACTGGCAAAAGCTCAACGAGGGTTACGAGTGCGTCTTTGGCAGCCGCTTCGTGAAAGGCGGCGGCGTCATCGATTACCCGCGGCTAAAATTGGTCTTAAACCGATTGGCCAATCTCTTTCTGAGAATGCTTTTTAACATTCGCTTGAATGACACCACGAACGCCTTCAAAGCTTATCGCAAAACCGCCATCGACGGCTGCCGGCCTCTACTGTCGCCACATTTCAATTTGACCATCGAACTGCCGCTAAAAGCCATTGTGCGCGGTTACTCGTGGACGGTGATCCCGGTAACATGGCGCAATCGCCGCGCCGGCAAAGCCAAACTTGCGCTAAAGGAAATGGGCAGTCGCTACTTGTTTATTTGCCTCTACGTGTGGCTCGAAAAGTATTTCAGCCGGGGCGACTATAAAAAGCAGTGAAGGAACGAAGCTTCCGGTCTAAAAGACTTCGCCCACATGTCGTTTTCGACCTCCATAACGCGGGCACCGTTCTTTCCAAATCATTTGACCGTTTCTGATCCGGTTAGTCCGGCCGAACCGGTGACGACGATTATGGCAAATACTCATTTTCGGGGCTTTAACTTTTCAAACTCGATGAGGGCCGTGCCGACCACCTGGTCCATGTTGTAGTAGCGATAGGTGGCGAGGCGGCCGACGAAAGTGACATTTTTCTCTTGGGCAGCGCGCTCGGCATATTTCTGATAGAGCGCTTTGGCGTCGGGTGCGGGGATCGGATAGTACGGTTCGCGGCCGGGGCCATAGTCCTGCGGATATTCGCGAACGATCGTTGTCGCTGGAAGTTTCTGGCCGGTGGCGTGTTTGATCTCAACGATGCGGGTGAAATCGTAGTCGTTTGGATAATTCACCTGCATGGCGGGCTGAAAATATTCCTGCGACAGCGTTTCCGGTTCAAATCGCAACGATCGGTAGGGCAGGTGGCCAAAACAATGGTCGTAATAGTCATCGATCGGGCCGGTGAAAATCAGATGATCGTAGCGAACATTCTCGCGCGCGTCCCGAAAATCGGTGTTGAGCCGCACTTCAATTCTCGGATCGGCGAGCATCCTTTCGAACATCGGCGTGTAACCATCTTTCGGCAGCGCCTGAAATTTTTCGGCGAGGTAGCGATCGTCGCGATTGGTGCGAATCGGGATGCGCCCGCAAACGCTCGGATCGAGATCTTTGGCGTCGCGTTGCCATTGTTTGCGCGTGTAATTTTTGAAAAACATCTCGTAGAGCTTCCAGCCGACCTGGGAGACGATCACTTCTTCAGAATTTTTTGGATTGTCGATCGTTACGCGCCATGCTGCGAGCTGGGTTTCCATTTCTTCGCCGTTAGAAGGCCGGCCAATGAGCTGCTCGAAGGTGTTGAGGTTGATCGGGAACTGCCAGAAGCGGCCGTTGGTCCAGGAGAGAATTTTGTACTCAACCGGGTGCCAGTCTGTGAACTGGCTGAGATAATCGATGATACGCTGCGAGTTAGTGCGGAAATAATGCGGACCGTAATCGTGCAACAAGACGCCGGCTTCGTCGTAATGATCGTAGGCATTGCCGCCGATGTGATTGCGGCGTTCGACGACCAGACAACTTTTGCCAAGCTTGCTCGCGATGCGTTCGGCCATCACGGTGCCGGCAAAGCCCGCGCCCGCGATTAGAAAATCAAACTTATCGGGCATCGGATGGGATGAAAACGGCGGAGCATAGCGCATTCGGCCGGAACTTCATCAGGTGAATGCTAAAGTGTTGAGAAGCTGAGCGAAGAATTTAGGGCGCGATCTGCCTGGGCGCGAGTCCGATCCCGCGAAGGATCATCCATCAGGGACTCCGGCGCCATCGTGTCGTCGCAGGTTGCGACGTGGAGAAATTCTCCAGTTGCCAGCTCCAGCCCGCGGTTGAGCGCGACGTAGAGTCCGTCGCGCGGAATTTGGTGCAGGCGAAAACGCGAGTCGCGTTCGGCGATCGATTTGAAAAACTCCCACGTTCCATCGCTCGAATGGCTGTCGAAAACGATCGCTTCCCAATTAGTGAATGTTTGGTTGACGAATGAATCGATTCGCGGTTCGAGAAACTCCCGCCCGTTGAGTGACGGCAAGAGGATGGAAACTTTCGGCACCGAGATCGTTTTTGGGTTAGCAGTCGTCCATCGACAATCGGGATCTACGAATGCGGCCAACAGCGGCGAATCGGCTCAAACTCGTCGAGCAATTTCAAGAGAGCTTTGGCGAAATCGCGGCCGGTGAAACGCCGCGCCCGTTCTCTGCCGCGGCGAATGAGCTCTTCGCGCTTCATTTGGTCATTGACGAGAAGTTTGAGCGCTTGTGCGATTTCTTTCTCGTTGGCGGGATTGACTCGAATCGCGGAGTCGCCAAGCTGTTCAGCCGCTCCCGGCACATCAGCGGCAATGACTGGACAACCAAGGCCAAATGCCTCCAGCGGCGGCAAATTTTCCGGACCAAAAAAGCTTACGTAACAGAGCGCGAGCGCGTTCTGATAAAGCGCTTTCAAGGTCTCGCGCCGAACGTGCCCGAGAAAAAATACCTGTCCGGTTAGCCGCATTTTTGCGACCAACTCCCGCACATACGCTTCGTTTCCCTGGTTGGAGCCGGTGAAGACGACCGGCAACTGCAGGTTGTCGGTTTTTTTGAGGTGGAGCAGGGCTCGCAAGATCGCGGCGTGATTTTTGTGGCTCCAAAATTGCGCCGGATAGAAAACGTAATCGCGCGGCAATTTATACTCGGCGAGCAGACTCGCGTCGGATCGGGTACTGTTGAGCGCGAAATCCGGAGTTGGATGAGGCAGAATTTTGATCCGTTCCTCCGGCACGCCGTAAAAAAGCTGCACCTCTTTCTTACCCGCTTCGGTCCCAACAACGATGAATGCGGCCCGCTTCAAAACGTGCGAATAGAAATTCTCGCGGCGTTCCCATTGTCCGCGGGCGCTTACCTCCGGGAAGAATGGCTGGAGGCGATGCTGCAAATCCCAAACAATCGCGAGGAACGGGAAATTCAGCGTAACCGCCTCAAACGTCGTGTTGAGAAAGAATTCGATTTTTTCACGGCCGAGCACGTTGTCGATCCACTTTTCCTCCCACGGAAAAGTGCGCTTTCGGAGGACAAGGAAATCGCGCGCCGGCCGCTTGAGCGCGACGTACTTGAAACCGTGCGACCTGTTTCCGGGTTTGGCGCCTCGAAAACCTTCAAAAATCACGAATTCGTGGTTTGAGGACGGCGCCAGTTCCAAAATCTGCTGGAAGATTTCCTGTTCGAAAGTGTAACCGCCGCCGATCCGCTCGGGCGCGATGGGCGAAAGTATTCCGACGCGCATAGAATCTGTCAGGGACGGGAGACTTTGCGGGCCACCGCCACGACATGCCAGGTGTCGTCTCGGATGGTTTCATCTTTTTTGAAGCCAGCGAAAAATTTTAACGCGTCGAAATCCGTGGCCGACATCAAAACGCGCATCTCGGCCACGGAGAAAAATCGGTTGGTATGCGTCTCATTAAATTTCGCGTAGGTGCCGTCACCCTTGAGTTCGTAAACCGTATCGTCGACATCGGCGAAATGTTTTTTCCGATCCAGCGTGGTATGGGAAATTCGCACCACTTCGCTCTTGTCTGTTCTCCAGCGGCGCACTCGGACCGGCGAGTATTCATTGAGCATCGCCGGCGCATGCCAGAATTCGAAGATGAAGACCCCCTCCGGACGCAATTGATTCCAAATCCCTCTCAACGCGCTCATTAATGCTTCATTCGTTTTCAAATAACCAATCGAATCGAACAGGCAAACCGCCGCGTCCCATTCCTTTCCAGTTAATTGGAACTGCTGCATGTCGGCGGTGACAAACTCGACTTTCGAATTGTTTTCAGCCGCGCGCCGACGGCCGACCTGCAGCATGTCTGCCGAGCGATCAGTTGCAGTAACGTTGTAGCCGCGCTTTTCCAGTTCGAGAGCGTGTCGGCCGGTCCCGCAAGCAAGCTCAAGCCCCCGGCGGACCGGAAACAGGCTGAATTCCCGGATGCACTCGTGCACAAACGCGGCTTCGGCCGCGTAGGGTTTGTCGGCGTAGAAAAGATCGTAAAGCCCGGCGTAGCGGCCGGCGTAGACGCTCATGCGCGGAGTCTGACCCGGCTTGCCTCTTTGACCTGGCTGATGGCGTCGACGATTCGCTGAATAATTGCGTCGGTTAAGTTCGCGCTGGACGGCAAATAAAATCCGGTCTCCCAAAGTGATTCGGCGACTGGGCAATCGACGCGGCGGAAGCCCTGTTGTTCACGCAAGAAGGGCTGCAGGCTCATCGGGCAAAAGAAAGTGCGGGTATCGATGCCTGCGGCGCGGAGTTGCTTCTGTAATTCGTTTCGCGAAATCCCGAACTCCGGTTGAACCACCGCGCCGTACATCCAGTAAACATGCCGACCGATTGTTGATCGCGCAGGTAACTGAAGTCCTGACACTTTTTTCAACAACCGATCGTAAATTTTCGCGACGCGGATTTTTTCCTCGATGGTTTCCTCGATTTTTGAGCATTGAATCAAGCCCATCGCTGCTTGAAAGCCGGTCATGCGAAAATTGTACCCGGCGAGTTCGTGCCGAAAACGCGGTGTCATGAACGCGAGGTTGCGCAGCAACTTCAATTTTTCGGCCAGCTTCGAATTGCTGCTCACGATCATTCCGCCTTCGCCGGTGGTGATGACTTTGTTCGCGTAAAAGCTGAAACAACCCATTTCGCCAAAACTGCCGGTCATTCGATCGCGACAAGTGGCACCGTGCGATTCGGCGCAATCCTCGATGACGACGAGATTATGTTTTCGCGCGATCTCACAAAGACGGTCCATATCGACGGGATGGCCAAAGAGATGAACTGGAATGATCGCTCGGGTGCGTGGAGTGATCAGCTCTTCGATTAAATCGAGGTTCAAATTCCACGTGCGCGGCTCGGAATCGACCGGGACGGGAACAAGCTGATTGTGATAAGCGGCGAGCGCGGTCGCCACATTGGTTGATGCGCTGACCAGAATTTCGTCGCCTGGTTTGAAGTCGAGCGCCGCGACGGCGAGATGAAGCGCAGCGGTTCCACTGCTGACTGCGATTCCATATTTGCACCCGCAATAGGCGGCGAATGCCTCTTCGAAACGCGGGATCGATTCGCCAAACGAACCGGATATCTCGCCGCGACGAATCGCCGCGACGACAGCGGCGATTTCTTCTTCGCCAATCTCGGGTTCGAAAACCGGGATCACTTCCTTTTCACCTCAACGTTGATCTTATCATTCTCTGTCCCGAGAAATGGTCCCTGTTTGACGCTGACAGCCTGGAAATCTTCCAGGACGCGCAAAGCATGAACGCCATGAATCAAAACGATCGCGTCGCCGGCGGAGAGCTCAACCTCACGAAGCAGCTCGCCGCCGTCGCTGTAAAGTTCGATAATTACGCGGCCGCGTTGCATAACGAACATCTGTTGTAAGTCGGTCACTTCTCGCGGAAATGGTTTGTGGTAGTGTGGCGGCTCGACGAAGCCGGCTTCGTGGGCGAGGAGGCCGAATTGAAAGGAGGATTCGGGTGGAGAGAAAAATTGCGTCTTGTCCACTCGCATGTTAGCGCGAATGACCTCCGCGTATTTAACGCCATTAAAACTGATCACTTCCGCAGTCATGATTTGGACCTATAAATTGTTCTTTTTTGTCAGGCGATATCTGTCACGTTTTATGCCCGAATGAAGAATAGTAACGGCGTCCTGATCTTTCTCCATATTCCCAAGACTGGGGGAACCACGTTTCATCACATTCTCGAACGCTGTTATTCACGGGATCAAATTTGTAGCTTTAAGGATCCCAATTGTCGCAGCGAAATCGAGAATTTTAAGGGGCTCGCCCCAGAGAAGCGCGAAGCATATCGTTTGATCAAGGGCCATTTGTCTTTTGGTTTTCACCGTCATCTGCCGGGCGATTCGAGCTACATTACATTCTTGCGGGAACCGATCGCTCGCACTCTTTCATTTTATTATTATGCGAGAAGCCATCCCGATCATTACCTCTACCCATCCCTAAAGGATGATCAGGTTGATCTCAAAATGTTGCTGAAACATCGGACCGCGACTACCCATGAATTCTTTAACCTGCAAACATGCATGATCGCTGGTGACGAATGGGGCGATTCGGAACGGTCGGCAGATCGCGCAGCGCTTGAACGGGCAAAACAAAACTTACGCAGTCGTTTTCCAGTCGTCGGGTTGACCGAGGAATTTGACGCAAGCCTGCGGCTACTGAGTCACAGCTTCGGCTGGAAGGTAAGATTCTATAGGAAAAAAAATGTGACCCGCCGCAAGCCTCACATTGAAACGCTCGATCGCGAGACCCGCACATTGCTGCGTGAGGCGAATGCGCTTGATATTGAGTTGTATCAATTCGGACGTGAACTTTTCGACACGCAGTGCCGCATCGGAGGTAATCATGGTTGAACTCGGGATTCTCTCACTTCTGGCCTCGGATTTTAGAATTGTCCTGAACGAATTATGCGACGTCACGAACAAGAGTTGAGCTGTGACCAATTCGATTCGGTCAAGCGGGCGCTTGAGTTTGCGCATCTCCAGTATGCTTCGTTTCTCACGAATTTGGTGTTAAAGACGCAGTATTGGAGAGTTTTGGTCCAGACGTTGGCAAATTGCCCGTTCAATACCGCCGCGAGATCGGGAGCGCTCTCAAACAACTGCAAGTGATCGTGACCTTCGCGGCCGAGCGACTCGGAACCGACGAAGATACCTTGTGGTGACAAGGCAGTCCTGATTTTCTCGAGAACAATTTTGGAGTCGCTCGCGCTGAAATGCCCAATCGCGCTATTCCAAACAATGACATCGTAAGTTGAGCGAGGGAACGGATCTTTTACAGCGTCGGCAAGATAGTAGGCAACATTTCGTCCCTGGTTTTCTCGTTTTGCGTTGCGAATCGCCGCAGCATCAATGTCAATCGCGTCGATCTGGGCGCATTGTGAGCCGAGGAAATGTTTGGTGAAAAAACCGTCGCCGCATCCGAGATCGAGGACAATGTCGGTCGGTCGGAGGACTTCCGCCGTGTAAAATGCGCGAAAGAGTTGATAGGGATGCATCTGTTTGGCGCCGAAGCCAAAGAGAAACCAGGCCAGGCGATGATAGGTAAAGTGCGGCCGAGTTTTGTTCAGCTGCCACAGGCGCTTGAAGAGGCTTTCGTAATGACGTCGCAAGAACCAGATAAACAACTCTTCCCGAATTCTGCCGCCCCATAGCAATCTTCCCGTCCAGCGCTTGAGAGGTCGAAGCAGACGCTTTGGCATGTCGTTCAGGCGATCGGCGGTCATAAACCATTCAGGCCAGTCGCAACGAGCCGAGCACCGCCAGCTTCTCCCGCTGAACGTCGTAGACCTCAAGGTGCTCAATTGCCTCAAAGCGATGGTGGCCGGAGAGGTAGGTGAGTTGCCCGGAGGCATTCCTGGAGTCGCGGAATCGCGCGTCAACGAACGCCTCTTTGGGAGTGAGCACCCGCAGTCTATCGATTCTGTTGTTGCGAACAAAGTAGGCGTTGTTGCCGGCGCTGTTGCAGCCAACCAGAGAAAGACCCTTGCGTTTCGCCAGAAGATCCAACGCTGGTAGCGACGCGCCCCAAAATTGACCAGAATAATGTGCCTTGTGGCGCGTGAAGTTTGGATCGTACGGAATGGTCACGGCCAGATCAGGGCCGAAGATGCTGTTATACTCGACGATGACAATTACCGGATCGACGGCATCCAGTTTTTCCCAGACCCAGTAATCGTTGCCGTCGATGTCGATGCTGAGGAGACCGATCTCTCCGGTAAAGCCGGAATGGCGCAAGAGATCATTGATATTGTCGCGAGTGATCCAGGCGGGCTTCGCGGTGAGAGTGTGCCGCCAAGAGATTTCGTCGCTCCGGATTTGGTCGATACATTTTTGATTTCCATCCAGGACCAGGCCGCGCCAGTTGTTGTTCGAAAGGAGGAAGCGGGTGTTTGATTCCCGATAATTGTCAACTCCGAACTCTACAAACGCATCGGGCAACGGCTCGAGGCGATAAATCAGATACTGAATGATGCCATCGTCGCCGAATTGGGAAAACACTTTGAACTCTGCATCGCGCAGTGAGGCGCGCGACGCGCCGTTGCGAACGTTTTGAATCAACGGCTGCGCGGCGAGGATTTTCAGGAAATCGATCTCATTCCGTATCTTCGCCAGCTCGCGGCGAATCCGTGACGATTTATTGAACGGGAACATACTGCGTATCCGGCAACGAGTTCCTCGAGAACCCGCTCAAAGTCGCGGTCGACATTTTAACGAGAGGCCAACATTGAGGAGGAGATTTGGGCTAGGGGAGCGCCGCTTTCGTCAGCGCGTTCCCACTTCACGTTTGCATAGATCTGTCCAAGATCGTCTCCCGAGAAGCCGTCATATCTGTCCGTCGTCGCGGCGACGATTCTAAAACTGAGCGCCTCTCTTCGAGCATCGTAAAGTTTTGTCTTGGGAGTATGAAGGGCGAGAGTCACGAAATAATGACCGGGCAGGAGCAGGCGACCGGGAATCAACGCGGTGAGAGTATGCTTTCCGGCCGATTCTACGGACAACGGCGGATCCGCCATGGACACAGTCGAGTAGAAGACGCGCTCGTGCTTAAAATTCAGAACCGCAAAGGAAAACTGCAATCCCTCAATTTCGCGGCGCACATCGAACGAACACTTTAATAATACTGATTCGCTCGCGCTGAATGAACTAGTGGCCCGGCCCTTCGGTGCGTACAAACCCGCGAACCGAAGTGTTGCCTCGCTGTCGATCGGCGAAAAATTGATCTCGGGCGCCTGATCGCGTTCACCGCCAAGGTACTCGGCTACGACGTCAGCAGGCTTACCCGATCTGTCTATCTCGCCGTGGCGCAGAAGAATGCATTTGGAACAAAGGCGACAGACGGCGTCCATGTTGTGGCTGACAAAGATCACCGTCCGGCCTTGGTTGAACGCGACGTCTTCCATTTTGGCCAGACACTTCTTTTGAAATTCGGCGTCGCCAACCGCGAGAACTTCGTCAATTAAGAGAATCTCGGGATCGAGATGCGCCGCAACCGCGAAAGCGAGCCGGACATACATTCCGCTCGAATAACGTTTCACCGGCGTGTCGAGAAATCTTTCGACTTCGGCAAATGCGACAATTTCGTCGAATTTCCTTTTGATCTCCGCACGCGTCATTCCGAGGATCGCGCCGTTCAAGAAAATGTTTTCGCGCCCAGTCAACTCCGGATGAAAGCCAGTGCCGACTTCGAGAAGCGCGCCGACCCGGCCGTAGATGTCCACTGCGCCGCGGGTCGGCTCAGTGATTCGGTTTAGAATTTTTAGCAGCGTGCTTTTGCCGGCGCCGTTGCTCCCGATAATACCGAGCGCTTCGCCGCGTCCCACATCAAACGAAACATCTTTTAGCGCCCAGAATGTTTCCGATGTCGATGTTCGTTTGCCGAGCAAACGCTGCATCAAACGGCGCGGTAAGGTTGTGAGCTCGTCGTGCAACGTTCTGTAACCCCGGCTGCGCTGGTGGGCAATGCGGAACGACTTGCTCAGGTTCTGAACAGAAAGCGCGATATGGGACATTTACGTACTTACTTCAAATAATGTCGGCAAAATCGCGTTCGACGCGACGAAAGAAAAAGGCGCCGCTGAGCAAGGCGAAGACCGACATCCCGACCGTGATCCAAAAGATCGTCGGGTTGAGCGCGCTTTTGCCGAGGATGCACCAGCGGAAGCCTTCGACAAAGCCGACTACTGGATTCAACGCGAAAATCGTTTGCCATTTCGTTGAATCGATCATGCTGGTGGGATAAATGATGGCGCTGGCCCACATCCAGATTTGGAGAAAGAGCGGTAAGGCGTAATTGGTGTCGCGGTACTTCACGCTAAGGGCCGAAAACCAGAGCGCGACGCCAGTGGCCGTCATCGCGGTGAGAAATAAGAATCCTGGGATGGCGAGCAGTCGCAGGGATGGCGCCACATGATAAATTGCCATAAGAAGAAAAAGCATGATCAACGTGACCGCGAAATCGACCAGCGTCGAAAAAGTGTGGGAGAGAGGAATCAACATTCGCGGAAAGTAAACCTTCGAGACGAGCTGAGAGTTGTTGACCAGACTGGTACTGCTGCGCTGCGCGGTTTGCGAAAAATAATTCCAGATCGTCAGTCCACAGAAAACAAACAACAGATGCGGCGTTCCATCGCTGGGTAGTTTCGCAACCTGTCCGGCGATTATCGCGAGAATGACTGCGGCGATCAGCGGCTGGAGCGCAACCCACGCGATGCCGACCGCGGTCTGTTTATAAATGACTTTGATGTTCCGCTCGACCAAAATCCAAAGCAGATCGCGATATTGCCACAGCTCCCGCAGGTTCAGAGCGGCCCAACCCTTGGTCGGACGAATCCGGAGCGTTGGGGTTGCGATCGCGCCCGTGCGCGGGTCGCTCTCGACTATGGCGGTGGCAGATTGGGAACGCACGACGCCCAATGTCGAGAAAGTGGACATTTCGCGCAAGTGAGGTGGCAACGGCGCGTCACGCCATTTGCTTGCGCTTTACAATGCGGGTTCTAGTTTGGCGCGGTGAAAAAAATCGAGGCGATCATCAAGCCATTCAAAACGGAATCGGTGAAAGACGCGCTGGCCGCGGTCGGCATTGAAGGAATGACGTTAAGTGAAGTGCGCGGGTTTGGCCGGCAGAAGGGTCACAGCGAAATTTATCGCGGCAGCGAGTACACGGTGGATTTTCTGCCAAAAGTAAAATTTGAAATCGTCGTGGATGACGATCGTGCGCAGCGCGTCGTCGAAGCAATCCTGCAATCGGCCAAGACCGGAAAAATTGGCGATGGAAAAGTTTTCGTGACCGAAGTTGAGGAGGCGATCCGCATCAGAACGGATGAGCGCGGAGGAGAAGCAGTCTCTTGAGCCCGAGATGCGCGTCGCACTTAGATTCGACTGGTATTTAACAGAAGCGGAGGAATTGAGTGAATGATTTTTTATTGTCAGTTTTGCTGGGGATCGTTGAAGGATTGACGGAATTTTTACCGGTGAGCTCGACCGGACATCTGCGGATCGTCGAAGCGTTGTTCCATCTCAATCTGCAGGATAGCTTTTGGAAGATGTACACGATCGTGATTCAACTCGGCGCGATCCTGGCGTTGCCCGTTTATTTTTGGAAACGGATCCTCCAATTCCTTGGGACTTTTCCAAAAGGCGACCGCGGCGACCGCAATTTCCTGACACATCCGCTCAGCCTGACGATGATTGCGTTTGTCGTGACCGCCGTGCCAGCTTGGGCGTTAACGAAAGTGATCGGCAAAAATCTGGAAAGTTTGTGGGTAATCACGCTTGCGTTGCTGGTTGGCGGCATCGTGATGTGGATTGTCGACGTAACCTTCACGCGGCCGCGCGTGATGCACATGGAAGAAATGAGTTTGCCGCACGCAATCTGGATTGGCGCGTGCCAGATTCTTTCGGCGGTATTCCCGGGAACTTCCCGTTCGATGAGCACGATCGCAGCCGGCCAGATTGTCGGGATGTCGCGCCCGGCTGCGTTGGAATTTTCATTTTTTCTGTCGATGCCGACGATGGCGGTAGCGACGTTGTACGATCTCTACAAAACGCTCAAACCGAGCCGAGATACGGTTCGCGAAGGCGGCATCGCGCCACTGGCGGTGAGCGGTCATGAATGGATCGTACTGATGATCGGGTTTGTCGTTTCGTTCATCGTCGCGTTCGTGGTGGTTGCCTGGTTCATGCGCTGGGTGCGTACGAAAGGATTTGCTCCATTTGCGATTTACCGAATCGTGCTCGCGATTGTTTTGGTGATTTTGCTGATGCGCGGCGTCATTTAAGATCAACGTCGATGGAAGCGACGGATGCGATCCTCCCCGACTTGCAAAGCTGCGTGCTCTGCGAGGACGTTCGTTGCGAGTTTAACGGCATGAACACGCTGGTCGGCGTGCTCAACGTCGTTGCCGCGCCGTCGTTGCCGATTAATTATTTGCGGCTGTGCATCTGGACGCGCTGGTGTGGCGGCGTCGGCAAATTCCGGCAGCGATCGCGCATTATCGGCGTAGACGAGCAGAATGTGCTCGCCCAAGCGGAAGTTGAATTCGAGCTCAAGGAAATGGAAGGCCACGCCACCAACGTGCACTATTTTGGTGGCGTCCAGTTTCAGCAATTCGGTTTGCACCACGTCGAGATTTATTTGCAGGAGGAGTTGCGGCTGCGTTTTCCACTGCCGGTGGTGCGGGTTCAGCGCAAGTAAGGTTCGGCGCCAATTTTGCGCGAAGTGGTGAATAACTGCTTGCCACTTTAGCGCGCATTGTTTATCACAGGCGCGCTCTTCTGTG
Source organism: Chthoniobacterales bacterium (assembly GCA_035315805.1). GTDB lineage: Bacteria > Verrucomicrobiota > Verrucomicrobiia > Chthoniobacterales > UBA10450 > AV40. Next base: position 32,344 of record DATFXN010000054.1, read on the forward strand.
ATGCTCGGAAAATTTTTCATCTCAACAATTTCGCTCGCATTTGTTGCTACGGTTACGGCGCAGCAGGTCGAAGTGCCTCGCGAACATTCGATGGCGGAAGTTAGTCGCGGACCATCGGTTCCCGTTCAGCCGTCAAAATTAACGATTGAAGACATGCGACAGGCGGGCGCTCATGCCGCAGAACAGGTCAAGGAAGAGATGCACGACCTTGAAACGGATGCGATTGTGCCGCCGCGTCCAATAAAACAAAGCAGCTCGATTGCGGTGCGCTCTTTAGAACGACCATCGCGTGCGAGCGAGCCTGCTCCGGCGCAATCGATCACCTTTTCCGGGTCAACAGCGCTGGTTAAACTGGCGGACGGTTTTGATCTACCGGTCGGCAAGCCCGATGGAAAAGGCTATTACAACGCGCGTGGCTTTACGCCAAACGGTCACCTTGGAGACGATTGGAATGGACTGGGCGGCGGCGACACCGATCTCGGTGACCCAATTTACAGCATCGGCAACGGCGTGGTCGTCTTTGCCCGCGACTGTCATCAAGGCTGGGGAAACGTCGTCATCTTGCGCCACGCTTATCGCGAAGGCGGCAGAGTCCACATGATCGATTCACTGTACGGGCATCTTGATAAGATCCTCGTGCACGGCGGCCAGGCCGTCGCGCGTGGACAACAAGTGGGAACGATGGGAACAGCGCATGGACTTTATGATTCCCACCTGCATCTCGAAATCCGCAAGAACATCGCCATCGGGATGAGCCGGGATAAATTCGCCAAAGATCGCAGCAATTATTGTGAGCCGGAGGAGTTCATTGTGTCGCATCGACATCTGGAAACCAGCGGGGCCAGTTATCGCGTGGCGATGAATACCTTCACCTACGACGCAAGAATTCAGTGGGATAACCTTCGCAATTTCGCGCATGCTCATTCGGGAGGCGGAACGAGCGAATCGGCCTACGCGTTAAAGAAAGCGCTCGCCGCGCAGAGCACTCGTCGCGACTAACCGGTCATCTGCTCGGTCAAAGCCACCCAATCACGGCGAGATTTATCAGGATCAGCAAAATCAATCCGAGCCCGCCGCTTGGATAATAGCCCCAGCCAGTGCTGTATGGCCATGTCGGCAGTGCTCCTATCAACAAGATGATCAGAATTAACAATAGAATTCTGCGCATCACCCTTGCTACGCCGCCGGCATTCGGACTGGTCTCTCTTTTTTGAAAAAGCGCAGCCGCGAAAAGCGCTTGCGCGAAAGCGCGCCCTTCTTATCATTCGTGGGCAAGTCCCGACTGCGTCTTGCCGGATGCGTCGGGAAAATTTTTTGCCCGAGTCCAAATTGAAATGGCAAACACAATTTTAATTGGCGCGCAATGGGGCGATGAAGGGAAGGGGAAAATCATCGACGCGCTTACGAGCAAGGCCGATGTGATTGTCCGCAGCCAGGGCGGCAACAATGCCGGGCACACCATCGCTCATGACGGCGAGACGTATATTCTCCACCTCATTCCCTCCGGAATTCTGCGCCGCGGGAAAGTCTGCGTCATCGGTAACGGCGTGGTTGTCGATCCGATCGCGCTGGTGGCGGAGATCGACCATCTGCGCAGACGGGGCGTAAAAATCGGGAAGAACCTTTTGCTCAGCGATTGCGCGCATCTGGTTTTACCATATCACCGGTTGCTCGATGAACAGCGCGAATTGCGGCAGGGCCGCGCGAAAATTGGAACCACCAAACGTGGCATCGGTCCGGCTTATGCCGATAAAGCCGCACGCACCGGTCTGCGCATCTCCGATTTGATGCAGCCGATCCTGTTCGTCAAAAAACTGGAGGCGAAGATTCGCGAGAACAACAGCATCCTTCAAGCTCTCGGCGCGAAGCCGATCAATTATCGTGAGGTCCACGAGAGCTATCTCGCGGCGGGCGAGAGGTTGCGGCCCTTCGTCACGAACACGGTTGTGTATTTGCATCGCGCACTTCAGCTCGGGAAAGAAATTTTGTTCGAAGGAGCGCAGGGGACGTTTCTCGACATTGATCACGGCACGTACCCGTACGTCACTTCGTCTAACACGACCGCCGGCGGCGCCTGCACTGGCACGGGCGTGCCTCCGCATCGAATGGATCGCGTCGTCGGCGTGATGAAGGCTTACACAACGCGCGTGGGCGAGGGGCCGTTGCCAACCGAAGATCGACACCTTGCGCAAAAGCTCCATTCGCTTGGCCGGGAATTCGGGGCGACCACAGGCCGGGCGCGGCGCTGCGGATGGTTCGACGCTGTAGCCACGCGATATTCGACAATGATCAATGGGATCGACGAGTCGGCGATCACAAATCTGGACGGCTTGGACGATGTCGATCCTATCCGGATCTGCGTTGGATACCGGTTGAACGGTAAACGGCTGACAGTTCCGCCTTGCGATGCGACGCAACTGAACAATTGCGAGGCGATTTATGAGGAGTTGCTGGGCTGGAAACAATCTACGTCATCAGCAAAAAAACTTTCGCAACTTCCACAAGCCGCACGAGATTACGTGAAGCGAATCGGCCAGCTCACCGGCGCGAAAGCTTCCATTGTCAGCGTCGGCCCGACTCGCGCCCAGACGATCTTTCTCTAAGCAATGCCTCCCGGCGCCAAATCCGTCCCGCGACACATCGCGATCATTATGGATGGCAACGGCCGATGGGCGAAAGCGCAAGGGTTGCCGCGTATCAAAGGCCATGAGCAGGGCGCCCGGGCGGTGCGCGAATGCGTGGAAGCCTGCGCCGAGCTGAAGATCGATTACCTGACGCTTTATGCTTTCTCCGCGGAAAACTGGCAGCGCCCGAAAAGCGAAGTCTTCGCGCTGATGCGACTGTTGGAAAAGTTTCTCAGGGAAAAAACGCCTGAACTGATCGAGAAAAACATTCGTCTTCAAGCGATTGGGCGGCTCACCGATTTGCCTGACCTTTGTCAGCAGCAGCTGCACAAGTCGATTGAAGCGACCGCGCGAAATAGCGGTGTCACTTTAATCTTGGCGTTGAGCTACGGCGGGCGGCTCGAAATCATTGACGGCATCAAGAGCCTGCTTCGTGCGATCGAGCTCGGTCACATCGACAAGGGAATGATCGACGTCGAGATGTTCAGCAAGCATCTTTACACGCGATACTATCCGGATCCGGATCTGCTGATTCGCACGTCCGGTGAAATGCGATTGTCGAATTTTCTTCTCTGGCAGCTTTCCTACACCGAAATGTACGTGACGCCGAAGCTCTGGCCCGACTTTACCAAAAAAGATTTGCATGCCGCGGTGGAGGAATACGGAAGGCGCCAGCGTCGCTATGGCGCGGTCGAATAATCAAATGAAAGCTTCAGCAACGGAATCCGCGAGCAGTTTGCCTTTTCGCGTCAGGGCGAAGTTGCCGCGACTTTCCTCAAGCAAGCCGAGCCTGACAAATTCGTCTCTTTTGGCAGGAAATGAGTGCAACAGTTTCGCTGGAGCACCGTGGTCCGTCCGCAACGCGAGCGCAATTTTTTCGGCGCGTTTCATTTCGGGCGTTAGATCTTCGACCGAGCAGATGGCAGATTCTCCAGCTAGGACCTGGTCCGCGTAGCGGCGAAAGTCCAGAATATTTTGCCAGCGCTTCATCCCGACCGTTGAAAACGCGCTCGGCCCGATCCCCAGAAAATCGGCGCCCGACCAGTAGACGCGATTATGCGCCGAGCGAAAACCGGGCCGCGCGTAATTCGAGATTTCGTACTGTTCATAGCCGGCTGATTCCAAGATCGACATCGTCACGTCGAAAAATTCCGCATCCGAATCGGGATTTTGCTGAAATTCGCCGTGCGCGTGACGCAAGAAAAATTCCGTGTCCTCTTCGTAAGTCAGGCAGTAAGTCGAAATGTGTTCGCACCCCAGTGCCAGCGTTCGTTCCAATGTGGCTTGCCATTGGAGAATGGTTTGTCCCGGCAACCCGAACATCAGATCGACATTGATGTTGGAGAAGCCGGCATCGCGAAAAATGGCGAAGGATTCCTCTGCCTGTTTTGCGCTGTGTTCGCGCCCGAGCAATTTCAGCAAATCATCGTCCCAGGATTGAACCCCGAGACTGATTCGGTTAATCCCGAGCCGCTGCAGGAGCCCGGCTTTTCCCGCTGAAACGCTTCCGGGATTCGCTTCCGTTGTCCACTCGATCAATTCCGACAAGTCCAGCTGATCGCGGAAACCGCTGACCAAGAATTCTAGTTGCCTTGTCGTCAGCGCTGTCGGTGTTCCCCCGCCGAAGTAGATCGTCGTTGGAAAAAGATCCCGTGCTCGCTGGTGCAGTTCGGCCAGAAGCGCTTCGCAGAATCGCTGTGTTTGCGAGCGATCGAGCAACTCCTTGTAAAATGCGCAGTACGGGCAAATTCGCGCACAGAACGGAATGTGAACGTAAAGATGGCGAATTATTTCTTCCGTAGGGGAAGCTGCCAGCTTCCCGTTTGCGCCGGATGGGATGCCAACATCGTCCCCTACAGTTGCGGAGTTGTGATTCGCGGCTCCAGCCATAAAATCAGAATCTCTTGTCGATCCGAAACGTAGCTCTGGTTTACTTTTGCGCCATCGGCAGCGTGTTCGCGCAAACGTCGCCGTCGGAAAGGTCCATCGTTTACGCCACGCACGATGCTAACGCCATTGCGGATTACAAAACGAATCCGCGTGTCGTGCGCGCAATGGTCGATCGACTGATTCTGGCGGTTACCGGTCAGCCGGATATCGGAAAAGCATGGACCTCGCTGGTTGCGCCAAACGACAAGATCGGAATCAAAATTTCCGCCGCCGGCGGCGAATTGTTTACTACTCATCATGACGTCGTGAGCGCGATTGTGGACGGTTTGGTCGCGGCGGGACATCCCCGCGGCAGCATTGTTGTGTGGGACCGCTCGATCGAAGGAACAAAAGGCGCCGGATATAAAAAGGCCGATGGCTTTGAATTAAAGTCGATCGCGCCGCGAGACGGCTACGATCCCCAAGCAACATTGACCGCCCCGCTTCTGGGAAAACTCATTTGGGGCGACGTCGATTACGTCAGCGACAAAGGCAAGAGCGTTCCATTATCGGACACGGAGAATACGAGCAGCGTGAGCCATTTCGCGCACGTCGTTTCGCACGACGTGACGAAGATCATCAACGTCCCGGTGATGAGCAACAGCACCACCAACGGCATCGCCGGATGTCTTTACAACATGACCATTCCAAATATCGACAATTGGCGGCGTTTCGCGATGGGCACCGGCTTCGGCGCGGAAAGTATCGCCATCATCTACAGTAATCCGGTCGTCTCGCAGAAAGTGGTCCTCAATGTAATGGACGGCTTGATGGCGCAATATGGGGGCGGGCCGCAATCGCAACCGAACTTTGCCCTGCAGCACGCGACGCTTTACGCGAGCAAAGATCCGGTCGCGCTCGATACCGTCGCGCTGAAGCGACTCGACGAATGGCGATCGAAATCGAATTTCCCGCCCATCGGCCGTTTGGCGGGGTACGTGCAAACCGCCACCACCGTCGGCCTCGGCAATTCAGACCTCAGTCGGATCGAGGTGAAAAATGTCGGCAAATGACGCCTCGTTAGACCAGAACCCGGGCCGGGCAAAGCCGCCCTCGGCCCGGCGGAGATCGATCCTGGCGCGCGTTTCGCGGTCGTTTTATCTCTCGATCCGTCTGCTGCCCAAAAAACTGCGCGATCCCGTTTCCCTTGGTTATTTGCTGGCACGCGCGTCGGACACAATCGCTGACACGGTTGAATTGCCGATTGATTTGCGCACCGAAAAATTGAAGGTCCTCACCCGCGGGATTCAGGGCGAATCACTTGGCCAAGCGATTGTCGATCTTAGCGCGTCGGTCGCGCCGTTGCAGAAAAACAAAGCCGAACGCGCGTTGATCGAATCGCTGCAACCGTGTTTAGAGTGGCTCGCCCAGAGCAAAGCGCCGGATCGGGAACAAGTGCGCGCGGTGCTGAAGCTGATTAATCGCGGGCAGTTGCTCGATCTTGAACGTTTTCGGAATCCGAAACAGCTCGTGGCTCTCAAAACGGCGGCTGAGCTCGACGAATACACCTATCTTGTCGCCGGCAGCGCCGGAGAATTTTGGACCCGCCTCTGTTTTCGACATCTGCCGAACTTCACCACGCGAAGTGAACCCGATATGCTCACGATGGCGAAGCGATACGGCATGAGCTTGCAACTGATCAATATTTTGCGCGATGCCGGGGCCGATCTTCGCTCAGGTCGCTGTTACTTTCCCGACGACGAACTCTACGCAATCTCAATGGATCCGTCGCAAATTTTGCGCGAACCGGAACGTTTCCAGCCGATCTATCGCAGATGGACCGACAAAGCAGGGCGAGGGATCGAAGCCGGCGTGCAATACGCCGCCGGGATTCGAAATCCGCGGATTCGCATCGCGACCGTGCTTCCGGCGCTCATCGGCGCGCGCACGCTTGCGCTCTTGCGCAAGGCCGGCGCAACCGAGTTACATCGACATATCAAAGTCCCGCGGAAACAAGTCCGCGCGATTGTGACGTCAGTCGCTTTAAGATTTGGCGCGCCCTCGCGAATCAATTCGCTCTATCGCGAGCTATCCAGATAGGGGGGATTGAGCGTGCATTCGAAAACGCCGTGCATTTGCACCTTCATAGGGTCTCTAATTCTCGTTAGACCCGTGTTATGAGTGCAACGCTTTAGTTCGGCGATGAAGCGTCGCAATGTTTAGAGACGTGCTATACGACACCGGATATAATCTCGCAGCGTTTGCACGTCAAAGCCAACCGCTGGCCGCTGCGCGGCAAGGTTGACAGATGAATTATGAAGGATGAAGTGAATGCAACGCTCGCTAAAGTTTACCCGCCGCGGCGGGCTAGGGGTGGTCAGCTTGGTCTCGTTAGGTGCTTAATCGCCCACCGATTGGAGCTTTACAAAAAATAATTGCGCTGCTTTTCGCTGATCGGTTTTTCCAGTCGCTCCAAAACCTGCATCATGTCTTCCCAGACCTTGCGTTTCTCCGACGGCGACTGGTTTCGCAACAGGTAAGCGGGGTGATAAGTGATCATCAACGGCGTGCCGTTGAATGAATCCCAGCGGCCGCGCAGTTCGCGCATTGGAGCGCGCGTGCCGAGCAGTCCTTCCACCGCGACGGCGCCGAGCGCGACGATCACTTTCGGTCGGATAATGTCGATCTGTTCCATCAGATACGGCCGGCAGGTTTGCATCTCGTGCGGCGTCGGCACCCGATTTCCAAATGAACCTGGTGGCATGTCCGGTCGGCATTTCAAAATGTTGGCGATGTAAACATCTTCGCGCGAGAATCCCATCGCCTTGATAATTTTGGTGAGCAGCTGGCCGGCGCGACCGACAAACGGCTCGCCCTGCGCGTCTTCCTCCACGCCCGGTGCTTCGCCGATGAACAAAAGCTCAGAGTCGGGATTGCCGACACCGAAAACCGTTTGGGTGCGTGAGCTCGCGAGATGCGGACATTTCGTACAAGCAGCGACGCGCACTTGCACCGCCGCGAGGCGCGCAGCCTTTTCTTTTTTGGAGGCCGCCGCGTTGGACATGCCAGTCCCGCTCGGACCGCCCACTTTATTTTCCGGACACGACGATGCGTGTCCTTCCGCGATGTCGATCTTGCGCAGAGCAGCTTCCTTAAATGCATTCAGCGTACTTCGGGACGCGCATGGCCGATGCCTACTCTCATCGCGCATGCGCTCGAGAGTTTGAAGAACCGTTTCGAGCGCCTGCGGAAATTGCATCTGCCGCATATTGTGAAGTTTTATGGAACTCGGCAAATAGTTTTGATTTACGGCAGGGGCGATTGACCCGATCGCCCGCGGGCGGTTCAGTGAACCGCCATTACCAATTTGATCATGAGCGCGCGATTGGGCGATTACGATTATCCGCTGCCGCAAGACTTGATCGCCAAACGTCCGCTCGCGCGTCGCGACGATTCGCGCATGATGGTGCTTCAGCGCGATTCGCAAACGGTCGAACATCGACAATTTCTTGATTTGAAGACTTTTTTGTGCGCAAGCGATCTGCTCGTGTTGAATAACACCCGCGTTCTGGCCGCCCGTCGGTTTTCGGATGATCATACCATAAAGTTTTTGTTTCTCGGAAAACTCGGTCCTGCGAGATGGAAATGTCTGGTCAAGCCTGGCCGCAAAATGCGAGTCGGCGCGACGACGAAAATCGATGACGTGCCGTTACGCGTCGAAGAGATTTTACCCGACGGCGAACGAATCGTAACGCTTGACGGAGATGTGGATCTTTACGCGCACGGTTCGATGCCGTTGCCGCCTTACATCGGACGCGAGAGTGATTCAGCTGACATCCAGCGGTATCAAACCGTATTTGCACAAAACCCCGGCGCGCTCGCCGCTCCTACCGCTGGTCTCCATTTCACGCCGGAAATTCTGTTCGAAATTCCGCATGCATTCGTCACGCTTCACGTCGGGCCGGGAACGTTTCGGCCTGTGCATTCGGAAAACATCGCCGAGCATCGGATGCAGGCGGAGTCGTTTTCGATCTCCGAAGAAGCAGCGGCGAAGATCAACACCGCGCAACGGATCGTCGCCGTCGGCACGACTACGGTCCGTGTTCTTGAATCCACCGCGCGAGAAACTCGACTGCTTAAAGCAGTCGAGTCTAACGAGTCGACAGTTCAAGCCTGTAGTGGCGAGACGAACCTGTTTATTTACCCACCATTTCAATTTCGGGTCGTCGATGCACTATTAACGAATTTTCATCTACCGCGTTCGACGTTGCTGATGCTCGTGAGCGCTTTTGCCGGGCGCGAATTTTTGCTGCGCGCCTACGAGGAAGCGATTCGCGAGCGTTACCGGTTTTTCAGCTACGGCGATTGCATGTTGATCTTGTAACGTTATCCTGCGCGCAAATGTCGGAAACCAATCAACCGAAAGGCGAGCTCGTCATCCAAACAATCGCGATGCCGAAGGACACCAACCGGGACGGCGACATTTTTGGCGGCTGGCTAGTTTCGCAAATGGATTTGGGCAGCGCGATCCTCGCTGGAAAAGTCGCAAAAGGACGCGTGGTGACGGTCGCCATCGAAGGGATGGCGTTTCTCAATCCCGTGCGAGTTGGTGACACGGTCGCGTGCTATGCCTGGGTCGAGAAAATCGGGCGCACGTCGATGAAAATTTGCGTCGATGTTTGGGTGACGCGCTACCAGACGGGCGAGCGCGTGAAAGTAACCAGCGGCGTTTTCTTTTATTGCGCGATCGGCGCGGACGGGAAACCGATTCCGGTGAAACGCGATTAGGTTACGGCGGAGACGGTTGGTCGGGATTTTGGGCGGCGACTGCGTCGGACGCGGACACTGTGACCGGTGCGGCGACCGGCTCGGAAAATGATTCTGATGGCGCCGCGACCGGCTGAGAGAAAGATGCCGGCTCGGACGAGACATCTTCAACGCTCGTTGTGATTTTCGGCTCGCTCGGCTGCACCGATTTCAGTTTTCGCTTTAACTCGCGATTAGCTTCTTTTTGCGCGCGCGCCATCGCTTTGCGACGTTGCTTGATCTGCTTTTGGACATAATTCCGGTAAGCGCGTTCTCGGCGTGCTTGTGCACTCAAGGAAGCGCAACCGGTGAAATCAACTGCAACAGCGAACCCGAGGAGCAGAAGCAGGAATTTCTTGGGCACGCGCTTTGTAGAGCAGAAGGCGTGCGAGCTGTAGCCGCCTCGCTCCGTTGAGGCGCTCAGACACGGCGGCAGAGCGTGTTGGCTACAGCAAAGTGCGCACGCAATTGAGCGCACTCAGATAAACGCGGTGCGGTCCGCCGCGCAACAGCTCTTGCGTTATCAACTCCACAGGGTCGTTGCTTTGCGCCGGCATCATCTGCGGAAGTGCGGTTTCATTTTCGCCGCTGCGCGAAACTTCGAGCAGGTCTTCGCATTTCGCCGGTGTGATACAAAACTTTATGCCGTGCGAGTTGATAACGACTTCGCCAATCGGGGAGCCGGCTCTCTCGCGGAGTTCGATGTCGATCTTGCGATTGTTGCCATCGAGAAATCGACAACTTCCATTCATGGCCGGCTGATTCGTTTTCCATTTCAGCTGCGCAGCTAACCAACCGATCAAGAGAATGGCAGTGGATTTAAACCCGGGTGCGAAGTCGACGGCTACATTTTCCATTTCGACAAAATGATGATGCGATGCTGGATGGTCGAAGAACTGCGCGATGGCATATCGAACCTTGTCGAGCCGCGTCCAGTTCAGGTCGCAAAGAACGATCCGCTGTTTCGCCTCCTGTTGCGCGGTCTCGACGCGGCGCATCTGTTCGTCGAAATTTTTCCACGTCCGGCTATCGAAAATCAGCCGATCGATCCACGCCCAAAGCTGCGGGTCCATTTGTTCGGGGAAATCGTCCTGCCACCAAAGATAGAGCGGCAGATCGGAATCTAGATGGGAGAAGACAATGTTGGGCAAGAATCTGGTGCAGGGGCCTTCAAGCAAAAAGGAAAGTTGCTCCGAGCAGATCTGTTTGCCGCCCGCGCGCGCCACGTGGCAATGCGCGTTGATCCATGCGTCCACGCGGTCCTCTTTTGATTCTCGATTCACGCCGATTACGAGCGCGCGGCAGGCGTGGCTTTCCGTGATCCTCGCGATCAATTGCGTATTCTTTTCGAGCGAGCCCAGCTTTTCGCTGTAGATGGCGAGATTAATCAGCGACGCGCGCGTCATTGCACCGGCTGCTTCGCGCCAAAGTTTTTTCAACTCCTTGTCGATCTTTCCGATCTCGACTGGCTGCCCTAACGAAAAAGTTTCGGCAACGGCGGGCATAAAGTCAGAACCTCCGCCACGCGCGGCCGTCGCGCGCGAGAAGTTCATCTGCTTCATCCGGGCCCCACGAACCAGCGGGATAGAAAACCAGCTCCGGAGCGCCTTGCTTCTGCGACCACGCATTTTCGATTGGGTCGACGAACGCCCACGCTTCTTCGACTTCATCGCGGCGCGCAAACAGCGTCGCGTCGCCGCTCATCGCGTCGAGGAGCAAACGTTCATACGCTTCCGGGCTAGCCTTGCCAAACGACGTTCCGTAATGAAAATCCATTTTCACCGGCTCGATCCGGAAGCTTGTGCCCGGCATTTTCGCCTGCATTCGCAACGAAATTCCTTCGTCCGGCTGAATACGAATCACGAGCACGTTCGCGTCATTAGTTTCTTTGTTAAACAGGACCATCGGCGCTTTTTTGAAATGGACGGAAATTTCAGTCGCCGATTTTGGCAGCCGTTTGCCGACGCGCATGTAAATCGGCACGTCCCACCAGCGCCAGTTATCGATGTTGAGTTGCAGCGCCACGAAGGTGTCGATCATCGATTTTAGATCGACGTTTTTTTCTTTTCGATAAGCGGGTACCGGCTGCCCGTTGATCGCGCCTTCGGCGTATTGGGCGCGGACAACGTTGTTGGCGACTTCCTGCGCGCTCATCTTTCGCAAACAACGAACCACCTTCACTTTTTCATTACGAATACTGTCGGCGCTCAAGTCGCTCGGCGCTTCCATCGCCGTGAGACAAAGCAACTGGAGCAGATGATTTTGCACCATGTCGCGTAACGTGCCGGCGGTCTCGTAATAACCAGCTCGGCCTTCCACCCCGAGCGTTTCGGCGGCGGTGATTTGGACGTGGTCGATGTAGCGCGTGTTCCAGAGCGGTTCGAAAATCGCGTTGGCGAAGCGGAGCACCAGAATGTTCTGGGCCGTTTCTTTTCCGAGAAAGTGATCGATCCGATAAGTTTGTTCTTCACTGAAGGAATCGCTGACCACGCGATTCAGCTCGCGAGCGGAATCGAGGTCGCTGCCAAACGGCTTCTCGATAATCACCCGGGCCCAGCTGCCTTCACGCGCTTTGTTCAAACCGACAGCCTTGAGATGTTTCAGGATCGGCTCGAATTGCTCCGGCGCGACTGCGAAATAAAAAAGCCGGTTGCCGCGCGTGCCGCGCTCCTTATCGATCTTATCGAGACGTTCGGACAACGTTTTGAAACCGGACTCATCGCTGAAATCACTTTGATGATAAAAAATCGATTGGCCGAAGGTTTTCCAGATTTCGTCGCGCACGGTTTGGCGGGAAAATTTGCGGACGGCCTCTTCCATTTCGCGCCGAAAGTCCTCATCGCTCTTTTCGCGTCGGGCGAAACCGATAATGGTGACGGCTGGCGGCAATTCGCCATCAGCGCCAAGATTGTAAAGCGCTGGCAGCAGTTTGCGGTGCGTGAGATCGCCGGTCGCGCCGAAAATCACAATGCTGCACGGCTGCGGCACCGCGCGGGTGGATAAACCTTCGCGCAAGGGATTGACTTCTGTCTGCTCGGCTGCTCGATTCATTGTTCCATCCGCAGATTACGCAGATTTTCGCAGATTAGGTAAGACTATCTTCTGTAAGATCGACAACTACTTTCACAACAATCATGGCTCAACGTTTCCGCGCGGTCATCTTCGATCTCGATGGGGTTCTCGCCGATTCTGAACCGTGGTGGAACGAGATCGACGCGAAGTTGCTCGCTGAGCATGGCATCGATTATCACGGCGAGTACCACGAAAACGTGCTGGGAGTGAGTTACCGGCTCGCGGTCGAGTTCTACAAAAAAGCCTTTGGCCTTGGAGTGGGTGCCGACGAATTGATGAGGCGACGGGGAGAGATTGCAACTGAGTTCTTTGCCAACCGCGTCGGTCTATTTCCTTCGGCAAAGCCGACCTTGGAAAACCTGCGGCAGATGAATCTTCGACTCGCCGTTGCTACAAGCTCCGTCAGCGCGTCGGCAAGACCACTTTTGGATCGACATCAGCTGACATCCTTCTTCGACGTGATCGTGACCGGCAATGAAATTGAACGCGGCAAACCAGATCCCGACATCTATTTGCGCGCCGCAGAGAAACTCGGGGTCGATGCCGACGCATGTCTCGTCATCGAGGACTCGCTTTCCGGAATCGCCGCAGCCAAGGCCGCAAAAATGCGCGTCGCCGCGATTCCCGACCGTCGCTTTGTCGATCCGCGGGACTACGAAAAAGAGGCGGATTACTTGCTCCGCGATTTATCAAAAATTCCAAGCCTCGTCCGAAGTGTTAACGCATTCGATTAGCAAGGCAGTGGAAAACGGCGTGTCAGGTCGCGGACTTTTTCGCGGACGCGGCTGAGGGCGGTTTCGTCGGTGCGGTTCGCCAATGCTTCGGCGACGAGGTCGGCGATCTCGAGCATTTCTTCTTCTTTCATGCCGCGCGTGGTGACGGCCGGAGTACCGACGCGGATGCCGCTGGGTTTGAATGGCGAACTGGTGTCGAACGGAATGGCGTTCTTGTTCACAGTGATGCCGGCGCGATCGAGAACCTCCTGCACCTCTTTACCGTTGAGTTCCTTCGGGCGAAGATCGACCAGCATCAAGTGATTGTCCGTTCCGCCGGAAACAATTCGGTAGCCGTGCTTGGCCAAACCGGCGGCGAGGGCTTTCGCGTTTATGACGACCTGTCGTTGATATTCGCGGAACTGCGGCTGAAGTGCTTCGTGAAAACAAACCGCTTTCGCCGCGATCACATGCATGAGCGGACCGCCCTGAACGCCGGGGAACATGGTCGAATCGATTTGCTTGGCGAATTTCTCTTCACACATGACAATGCCTCCGCGAGGCCCACGTAAACTTTTGTGCGTGGTAGTGGAGATGAAATGCGCGTGCGGGATTGGACTCGGATGTTGACCTCCCGCGACCAGACCGGCGATATGCGCCATGTCGATGAACAAAAGCGCACCGACGGAATCAGCGATTTGCCGCAGCCGCGGAAAATCGATGATGCGGGGATAGGCCGAGGCGCCGGCCGTGATCATCACCGGCCGCACTTCTTCGGCCTGCTTTTGCAACGCGTCGTAGTCGATCATCTCGGTTTTTTCGGAAACGCCGTACTGGGTGACCGCGTAAAATTTGCCGGAAAAATTCGCCGGATGCCCATGCGTGAGATGGCCGCCGTGGGCGAGGTTCATCGTCAAAATTTTGTCGCCCGGCTTTAACACGGCGAAATAGACCGCCATGTTCGCCTGCGCGCCGCTGTGTGGTTGGACGTTCACGTGCTCGGCACCGAACAACCGCTTCGCGCGATCGATCGCGAGCTGCTCGGCGGTGTCCACGTTTTCGCAGCCACCATACCAGCGTTTCTTTGGATAACCCTCGGCGTATTTGTTTGTCAGACACGAGCCCTGCGCTTCCATCACCGCGCGGCTGGTGAAGTTTTCCGAAGCGATCAACTCGATGTTCTCGCGCTGGCGCTTTTCTTCGGCGCGAATGGCGTCGTAGATTTCCGGGTCCACCTTGCGGAGCGCCTCAAACGAGCTGCCGCCATAGGATGTCGATCCAACGCTCGTTTGAACTGGACGCGGCACCTCGCTCATCGAGTACGAGGATATTCCGCGATTTCGTGCTGCACCAGGAGGAACAAGTTCGCTTTCCTCGACAAAGCTGAGTACGCTCGGCAACGCATTCTTGATCGTCCGCGCGCAATCCTCATAAACTTCGCGGCCCATTCCGATCGGGTCCGGCACGTCACGCCAGCAGGTCGCGCCCGGTTCTTCGAATTCGCGCAATAGAAAAGTTTTCTCGGCGCCGCTTGGAAAAAGCATGTGAATAGTCTCGAGATGCGCGCCAGTCATGGCGAAAATGTGGGTCGCGCGGTCAACCAACTCGGCGGTGAGCGGCTGACTGCGCAAATTGCTAATATCTACGTCTTCGCTTTCGCAAACCTGAACCGCGTAAAGACTGGGCGGCTGGCCCCGGACAGCGTGGACGCCGGCGGAAGTGACATCGATATCTTTGCGATTGCCAATCAGGCGGCGAAACAATCCTTCAGCGATTGGACTGCGACAAATATTGCCGGTGCAAACAAACAGGACGCTTTTCACGATGGGGCGTCGCGCTCGCGAACGCACAAACAACTTAAATCGAACCTGCTAATTGTCGATCCTAACCTGGAGCATATTGACCTGAGTAATGTTGACCAAGGAGCTGGAAGCGCAGCTTCGTAAAACCGGGGTCGAGAACTTCGGCTCAAAGTAGTTAGGATTGAAGCACAAGACACGCGGTGGCGAGTGACGCACGACGCGTTAGAATGCGCCGATGCGCTCGGCCTGGAAAAGAATTCGGTACCGGCTCGAGTTGGCCGGGCTGGTGGTCGTTGCGAAATTGGTGCCGTTGGTTTCGCGCAGAAGCTGTCATCGGCTGGCGCTCGCGCTCGGGACGTTGATGTCAATCCTGGACCGGCACGGCCGCAAAGTGGCGCTGAGCAACCTCACGGTCGCGTTTGGAGATCGGTTCAGCCCGCGCGAACGCGAACGCATCGCGCGCAAATCATTTCAACATTTTGCCCGAACGATGCTCGATCTCCTGTGGAGCCCGCGCCTGACCCTGGAAAATTTTCGCGACTACATCGAGCTGGAGAATTTTGAGGAGACGGCTCGCTACGGACCGGAGCGCAGCATCATGATTGCCTGCTATCACTACAGTAATTTCGAGTGGCTCAGCCTGGCCTGCGGTTTTCTCGATTTGAAGGGCACGATCATCTCGCAGGAATTCAAAAACTCGCTTCTGGATCCGATTTTCAAGAAACTCCGCGAGCAATCGGGACACGACTTGGTTCCGCGCCAGGGTGGAATCGTTCGTCTCTACAAAGTGCTGCGCCGAAAAGGCCGCACGGCATTGCTTGTCGATCTTACGTTGCATCCGAAAATGCCGTCGGTGGCGATCGATTGTTTCGGTCTAAAGACGAGCGTGACTTCGGCCCACGCCTGGCTGAACGAACAAACCGGCGCGCCGATCATTCCAGCACACACCGAACCGCTGCCGAACGGCCGCTATCGATTGGTGTTTCATCCGAAAGTCGAATCCAACGGCCGCAGTTATCAGCAAATCGCGCAAGCCTGCTGGAATTCGTTTGAACCGTACGTGCGCGAAAATCCCGCGCCCTGGCTTTGGATGTATAAACATTGGCGCTACAGACCAGCCGGCGCCGATCGTTCTTATCCGTTTTATGCTCGGCCGCATCGGCGCTTTGACAAAACGATCGCCCGCGGCGCATCGACGAATCCGGTCTCGTAAACCCTAATCGCGTTGGGGTGTTGACAAAACTCCGCTCTGATTTTCCAGTAAGCGCATGAAAACCGTTTTCCGTTTAGCCTTCCTGGCCGTTCCCGTCGCCCTTTCGTTGCTTACCGGTTGCACTACCGGAAGTGGATTGAGCTCCAGAGGGAGGGCTTATCACGTGGTTGCTTACAAGCCGCATGATCCTTCGAACGTGAGCGTGAAACTTTCCACCGGCACGCAAACCGTCTACGTAATGGAAGGCGATCGACTGCTCATGGCCGCGCAGGCGAACGTGGGCCGTGCCGGGGCTGCGACACCGAATGGTCACTTCACGATTATCAACAAGGACAAAACAAAACGCCGCGCCAGCGAACCAGATGCCGGTTATCCGATGGCCTATTGGTGCGAGTTCGCGCCGGCCTACGGATTTCACGAAGGCTTCGTCTGGTCGTCGCCGCGGACGCACGGTTGTGTTCGACTGCATCGCGAAGCGGCGGCTCGCCTTTACGCTCTCGTGCGAATCGGAACGCCGGTCGACATCGCAAGCTCCCAACCGGAAGACGAAAAATACGCGAAGGACGTAATGAGGATCGATCAGAGCAAGGACCCAGATCCACCGCGCTCGTTGTTGATGTCTTCGGAGTGGTTTAAGGATCCACCCGGTCCTCTGCTGGTGGATCAATAGGCTCCCGGCTTCGGAAGAATTGCTTTGATTGGCGGCTGAAAAGCGGCTCTAACGTGCTAAGGTTTTTAAAGCTGTGAGCACAAACCTCATTTCCAGCGGAACAACGGCGCGCGAGAAAGTAAACCTCCGCAGGCCTGACGTGATGGCGGCGGTGCAGGAGCAGGTCGAGTCGCATTACCGGAGCGACATTGTGGAAAAGGTGCGCCGCGCCGGCGGCATCATCAAAGTCGGCGACACAACTGTTCGACTCGCAAAACAATTCGGCTTTTGCTACGGGGTCGAACGCGCGATCGATCTCGCTTACGCCGCCCGAAAAGTTTTCAAGGATCGCCGGCTCTTCATTGTCGGCGAGATCATTCACAATCCGGAGGTCAATCATCAAATCGCGTCGTTGGGCATCAAGAATCTGACCGGGCAGAACAAACAGGCCGACATTTCCGATCTGCAACCGGAGGACATTGTGATCGTTCCGGCGTTCGGCACGGAGTTGTCGATCTTGCAGCAAATCAAAAAGCGCGGTTGCCAGATCGTCGACACCACCTGCGGGGACGTGATGAGTGTTTGGAAGCGCGTCCGCAAATACGCGAGCGAATCGGTTACGTCGATCATTCATGGCAAAGCCGAACATGAAGAAACGAAAGCAACCAGTTCGCGCGCGCTCGGCGACGGGACCGGGCATTATCTCGTCGTGTTGACGTTGGCCGACACCGATTACGTCTGTAATTACATCCGGAACGGCGGTGCCAAAAAAGAATTTCTGGAAAAATTCAAAGGCGCGTATTCGCCCGGGTTCGATCCGGACGTGCATTTGAAAACCGTCGGCGTCGCGAATCAAACGACGATGCTGCGCGGCGAGACCGAGGAAGTGCAGCGCCGCGTCCGCCAGGCGATCGTTGATCGCGATGGCCCGGACGAAGCCGCGAGAAATTTCCGTTTCTTCGACACCATTTGCGGTGCGACGCAGGAACGTCAGGACGCGTTGCGTGAGTTACTCGACATCAAAATGGATTTGCTCCTTGTTGTCGGCGGTTACAACAGCTCAAACACGTCGCACCTCGCGGAGATGGGCGAAGAAAAATTGCCGACCTATTTTGTGCTTAACGCGTCGCGATTGCTCTCCCGCACGGAAATCAAGCATTACCATCTGCATGAAAGACGCGAAGTCGTCTCGCATTTCTGGGTGCCGCCCGGACCGGCTGTTGTCGGAATCACCGCCGGCGCTTCTTGCCCCAATAACTTGATCGAGGAAACGCTGATCCGTCTTTTCGAGCTGCGCGGAATCCCGCGCCAGCAACTCGAGCTCGCGGCGTAAAGATCTTTGGTAGGGGCGGTTCACCGAATTCCGCCGCTCAAAGACGAAGATTTTCAACGCGTCGATGTGGAAGCGACGCAGACCGTGGACATTCAGGACTTTGTCGATCTTGACGAGATCGATCCGATCTACTTTTACAAGCCGTACTATTTAGAGCCGCAAAAGGGCGGAGACAAAGCTTACGCGCTTCTGCGCGATTCGTTGGAGTTCCAAAAAAGACGGAAGTGGGAAAACGCGAACAAGAAAGCGGCATAGTTGTAGCGGCCCCGCTCAGCCGGGGGCGTTTCGAAAACGCGGCGGCTACAGCCTTGACACGCAAGATCGACATCGTGCAGCCTGACCGGTCATGAACGCTCTCAATCGATTTACTGATCCGGTTTATTGTCTAATGAGACTGATTGTTGGGTTACTCCTTGCCCAACATGGTGGGCAATTGATTCTCGGAATGTTCGGCGGAATGCCCGGCTCCGATAATCTGCAAAGTCAGCTGGGCGGTTGGATCCAACTTGTCGGCGGCTTCATGATCGCTTTCGGGTTGTTTACCCGTCTCGCGGCGTTCATTTGCAGCGGCATGTTTGCGTATGCCTACTTCACGATGCACGTCGCACGCGCTACGACGCCGATGGCAAAATTTTTCCCGATCGCGAGCGCCGGAAAAGAGTTTTCCAATCATGGCGAGCTCGCCGTGTTTTTTTGCTGGGTGTTTTTCTTCATGGTTTTTTACGGCCCCGGCCGATGGAGCCTGGACGCGTTGCTTTTCAAAAAAACCGCGCCCCGCGACTAACTAAGATCGACATGGTTCGCCGATGAAACACCTCGTTTTTGTCTTCGCTTTAATTTTCGTGGCGCGCTTGTTACCTGCACAGGAGTACAAAGATTTTGGCAAAGACCGACTGAACAATTCGCCGCGTCACGCCGAGTGGGTCGATCTCAAATCGGGCGACCGCACCATCAAAGCGTTCGTGGTTTATCCTGAGCGCAAAGACAAGGCGCCAGCTGTGTTAGTGATTCAGGAAGTTTTCGGCCTAACGGATTGGTTGCGTAGTTTGTCTGATGAGCTGGCGGAGAACGGCGTGATCGCGATCGCGCCCGATCTGCTCAGTGGCCAGAAATATGAGGATGGCGACGCTGCCGCCAAAGTAACTCACGCGTTGCCAAATGAGCAGGTGACAGGCGATCTGAATGCGGCCGCCGATTACGCATTGAAAATCCCGGCCTGCAACGGAACGCTCGCAGTCTGCGGATTTTGCTGGGGCGGGGGAAAGACTTTCGAATATGCGCACACAAATCCAAAACTGAAGGCAGCCTATTCCTTTTACGGAACCGCGGTCGATAATGCCGACGATACAAAAAGAATCGCCTGTCCGGTTTACGGATTCTACGGCGAGAACGACGCGCGCGTGAACGCGACCATTCCAAAAGCAGAAGAGCTGATGAAAGCGGCTGGCAAAAAATATGAGCCGGTGATTTACAAAGGCGCCGGCCACGGGTTCATGCGCTCGGGCGAGAAAGACAATCCAAACTTTCGCGAAGCCGATGGCAAAGCGCGGGACGAAGCCTGGGCGAGGTGGAAAACGCTGCTTAAGCAGTTATAGACAGGACTAACAGGATTGTTGGGGATTTGCAGAGAAGAATCGGTTCTAATCTTCTTCAATCCTTTAAGTCCTGTCGATTTTGCTGCTGTCAGTTCGTCCACGAGTGGCTGCGCGTCGTAAACTTTTTTGCAACGCCTCGGTGATAGAGAAGTCTAGCGCGTCGTTGCTTCCATCTTGTCCCATTCGACTTTGCCGGTATCGAGATCGTAGTAACCCGTAACAACCTTGACCTGCGAAGCCAGGTCCCCGAGCTGTGCGCTCTTGCGAATTTTGTCCGCCACCTGCACGGCGTTCTCATGCACAGCGTTCGCCAGCGCGTCACCTTGTTTGTCTTTGGCGGTCTGGACGGCAGGCTGAATGTCACGCACCAGCGCGTTCACATGGCCCGGTGCGGTCGCGCTTTCCATGGCTTCCTTGACCGCGCCGCAGCGGGCATGTCCAAGAACAACTATCAGACGCGAACCGAGGTGCTCGACCGCGTATTCAATGCTACCCAGGGCGTAATCATCCACCAGGTTCCCGGCCGTTCGCACGACGAACAAGTCGCCGATGTTCTGGTCGAAAATAATTTCGGGAGCTGTCCGCGAATCGGCGCAACCAACGATGGTGGCAAACGGATGCTGCTCTTGCGCAGTAGCGGCGCGCCGCTCCGCTGTCGGTTTGGCCGCGCTCATTTTGCTCCTCGCGAAGCGATTGTTGCCCTCAATAAGTTTTTTTAGTGCCGCTTCCGGCGAGACTGACTCTTTAGCCGGCTCTGCGGCAATCAGAATAGAGGAGGTCGCGCTGACCCAGGCGGCGATATAAAACGTAAGAACAATATTCGGCTTCATATCGAGTAGCCGTACAAATCAGATGTCGATTTAACAAGAAGATTATTTCGCCCCATTAATTCGGGCGCGAAGCGGCTGTAGTTTGCGTCTGTTAATCCTTTGCCCGCGAATGGAAAAATACGTCGTCGCCTTCTGTGTAGACAAAGTATTTTGAGTTGAACAGGATGATCGTGCCCTTCGAGTCCGGTTCGATCAATTGGTTTCCCTCGATTTTCCAACTCCGATTTTCGGGCCGTCTTCGGCTCCGCACTTGCCATTGGCCTTGAAGACATAAGTGCGGCGCGGCGAATCCCATCTTCCAATCAAGAGCTTCGTTAATTTCTTCGAATCGGAATCAGCCGGCATTGGATATTTCTTCAACTCGGTCCAAATCGCCACCAGCGCTTCGTTATTTCTACTGCCGTATTCGCGAAAAGCGCTGACGAGTTTATCGGCGATCTGAGCAAGTTTCTCCGCGCACGTGTACCGCGCGGTTTCATTGCCCGCTGACGCATCTTGCTCGCAGGCGCGGGTGGCCGTTGCGATTTCCTGCTTAACATCGTCAGCCTTAACGACCCTGAAAGTTGCCAACGCGATCGCGGCTGGAATGATAAACCGAAGGCGTGGTTGCATTTGACCGCCAGTCTAGAACCCGCCGATTATTTGGCACTCTGTAATTCATCGACCAACGGCTGCGCGTCGTAAATTTTGCGCAACGCTTCGCTGATGGCCGCGGAATCCACTGAGACCGCGCGTGCTTGTTTGTCGCTGAAAATACAATCGTGCACCAGCGATTGAATGTTGCCGTCGAAAATGATCCCGACGAATTCGCCGGCTTTGTTCACAACTGGGCTCCCGCTGTTGCCGCCGATGATGTCGGCGTCGGAAACGAAATTGAATCTTGTTTCCGGGTTGAGCGACGACTTCTTGTCGATCCAACGTTGCGGCAAGTCGAACGGCGGTTTGTTCTCGTGCGCGGCGGCGCGTTCATACAAACCGGCGAAGTTGGTGAACGGCGCAATCTGTTTTCCGTCTTCTTCGTAGCCGCGGGCGGTTCCGTAAGAGAGGCGCAACGTGAATGTCGCGTCTGGATAATTTCCCGTGCCTTCGATGGCGAAACGCGCTTTCGCGATTTCTGTGTAGGCTTGTTTCTTAATTTCCTCCTGCGTCTCGTGAATTTTTCGCGCGTCGCGTGCCGGCTTGTCGATCAATCGCGCAACATCGAGCATCGGATCGTGTGCCGCCTGCAATCCCGCCGCGTTGCCGGCGTAAAGTTTTTTCCTAAGATCGACATCTTTCAATTTGGTTCCGTTAACCAGCTCAACCGCGCGGGCGTGCGGAGATTTTCCGTTGAGCACCTGTCTTACCAGCGGATCGTTCGCGCCGAATTTTTCGGCGAAGTCGGTTAGCGAATCTGTTAGCCGCAGAGTTTCGTAATCGTCGTAAACTGGCTCGGTCGAGAACAACATCAGCTCCAGCGATTCTTTCGCACTGTCACGAAAGTCGGCGATGCGTTCGCCGTTTGGCTTCGCGCGCTCGTCAACCGCGCGTGTGAGCAAGCGCGCATATTTGAACAATGTTCCAAAAAACGCGCGCGGACCGCGATAACCGACAGTGATTGGACGTTCCTGTTCCAAATAGTCGTAGCGTAAGGCAATCTTTTCTTCCTCCGCCTGCGCTTTCTTGATGCGATCATAGGTGCTGATCACCGATTTGAGCTTCGCATCGCCCGAAATCGCGCCGCCCAGCTTTTTCTCGCGCGCTTCAATTTGTGCCCAAATCTCCGGATCGAAAAGTGCCGCGATGTAACCGTCGTAACGTTTTCGATTGTTCTGGTCGCCGAAGAGATCATCCCGGCCGCGGCGCGCATTTTCGAACGAGCGCTCGCTCCAGGAATTAACGAGCACTTCGCGACGATTAAATATCTGCAGCCACTTCGGCACTTCGATGTCGCGACGATAGGCCAGTTCATCGACCGTCAGTTGCCGATCCGTGCGCCCGGGATTTCCGCTGACGAACGTTAACTCGCCATCGCTTGGCCCGTTCGGATTCCATTTCAGGTAATTGTCGACCTTGGCCGGTTGCCCGTTTTCGTAAACGCGGAAAATGCAGATATCCAAATCGAATCGCGGATATTCGAAGTTGTCGGGGTCGCCGCCGTAAAATGCCATCTGTTGTTCTGGCGCGAAGACGATCCGAACATCATCGTAGCGTTTGTAGCGATACAAATGGTATACGCCGCCTTGATAAAGAGTGACCACATCGGAGCGCAGTCCAGTTTTGTCTTTGCTTTCTTTTTCGATTGCGGCAATCACGGCGTCTCGCGCTTTGCTTGCCGCATCGGGAGACATTGCTGTTTTCACCGCGTCGTTCACCCGCGCGGTCACGTCTTCGATCGACATCAGCACATTTAGTTCGAGATCGGCGCATTTAATTTCTTCCGCCTGCGTTTTCGCGTAGAAGCCCTCTTTCAAATAATTGTGTTGTTCGCTTGAAGCTTTTTGCAACGCGTCGGCCCCGACGTGGTGATTGGTGATGCAAAGTCCGGTGCCTGAGACAAACGAGCCGCTTCCCCCGGAATTGAAACGCACGCTCGATTTTTGGAGACGCTCGAGCCACTGCGGCGTTGGCTCGAATTGGTATTTTTCTTTTAGTTGTTTCAGTGGCGGATTGTTAAACAGCCACATGCCCTCATCGCCAAATGCGCGATCACTCAGGCCCACAAGCAAGATGGAACTGAAAAACGCGCCCGAAAGAATCTTTCGCATTCGCCAGCATAATCGGGAGCTGAACCGGGACAACTTGTTGCCGATGCAAAGACCACGGGTACTTCTTAAAAGCAGCCGAGCTCAGTCGAATTTCTGACTTTCCGCGTGACCACCGTGAGATGCGGCGCTGAGGTTGCGCGAGCGATGGTTGCTTTCACTTCATCCTTCATAATTCGTGCTTCATCCTTTCTTCGCCGTTGGCTTCATCAATTGGTTAGGCCTACCGGAGGCGCTCCATTTCCAAAATTTTCTCACTTGAATGGGTCACGCTAACAATCTCGTGACCTTGGTGATCGATATATCCCCACCGCCCACCTACTACCATTCTATGTTCGGAACCATTTGCGGGAGCCTCGACACACCCAATGCAGACGACAGCTTTGCCACGTTTGAAGGGCCAAGCCCAGTCGTACCTGGGTGGTATCGTCTGCTTAAACTGCTTGTCGAAATAGCCGATCTTGCCATTGATACGCGAACGAACCAAGCCTTCGGAAAAGTAATCGGCGCCATTATCAAATGTGATAACCGACAGTGTGCTGCCGTCCCGCTTGATGTAATACCAACTGTGCTCGATGAATGCCTGGGTTAAGCCATCAAGGGAGAAGTCCATCTTCGTCAAGGCTGCTTTCGACACTTGGATGCGGTCGCCTCGACGCACTGCGCAACTGGGGAGTTCAGAATCGACCAATCGGCAAGGCAGAGGAAATGTGTCGGCGGCAGCCGCCGTGGCAAGGAGCCCTGCTGTTAATGTGGCGAGAGGGATCATAGGTCTAATGGAGACCAAGCTCAGCCCCGTTGATTACAGTGAGCAGTGCCGCGAATTTCAATAGTGAACGCGGCATATCGAAATTATGCGCGCCGTGAAGCGGCTGGCTGGACCGCTTGGTTAGCCCGTTCGGTGCAAACATCGTCGACGAACTCTTGCAAGAGACAATGACCTTCCGGCCACGGGCCGTAGCCTGCTGCAGTGTCGATGTGGCCCTACCGCGTCTTCTGTAAAAAGAAAAGCCTGTTGCATCAGAATATCTGATGAGTCATCACCCCGCCGTCCACGAGCAGGCTCGCGCCTGCGATCCAACGCGCCGCGGGTGAAGCCAGAAACAGACACGCATCCGCGACATCTTCGGGCAGACCGAGGCGCTTCAGCGGCGCGGTTTTTTGCCACCGCTGCACCCCGTTGGGCCAAGCTTGCTCTAACCCCTCACGCCAGATTAAGCCGGGCGCGACCGCGTTGACGCGGATGCCGTACGGCGCGAGTTCGTAGGCCGACGCGCGGGTGAACATCAGCACGCCGCCTTTGGCCGCATTGTAGTGGCTGTGATTCGGCGCCGGGTTCTCTGCTTCGATAGACGTGATGTTAACAATCGCCCCACCGTCTTGTTCTTTCATCACCTGCGCCGCCGCTTGCGTACAAAGAAACACCGAACGCAGATTGGCCTCCAAAACGTGATCCCATTCGGAGGGCGTCATGTCTAAAACGCTGTGCAGCGGATAAGTTCCCGCGTTGTTGATGAGCACATCTAGCCGCCTGAACTGTTCGGCCGCGCTTCGTATCACGCGCGCCGCATCCTTCTCTTGCCTGAGGTCGCCCTGCACCGCGATGGCTTTGCCGCCCTGCTCGCGAATCCGACGCGTCACCTTTTGCGCGCCAGCCTCGCTCGAATTGAAATGCACGATCACGCTGGCACCCGCTTCGGCGAACCGCCGCGCGACACCTTGCCCCAAGCCGCTGCCCGCGCCGGTGACAATCGCGACCTTGCCAGTGAAGTCGAGTAGAGATTTAACGGGCGGGATGTCCACAATTCCTATGGGTTAGATCGTAAATCAGCAAGTTGGTGTGACAAGGTTGCCCGTGTTCACTGCGTCAGGGGCCGTTGGCTTCATCGATTGGTTAGGCGTTGTCTGATCCAGTTCGCCAATAACGGCCCAGAATCAGTTCGGGAATGCAAGCAAATGCGATCGCTCCAATAATTGTTGCAGCGCCAATCCAATCCCATCCGGACGGGCCAAGCGACAGAAGCCCAAGCCCATGTCCGAGCGAAGCAACGGCGCAAAGAACGAAAAACGGCCCCGTGAACAGACAGTGAATGCGGCCGCATCGAGAGGCGTTAAGCAGGCACATGATACCCATGAACGCGAGCGATGCCGTCCACAAAACTGTTTTCAAGCCAGGCGGAGCCCAAAAGCCAAGCGCGAAGGCACACCACGGTACGCACCAGAAAAGAAACGCGCTTCGTCCCCTGCATAGTAGGTCGCGCTCCGGGCCGCACGAGTTGGACACATCTTTGACCATTCTTGTCGGCCTAACGAGAAAGAGATAAGCCACGGCCGGGTGTGGCGACAAGCATGCACGCGGTCATTGCATGTGGGCCGTTGGCTTCATCGATTAGTTAGATCCTGACCAGCCCGTCGCTCGTGCCGCTACACGCTACAAGTTCGAAGCGCATCAACCAAGCGCACCGTACCATCATTCAGCGTGAGCTTCCTGCTAGCGTAACTCGGGCTGATTTTCTATCGCATCGCTGCCGCGTTCATGTGACGCAAGCGGGCCGCGAGCTCTTTCATCACATGCCGCGCAAAGGCGGGTGCTGCTGAACAACAAAATCGAACACTCGCTGGTCGATTTGCGCTAGTCGACAGGCGGACTTCGCCACGGCGCTGGCAGCACGCGGACTGTCATCGATCAACGCCATCTCGCCGATGAGCGCTCCTTCCTTTGCGGTCTCGACAACGTATTTGCCGAGCAGAATATCCATTTCCCCTTCCAATAAGACATACATGCAGTCACGCTTATCGCCTTCATGGAAAAGAAAGTCGCCGCGGGCGAGTTGGACGGTGTCGGTATCTTCACGAAAAAGATCTGCAGGATTCATCGGGGACGTTTCGTCGGCAAACGGAGCCCATAAAGGAAACACGGCATCTTCCAAGATGCAATCGTGTGACATGCGAGGGGCATTAAGGTTTAAGACGATTTGCGCGGCCTTCAGCATTTCTCGTCGCCGCTAACCCCCGGTTCGGCTCCTTCCAATTACTGGCCCGAACGCGGCTGAACATGGATCTAACGAGAAAGAGATAAGCCAACGCAGGG